>NZ_JAOTBD010000015.1 GCF_026162625.1 Paracoccus beibuensis | reverse complement strand
CACCGAGGGGGCTCGCGCGCATGTGCTGGTCAGCAAATACGCGGACCACCTGCCATTGTATCGCCAGAGCCAGATCCTTGCCCGTGCCGGGGTCGAGCTGCATCGCAGCACGCTGGCCGATTGGGTGGCACCGCCGCCTTCCACCTCGGCCCCGTGGTTGGTCGGCTGGCCGAAGACCTGAAGGCGTCGACCAAGCTGTTCATGGAATTCGCAGGGGACCGTGGCTCCAGTGGGGCCGCGCAAGCCCCGGAGAACACGACTGCTCCTGTGCTGGACCCCGGCAGGGGGCGCACGAAGACGGGCTATCTCTGGGCCTTGGCGCGCGATGACCGCTCATGGGGCGGCGGGGCCCGCCCGGCGTCGCCTTCATCTACGCGCCCGACCGCGCGGGCGAGAACGCCGAGCGCATCCTGCAGAGCTTTGACGGCATGCCTCACAACTGGATGGCTACACCGGCTACAATCGCCTGACGCAACCGTCTTGGACAGGCGGCACGCCGATCACCGTCGCCCATTGCTGGGCGCACGCGCGGCGCAAGCTGAAGGAGATCTTCGACCGCGACGGCTCCGAGATCGCGGCCGAAGGCCTTCGCCGGATTTCCGAGCTTTACCGGACCCTGGCCGAGATCCGCGGCATGGGCCCCGGCTAGCGGCTCTCGGCACGCTTGGCGCCCAGTGCGCCGCTCGTCGCCGCCTTCGAATGGCTGCAGCTGCAGCGTCGGCGCGTATCTGTGAAGTCGCGCCTCGGCGAGAAACTGGCCTTTATCCACCGCCACTGGGACGGGTTGCAGACCTTCCTGCGCGACGGCCGTATCGAGATCGACTCCAACAGCGTCGAGAACCTGATCCGGCCGATCGCCCTGACCCGCAAGAATGCGCTCTTCGCCGGCCATGACGAAGGCGGTCGATCCCAGGCCCGCATCGCCTCCCTGATCGCCACCGCAAAGATCAACGGCATCGAGCCCTTCGCCTACCTCAAGGCGACCTTGGAAGCCGTGGCCGCCGGCGGTCTCCCACAGGCAGAAATCGACAAGCTGCTGCCTTGGAACTTCAAGCCATCAAGCTGAAAGAAGGTGCGCCGCAAACACCGATTACAACCAACCTGCGCAAGTCCCCTACCTAATAGTCGCGCTCAAAGAACACGCCGAGCGAGCTTTCGCCGTCGCTCCCCACCGATCCGCGTGCCCGCAGTGATTCGGTGATGTCGAGGTTCAGGTTGATCGTCGACGTCCCGCTCTCGCCGACAGACACGTCGGTATAGACGTTTTCGGACAGGTAGCGGCCGGCACGCAGCTCGATATTGCCGTCGTCGTCGGTGGTCAGATCCAGGTCGTCCAGCCCCGCGCTTTCGCGCAGGTTGCCGATGATCCCGTCACCGCCCCGACCCGCCAGAACCGCGATGGCATTGGCCAGCTGCGCCGCCTGCAACGGGCTGATGCTGTCCAGCCCCCGCCCGAACAGAAGCTGCGACAGCACCTCCTCCTGCGGCAGTTCCGGTGAAGATTCGAAGGTGATTTCGGGATCGCGGATCTCTCCGTCGATGATGATTCGGGTGGTGATGCCGTCACGCTCGGTCTCGGCAACCAGGCGGATGACGGGCACCAGGCTGCCCTGAAGCTCGACCAAGCCTTCGGTCAGGTTGAAGCGGTTGCCAAGAAGGTCGACCCGACCACGGATCAGTTCCAGGTTGCCGATGGGAACGACGTTGCGCGGCGTCCCCGTGATCCGGAAGCTGCCACCCATTTCAGCATCCACGCCCCGGCCGCGAATGAATATCTGGTTCGGCGCGTTGATCGTCAGATCCAGCCGCGGGGGCGTCGCGGGTGGCGTTGCCGGCGGTCCCGCCAGGCCCGCATCCTCGGCCGCTTGGCTGGGATAGCCCTCCAGCCCCGCACGCGCGCGCGTGGCCCGCACCGGGGGTCGCTGGCTGCCGACATGCGCAATGTCAGGAATGGCCCGCGCGCCGCCCAGACCGGTGGAGGGAATCCGGAACTCGGTCTCGCCCAAGGTGATCTCGCCCGAGATCAGCTGCCCCGTGGCGTTGGAGCCCTGGATGCTCACGTCCCCGCTGACCCGCGTCTCGTAAAGGTTCGGGTCGCGCAGGACGACGTCGTTCAGGTCGACCGAGATGTCGACCGCCCCCGTCGCCGGATTGACCGGTCCCGACAGCGACAGGCTGCCGCCCGCCGCCACGTTCGCCGCGCCGTCGATCTGGATACCACCGCCCTGGAAGCCGGCGGTGACATCGATCCCTTCCAGCCGCACGCCAAGCCCCGGATCGGCCAGCTGGCCGTCCGACAGCCGCACCTGCCCCGACAGCGCCTGCAGCGACGGCGCGCCCTGCAGGCGCAGGTCGATCTGGACCGGACCCGACACGCTGCGCGTTCGCAGCGTGCTGTTCGCCAAAGCCGCATCCGCGCTGCCGGTGATCGCCAGATTTGCGATCGACCCGTCGCGCGCCGCCGTTCCGGACACCTGGATTTGCGTGTTGCCGGGCGCCGTTGCGTCCAGTTCCACGGCGAAACTGTCACCTTCTTCGCGGATCGTGCCCGCCACTGTGGCCGCACCCGGCAGCTGCGGCACCAGAAGGCCCAGATCCTGCAACCGTGCATCCAGGTTGATCCCGCCCGCAGGCGAGCCGTCCGCCGTGACCTGCAACTGCGGGTTGGACACGTCTAGGTCCTGGATCGAGATTCCATCGGGCCCCTGACTTGCGGCCACCGAGAAGTTCGTCTGCCCCGCAAGGATCGGGTCCACGCGCTGCTGACCGACCGACAGGCCGCTGGCCGTGCCGCTGGCCTCGATCCGGCGGGTGTCGCCCTCGGCCACCAGGCGGGCCTCGGCCTCCACGGCGCCGGCGATGCCGTTGCCCAAAAAGCGCAGGTCGTCGGCGTCCAGCTGGACGGTCAGGTCCGTCGCCTCGGCACCGACCTGTCCCGTGGCACTGGCCGACAGGCGCGGGTTTTCGATGATGGCCGTGTCGATGGCGAAGATGCCGTTCTCCTCGACGCCGGTGATGGCGAAGCGGGTCTCGCCCGCCAAGGCGCCGTCGACCTGCGCCTGACCCAGCGACAGGTCCTGTGCCGCGCCGGTCACCTCCAGCCGCCGGGCGCCGTCGCCGATCTCTCGGAAGCTGCCCTCGGCCGCGACGCTGCCCTGCCAGCCCGGCCCGAACGGGGCGAGTGAATCGATGTCCACGACGCCCGTCAGTTCGGTCACGCCCTCGCCATAAACGCCCTCGGCCGTAACGCGCATCTGGTCGTTCGTCAGCCGCCCTTCGCTGATCGTGATCACGCCGTCACGCTCGGACGCGCGGACCGCGAGGCGAGTTGTACCGGTCAGCGCGTCGCTGGTTCCCGAACCCAGCGACAGGTCCTGCCCCTGCCCCGTCAGCTCGATCAGACGCGCGCCGTCCTCTTCGGAGATCTCGGCCCTGGCCTGGAAGCCGCCCGACCAGTCCGCACGGATCGCGGCCAAGTCCACGACCTCGAAGCTGGCGACCGCATCCAGCGCGCCTTGGACAAAGCTTCCCTCTGCCTCGGCGCTCAGCTGCGGGTTCGAAAGCTGGAAGGTTTCCAGCTGATAGCCGGCTCCGGTCTCGGCCGCGATGGCGGTCAGGGTTGTCGTGCCGTCCAGCGCGTTGTCCAACGCCTCGATGCCCAGCCCCAGGTTCTCGGCCTCGCCGGACAGGGTCAGGCGGCGCTGCCCCTGCGGGCCCGACAGCACGGCCTCGGCCTCGAGCGATCCGGCATAGGCCGGGTCGACCTCCGACAGGGCGGGCATTGAGATCTGCGCCGTCAGGTTGCTGGACAGGCTGCTGATCAGGCCCTGCGCCTCGGCGGTCAGCTGGTTCGCGTCGATGCTGAGGTTCTCGATCTCCAGCCCCGTCTCGTCGCGCCGCGCCTGCAGGTCGATGGCGGAGCGGCCGCCCAGAAGACCATCCAGCTGCGGCTGATCGACAGAGATGTCGGTCCCGACCACCTCGGCGTCGATGGCAAAGGCGTCGTTCAGCAGCGTGTAATAACCCTGCGCGGTGACATTGGCCGCACCGGAAAGCGGTCGCCCCGCCAGCCCGGACAGGCGCGACAGGTCGCTGTAGCGGGCTTCCGTGTCCAGCGACAGCGTGATGCCGCTGGACAGGCCCGACACCAGGAAGTTGCCGGTCAGGCCATAGTCGGCGCCGTCGATCGTCAGGTCGGTGATGTCCACGGCGTTGCCGGGGGTGAAGTTGAAGGCGGCATTGCCCTCGATCTGCTGGCCGACCGCCTGCGCCAGATCGGCGTCGTCGAAGGCCAGCTGCCGGGCGGCGAAGTTCAGGGCGCCGGTCACCTCGGCCAGCGCACCGTCGTCCAGCACGACTTCTCCGGCACCGTCCAGGTCCAGCTCGCCCATGGCGAGGCTGTCCAGCACCAGCTGTCCCACGCGACCGTCCAGGGTCCAGCCCTGACCTTCGGCCGCGTCGTAATCCAGCGTCAAGCGGCCTGATTCGACGGTGGCCCCCTCACCGGCGAAGGGCAGCGGGACCGGCACTTGTTCGGCCTCGGCATCGCGGCCGAGTGTCACCAGCAACTCGGCACTTCGCGGGGCCGACTGGTCGTTCGTCGAAAGTGAGCCCGAGATGCGCAGCGCCTGCGTCCGGATATCCAGTTCCGGAATCTCGAGCCGTCCGGTTTCGGCGCGCCAGCCTTGGGCCAGCAACTGCGTGTCCTGGCCGAAGAAGGCGCGATCCTCGGGGCGCAGAAGGGTGGCAATGTCGCCGCCCAGCTGGAAGCGGAAGGCGGTGCCTGGCGTGCCGTCGGGGCCGGCGTCGCTGTTGGCGCTGACCTGTCCGGTGATGCGCGGCTGGCCGTCGGTCGACAGCCGGATGTCGGCGGCGAAATCGCTCAGCTCGCCTTCGCCGCTGATCTGGGCGGTGACGGAGGGCTTGTCATAGATGTTGGCCAGGTTGACCAGGATGCCGTCGGCAGCCTCGTCCAGCGCCAGGTTCAGGCGCAGGATCTCGGTCTCGTTGGAATAGCCCGCGTCCAGAACGAACTGGCCGCGCGGCCCGTCGAGACGGTCGATGGTCAGCTGCGCCGTGCCCTCGCCGCCCTCCAGGCCAAGGCTGCCGTTCACGCTCAGCGCGGCCTCGACGCCGATCACCGGCTCGCCCAGCTCGACCCGGGCGGCGCGGATCTGGTCGATGTTCAGGGACACCGGCAGTTCGGGCAGGGCGAACACAGGGGCCTCGGCCTGAACGGCGCTTCCCTCGCCATGCGGAATGCGGGGCAGCAGGATTTCCTCGGCCGAGAGTTCGGCGATCTCGATCCGGCGGCGCAGCAGGGCCGACCGGTTCCACTGAATGGCGCCGTTGCGCAGGGTCAGCCAGACGCCCTCGTCATCCGCGATGCTTATCTCGTCGAAGGTCGCGCGGGACGACAGCGCCCCCTCGAAACCCTCGATGACCACCTGGCGGCCGGCGCCGGACAGGTTGTCTTCCAGAAGACCGGTCAGGAAGCCGCGATCGTCGTCTGTCTGATCCGCAGTATCCTGCGCCAGTGCGGCCAGCGGGACCAGCAGGGCCAGAAGGATGATCCAAATCTTGCGCATCAGAATGCCTGTCCCAATCCGAGGTAGAGCTGAACGCCGCTGCCGGTCGCTCCGCCCACGGGTGCCGCCACGTCGAACCGCAGCGGTCCCACGGGCGTGTCATAGCGGACGCCGACGCCGGCACCGGTCTGATCGCCGCCCTCGCCCTCGAAACCGCTTTCGGCCCAGACCCGGCCATAGTCGACGAAGGCCGCCAGCCCGATCTTTTCACGCACCTGGACGCGGAATTCAGCGGTGGCGTTTGCGACGCTCATGCCGCCGGTCTTGATGGTTTCGTCCGGTCCCTCGATCACCTCGACGCCAAGCGACTGGTAGGGATGGCCGCGCACGGTCCCACCACCGCCCGAGAAGAAGAGATAGTTCCGGGGCGTCTCCTCGATGTCGCTGCCGAAGATCGATCCGGCGCGCACGCGCCCGGCCAGCGTGAAGCGGTCGTCAGCGCCGAAGCTGCGGAAAATCCGGCCTTCGCCAAGGCTCTGGACACCGGTGCCGGTGTTCTCGAACCCGTAGAAGGGTGCCAGTTCGCCCGACAGGTAGAAGCCGCGCTTGGCATTGTTGCGTTCGACCCGGCGGTCCCAGATCGCTTCCATCGGCAGGGCCAGGACCTTGAAGTCGGTCTGCCGCTCGTCGTCGAAGACCCGCGAATACTGATACTGCATCGAGATGTCGGCGGTCAGCAGCTCTTCCTCTTCGTCGCGAAAGATATGGTTGAAGCCGAGCGCGACCGAGGCCCGGTCCTCGTCATAGTCTTCCTCGCGCATCCGGGCGGCCTCGGTCTCCAGATAGCCGGTCGTGTCCGGCGTCAGCGTGGCCGGGCGGTCGAGGCGGATCGTGATCTCGTCGTCGCGTTCGCTGGTCTCCGAGCCGATGTCCTTCACCTGCCCCTCGATCCGCAAGCGTTCGCCACCGCCCAGCAGGTTGCGGTGCATCCAGTACGCCGACACCAGCACCCCGTCGGTGTTCGAGATCTCGAACCCAGCGCCGATCCGGCGGGTCTTCTGTTCGACCACCGTCAGATCCACGTCCAGCGTATTGCCGGGGCCAAGGTTTTCGGCCTCTTCCAGGGTGATAGCGGAAAAGACGCCGCTGCGGCGCAGGCGCTTGCGCACCGTCTCCAGGTCGTCGGGGTCGAAGCGCGTGCCCTCGGGGAAGCCCGCGATCTTGCGCAGGCGGCGTTCCGACAGGCGTTCGTTGCCGCTGATGCTCAGCTGGCCGAAGGCGACCAGCGGGCCCGGGGCCAGGGCGATCTGACTGTCGACCGTGTCGGTGTCGTGGTCGGCCACAATCTGCTGGTCGCCCACGTCGGCCTTGGCATGGCCATAGTCCCGCCAGCCGGCGACGCCCGCCAGGGCCGCCCGGCGGATCGTGCCGGTGCCGGCGGTTTCGCCAAGAGCGTATTCCGTCGAGATCTCGGTCTCGGGGGCAAGGGGCGCGATGGCGGCGCGGGAAAAGCTGAAGGCCGGGCCCGGCTGGACCGCGATGACCACCTGCTGGACAATTTCGGGTGCATCCAGCGGCGCAATCTCGGCGGCCTCGATCCCGTCCAGGAGGATGTTCACAACTGCGTCGTAATAGCCGTTGTCATAGAGCAGCCCCAGGATGCGTGCATAATCGCCGCGCGCCGCCGCAAGGATGTCCTGGCCGGTCGTCCGATCCTCGTTCAGGGCCCCCGAGACCAGTGAGGTCTGCCGGATCTGCCGGGTCAGCCTGTCCTCGTCGCCCCCGACGCGGACTTGCAGGTCCACGGGACCCTCGGCCTCGCTGCCCCGACCGAAAAGCCCCGAGAAGGGCGAGGATGATTGCGCCAGTGCCGCGCCCGCCACGCCAAGCGTCGCGCCGGCCACCAGGATCGCCTTGAGATATGCCCGCATCGGATCTGCCCGTATTTCTTCGTTCTTGGGCCGATTGAAACAGGATCACCCTTAGGAATCCAGAATAACTTGCCGATCCGCGCGGCGGCGCCGATCACGTCTTGCGGGACCCGGCGCGGTCAGGCCAGAGCCGCCAGACAGCCCTGCAGCGCGGCCATGTCGTCGCGGATCAGGAAGACCGGCGTGTTTTCAGGGATGTGGCGCATGTGCTCCTGCGCCAAGAAGGCCGGCTGGAAGCGGTCCATGCGGTCGGCGATGCTGCGGCCGACGCTGCCGGCCAAAAACATTCCTTCCAGCGGCATGAAGCGCAGCGCAAGCTCTCGGCAGAGAAGGCCGACCAGTTCGGTGAAGACATCATAGGTGACAACGGCCTGCGGATCGCCCGCCTCGGCCGCGCGGGCGACCTCTTCGCCGGGAACCGGGTCGCTGCGGGTCATGGCCGCATGAAGGCGCGAGAGGCCGCGCCCCGCAAACGTCTCCTCGGTCGAAAAGAAGCCTTGGGCCGCATCGGCGCCCACACGGTCGATCAGGCGTGCCATGATGTTGGCGGGCAGGTGGGTGTGACCCTCCTCGGCCTCCAGCGCGGTGATGGCGCCGCCCGGCAGGACGCGGACGGCGCAGACGTTGAAGCCGGTGCCAAGGCCGACAACAAGCGCCTGCCCGTTCCGCGCCCGGTGGGCCGGCGCCTGGCGCAGGACGCTGACGCCCTCGGCCGTCAAGGACGGGGTGGCATAGCCAAGGGCCGTCAGGTCGTTGATCAGCCGCACCTGGTCGGCATCCGTCAGCCGTGCCAGGTTCTGTTCGTCGAAGGACCAGTCGCGGTTGGTCAGCCGCGCGTGACCGCCGCTGACCGGCCCCGCCACCGCGATGCACAGCGCCGAGACGTGGGGCTGGTGCTGGTCGGCCATGAACCGCCGCACCACGTCGTCGAAGCAGGCGAAGTCGTCGCCCCGGTATCGGGTGACCGTGGTTGGGTCGATGCTGCCGTTGCGCGCGATCGCCAGCCGGGCGTTTGTTCCGCCCACATCCCCCAGAAGCACCGCCATCCTGTCACCCTTTCAGTTCAGCCTTACGCCATCCTTAGGTGAAAAATAGGACACTTTCGAGAGGTCGAAGGCCAGCGGAAACGGCGCCCGCGCCCGCACGGCGCTTTCGGCCCGCAGCCGCGCCGTCACCGGCTTGCCGCCCAGGTGCGTCACCGCGAAGGTGTCGGCGCCCGCAGGCTCGACGATGTCGATCATGACCTCGCCGCCCGCACCCTCGGCCGTGCCGGGCAGATGCGCGTTGCCGGTGGCCTCGTGGATGTCCTCGGGGCGCACGCCCAGCACGATCTGGGCCGGCAGGTCGCGCGACACCGGGTCGGTGATGACCAGAGGCGCATCGCCCGCGCGGTCGATCTCGATCCGGGTCTGGCCGGCTTCGGACCGGACGCGCGCGGGGATCAGGTTCATCGCCGGGCTGCCCATGAAGTCGGCCACGAACATGTTGGCAGGACGGTTATAGATCTCGGCCGGTGTGCCGATCTGCTGGATCACGCCGCCCTTCATCACCACGATGCGGGTCGCAAGCGTCATCGCCTCGATCTGGTCATGCGTCACATAGACGATGCTGGCGTTCAGGTCCTGGTGCAGCTTCTTGATCTCGGTCCGCATGGAGACGCGCAGCTTGGCGTCCAGGTTCGACAGGGGTTCGTCGAACAGGAACAGCTTGGGGTCGCGCACCAGCGCCCGGCCCATGGCGACGCGCTGGCGCTGGCCACCCGACAGCTGGCCCGGCTTGCGGTTCAGCAGCGGCTCGATCTGCAGCTGGCGGGCCACTTCGGTCAGCTTGCGGTCCTGCGTCACCTTGTCGACGCCGCGCACCTTCATGCCGAAGGTGATGTTCCTGGCGACCGACATGGTCGGGTAAAGCGCATAGGACTGGAACACCATCGCGATGTCGCGGTCCTTGGGGCTGACCCCTGTCACGTCGCGGCCTGCGATGCGGACGGCGCCGCCGGTGATCGGCTCCAGCCCCGCGATGCAGTTCAGCAGCGTGGACTTGCCGCAGCCCGACGGGCCGACCAGCACCAGGAAGTCGCCCTCCTCGATGCTGATGTTGATGTCATGCAGGATCTGCGTGTCGCCATAGGATTTCTGCAGGTGATCGATTTGAAGGATCGGCATGGGCTTATCCCTTGACGCTGCCGGCGGTCAGGCCGCGGATGAAGTATTTGCCGGCGACGACATAAACCAGCAGCGTGGGCAGGGCGGCGATGATCGCCGAGGCCATGTCCACGTTGTAGGCTTTGACGCCGGTGGTGGAGTTGACGATGTTGTTCAGCGCGACGGTCACGGGCTGCGACCCGGCCCCGCTGAAGCTGACGCCGAACAGGAAGTCGTTCCAGATCTGCGTGAACTGCCAGATGACCGACACCGTGATGATCGGCAGCGAGATGGGCAGGAAGATCGACCAGAAGATGCGGAAGAACCCTGCCCCGTCGACCTTGGCCGCCCGCACCAGTTCCTGCGGAATGGTGACATAGTAATTGCGGAAGAACAGCGTGGTGAAGCCGATGCCATAGATGACATGGACGAAGATCAGCCCCGGGATCGTCCCCGCCAGCCCCATCAGGCCCAGCATCTGCGCCATGGGCAGCAGCACCACCTGGAACGGGATGAAGCAGCCGAACAGGATCGCGGCAAAGAACAGGTTCGCCCCCGGAAAGCGCCATTGCGCAAAGACATAGCCGTTCAGCGCGCCGATCACGGTCGAGATCGCGACCGCCGGCACCGCCATCAGGACGCTGTTCCAGAAGAACGGACGCAGGCCTTCGCACTGGGTGCCGGCGCAGGCGGTGGACCAGGCCTCGGCCCAGGGGGCGAAGGTGATGTCGCGCGGCAGGGCCAGAAGGCTGCCGGTGCGGATCTCCTCGAGGCTTTTCAGCGAGGTCGTCAGCATGACGAACAAGGGCATCAGGTAGAACAGGGCGAACAGGATCAGGATCGCGTACAACCCCCACCGCAGCAGTGTATTGCGGCGGCCCTTGGCGACAGAGCCGGTGTGGGGCGTGGTCAGCGCGTCGCGCGACAGGCGCTTGGTCAGGACGGTTTTACTGGTCACGGCGCGGCCTCAGTTCGCTGTAGAGGTAGGGCACGACGATGGCGAAGATGACCAGCATCATGATCATCGCGCTTGCCGCCGCCTGCCCCAGATCGCCGCGCGAGAACGCCATCGCATACATGTAGGTCGCGGGCAGGTCGGTGGCATAGCCGGGGCCGCCACCGGTCAGCGCGATCACCAGGTCGAAGGCCTTGATGGCCAGGTGCGCCAGCACGATGAAGGCCGACAGGAAAATGGGCGCCATGGTCGGGATGATGATGGCGGAATAGATGCGGTGCGTCGGGATGCCGTCCACCTGGGCCGCGCGGATGATCTCGGTATCGACCGAGCGCAGGCCGGCCAGGAACAGCGCCATGACAAACCCCGATGCCTGCCAGACGGCGGCCAGCACGATGGTATAGATGGCCATCTCGGGCCGGATCAGCCAGTCGAAGGTGAAGCTCTCGAAGCCCCAGCCGCGGATGGCCTGCTGGATGCCAAGGCCCGGGTTCAGGATCCACTTCCAGGCCGTCCCGGTCACGATCAGCGACAGCGCCATGGGATACAGGTAGATGGTGCGCAACACGCCCTCGGCCCGGATCTTCTGGTCCAGAAAGATCGCCAGCATCAGGCCAAGCACCATCGAGATCACGATGAACAGGCCGCCGAAGATGAACAGGTTGTTCATCGCCACGTCCCAGCGCGGGGCCGAGAACAGGCGTCCGTACTGGCCGAACCCGTCCAGGTCGTATTTCGGCATCAGCCGGGATTTGGTGAGGCTGATCCAGGCGGTCCAGCCGATGAAGCCGTAGACGAAGATCAGGATCGCCACGAAGGACGGCGCCAAGACCAGCTTGGGCACGTTGCGTTCAAGCCATTCCATTCCGGATAAACCCCCAAAGAAAAACCCCGCGCCCGACAGAAGGGCGCGGGGCCGTCAGGCCGTGATCACATCGCGTTCGCGACGGCGTCGGCCAGTTGCTGCACGGCGTCCTCGGACGACATGTCGCTGTTGAAGTGCTGGGTCACCACGTCGGTGATCGCACCGGCCGGCGCGCCGCGGAGCGCCATGCCATGCGCATAGCTGGGCAGCAGCGAACCGTCTTCGGAGCCCGACGCCATCGCCTCGGCCGACTGCTTGGCGCAATCGTCGAACTCGTCCAGCGGCACGTCGTTGCGCGCGGGGATCGAGCCTTTGTTCAGGTTGAAGGTCTTCTGGAACTCGGGGCCCATGATCAGCTTGGCCAGCAGTTCCTGGCCCTGCTGCTTTTCCTCGCCGTCCAGTTCGAAGAACGCGAAGCTGTCGACGTTGTAGAGGAAGCCCTCACCCGGGGTGGGCGCGCAGACGAAGTCGACGCCCGGCTCCTGGCCGGCGGCCAGGAATTCGCCCTTGGCCCAGTCACCCATGATCTGGAAGGCGGCCTCGCCGTTCATGACCATGGCCGTGGCCAGGTTCCAGTCGCGGCCCGAGAAGTTGTCGTCCACGAAGCCGCGGATGGTGCGCATCTGGTCGAAGACCTGCACCATCGTGTCCGAGGTCAACGCCTCGGGGTCCAGATCGACCAGCGCCTTCTGGTAGAACTCGGGGCCGCCCAGACCCAGCACGACGGTTTCAAAGATCGTGGCGTCCTGCCAGTTCTGACCACCATGCGCCAGCGGGGTCACGCCGGCGGCCTGCAGCTTCTCGGCGGCGGCGTTGAATTCTTCCCACGTGGTCGGCATGGCGATGCCATGCTCGTCCAGGATCTGCTTGTTGCCCCAGATCCAGTTGACGCGGTGAACGTTCACCGGCGCGGCGCACCATTGGCCCTCGCACTTCATGTGATCCGCGATGCGTTCGGGCAGGACTTCGGCCCAGTTGTTCGCCTCGGCGACCGAGGCGATGTCGGCCAGCCCGGTCTCCTCGTACCATTCCTGGATCGCGGGGCCCTTCAGCTGCACGGCGGTGGGCGCGTTGCCGGCCAGAACGCGGGCGCGCAGCGCGGTCATCGCCGCGTCGCCGCCGCCGCCTGCCACGGGCATGTCGGTCCAGGTGCCGCCTTCGGCCTTGAACTGTTCCTGCAGGACGGCGATGGACTGCGCCTCGCTGCCGGACGTCCACCAGTGCAGCACCTCGGCGGTGGGCTCGGCCATGGCCGGCGCGGCCAGCATCACGGCGGTCGAGGCCGCCAGAACGGATTTCATATGCATGGATCCTCCCAGATCTATCCCGCACGGATTCGATGATCCGCGTGTGGCTTGATCATGCCAAAGGCCCCGCCATGTGCGCAACGCAGTGCAGCCATGCACCCCGCAGATTTCGCGACGTCATGTTACAAACTGTTACGCAAGGCCGCTGCCCCGGTGCTAAAGCCGCACCAAGGGGAGGATGAACATGAGCCTGCACCGCCTGCTGCTGGTCGAGGACGACGCCGAGATGGCCGCCATGCTGGCCGCCTATCTGCAGCGGCAGGGCTTTCACGTCACGACCGCCGGCAGCCGCACGAGCGCGCTGACGGCGCTGGCGGGGGCGCGCGTGGACCTTATCCTGCTGGACGTGTCCTTGGGCGACGACGATGGCGTCGCGGTCTGCGCCGAGATCCGACAGGCGCAGGACGTGCCCATCATCATGGTCAGCGCGCTGTCTGCCGATCATCAGCGGATGGCAGGATACGAGGTAGGCGCGGACGACTATATCGCCAAGCCCTTCAACCCCGACCTTCTGCTGGCGCGCATCCGGGCGGTGCTGCGCCGCGCCGGTCGCGCGCCCAGCCTGACCCACCGGCGCCGCGACGCCGTCTTGCGCTTTGCCGGCTGGACCTATGACGCGCGGCACGACGAGGTCACCGCGCCCGGCGGCTGGCAGGTGTCGCTGTCGGGCCGCGAGACCGCGCTGCTGCGGGTCTTCCTGGCCAATCCGCTGATCCCCCTGTCCCGGGAAGAAATCGCCGCCGCCTTGGACGACGACGAAGCCGCCGAGGGCCGGGCCATCGACGTGCTTGTCGGGCGGTTGCGCCACAAGACGGATGCGGGGCTGATCCGCACCGAAAGGGGCACCGGCTATATTTTGGCGGCCGAGGTCCTGCGTGACTGACCGCCTGTCGCTGCGGGCGCTGGCGACCCTGTGGGTGGCGCTGGCGATGCTGGGCGGGGGCGCGTCGGTCTGGCTGTGGATGGACAGCGACGCCGCCTGGCGATCGCACCTGGGCGGCGCCTATGTCGCGGGACTGGCGCTGCATGACAGCTTGGAAAACGGCAGCGGCCTGCCCGAGGGCGTGTCGATCAGCCAGCTGCGGGACGCACCCGACCTGCCCCCCGGCTGGCGGCAGACGGTCATCACGCTGACTGGCGGCGGCCGGCCCGACCTGGCGCAGGGGGACCGTCTGTCGCTGCGCATCCAGTCGGCCGATCTTCTTTATCCCGTTTCCGAGGTGCAAAGCGTTGGCGGCGGCAGCCAAGCGGCGGCGCTGGCGTCGGTGACTCGGACGCTGGCGCGGTTCTGCAGCCAGCCGCGACTGTTCGTCCAGCAGGATGCGGGGCCGTGGATGCGGGTCGATGGCGACGCGGTTTGGGGGTGTCAGGCCGCCCCGTCGGACAGGCGGCTGCTGGCCGGCGCGGTGGCTCTGGGGACGCTGGCGCTGCTTCTGGGCTGGGTGGCCGACGTCTCGGCCGCGTTCGCAGATTTTGCCGAGGCGCTGCGCGATCACCGGGCACGCAATGCCGCTCTGCCCGTCGGCGGCGTCGATGAGCTTCGCCAGACTGCCGAGGCCGTGAACGCCTATGTCGCGCAGGATCGTGCCGCACTTGAAAACCGCGCAATGGTCCTGTCGGGCGTCAGCCATGACCTTGGCACCCCCGCCACACGCCTGCGCCTGCGCAGCGCCCTGATCGAGGACCCCGCCCTGCGCGGGAAGCTGGAGCGCGACATCGACGAGATGACGAAGATGATCGACGGCGTGTTGACCTATACCCGCGCCGAGATCGGGGCCGAACCTTTCCGGCAGCTCTCCTTGACGTCCTTGGCCGAGGCGGTGGTCGCGGATTATCAGGACGTCGACCTTCCGGTGCTGCTGCGGCCCGCGCCGGGCCGGACCGCGCGGGCGGGTAATCTGTTCGCCCGCGCCATTACCCGCCCGCAGGTCGAGAACGCCACCGTGCTGATGCGCGGCCAGCCGACGGCCCTGCGCCGGGCGCTGACCAACCTGATCGACAACGCGCTGAAATACGGCCGCGAGGCGGTCGTCTGCGTCGATGGCGACGCCAGCGATGCCTGGATCACGGTCGAGGATCGCGGATCCGTGCTGACCGCCGACGACCTGTCGCGGCTGACCGCGGCCTTCCAGCGCGGCGGCAATGCCGGCACGGCCTCGGGTATCGGGCTGGGTCTGGCCATCGTCTCCACCATGGCCGCGCAGCACGGCGGGCGGCTGGAGTTCGACCGCGGCACCGAGGGGCTGGTGGCACGGCTGATCCTGTGCCGGAACTGGGCTTGAGCGCTTGCGCTTGCCGGTGCGGAACGGTCGGACACCGGCGCTGGCAGACGCGGCGGCGGGCAGGTCTCCTCGACTGGCTGCTAAGGGGGCTTCATCGTCGAGACCACTCGCAGATGCGCGTCAGCGTTGCTTTTGCTGACAATCGCACCACCGAGTATCAGACCGAGCATGTGATACGGCAAAGGTAGCAAACCACGTTATCATCGCGTTGCGGCGCTTGATGATCTACGGGACTGATCGCCTACTGATCGCGGCTCGCAGTCGGTGTCGCTCTTCGACATCAACCCTCTTTGGGCGCGGCTGACCTTCAGCCGAAGCGAAGTGGTAAAGGGGATCTGTACAGTCGCCGGCGCCGCCGCAACGCGTCGTGCCGCAAAAGAAGCCCCCGTCGCATGTCCGAAACGGCGGCAGGATTCCAGGCCGCGCCCCGATCAATGTTCCCTCGCCTGACCAGCGCGCAAGAGCTGTCGGCTCGCGGCGCGTCACAGCCAGGTGACGGGACGTTCCGGGAACCTTCGCCTCAAAACCCGCGTTTTGCTGGCGAATACCATGACGAAACCTTTGGAAAGGGCCCAGATCATGACCTGCATCGCCAACCGCATCGCCCGCCTTGGACTGGCCGGCAGCGTCGCGCTGCTGGCGGCTGTCCCGGTTTCCGCCGCCACCCCGACGCACCAGCCCGTCGAGGCCTGGTCCGCCATGCAGGGCGTTGCGCCTGCAGCCCTGCTTCAGGACATCGAGGACATGCCGCTCTCTGACATGGCCATCGACGACCAACCCTATTGCGCCAGCGACGCCGAGATCGCGCAGACCCTCGACCACGATTTCAGCGAACGCCGCGTCGACGCCGAGGGCAACACCGAACTGTGGGGGTCCGATCAGATGGGCACCTGGACGCTTGTTGCCGCGCGCGAGGATCAGACCAGCTGCATCATCGCCTCGGGGATCGGCTATACCGATCGACGCGAGGCAGAGGTCTATTTCCGCACCGCCGGTCTTTAACCGACCCGGCGCAGGAAGGCGCGGGTGCGATCGTCCTGCGCACGCCCGAAGATCTGCTCGGGCGGCCCCTGCTCGACGATCCGCCCGCCTTCCATGAAGACCACCCTGTCGGCGATCTCGCGCGCGAATTGCATCTCGTGCGTGACGATCAGCATCGTCTGGCGGCCGTCCGCAATGCGCCGGATCAGGTCCAGAACCTCGCCCACCCATTCGGGGTCCAGCGCGCTGGTCGGTTCATCGAACAGCATCAGGTCGGCGTCCAGCGCCATGGCGCGGCCAATGCCGACGCGCTGCTGCTGGCCACCTGACATGGCGGCGGGATAGCTGTCGCCGCGGTCCGCCAGCCCGATCTGGGCCAGGATCTCGTCCGCCCGCTCATTTGCCTTGGCCTGGGGCCAGCCTCGCACGGTGGTCAGACCCTCGATGATGTTTCCGCGCGCCGTCTTGTTGGCAAAGAGCGCGTAGTTCTGGAACACGAACCCCGTCCGGCGCCGCAGCGCCAGGACGTCGGCGCGGCTGGCGCGGGCGGCGTTGACGGACAGGTCACCCAGCCGGATTGTTCCCCGATCGGGGCGATCCAGGAAGTTCAGGCACCGCAGCAGCGTCGATTTGCCGGTCCCCGATGGGCCGATGATCGCCACCCGCTCGCCCGGCTCGAGGCAGAGGTTGATCCCGTCCAGCACCGTGTTCGGCCCGAAGCGTTTCACGAGGCCGGTGATCTCGATCTGGCATTTCATCGCGCCACCGCCTTTCCAAGGCTCGTTTCCAGCCGGCGCTGGCCCACCGACAGCGTCTCGACGATGATCCAGTAGAAGATCGCGACCACCAGGAACGCCTCGAGATAGAGAAAGCTGCCGGCCGCCTCCTTCTGCGCGGCACCCATCATCTCGGTCACACCCAAGGTGAAGGCCAGCGAGGTGCTTTTGATCATGTCGATGAAATAGTTCATCAGCGTCGGCGCCGCCGTCCGTGCGCCCTGCGGCAGGATGATCCGGCGCAGAAGCTGGCCCTGGGTCATGCCGATGGATTGCGCGGCCTCCCACTGGCTGCGGTCGACGCCCAGGATCGCGCCGCGGATGCTTTCGGCCATGTAGGCCGAAAAATGCAGCGTCAGGCCGATGATGGCGGCGGTGACGCCGTTGATGCCGGTCATGGCCGGGACCACCTGCGGCAGGCCGAAGTAGAACAGGAACAGCTGCACCAGCAGCGGCGTCCCGCGGAAGAAGCTGATGAACACCGCCACCACGCGATCCAGCACGGGCACGCGCAGCACCCGCACGATCGCCAGCATCGAGGCCAGCGCCAGCGCCGCGATCATGGCCACGATGGCCATGAACAGCGTCAGCGGCACATAGCCGGCAATGACCGGCACGAGATCCAGCATGTAGGCGGTGTCGAGCGGCCGCATCGCTTATTCGGTCGCCTCGGTCGTGGGCTTCGTGACATCCGCATCCAGCCACTTTCCCGAGATCTCGGCCAGCGTGCCGTCTTCCTTCAGCGCGGTGATCGCGGCATCCACCCGGTCGCGCAGTGCGCGGCCTGCTTCGTCGTCGCGAAACGGCAGGGCGTTGCGAATCTCGGAAAACGGCTGTCCCGCCAGCGCCAGCGGCAGCGGGCTTTCCTTGATCACCTGGGCCGATGACACGCGGTCCATCACGAAGGCATCGACCCGGCCAAGCGCGGTGTCCTGCTCGATGTTGCTTTCATAGGTGCGGATGTCGATCTCGTTCGCATATGGCAGCTCGCGCAGCAGCTGTTCGTAGTTCGAGCCGAGGTTCACGGCCACCGACCGGCCCTTGAGGCTCTCGGGCCCGGTGATCTCGGATTCGTTGCCGGCCTTCACCACGACCTGCGCGCCGTCATAGACATAGGGCTGGGTGAAGACGAAGGCCTCTTCGCGCTCGGGCGTGATGGTGATCTGGTTGGCGATCGTGTCTATGCGCCCCGATTCCAGCGCGCCGATCAGGCCGGAAAACGACATGGTCACGAATTCGACCTCGTCGCCCGTTTCCTCCGCGACGGCGTTCAGGAAGTCGACCTCAAAGCCCTGAAGCTCGTCGGCGCGGGTGAAGGTGAAGGGGAAGTAGCCGCCCGACATCCCGACGCGAATCGTCTCGGCGGCTGCGGGCAGGGCGGTGGTCAGCGCCAGGGTGGCGGCGATGGCGATACGGCGCATCTGGAATCTCCTTGTTTGTCAGCCCCTCAGGTGCAGGTTGGCGCGGCGGGGAACAAGCGGGATGCGGAAGATAAGGACATCTTCTGCGCCGCACCTGCCATCGCCGGGACAGCCTTGTGCCAGTAACGGCGCGGCAGGAACATCGTTCCGGCCCCTCAGGCGGTCATCGCCTTGATGGCGGCCACATGTTCGGGCGCGGCGGCAACCGCATCGGCGGCCAGCGCCATGGCCGCGGGCAGAAGCTCGGCGGCAGGATGGATACGGTCGACAAGGCCCCAGGCCTGCGCCTCGGGCGCTTCGATCCGGGCGCCGGCCATCAGGATCATCCGCGCCCGTGCCGGTCCGACCAGGCGAGACAGGCGTCCGGTGTCGGACGGTTGCGGCAGGAACCCCAGCCGCATGACCGGATAGAAGAACCGCGCCTCGGGCACGGCAAGGCGGATGTCGCAGGCCAGCGCCATGCCGAAGGCGCCACCCGCCAGGGTGCCGTTCAGGGCCCCGATCGTCAGGCAGGGCATGGCGGCCACCGCGCCCGACAGCGCCTCCCATTCGGGGGCGGTGGCCAGGCCCGCGCGCGCCTCGTCAAGGTCGGCCCCAGCCGAGAAGACGCGGCCCGTCCCCGTCAGGACCAGCGCGCGCACGCCCGCCATCCGCGCGTCGGACACGGCGGCCAGCAGGTCACGCAGCATGGCGGCGGTCAGGGAATTGGCCTTGTCGGGGCGGTCGATGGTCAGCAGGGCCATGCCCTCGTGAAGCTGGCTGCGGATCACGACTTGTTCCCTTTCCCTTTCGGCGGCACTGTGGCAGGAATCCCACGGAACTCTGGTTTGCGAAAGGTATCCGCCATGTTTCGTCCCCTTGCAACCTCGGCTCTTGCGCTGGTGCTGGGCGCCGGCCCGGTCCTTGCCGAAGTCACCCCGGCGCAGGTCTGGGAAAATCTCCGCCAGAGCTACGAGGACATGGGCTATCAGGTCGAGGTCGGGTCCGAGGACGCGGCCGGCGACAACCTGACGCTGTCGGACATCAAGGTCACCAGCGCGCCCGATGCCGATGGGCAATTCCTGTTCGTGGTGCCGCGGATGGACATGTCGCAGACCGGCGGCGGAGACGTCCGTTCGGTGGTCGAGGGCGAGATGACGCTGGAGGCCCGCAACACGACGCCCGAAGGCGAGGAGGTCGGCTTCGCCATGTCCATCGAGATGCCGGGGAACGAGACCGTCTCCTCGGGCACGCCCGAGGAGATGCAGCACCGTTATACCATCCCCACCGTGACCATGACGGGCCGCGCGCTGGACGACCAGAACAAGACCCCTGTCACCGTGGCGCTGACCGGCGTGGCGGGCACCCAGACCACGGCCAGGTCCGAGGACGGCGGCACCCGCAACACGATCGATGCCACCGCCGAAAGCCTGCAGATGGAGATCAGCGCCACCGGCCCGGCAGCTGACGCATCGGAAGGCACCACGGAAGGCGCGCCCGAGGGTGCGGCGACCGACAGCTTTGCCGCCACCGTCAGGATCGCGGATCTTTCGGTTGCCGGTACGACCGTGCTTCCGGCCGGCACCGCCGACTTCGGCACCGATCCGTCCGCGGCCCTTGCGGCCGGCTTCGACGTCGACGGCACCATCGACCTCGGGGCGCTGACCATGGACTTCCAATCCAGCACCACCGCCGATGACGGCAGCGTCGAGGACATGGACGGCACCGTCGCGGCCGACAGCGGCGAATTCGGCGTCGCGATGTCCAGCGAAGGTCTCTCCTACAACGGCAGCGCCACGGGCGTGACGACGCGGATCACCTCGAACGAGATGCCCTTCCCGCTGGCCTACGCGGTCGAGAAGAATTCGTTCGGTCTGCAGATCCCCGCCACTGCCTCGACCGAGCCGCAGCCCTTCTCGCTGTCCTACATCCTCGAGGGGCTGACGCTGGACGACGCCCTGTGGCAGAGCTTCGACCCCGACGCGACGCTGCCGCGCGAGCCTGCAAGCCTTGCCATCGATGTCGAAGGCCAGGCCGTACTGTCGCGCGACCTGCTGGACCCCGAGCCCGTGCCGGCACCGGGCGACGCTGCCGAAGAGCCCGAGATGCCGTTCCAGCCGCGCAGCCTGACGATCAACGACATCTCGCTGGACGCGCTTGGCGCCACCGCCGATGTCGCGGGCAGCCTGACCTTCGGCGACGATCCCACCAAGCCGGTCGGCACGATCGAGGGCACGTTCTCGGGGATCAACGGGCTTCTGGACAACCTGGTGAAAATGGGCGTCGTGCCGCAGGACCAGCTGATGGCACCGCGCATGATGATCGCCATGTTTGCCCGCCCGGTCGAAGGCAGCGAGGACCAGCTGCAGACCGAGCTGGAGTTCCGCGAGGACGGATCGATCCTCGCCAACGGCCAGCAGGTCAAGTAACCCTGCCCCTCTTGGGGCCGTCCGGCCGGGGCGCCTGTCCCGGCCGTCTTCATGGCGCCCGGCGCCCGCAGCACGAGAACCGCATGACGAACCCTGCCGATCCCGACCGCCTGAAGCGCCTGGCCGAAGCCTTAGTTGATGCCGCGCGACGTGCCGGTGCCGACCAGGCCGATGCGCTGGCCGTCGACGGCCGCGCCGTCGGCATCGACGTGCGCGCCGGCGGGTTGGAGCAGGCCGAGCGCGCCGAGGGCGTCGAAATCGGCCTTCGGGTCCTGATCGGCGGCCGGCAGGCGGCGGTGTCGTCCTCGGACCACGCGGCCGAGGCCATCGCCCAGATGGCCGCCCGCGCCGTCGCCATGGCGCAAGAGGCGCCGGTGGACGACACCCTGGGCCTGGCCGATCCATCGCAGCTGTCGGCGGTCCGCAACGCACAGGGGCTGGAGATCGCCGAGGACGCGCCCGAGCCGGACCCCTCCTATCTTCAGGACACGGCCCTGCGCGCCGAGGCTGCGGCCATGTCGGTCGCGGGCATCAGCCAGCTGGAAAGCGCCAATGCCGGATACAGCCACCGGCGCATGTGGCTGGCGGCGTCGAACGGGTTTTCGGGCGGCTATGCGCGGACGGGGCATTCGCTCTCGGCGGTGGCGATTACCGGCGAGGGGCTGCGGATGGAACGCGACTATGCCGGCGAATCCCGCGTCTTCGCCGCCGACCTGCCCACGCCCGAGGAGATCGGCCTGCTGGCGGCGGAACGCACGCTGGCGCGGGCGGGGGCACGAAAGCCGCCGACCGGGGCCTTCCCGATCCTTTATGACCGGCGCGTGTCGGCGTCGCTGATCGGGCACCTGCTGTCGGCGGTGAATGGCAGCGCCATCGCGCGCGGGGCCAGCTGGCTGCGCCGCGACCTGGGCGCCGCCGTTCTGCCAGCGGGAATGGACCTTGTCGAGGACCCTCTGCGGCCGCGCTACCCGTCGTCGCGCCCGTTCGACGCCGAGGGGATGGCGACGCGGGTCCGCAACATCGTGGCGGGCGGCGTGCTGCAGGGCTGGACGCTGGATCTTGCGACGGCCCGCAAGCTGGGGATGGACAGCACCGGATCGGCTGCCCGGGGCCTGGCCTCGGCACCGTCGCCCAGCCACAGCAATGTCGTCCTGACGCCGGGGCAGGTCAGCCAGCAGCAGTTGATCGCGCAGATGGGCCGGGGACTGGTGGTGACATCGATGCTGGGCGCGTCGATCAACGGGACGACCGGCGACTATTCCCGCGGCGCTGCGGGCTTCTGGGTCGAGAATGGCCAGATCGCATATCCGGTCAACGAATGCACCATCGCCGGCAATCTGAGGGACATGCTGATGACCCTGATCGCGGCCGACGACGCGTTGCCCTGGCGGGCGACCGAGGTGCCCAGCCTGCTGGTCGACGGCATGACAGTTGCGGGCGCCTGAGGCCGACCTGGCCCTGCTGACGGAAGCCGCCATCGAGGCAGGGCAGATCGCCCTGCGCTTCTGGCGGCGCGATCCGGTGGCTTGGGACAAGGGCGGCGGCGCGGGCCCGGTGACCGAAGCCGACCTGGCCGTCAACGACGCCATCCAGGCGCGGCTGACCGGCGCATGTCCCGACTATGGCTGGCTGTCCGAGGAAAGCGAGGCAGACCCCGCGCGGCTGGACGCGCGCCGCTGCTTCATCATCGACCCCATCGACGGCACCCGGGCCTTCATCGACGGCCAGGACGGGTTCTCCCATTCTCTTGCCGTGGCCGAGAATGACCGGATCATCGCCGCCGTGGTGCATCTGCCGGTACGTGGCCTGACCTACACCGCCGTCGAAGGCGGGCCCGCACTGCTGAACGGCCAGCCGATCCGGCCAAGCGACGCAGACATCGACGGCGCGCGGGTCCTGACCTATCGCGCGGTTTCCGAAGCGGCGAACTGGCGGGGGCCGATGCCGGCCTTCCGGCGAGAGTTCCGGTCCTCGCTGGCGTGGCGGCTGTGCCTGGCGGCCGAGGGACAGTTCGACGCGGCCCTGTCGCTGCGGGCATGCTGGGAATGGGATATCGCCGCCGGCAGCCTGATCGCGGAACGCGCGGGTGCGACTGTCAGCGACCGTCGCGGCCAGCGGATGCGCTTCAACAGCGCGCGTGCGCAGGTTGACGGCATGATCACCGCGGGGCCGCACCTGCACGGCCAGATCCTGACCGCGCTGGCCTAGAACAGCGGCGGCAGGTCCAGCGGATCGGCGGACGGTCGGGTGGTGGCGATGGTGGCGCCGGGACCGGACAGCGACGCGATCTGCTGCGCCAGTTGGGACAAGGCGCGGCCGGCGGCCTCGGCCGTCGCGGCGGGTCCCGTGGTGGTCATCGGGATTTGGATGTCGAAGCTGCGGACATAGTTCGTCCCGCCGCCCGTCAAGCCGTCGTCGGACACGAAGTACCGGCCCGACAGCCGATAGATGTTGTCGGCCTGCGCCAGCGCGCGTTCGACCCGCACCTCGACGATCCGAGCCGGGGGCTCGGCCAGGGGCCAAGGCTCACTGATGACCGTCGCGCCCGAGACAGCGCTGATGGCGCTGGCCAGGCTGAGCGTGAAGGCCCGCGACGGGCTGTCGGCCCAGAGGTTCTCGGGGTTCGACCGGACGGCCCCGTCCTCGGTCTGAAACGCGACCTCCTGATCGGCCGCGTATCCCGGCAGGGTCACGTCCTTCAGCTCGGCCGTGCCGAGCCGGTTCGGGACGGTGATCCCGGCGGTGGGTGCGTCCAGAAGATAGCGGCCCGTGTCCTCGGGGTCGGAACAGGCGGTCAGCAGGCCGGCCCCCAGCAGGGCGATCAGCGGCAGGCAGAGGGGCGCAAGGTGCAGCGTCATGTCTATCGTCCCAGGATGAAGGCGCGGGGGTTGCGCTCGATCAGGCGCGCGACCGAGCCGATGGATTCGGTGGCGCGGCGCAGTTCGCGCAATGCGCCGATCAGTTCGTTGTTGAACGCCGATCGCGTGCCATAGCTGGCAAAGAGCGTTTCGGCGCCGGCGGCGGTGGCCTGCAGGCGCCGGATCAGGTCCGGAAGCTGCTGGACCGACTGCGCGATCTGGTCGGCCGCCGTGCTGGCGGAGTCCAGCGCCTCGTTCAGGCTGCCCACGGCGTTTCCGTCGCGCAGGTCGTTCAGCAGGCCGGTCGCCGCCTCGAGCGTGTTGGACAGGTTGCGGGGCAGCTGTTCGGCGTCCTCGCTGCCCAGCATGGCGCGCAGGTCGGCCAGGATGCCCTCGGCCTGCAGGCTGATCTCGGCGAAGCCGAATTCCTCGACCGCGGCGGCGGCGGCATCGATCTGGTCGATCACCTCCGGAACGTCGACGGCGGCCGCGCTGATGGCGGTGAAGGCCTCGGAGGCCTCGTCTAGAAGGCGGGCGAAGGTCTCGCCGCTGTTGGCCTGGTTCAGTTCGGTCGTGATGCTGCTGATGTTGGCCAGTGCGGCCGCACCTTCGTCGATGGCCGTGCGTAGGGCGCCCGGAATGGCGCGCGTGTCCTGTGAAGTGGCCAGGACGGTGATGCTGTCCAGCGTGTCGCGGGCCGAATTCAGGACCTCCTCGATCGGCAGGTTGCCGATGCGTTCCACAAGACCTTGGGCGCTGGCGGTGAAGTCGTCCAGATCGCCCTGGACCGAGGGGATGAGCGGGTTCGGCCCTGTCTCCTCGTCAATGGTGGCCGGTTCGGCGTCGGGAATGTCGACCAGTTCGACCATCAGCGATGTTCCCAGGAATCCTGCGCTGGCGACGCGGGCGCGCAGGCCTTGCGCGACCTCTTCGCGCAGCAGGGCCAGCGCTTCGTCCGCGGTGGCGTCTTCGTCCAGGCCGAGCCGGCGGGGCGAAATCGCCATTGTCACAAGCTGCCGGACCTCGGGATTGCCCTCTGCATCCTCGGAGAGGTTCACCGCCAAGTCGGTCACCTGACCGACGCGGAGGCCCTGGAACTGAACGTCTGCACCTTGCGTCAGGCCCTGGAGTGAATCCTCGATCAGCATGCCGACGCGCAGCCGGTTGGCGTCGTCGGTTGCAAAGAGCGTCGTTCGCGCCGCGGCTTCGTCCACCTGCACCTCGAACTCGTGGCCGGGTTCGATCACGCTGCCGCCGCTGACGATGGTGTCGAAGGCGACGCCGCCCTGCAGGACCGACGACAGGGAGTTGACATTGAAGGCGATGCCCTGCGCGCCAAGCGACAGCGAAAAGCCCGAGGTGTCCCAGAAGACGCTGGCCGTCGTCAGCCGGGCGTCGTGCGGCGCCTCGACGAAGGCATCTGCGAGGACGCGGTCCTCGCCCTCGGACAGGCGGACGTTTTCCAGCCGCCCGACCTCGACCCCGCGAAAGAGGACCGGCGCGCCTTCGGAAAGGCCCTCGGCGGTTTCCATCGACAGCGTGACCCAGGTGCCGGGCTGATCGCTGCGCACCAGCGGCGGCCGCTCCAGCCCGGCGAAGCGGGACGCGGGTTCGCTGATCTCGGCGTCCCAATAGCCTTCGATGAAGGCGCCGGTCAGCACGGTATCAAGGCGCGTCACGCCCTGGGCCGAGACCTGCGGCCTGACGATCCAGAAGGCCGCGTCGTCGTCGATATACTGCGCCACGTCGCTGTCGACGCGGAGCGAGACGACGACCTGCGACAGGTCCTCGGTGAACTTGACGCCCTCGACCCCGCCGACTGTGATCTCGCGAAAGCGCAGGGCGGTGTCGCCGGGGGTGATGCCGGTGGGGTCGGCAAAGACGACTTCGATCAGGGTGCCGCGCTCTCGGAAGGCATTCCAGGCGATCCCGAGGGTCACGATCAGCGCGATTATCGGCACGATCCAGATGACGTTGACCCCCGCCTGCGCTGCCCGGGCGGCAGTCTTGCGGACCGGACTTGCCGGCTTGAGGGGCTGGGGCGTGTCGGTCATTCTGTCGTCGTCCTTGGCCGTCAAAGGTCGTCGGAATCGCGGCGGCTGCGCAGGGGCAGACCCCGCCAGATCAATCGCGCATCAAAGCTTTGCGCGGAAAGCATCGTGAAGGCAACCGACAGCGCGAACGAAACCGCCGCGGGTCCGGGATGGATCGAGGCGACGAAGCCCAATTGCACCAGCGCGGACAGGATGGCCACCACGAAGACGTCGATCATCGACCAACGTCCGATGAATTCGACCACCTCGTAGACCTTCAGCCGCGCATGCGCCTGTTCGCTCGTGGCCGGCCGGCCCGCGACGATTGCCAGCCAAGCGATGGCGATGAACTTGCCGACCGGCACGATGATAGACGCGACGAAGACGATCAGCGCGATGTCGTAGCTGCCGTGGTGCATCAACTCGACCACTCCGCCGAGGATCGTGGCCTCGGAATTGCCGGCAAGGCCCGCGAAGGTCTGCGTGCTCATCATCGGGAAGACGTTGGCAGGGATATAGGCGATCAACCCGGCCAGCCACCAGGCCCAGACCACCTGCAGACGGTGCCGGTCGGGCGGGCGCAGGTGCGCGTTGCAGCGGCGGCAATCGACCTGGTCGGCCGGCCAGACCCTGCCGCATCTGTGACATCCCAGAAGACCGGCACGATGCGCGGTCAGGATGGGGCCACCGTGGTCGCCGGCGCGGGCGCTCATGCGTCGGCCCCGGCGGGGCGGCCGTATTCGGTGGATTGACCTGCTTCCTCGATCGCGTCCCAGATCGTCGTCTGGCACATGAAGGCGCGCGAGGCGATGTTGACGAAGATCAGCGCGGCGAAGGCCCAGAAGGCCGGACCCAGATGGACCGAGGCAAGCCCCGCGACCTTGACCAACGCGACGGCGGTGCCGATCACGAAAATTTCGGCCATAGACCAGGGGCGCAGGATCTCGGACCAGCGGAAGGCGCGGGCGGCGTGGCGATAGGGCGTGCGTCCCTGCGCCAAGGGCACCAGCGTATAGAGCAGCAGGAACGACCGCGCGATCGGCAGGCCGATGATCATCGCCAGAACCGCAAGGACCAGCGGCAGCAGGACGCCATCGGCAAACGCCAGCGCCACGTCGAAAAGGGAACTGGCGTTGCCGAAGCCCATCGCGGACACCTGCAGGAAGGGGAAGAACACAGCCCCCACCAGCAGCACCATCGACGTAAAGGCCAAAGCGATCAGCTGCGCGAAGGCGCCTTCGCGGGGCTTGGCGATGACCGTGCCGCAGCGGATGCAGCGGGCGGTCTCTCCCGGTTCGAGGTGTTCCTCGAGATGGAGCGCGTCGCAGCGGGGGCAGGCGATCAGTCCGCGTCCGGTCTCAAGGTTATAGCTGTCTTCATGGATCATGCCGGAAAGATAGACCACCTTGGGCAGGGCGCAAGCGGCGGCTTGGATCGTCGTGAAGAATTGAGCAGCTAGTGCCGCGATCCGGCCCGTGCCGCCGAAGTCAGAACCACCTGGCGGGGATTGCCGCCGTGGCCGAAGCTGGCCTGTGCCAGCTTGAAATAGAGCGACAGCCGATAGGCTCCGTTCTCGAACCCGGTCGTTATCTCGCCTTCGAGCTGCATCGAGAATGCCTCGATCAGCTGGCTGCCAAGGCCTGCGCTCTTCTTGTCCTGCACCGGTCCAGCCGAGTTCACGATCTCGAGCAGCCCATGACCCGGCGTGGGCGAGGTCAGGCCGATCCGCACCCAGGAGACACCGCCGTCGGCAGGGGCCTGAGCATATTTGACGGCATTCGTGAGGGCTTCGGTCGTCAGCAGCGTCAGCGGCACGGCTTGGTCGGGAAGCATCGTCAGGGGCTGGATGTCAGTCTCGACCCGCAGCTCTCGCCCGGCTGCCTGAGAGGCGGTGACCAGCTGCGTAACGATGTCGGTGATAAGCCTGTCTGCCTCGACCGCGTCCAGCTGCTCGGCCTGATAGAGGTTGCGATAGATGGTCGCCAGCGCCGCGACGCGGTCCTGGACCGAACGCAGCACGCGCTTGGCGTCCGGGTCGTCGATCAGCCGGCTTTGCATGTTGATGATCGACGCGATAAGCTGGAGGTTGTTCTTCACTCGATGGTGAACCTCTTTCAGCAGGACGGTCTTTTCGGCCACCGCCTGTTCCATCGCCTCTTCGTCGCGGATCAGGATGCGGGCCATGTTGTGGAACGTCTGGCTGACATCCGCGATCTCGGTCGGCGCATCCTCGAGGACGGGGGGGGCGGCATCGCGGTTGCCGATTGCGAAGCGGCGCATCTGGCCGCGAAGGACGGTGATGTGGCGCAGCACCAGGCGGAAGACCGCGAAATAGGCCACCGCAAGCGACACTACCCACAGCGCCATGGGAAGCAGGACCGCCCCGAAGCGCGACA
Organism: Paracoccus beibuensis; assembly: GCF_026162625.1. Lineage (GTDB taxonomy): Bacteria > Pseudomonadota > Alphaproteobacteria > Rhodobacterales > Rhodobacteraceae > Paracoccus > Paracoccus beibuensis. The sequence continues at coordinate 49,498 of NZ_JAOTBD010000015.1, read as the reverse complement.
TCTGAAAGACGCCGATGCCGGCGGTCTTCGGGCTCCAGCTGCCCAAGGCGTAGACGAGGCCGGGTACGACCGGGACCACGGTGAAGACCCGCGTCTCGCCGTTGTTGGCGGTGGCGCGGAAGGTGGATTCGCCGCTGCCCAGAAGGCTGACCAGCGACAGGTCGCGGGGCAGCAGGGCCTGCGGGTCGCCCCCGTCGCTGACATCGGCGTTCAGCACGTGGCCGAGGTTGTTGAAGGTCAGGATCCGCGCGCCCTCGGTCCCGAAGTCCATGGCGTGGGTTGATCGCAGCAGTTCCTGCGTCAGCGACAGGGCAGTCATGCCGATCAGGTCGCGGTCGCGATAGAGCGGCTGTACCACCACCACGACGGGTTGGCGGCTGACCGGACCATGGGACATTGCCGTCACGGCCGTGGTCGGCGAATCACGAAATTCCCGCATCAGGTCGGTGTCGGACAGGTCCAGCGGAACGTCGGCGGCGTCGGCCGAGGTGCACTCGACGATGCCGTCCAGGGGGATGTACGCGGCGTGGCGATACGTTCCGCTGCGCTGGACGAAATTCCGCAGCAACTGCGAGCAGATCTGGGGGCGGTCGAGGCTTTCCAGCACCGCAGGGCCCAAGGCGTCGGCCGATCCCAGCGCGCTTTGCAGCAGCGCGCGTTCGCCCGCCGCCGCCGATGCCGTGCGGCCCAGAAGTGCGATCTCGGCGCTGCGTTCGGCCTCTCGCGACAGGTGCAGGTTCTGGACGAGGGAGATCAGGCCAATGGGAAGGATCGCGACGGACAGAAGACCGCCTAGGCGGAATCCCAGACGCCGCGTGAATTCCAGCCGGTCGGTGATGCGCCTGAGCACGCCGCCGCCTCAGCGCGAGCTGACGTTGTTCTGCGCCATCACCGCAAGGGTGGCCTGGTCCGTCATGTTCAGCTCTTCCCCGTCCTCAAGGTGCAGCAGCTCGGCCAGCTTGCGCCGGCCGCGATTGGCCCGGGATTTGACGGTGCCGACGGCGACGCCGGTCATGTCCGCGGCTTCCTCGTAGGAAAAGCCCGAAGCGCCAACAAGGACCAGCGCCTCGCGCTGTTCGTCGGGCAACTGCCGGAACGCGGCACGGAAGTCGCGCAATGCAAGCCTGCCGTCGTGGTCCGGACGCGCAGCCTGGCGCGCCGCGTGGATGCCGTCGCTGTCGCTGACCTCTCGCTTGGTCTTGCGGCGCGACGAATAGAAGGTGTTGCGCAGGATCGTGAACAGCCAGGCGCGCAGATTCGTGCCAGCTTGGAACTTGTCCATGTTCGTCCAGGCCTTGACGATGGTATCCTGGACAAGGTCGTCGGCCGCTGCACCCTCTCGGGTCAGGGAAAGCGCGAAGGCGCGCAGGGCCGGCAGGTGATCCACCAGCTGGTCGCGCGGGTTTGCCGAAGCTGTTTGAGGCATGTGATCAGGTACCGAAGGAGGAAATGAGGCCGGATGAAGCCTGGGATTGGATCATTCCTGCTCCTTCAACTTCTGCAGGAGTTCCAGAAACCGATCGGGAATGTCCACAGTGGCGTCTTGGTCATAAACCCTCTTGAGGTTCTCATCGATCTGTTTTTCCACTGCCGCTCTCCGACGGTCGTCTTTCTTGGTTGTCATATTAGTGTCAGTCCCGACAATCTTGTGCGCACACCATGCAACCGATAGGCGGTTCAGTTGGTTCCTTGCAATACGCGAATTAAGAGGACTGTGTAATGACTGTTGCCGATCTGGCCCAAAACATCGGGCGCGAGCTTCCATTCCTGCGTCGCTACGCCCGCGCCCTGACCGGCAGCCAAACTGCGGGCGACAACTATGCCGCCGCGACGCTGGAGGCGATTCTCTCGGATCGCAGCGTTCTGGACGGTGAGGACGATCTGCGGATCGCCCTGTTCAAGACCTTCCACGCCATCTGGCAAAGCTCGGGCCAGCCCGTGGAAGAGGCCGAGATGTCGGTGCGCGAGCGACGCGCCCAGGATCACCTGCGCGGCCTGACGCCGAACTCGCGCGAGGCGCTGCTCTTGCGGACCATCGAGGAGCTGCGCACCGACCAGATCGCGCGCGTCATGCAGATCGACGCGGCCGAAGCCGAGGAGTTGGTCCAGATCGCGCTGAACGAGATGGGCAGCACCCTGCGCGGCAAGGTCATGGTGATCGAGGACGAGATGATCATCGCCATGGACCTGAAGGGTATCGTGCAGGCGATGGGTCACGAGGTGACGGGCGTCGCCCGGACCCATACCGCCGCGATCGAACTGGCCGGCAAGTCGCGTCCCGACCTGATCCTGGCCGACATCCAGCTGGCCGATGGATCATCCGGCGTTGATGCAGTGAACGAGCTGCTGTCCAGCATGGGCGACATCCCGGTGATCTTCATCACCGCCTTCCCGGAACGGCTGCTGACAGGCGACCGGCCCGAGCCGGCCTTCCTGATCTCGAAGCCCTACAGCGAAGAACAGGTCCGCTCGGCCGTCAGCCAGGCGATGTTCTTTGCTTCGACCGAGGGACTCGAGGTCTGATCGAACAGCGGGGGCCAGAAAGCCCCCGCTAACCCGACTTTTCGGCAAGCAGCTGGTCGAAGCCGCGCCGCGCCTCGCGTGCGGCGCGCAGGCGGCGGCGGCGCGCCAGTTCGACGTTGATCAGCGCGCCCAGCAGTACCGAAAAGCCCGCGAGGTAGAACCACATCAGCAGCGCCACCACCGTTCCGATCGACCCATAGATCCGGTTGTAGCTGTTGAAGCTGCCTAGATAGGCCGAGAAGGCGATAGATCCCGCCGACCATAGCAGGGCAGCAAAGAGCGCCCCCCAGGTGAAGATCGGCGTCCGCGGCGTCTTCACGTTCGGGCCATAGCGATAGAGGATGCCGATGGTCAGGATGACCAGCAGGAACATCCCGCCCCAGGGCAGGGCCGTCACCAGAAGCGACCTGACGGGCGCCACGACGAAGAAGTTCAGCAGGACGGGGACGATGACGATGGTCGCCAGCCCGGCGATCGAGATTCCGACGATCACCAGCGTCAGGCCGTAGGCCAGCAGGAATCCGAAGATCGTGGAATGCGACCGGACGCCGTAGGCCGAGTTCAGCCCCCTGATCAGCGCATCCACGCCCGCCCGTGCCGCGATCGTGGCGATCAGGAACGAAATGAACGACGTCCACCCGATCGACGTCTGGCCGTTCTGCGTCAGCGAGGTCACCTGATCATCGACGATGTCGGAGGCACCGGTGGGCATGAATTCGTGCGCAACGTCGAGGTAGGTCATCACCACCGACGGGTCGAACCACAGGCTCCACAGCGCGATGATGGCGGCAAGGCCGGGAAAGACGGCGAACATCGCGTAGAAGGCGACGCCAGCTGCGATCAGCGGCATGTGCGTCTTGTCCATCCGGTCGAAGACGGCGCCCCAGAATGCCAAGGTGTCGTGAAACCAATTCGGCATGCCGCCCCGCATCTCGTTTGGGACAGAATGGAGCCCGTCGCCGCCCGGTGCAAGACCGGCGTCCGGTTCAGGCGTAGCGGGTCCAGACGGCGGCCTCGCCAAGCGTCGCGACAAAGGCGGCATGTGCCTCGGCCTCGACCGGGGTGAGACGGGGTGGCAGCGGCCGGGGCCGGGTGGCGCGCCGGTGCATCGTGCCGTCTGCGGCCTGTGCCTGCCCGGCGCCGCGGCTGGGTCCGTCCAGGACCAGGTCGGGCTGGCGGCCGCCGATCAGTTCCAGGTAAACCTCTGCCAGCAGCTCGCTGTCCAGAAGCGCCCCGTGGAGGTCGCGCCCCGAATTGTCGACGCCGAACCGGCGGCAAAGCGCATCGAGAGTCGCCGGAGAGCCGGGAAACTTCTCGCGCGCCAGCATCAGCGTATCCAGTGCCCGCGACGGCGGAAGGACTGGATAGCCGGCGCGGCGCAACTCGGCGTTGAGGAATTTCATGTCGAAGCTGGCATTGTGGATCACCAGCTTTGCGTCCGTCCCGATGAAATCGATGAACCCGGTCGCCACCTCGGCAAAGAGGGGCTTGTCGCGCAGGAAGTCGTCGCCCAGCCCGTGAACGTCGAAGGCTTCCTTCGGCATAGGGCGTTCAGGGTTGACGTAGACGTGGTAGGTGCGGCCCGTCGGAAGATGGTTCACCAGTTCCAGCGCGCCGATTTCCACAATGCGGTCGGCGCCCTCGGCGTCGAAGCCGGTGGTTTCGGTATCGAGAACGATCTCACGCATTCGGGATGACCTCTTTGATGATGCGGGCAACAGCCTGGCGCGCGCCTTCCACGGTATCGGTCGGGATGATCCAATCGGCGCGGGCTCGTTTTTCCACATCCGGCATCTGCCGTGCAAGGATCAAACGCAGCGTCTCGGGTGTCATGCCGGGGCGGGCCAGCACCCGCGCCGCCTGCGTTTCCGCATCGGTCGAGACGACCGCGATCCCATCAACGTCAGGAGCGGCGGCGATTTCGAACAGCAGCGGGATATCCAGCACCACAAGCGGAGTGTCGTGGTGGCGGGACAAGAACGACTGGCGGTCTTCTGCGACCAGCGGGTGGACGATCCGTTCCAGCCTCGCCAGCGCAGTCGGGTCCTTGCGGATTGCCAATTTCAGGGCGTCGCGGTCGATGGCGTTATCCCGCAGGGTATCGGGAAAGGCGTCGGCAACCGGTTCGACGGCCGCACCGCCGACCCCATAGAGCCGGTGGACCGACTGGTCAGCGTCCCAGACGGGGTGGCCAAGGTCGCGGAAGATCTGCGCCGTCGTCGATTTGCCCATGCCGATGCTACCGGTCAGGCCAAGGCGGAACGTCATCCGAGCGCGACCCGCCGCGCCTCTTCGTCGACATCGGGGCGATGGCCGAACCAGCGTTCGAAGCCGGGGGCTGCCTGGTGCAGCAGCATGCCCAACCCGTCGACGACATGGCAGCCACGGGCCTGAGCCTCTGCCAGGAAGGGCGTCATCAGCGGGGTATAGACGAGGTCGGTCACGACAGCGCCGGGCGACAGCGCGTCGAGAGGGATGCGCAAAGGCTGCTTTCCCTCCATCCCCAGCGAGGTGGCGTTGACTACGGTCGTGGCACCTTCCACCATGTTGCCGGCCTGCGCCCAGTCATAAACCACCAGCCGGGCACCGAACTCGGCCTTGATCTGTTCCGCGCGCAACCGCGTCCTGTTCGTGATCCGCAACTCGCTGACGCCGCTGTCCAGAAGGGAGGCGACGACGGCCCGGGCCGCGCCGCCGGCGCCGATCACCGCGGCGGTTGCGTGGTCGGGCGTCCAGTCGGGCGCATTCTGGCGCAGGTTGGCGACGAAGCCATAGCCGTCGGTGTTGTCGGCATGGATCTTGCCGTCGGGGCGGAAGATCAGCGTGTTGGCCGCACCGATCAGCGCGGCCCGGTCGGTGACGGTATCGGCCAGCGTCAGGACAGCCTCTTTGTGGGGGATCGTGACATTGGCGCCGACGAAGCCCATGCGCGGCATGACGCGAAGAACCTCGGCCAGGTGTTCGGGCATCACGGGAACGGGGACGTAGTGTCCTGGCAGCCCGTAACGCGCCAGCCAATGCCCGTGAAGGCGCGGCGATCTGGAATGCACGATCGGCATTCCGATGACGCCTGCAAGGGGCGCATGTGCGATCTGGCTGGCGGGAAGGTCGGCGGTCATCGGACTTTCTGGCTGGCTGCAATTTCGATCAGCCTAGGCCGAGTGCGGCGGCGAAGAAAGATCCCGTGACGACATCGGCCGCTGGCTGTGGCCGATGCGGCTCAACCCCTTGGACGGCAAGCCTGTGGACAATCCGCTGGGGGAATCGGGGCCGAGTTTGGGTGCAACTGCGTCAAGGGTCTTCAAGGGCAGGATTCGGCCACAGAACAGGACGGGAACGACACGTGTTTGTTCACATCTGGACAAGTCCGAAGCGTTATCCGAACCATCTGTGGAGAACTTGGATGCAGGATCATTATCCGCAAAGTTATCCCCATTACATCTAGATGTTAACAAACGGTTTTACAGACCTGACACTAATTTTCCCCTTCGTTATCCACAGTCCCTGATTCTGCGGAGATTCCAGTGAACAGAGTCCTTGTCCCGCTATCCACAGCGCCTACTACAACTACATTCCTTTCATTCTTCTTTTTATTTAAGGGGGAGGAAACGAGGTTCCCGATGCTCGACTGGCTTTTGCTGATCTATCCGTACGTGAAAGCGTTCCACGTGATGGCGGTTATTTCCTGGATGGCAGGGGCTTTCTATCTGCCCCGGCTGTTCGTCTATCATGCCGAACGTCCTGCACAGGCAGGCGAGCCGACGCGCAGTTTCGTGATCATGGAAGACAAGCTTCTGCGCCTGATCATGAATCCAGCGATGATCGCGACCTGGATCAGTGGGCTGACGCTTGTTCTGACGCCGGGTATCGTCGACTGGTCGCTGACTTGGCCCTGGGTCAAGGCCGGCGCGGTGATCGCGATGAGCTGGTTTCACATATGGTGCGCCCGAGAGCGGCGCCAGCTGGCCGGAGGACAGGGCAGGGCGGGACGCAGCTATCGGATGATGAACGAGATGCCGACGATCCTGATGATCGCTATCGTGTCGGCCGTCATCGTCAAGTTCTAATCGAAATATTGACTCGGGACAGTCCGCGCCTTACATGCGCGGCAACCCCGCCCGTCCGGTGCGGGATTCTCCGAACAGAACTTATTCGCTACCCGATCCGTCGTGTGGCTGAAAGCATGCGCCGATATGACCGAAGAACGCCTCAACCTGTCCGACCTCAAGGCGAAAAGCCCCGCCGACCTTCTGTCCATGGCAGAGGAATGGGAGATCGAGAACGCCTCGACCATGCGCAAGGGCGAGATGATGTACTCGATCCTCAAGGAGCATGCCGAAGAGGGGTGGGATATCGGCGGTGATGGCGTGCTGGAGGTGGTCCAGGACGGCTTCGGCTTCCTGCGGTCGACCGAGGCCAACTATCTTCCCGGTCCCGACGACATCTATGTCAGCCCCGACATGATCCGGCAGCACTCTCTGCGGACGGGCGACACTGTCGAGGGCGTCATCCGTGCGCCCGGAGAGAATGAGCGTTATTTTGCGTTGACGCGGGTCGAGCGTATCAATTTCGAAGATCCGGAAAAGGCGCGGCACAAGGTGGCGTTCGACAACCTCACGCCGCTTTATCCTGACGAGCGGCTGAAGATGGAGATCGAGGATCCGACCATCAAGGATCGCAGCGCGCGGATCATCGACCTGGTGTCGCCGATCGGCAAGGGCCAGCGGTCGCTGATCGTCGCGCCGCCGCGGACCGGCAAGACGGTGCTGCTGCAGAACATCGCCCATTCGATCGAGCGCAATCATCCGGAATGCTATCTAATCGTCCTGCTGATCGACGAGCGTCCCGAGGAGGTGACCGACATGCAGCGCAGCGTGCGCGGCGAAGTCGTGTCGTCGACCTTCGATGAACCTGCAAGCCGGCACGTCGCCGTGTCCGAGATGGTGATCGAGAAGGCGAAGCGTCTGGTCGAGCACAAACGAGATGTAGTGATTTTGCTTGATTCGATCACAAGACTCGGTAGGGCTTTCAATACCGTGGTGCCTAGCTCGGGCAAGGTTTTGACGGGCGGCGTCGATGCGAACGCCCTGCAGCGGCCGAAGCGCTTTTTCGGTGCAGCACGAAATATCGAGGAGGGCGGCAGCCTGACGATCATCGCCACTGCGCTGATCGACACCGGGTCGCGTATGGACGAAGTTATCTTCGAAGAGTTCAAGGGGACCGGTAACAGCGAAATCGTGCTCGACCGGAAGGTGGCGGACAAGCGGGTCTTCCCTGCGATGGACATCCTCAAGTCCGGGACGCGAAAGGAAGAACTGCTGGTCGACAGTCGCGACCTGCAGAAGACTTATCTGCTGCGCCGCATCCTGAACCCGATGGGCACGACCGATGCCGTCGAGTTCTTGATCTCGAAGATGAAGCAGACCAAGACCAACTCGGAATTCTTCGATTCGATGAACGCCTGACGGAGTCGACATGGACCTGATATACGCAGAAGCCACCCCGCCAGGGCGGGGGGGCGTTTCCGTCATTCGGTTGAGTGGCGACGGTGCCAGACAGGCTGCCGAAGCATATGTGGGACCCTTGCCGGTTGCCCGAATGGCTTATCTGCGCGACCTCGTCGACGCTGGCGAAATCATCGATCAGGTCCTTGCGCTTCGCTTTGACGCTGGCGCGAGCTTTACAGGCGAGGAAGTGGTGGAGCTTCATCTTCATGGTGCTCCTGTTGTTGTTCGTCGCGTTGAGGACGCCCTACTGCGCGCGGGTGCGCGGCACGCGGATGCGGGTGAATTCACGAAGCGGGCCTTCCTGAATGGCCGCATGGACCTGTCCGAGATCGAAGGCCTTGGTGATCTGCTTGCTGCTGAAACAGAGAGCCAGCGAAAGCTTGCAATTCGGGCCGCCGGCGGAGAACTTGCCAAGAAAGCTGCCCTTTGGCGATCTTTGTTGATCGAGGCAGGAGCATTGGTCGCCGTAAGTGTCGACTTCGCTGACGAAGACGTTCCGGACGAGGTTCCGTCCCGCGCTTTCGAGTTGATAGATGAGGTTCGACTGCTTCTGCAGCAAGAGGTAGACGGGTTTTCGGCTGCAGAACAGATCAGGAAAGGGTTCGAGGTTGCCATCGTCGGACCGCCGAACGCCGGAAAATCGAGTCTCTTGAACCGGTTGGCCAAAAGGGATGTAGCGATCGTATCCGACCGCGCGGGAACGACCCGAGACGTGTTGGAACTTCGGACGGATCTCAAAGGCTTGGCTGTGACATTTTTAGATACCGCCGGGTTGCGTGAAGCCACTGACGATGATGTCGAAGTGATAGGTATACAGCGCGCACGTGACCGTGCAGCCGCAGCAGATTTACGGATCCACCTGTCTGATAGCGGGCAGACGGATCTGGGAGTCTGGTACGACGGAGACCTTGTCGTTCAAGGACGCGCGGATCTCAACGTCATCCACCACAAGATCGCTATTTCTGCAGTTACGGGGACCGGCGTCCAAAGGCTGCTGGATCAGGTGTTCGAGATCCTTAGTCAACGCGCGGCTGGTGCAGGTTTGGTAAGCCACATGCGTCAGAGACTCGAAATTGAACAGGCCATATCCGATTTAAACATCGGTGACGATAATTCGGCCGAAGTTGTTGCCGAGGCCCTTCGACAAACCGGAGTTGCTCTTGATAGGTTGATTGGCAGGATTGAAGTTGAGGACTATCTAGATAAAATATTTTCTTCTTTCTGCATCGGAAAGTGAGGATGTTCCACGTGAAACATTGTGATGTGATCGTTGTAGGTGCAGGGCACGCCGGTTTAGAAGCGGCGACGGCCGCAGCGCGCATGGGCTGTTCTGTGGCTCTCTTGACGATGCGGGAGAGCGACATCGGAACGTTGTCCTGTAACCCGGCAATCGGCGGCTTGGGCAAGGGTCATCTTGTCCGAGAGATTGACGCACTTGATGGTGTCATGGGACGGCTTGCCGACGAAGCAGGTATCCAGTTTCGGTTGCTGAACCGCCGTAAAGGGCCCGCAGTGCAAGGACCTCGAGCGCAAATCGATCGCGCACTTTATGGCGCCGCCGCTAGGAGATTGCTTGCTGATTATCAGGGGATCGAGCTTCATCTTTGCGAGGTGACAGGCTTGGCGATGGACCAAGGGAGGGTCGTGGGGGTTAATACCGCGCGTGGAGAGACCTTCTGTTGTAGGGCCGTCATCCTGACCACGGGAACTTTCTTGAATGGCATGATCCATATCGGCGATGCGACACGTCCTGCAGGAAGATGGGGTGACGCAACATCAAAGAGCTTGGCACGCGATCTAGAGGACCTTGCTCTTCCGTTGGGCAGGCTAAAAACGGGCACGCCGCCTCGTCTAGATGGACGAACCATCGCTTGGCACCTGCTGTCAGAGCAGCGAGGCGATGAAGAGCCGGTGATGTTCTCGTATCTCAACGTAGCGCCTCGCGCTCAGCAAGTCTCCTGCGGGATCACTGAGACCAACGAGCGCACGCACGCCATCATCCGCGGGAACTTAAGCCGTTCTGCGATGTACGGAGGTCAGATCACAGGCCGAGGTCCGCGGTATTGTCCTTCTATAGAGGACAAGGTGACAAGGTTTGCTGATAAGTCGTCGCACCAGATATTCCTCGAGCCGGAAGGGCTTCATGATCACACTGTTTACCCCAACGGTATATCGACTTCGCTTCCGCCAGATGTGCAGGAGGCGTATGTCCGATCAATAAAGGGGCTCGAAGATTCAGTTCTTTTGCAGCCAGGGTACGCTGTAGAATATGACTATGTTGACCCAACGGCGCTGGACGCAACACTCGCTGTCAAAAATTTGACCGGCTTCTATCTTGCAGGGCAAATCAATGGAACGACAGGATATGAGGAAGCTGCAGCGCAAGGTATAGTTGCGGGTATCAATGCTGCGCTCTTCGCCAAGGGTGCGGAACCGGTGGCGTTTAGCCGAACCGAGAGCTATATCGGCGTTCTGATTGATGACCTGGTTACACGTGGAGTGACGGAACCCTACCGAATGTTCACATCACGCGCCGAATTTCGCCTGTCCCTCAGAGCTGACAACGCGGACCAACGACTGACACAGAAAGGCTTTGCCCTAGGTGTTGTAGGAGAGGCACGTTATGATCATTTTGCGACGCGGCAGCAGGCATACGTCGCCGCACGGTCATCCCTGTCCGCAAAACGGTTCTCCCCAAACGAGTTGCGCGCGTCAGGAGTTGAAGTTCGTCTTGATGGTCACATGAGAGATGGTTTTAGCTTGCTGGGGTATCAGAGTATTACGAACAACCAACTCACAAAGCTTCTCCCGGAACTTGATCTCATCTCTGCGACAACCAGAATTCAGCTGAATAATGACGCGCTATATCATCAGTATACGCACCGCCAAGAGAAGGACGTTGCTCGCATCAAGGAGAATGAGTCAGTTTCACTGGTAGATGTTGATTATTCCAAGTTGTCGAGCCTTTCGGGAGAACTTCTAGAGAAGTTGACACGGCGTCGTCCCTCGACGCTTGCAGAGGCGGCGGGAATTGAGGGCATGACGCCTGCTGCACTTACCTTGCTTGTTATAGCAGCTGGTATGCGGCGGCGAGCATGACTTTTGTTTCACGTGAAACACAAAGTCTGCTTCAGCGATATCTAGAGTTGCTGGAGAAGTGGAATGCCCGGATCAACCTTGTCTCTCCGCGTTCCTTGGTGGACGCCGGGCAGAGGCACATCCGAGACTGTCTTCAAGTAGCGGAAGTTGCGTCAGATGTTTCGGGACACTGGGTAGACCTTGGGAGTGGGGGCGGTTTGCCTGGGCTCATTCTTGCTATCGCACTAGCTGAAGCTGATCTTAGCTTCACCCTTATTGAAAGCGATCAACGCAAGGTTGCGTTCCTTCGAACGGTCGTGCGAGAGCTCGCCCTGACAAACACGGCAGTGATAGCTGAACGCATCGAGCACGCGCCGCCCCAAGAAGCTGATCATGTTTCTGCGCGGGCGCTGGCATCACTCGACCGTCTTCTTCCAATGGTGGAACGTCACCTAGCGCCGAACGGCACTGCATGGCTTATGAAGGGACGCAGTTGGGGCGCGGAATGTGCTTCCGCGAGGCATCAATGGCAGTTTGATCTTGAAGCGTTTCCAAGTAACACGGATGCTGATGCAGCAATATTGAAGATCAGCGGAGTCTCGGCCCATGGCTGAACAACATATCATAGCCATCGCAAATCAGAAGGGCGGAGTTGGCAAGACAACAACGGCAGTGAATCTAGGCGCAGCTCTGGCCGAATCCGGTATCCCTACTATCTTGGTAGATCTTGATCCGCAGGGTAACGCCTCGACAGGACTTGGCATCACCGCAGATGAGCGCCATTTTACAGTTTACGATCTTCTGACTGGCGAGGTCGATCTTTCTGTCGCGGCTGTCGAGACCGACATCGTAAATCTTCGGCTTGTCCCGTCGACCTCTGATCTGGCTTCCGCAGACGTGCAGCTTGCCCAAGCCCTTGACCGGACCCGCCTGCTGGAGAGGCAGTTGAAAGCTGCACCAGAAGGAACCGTGGTTCTTATTGACTGCCCACCGGCGTTGGGTCTGCTAACAGTCAACGCAATGGTTGCTGCTAGTAGCGTTCTGGTTCCTCTCCAAGCAGAATTTTATGCCTTGGAAGGACTTTCGCAGCTTCTTGCTACAGTCAAGCAAGTCCGTCAAAGCGCCAATCCGCGACTCCGGGTCAACGGAATACTTCTTACCATGTCCGACTACAGAAATAACTTGTCACAACAGGTCGAGGCCGACGCGCGGGAGACACTGGGCGATCTTGTTTATCCAACAGTCATCCCGCGCAACGTCCGGGTGTCAGAGGCTCCCTCGCATGCGCAGCCAGTTCTGGCCTATGATTCGAATTCTAAAGGAAGTATTGCTTACCGTAAGTTTGCGGCCGAATTCGCCGCTCGACTGAAGCTCGTGTCGGAGAATGCGTGATGTCGGAAATCAGGGCTGCGAAGCGTGGTTTGGGGCGTGGCCTCTCAGCCTTGATGGCTGAGATGGATATAGGAAGTGCTTCTTCGACAGAAACGGTCAAGGATCGAATGCTGATCCCGATTGAGCAGATAACGGCCAATCCCGATCAGCCTCGCCGGAACTTCGATGCTGATGCTCTGCAAGAGCTCGCGGCATCACTGAAGCAGCGCGGTGTTCTTCAACCCCTTATTGTCCGACCGCACCCGGCGGATGACGGGCTTTACCAGATCGTCGCAGGCGAACGCCGATGGCGAGCCGCTCAGATGGCGCAGCTGCACGAGATCCCGGTCATCGTCCGGCAGATGAGCGATACAGAGGTTCTTGAAGTCGCGATCATCGAAAACATCCAACGTGCCGACCTGAATGCCATCGAGGAGGCTGCCTCTTTTCGACAGCTGATGGATCGCTTCGGCCATACGCAAGAACGTCTTGCCGAAGCGCTGAATAAAAGCCGCAGCCACATCGCAAACCTTCTTCGCCTCCTGAACTTGCCAGAGCCTATCCAGGATATGGTCAAGGACGGAAAGCTGACGGCTGGTCATGCGCGAGCTTTGATCACCGCTCCGAATGCTGCTCAGCTGGCTCGGAGGGTCACAGAGAAAGGGCTGTCGGTTCGAGAAACCGAGAACATGGTGCGCAAGCTGGCGCAACCGCAGGATGCGCAGCCGAAGCCAACGCCGAAGAGCGGCGAAAAGGATGTCGACACAAGAGCCTTGGAGGCTGACTTGTCTGCTCATCTTAAGATGAAGGTGCAGATCAACCATCCGTCGTCTGGCGAAGGGCAATTAGTCATTTCCTATCGTGATCTTGACCAGCTGGATCATCTTTGCAAACTTCTCAGCGGGCAAGGCTGACACCTGATGTAGACTTCATCAGCGGGTTGACCACAAAACCTGCTATTTTTCAGGTCGCGTCACCAAGAATATTGCGACCGTGGCGCAGATTGCGGCCTGGGTAGCGACGACCCAAGGCGGCATTCCAGCCCACCATGACACTGCGACACCGACGCTCATCGCCAAGATTGCCCAGATCTTCGCTATCCGACCAACGGCGCCCCGTTCCTGCCAAGCGCGGACCGGTGGTCCGTAGGTAGGATGGTCGAGGATCTGTTGCTGCAAGGCCGGCGATGACTTGGCGAAGGCCCAGGCTGCGACCAGCAGGAACGGAACCGTCGGTATGACAGGAAGAGGTATCCCGATCATGGCAAGGACGGTGAACAGCCATCCAATGACCAGCCAAGCCCTGCGTCGCACGTCAGGCCGCCAGTTCGCGCAGAATCGCGTTCAGGACCGGGCGACCATCCGCAGTAGCCGCAATACGCCCGCCGCGCCGGACGATGACGCCAAATTCTTCCAGCGATCTCAACTTGCTTTCGTCGAGCCGGGAACCCGACAGGCGTTCCAGCCGGCCGCTGTCCACTCCCTCGCTCAACCGCATCGCCATCAGAAGGTATTCCGTTGCCTGTTCATCGCGCGGCACCAACGCCCGGGGCAACTCTCCCGTTCCTGCCGTCTCGACGGCCGTCAGCCATTGTCCAGGCAGCCGGTGCGCCTCGGTGGCGACTCGTCCGTTGGGCAGCGTCAATCGGCCATGAGCGCCGGGACCGACGGCAGCCCAATCGCCCTGCCGCCAGTAGACGAGGTTATGGCGGCTCTCTGCCCCTGGTCTGGCGTGGTTCGAGATCTCGTAGCCCGACATCCCTTCCGCATCGGAAATTTCTTGCGTGTCGGCGTACATATCTGCGGACAGATCCTCATCGGGAAGGTCTCGCAGCCTGCCTGCGTCCGCACGCGCGCCGAAGGCGGTGCCCGGTTCGATCGTCAACTGGTAAAGTGACAGGTGGTCGACCGCCATCGCCAGGGCCTCTCGCAATTCTGCCCGCCAAGCGGCGCGATCCTGACCTTGACGGGCATAGATCAGGTCGAAGCTGACCCTTGGGAACGCCTCTCGCGCGACGTCGAAGGCGGCTCGGGCCTCGGCGGTGCTGTGCATCCGACCAAGCCGGCGCAGGTCGTCGTCATTCAGCGCCTGAATGCCCATCGACAGCCGGTTCACGCCAGCCTCGGCAAAGCCGCGAAACCGGCCGCGTTCCACGCTTGTCGGATTGGCCTCCAGAGAGATCTCGATATCGTTGGCAAAGCCCCAGCCAGCCCGCGCCGCGCGAATGACGGCATCGACGGTCTCGGGCAGCATCAGCGACGGCGTCCCACCGCCAAAGAAGATGCTGCCCAAGTGGCGGTCGGGAATTTCGGCGGCCAGCCGCGCAACCTCGGCCGACAGGGCGTTCGCCCATCGCTGTTGGTCGATCCGATCCGTGACGTGGCTGTTGAAATCGCAATAGGGGCATTTGGCGGCGCAGAACGGCCAGTGGACATAAAGCCCGAACCCGCCCGCGCGCCATTCGTCGGACGCGGCCGCTGCGTCCGGCGCAAGGGTGGGGGCGCTACGCAAAGACGCTCTCGATCATTGCGGCGACAGCGCGCGCCCGATGGCTGAGGCTGTTCTTCAACTCGGACGGCATCTGCCCCAACGTGATGTCGTGGCCGTCCGGCTGGAAGATAGGGTCATAGCCGTGACCTTCCTCGCCGCGCGGCGGCCAGACGACCTTGCCCGGCAGGATTCCTTCGAAGACTTCGTCGTGACCGTCGGGCCACATCAGCACCAGCGTGCAGCGGAACTGCGCGCTGCGGGGCGCGGCCGCGTCAACGTCTTCAAGCTCTTGCCAGGCACGGGCCATTGCCATGGCAAAGTCGCGACCGTTGCCCGTCTCCGCCCAATCGGCGGTATGGACGCCGGGCGCACCGCCCAGGGCATCGATGCAGATGCCGCTGTCGTCAGCCAGCACGGGCAGGCCTGTCGCCTCGACGGCCGCGCGCGCCTTGATTCGCGCGTTGCCGACGAAGGTCGTCTCGGTTTCGGCCGGTTCGGCCAAGCCTGCGTCGGCGGCGCCGGTGACCTCGACCCCGTAGGGCGCAAGCAGCGCCCGCATCTCGGAAAGCTTCCCGCCGTTGTGGGTGGCGACCAGAAGCCGGCGGCCGTCGAAGCGTCTCATGCCACGGCGGCCTTCTGCGCGGCGACCAGGTCGGCCATCCCGGCCTCGGCCAGGTCCAGCAGTTGCCCCATCTCGTCACGAGAGAAGGTGGCGCCTTCAGCCGACATCTGCACCTCGATCAGCCGACCGGCGCCGGTCAGGACGAAGTTGCCGTCTGTGCCGGCTTCGCTGTCTTCGGCATAGTCCAGGTCCAGCAGCGGCTGGCCGCCATAGATCCCGCAGCTGACCGCCACGACATGGTCGACGATCGGATCGCTGGTCAGGGCCCCCGCCTTCAGCAGCTTGTTCACCGCCAGCCGCAGCGCGACCCAGCCCCCGGTGATGGAGGCGCAGCGTGTCCCGCCATCGGCCTGGATCACGTCGCAATCGATGCTGATCTGACGCTCGCCCAGGGCGCTGCGGTCGATGCCGGCCCGCAGGCTGCGGCCGATCAGGCGCTGGATTTCCTGCGTGCGGCCCGACTGCTTGCCTTGCGCGGCTTCGCGCCGGTTGCGGGTGTTGGTCGCGCGCGGCAGCATCCCGTATTCAGCAGTAACCCAGCCCAGCCCGGTGCCCTTGAGGAAGCGCGGCGGATTGTCTTCGATGGTGGCGGTGCACAGGACGTGCGTGTCGCCGCACTTGATCAGGCACGACCCCTCGGCGTGGCGCATCACCCCGGTTTCGATTGAAATCGGGCGCATTTGGCTTAGATTCCGGCCAGAAGGGCGCATGGTTCATCCTTTTCATGAGAGTGCCTGCCCAATACCGCCCGAGGGCACCGTCACGCAACCCCACGAGGCCCATGAGCCAGGAATCGCTGCTGAACGAACTGAACGACCGGTCCCGCGAAGTCTTTCGCCGGGTCGTCGAGTCATACCTGAACACCGGAGAGCCGGTCGGATCGCGGACGTTGACACGGGCGCTGTCGGAAAAGGTCAGCGCCGCCACGATCCGTAACGTGATGCAGGACCTGGAATTCATGGGACTTCTGGACAGCCCGCACGTGTCGGCCGGACGATTGCCGTCGCATCTGGGCCTGCGCCTGTTCGTCGACGGCATGATGGAGGTCGATGCGGTCAAACCCGACGACCGTGCCGCCATCGACCAGACCCTGGGCAACGATGACCCGGACACCGGCGTGCTGCTGGACCGGGTCAGCACGGCGCTATCCTCGATCACCCGGGGTGCCTCGCTGGTGCTGATGCCCAAGCACGAGGCCCCGATTCGCCACATCGAGTTCGTCAGCCTCGGGCCGGATCGCGCGCTGGTCGTGCTGGTCTTCGCCGACGGCCATGTCGAAAATCGCATCTTCACGCCGCCGCCCGGTCAGACGCCATCTTCGATGCGAGAGGCCGGTAACTTCCTCAACGCCATGGCCGAGGGCAAGACGCTGGCCGAACTGCGGGGGCACCTGGCCCAGCAGATCAGCACCCGCCGACGCGAACTGGACGTGCTGGCGGCCGAGCTGGTCGATTCCGGCATCGCCCTCTGGGGGGCCGAGGCCGCCGATCCAAGGCTGATCGTGCGCGGTCGCGCGAACCTCCTGGACAGCGAGTTGGCCGACCTGGATCGGATCCGCATCCTCTTTGACGATCTGGAACGCAAGCGCGACATCGTGGAATTTCTGGAGCTGGCCGAAAAGGGCGAAGGGGTCCGCATTTTCATCGGCTCCGAGAACAAGCTTTTTTCACTTTCGGGTTCCGCTCTGGTGGTTTCACCCTATATGAATGCCGACCGGAAAATTGTAGGCGCGGTGGGTGTCATCGGGCCGACCCGGCTGAATTACGGCCGGATCGTCCCGATCGTCGATTATACCGCGCAGCTGGTCGGGCGGGTGCTGTCCGGCCGGAAAGGATGAAATGAACATGACCGAGCAGAACGAACAGCCGATGGACGAATTCCTCGACGATCCCCTGGCCCGGCCCGAGGTCGACGATGAGGTCGCCCGCCTGATGGCAGAGCGGGACGAGTTGCGCGACAAGTGGATGCGCGCCTTGGCTGATGCCGAAAATGCGCGCAAGCGCGCGGACAAGGATCGCCGGGATGCCGAAAACTATGGCGGCTCGCGCCTGGCCCGCGACCTGCTGCCGGTTCACGATGCGCTGACCCGGGCACTGGATGCGGTCACCGACGATCAGCGCACCGCCGCGGCTGCCCTGATCGAAGGGGTGGAGCTGACGCTGCGCGAGCTGTCGAACGTCTTCACCAAGCACGGCATCGCGATCATCCGCCCTGAACCCGGGGAAAGGTTCGATCCGACCGTCCATGAGGCCATGTTCGAGGCGCCGGTCCCCGGCACCGTGGCCGGAAACATCATCCAGGTGATGGACAACGGTTTCCAGCTGCACGACCGCCTGCTGCGTCCCGCCAAGGTCGGCGTCTCGTCGACTCCGGCCAGCTGATCGGCCTTGGGCAGCCCGAAGTTCGACCGGGCTGCTACAACCTTCCGCCGACTTGCCGAATGTTCCTTGTGGCGCGACGTTAGGCCCTGTCCTGTCATGTGGAGGAGGGGGGCCATGACCAGCACTGACGGGGTGACCATTCACCCGGCCGTAGATCACGGCATAAAGCAAGCCAGCCCGGGATTCTCGGGCGGCGTACTCAGCTGCCATTGCACCAGCGACCCGGTGAGGGTCCGGGTCGGCGCCCAGACCGCGCACAACCACGTCTGCGGTTGTACCAAGTGCTGGAAGCCTGACGGTGCGGCCTTCAGCCAGATTGCCGTGGTTTCACGCGATGCGGTCGAAGTTGTGGACAACCGCGACAAGCTCGAGGTGGTGAACCCCGACGCACCGATCCAGCGCTACCGCTGCCGCGTCTGCGGCGTTCACATGTACGGCCGGATCGAGAACAAGGACCACCCGTTCTATGGCCTCGACTTCGTCCACACCGAGCTTTCGCCCGAGGATGGATGGTCGCCGCCCGAGTTCGCCGCCTTCGTCAGCTCGGTCATCGAGACCGGCGTCGACCCGTCCAGCATGGATGGCATCCGGGCGCGCCTGCGCGAGCTGGGGCTGGAGCCGTATGACGCGCTGTCGCCGCCATTAATGGACGCGATCGCGACTCATGTCGCCAAGCGATCCGGGGCACTTGCGGCTTGACCTGACCAGGCGCCGATTTCAAGAGACGCCAAGGGGCCGCGCCGTCGGCCCCTTGGTCCTGACCGAGAGCCCACCGAGGCGATAGGAGACAAGAGATGAGAACCCGTGCCGCAGTAGCCCTCGAGGCTGGCAAACCGCTGGAAGTGATGGAGGTCAACCTCGAAGGTCCGAAAGCTGGCGAAGTCCTGATCGAGATCAAGGCCACCGGCATCTGCCACACCGACGAATTCACCCGCTCGGGCGCGGACCCGGAAGGCATCTTCCCGTCGATCTTGGGCCACGAGGGCGCCGGCGTCGTGCTTGAAGTCGGCCCCGGCGTCACCTCGGTCAAGCCGGGCGACCACGTGATTCCGCTCTACACGCCGGAATGCCGCGAATGCGCGTCCTGCCTGTCGGGCAAGACCAACCTCTGCACGCGCATCCGCGCCACGCAGGGTCAGGGCCTGATGCCCGATGGAACCAGCCGCTTCAGCATGCTGGATGGCACGCCGATCTACCACTACATGGGCTGCTCAACCTTCGCGAACCACACGGTCCTGCCCGAAATTGCCGTGGCGAAGGTCCGCGAGGATGCCCCCTTCGACAAGATCTGCTATATCGGCTGCGGCGTGACCACCGGCATCGGCGCGGTGATCAACACCGCGAAGGTGGAAATCGGGGCCAAGGCGGTCGTGTTCGGCCTGGGCGGCATCGGTCTGAACGTGATCCAGGGCCTGCGCCTTGCAGGTGCCGACATGATCATCGGCGTCGACCTGAACAACGACAAGAAGGCCATGGCCGAGCGTTTCGGGATGACGCATTTCGTCAACCCCAAGGAAATCGACGGTGGCATCGTCCAGCACATCGTCGAGATGACGAAGACGCCCTTCGACCAGATCGGCGGCGCGGATTACAGCTTCGACGCGACCGGCAGCACCAAGGTGATGCGCGACGCGCTGGAATGCACCCACCGCGGATGGGGCCAGTCGGTCATCATCGGCGTGGCGGCGGCCGGTGCGGAAATTAGCACCCGTCCGTTCCAGCTGGTCACGGGCCGCGTCTGGAAGGGCACGGCCTTCGGTGGCGCCCGCGGCCGGACAGACGTGCCGAAGATCGTCGACTGGTACATGGACGGCAAGATCGAGATCGACCCGATGATCACCCACACCATGCCGCTGGACGACATCAACAAGGGCTTCGACCTGATGCACAGCGGAGAGTCGATCCGCTCGGTCGTCCTTTACTGATCCTTCACGGCTGCTTAGGTAAAAGAACGGCGGGGCTCCGGTCCCGCCGTCGGCATGAGAAAGAGCGAAGGAGCAGGCGCATGCGTCACCAGTGGCTGGACGATGACGACGACGAACCCGAAGAAGACGACCGTCGCCACAAGGAAGACGGCGGCCTTGGCCTGCCCGAGGGCGACAAGATCGGTAAGCTATACTTCAAGTCGCGCACGGTGATCGTCGCCGGTGCGATCAACGACAAGCTGGCACAGCGCACCGTCGCCCACCTTCTGGCCCTGGCCGAGGACAGCGATGCACCGATCAACATGCTGATCTCCTCGCCGGGCGGGCATGTCGAATCGGGTGACATGATCCATGACGTGATCAAGTTCATCCGGCCGTCCGTGCGCACCATCGGTTCCGGATGGGTGGCATCGGCGGGCGCGCTGATCTTCGTCGCGGCGAAGAAGGAAAACCGCTACTGCCTGCCCAACACGCGCTTCCTGATCCACCAGCCCTCGGGCGGGATCGGCGGCACGTCCTCGGACATGATGATCCAGGCGGAACAGGTGCGCCTGATGCGCGACCGCCTGAACCAGATATTCGCCGAAGCGACCGGGCAGTCGGTCGAGCGGATCGAGAAGGACACGCAGCGCGACTTTTGGCTGAACACGCAAGAGGCGCTGGACTATGGCCTGCTGGGCCAGGTCATCCGTGGCGTGGACGAACTGAAATGAGCGGGTTGGGCGGGGTGGCGATCCGCCCCGCCACCGCATCCGACCACGGGGCGATCTGGGACATCCTGCGCCCGGTCTACCGTGCCGGCGAAACCTACTGCATCCCCCGCGACATTGAACGTGACGAGGCGCTGGACGACTGGTTCGCCGCGCCGTTTTCCGTTTTCGTGGCCGAGATCGACAACCGCATCCTCGGCACAAGCCATGTCGGCGCCAACCGGCCGGCCGGCGGCTCTCATGTCGCCAACGCGTCCTTCGCGACGCACCCGGATGCCCGCGGCCGGGGCGTGGCCCGGGCCCTTGGCGGTCACGCAAAGGACTGGGCGATGTTGCAGGGCTTTCGCGCCATGCAGTTCAACTTCGTCGTCTCGACGAACGTGGATGCCGTCCATTTGTGGCAGAAGCTTGGTTTTGCCATTGTGGGCCGTCTGCCGGGTGCGTTTGTTCACCCCACCAGAGGGCCGGTCGATGCACTGGTCATGTTCCAGACCCTGAAGGGAGAGACGAATGAGCCTTGAAACCCTGTCCGAAACCCGCAGCTTCGGCGGCACGCAGGGCGTCTACCGCCACAAGTCGCAGGCGACCGGCACCGACATGACCTTCGCCGTCTTTCTGCCCGAACTGGCGCAGCACGGCCGGGTGCCGGTGCTGTGGTACCTGTCCGGTCTGACCTGCACACACGAGAACGCGATGACCAAGGCCGCTGCCCAGCAATGGTGCGACGAGGCCGGCATCGCCATCGTCTTCCCCGACACCTCGCCCCGCGGCGAGGGCGTGGCCAACGACGAGGCCTATGACCTGGGTCAGGGCGCGGGCTTCTATGTCAATGCCACGCAGGACCCGTGGAAGTCGCATTTCCAGATGTGGCACTATATCGTCCACGAATTGCCGGAACTGGTCGGCGACAACTTCGCGATTGATCGCGATGCAATGGGCATCACCGGCCATTCCATGGGCGGCCACGGTGCGCTGACCATCGCGATGACCCATCCGGACCGCTACAAGTCGGTATCGGCATTCTCGCCCATCGCGCATCCGAGCGAGTCGGACTGGGGGCGCAAGCAGTTGACAGCCTATCTGGGCGAGGATCGCGGCACTTGGCGCGCGCATGACGCGACCCTGCTGATGACCGAGCGGGGTTATCCCGGCGAGGTCCTGATCGACCAGGGCAGCTCGGACCAGTTCCTGGACCTTCTGAAACCCGAATCGCTGGCTCATGCCATGATGGCCCGTCGGCAACCCGGGCAGTTCCGGATGCAGCCGGGCTACGACCACAGCTACTTCTTCGTGCAGAGCTTCATTGCCGACCACGTCTTTTGGCACGCCGAACGGCTGGCCTGAGGACAATTGCCGGAAATTCCCGGACCACTTGCCGTTTGCCCATAAGACTTTAGGGGCATGCGGCATACGGCTCAATTGACGCGAAGGAATGCCCGACCAACACTCAGGAATGGGCCGCCGCAGGAGGAGGAAGCCTGCGGCGTTATAACCAGGGAGCGGAGGAGCATTCGATGAAACATCTCTTGAACAGCGCGGCTGTCGCGCTGCTGCTGACGGTGACGTCGGCGCATGCCAATGAAAGCGTCCTGACCGAAACGGCCAAACCGGAACAGTGGGCCATCCAGACCGGCAACTATGCAAACCAGCGCTATTCGGAACTCGACCAGATCACGCGCGACAACGTCGGCGACCTGCGGGTTGCGTGGAGTTTCTCGACGGGCGTTCTGCGCGGGCACGAGGGCGGACCCTTGGTCATCGGCGACATGATGTATGTCCACACGCCGTTCCCGAACAACATTTTCGCGCTGGACCTGTCGGACAACGGCCGAATCGTGTGGCGTCACACCCCGCAGCAGGACCCCGAGGTCATTGCGGTCATGTGCTGCGACACGGTCAACCGCGGCGTCGCCTATGCTGACGGGATGATCCTGACCCATCAGGCAGACACCACGCTGACGGCGCTGGACGCCATGACCGGCGAAGTGAAGTGGTCGGTGAAGACCGGCGATCCCACGATCGGCGAAACGAACACCGCGACCGTCATGCCGGTGGGCGACAAGGTCCTGGTCGGCGTGTCGGGGGGCGAATATGGCGTCCGCGGCCGGCTCACCGCCTACAACCTCGCCGACGGCACCGAGGTCTGGAAGGCCTATTCGACCGGCCCGGACGAGGAGATGCTGGTCAACCCCGAAACGACGATGCACCTGGGCGAGCCTGTCGGCGCCGACAGCTCGCTCAACAGCTGGGAAGGCGACCAGTGGAAGATCGGCGGCGGCTCGACCTGGGGCTGGTTCAGCTATGATCCGGACCTGAACCTGGTCTATTACGGCACCGGCAACCCGTCGACCTGGAACCCGTCGCAGCGTCCCGGCGACAACAAGTGGTCGATGACCATCATGGCACGCGACGCCGATACCGGCGAAGCGAAGTGGTTCTACCAGAAGACGCCCCATGACGAATGGGACTATGATGGCGTGAACGAGAACATCCTCGTCGACAAGGAAGTCGACGGGCAGATGCGCAAGCTGCTGGTGAACTTCGACCGTAACGGCTTTGCCTACACCCTGGACCGCGAGACCGGCGAGCTGCTGGTGGCCGAGAAGTTCGATCCGGCCGTGAACTGGGCGACCGAAGTCGACATGGACCCGCAGTCGGAAACCTATGGCCGTCCCCAGGTCGTCGCCGAATACTCGACCGCGCAGAACGGCGAAGACACCAACACCACCGGCGTCTGCCCGGCGGCACTTGGCACCAAGGACCAGCAGCCGGCGGCCTATTCGCCGAAGACGGGCCTCTTCTACGTTCCGACCAACCACGTCTGCATGGACTACGAGCCGTTCCGCGTCGCCTACACCGCGGGTCAGCCCTATGTCGGAGCAACCCTGTCGATGTACCCGGCGCCCGACAGCCACGGCGGTATGGGCAACTTCATCGCCTGGGATGCCGTCGCGGGCGAAATCAAGTGGTCGCTGCCCGAGCAGTTCTCGGTCTGGTCGGGTGCCTTGGCAACCGCTGGCGACGTGGTCTTCTACGGCACGCTCGAAGGCTATCTGAAGGCGGTCGATGCTGACACGGGCGAAGAACTCTACAGCTTCAAGACCCCGTCGGGCATCATCGGGAACGTGATGACCTACGTTCACGACGGCAAGCAGTATATCGGTGTCCTGTCGGGTGTCGGCGGCTGGGCCGGCATCGGCCTCGCGGCCGGTCTGACGAACCCGAACGACGGTCTTGGCGCCGTGGGCGGCTATGCTGCGCTCAGCGACTACACCGAACTGGGCGGTCAGCTGACCGTGTTCGAACTGCCGGGCGACGGCAACATGTCGGCGCAGCCCGCGTCGATGGAACAGCCGGCCGAAGGCGCGACTGAGGAGCCTGCCGCCGCTCCGGCGGAGGGTGAGGCCCCGGCTGAAGGCGCGACGAACGGCTAATACTTTCGTTCCGCTAGAGCGAAGTTGATCTGTGAAGGGGCCGCCCCAAGGTTAGACTTGGGGCGGTTCTGTCTGAGGAGAGCAGGCAGATACGAAATGGGAGGACATCTACGATGAAAGCCATCAGCGGTTTGACGGCGCTGGTTCTTGGGGCGTCACTGGCCACCATGGCCCTGGCGCAATCCGATGCGACAACCGAAACCCCGCCGGCGGATGCCGGAGCAGGAGCGGCCGCGGCCGTGTCCGGCAACACCCAGCCCGCCGCAGCCGACGATGCCGCGATGCCCGAGGAAGAACCGGTCGAAGTGGCCGAGGGCGAGACAGTCCTGCCGAATGGCATGGACATCACCCCGGTCGAGATGCTGGATGGACGCTGGCGCAACGCGGAAGGCATCCCCACCTTCAAGGTCGAGGATGGGGTCGTCGACTTCGCCACCTTCAACGGCTTCCGCCGCTACCACGCCGAATGCCACGTCTGTCACGGCCCCGACGGCGAGGGGTCGACCTATGCGCCCGCGCTCAAAAATTCGGTCCTGCGCATGGACTATTACGACTTCATGGAAACCGTTGCATCGGGTCGCCAGGGCAGCAACTCGGTGATGCCGGCCTTCGGGACGAACAAGAACGTCTGGTGCTATATCGACGACATCTATGTCTACCTTCTGGCGCATGGCACCGGCGAGATAGGCCGCGGTCGCCCGGCCGAGCGTGCCGACAAGCCCGAGGAATATACCGCGCTGGAAGATTCATGCATGTCCAGTTGAGCAGGCTTATGGCCCGTCCGGCCGCAGCGCTGGCCCTGGCTGCAGGGCTTGCCGGACCGGGCGTGGCCCAGGTCGCGGATCTGCGTTCGACTGCGGCGTTTCGGGTCTGCGCGGACCCCGCCAATGCGCCGATGTCGTCGCAGGACGGCACCGGCTTCGAGAATCGGTTGGCGGATTACTTCGGAGAGCTTCTGGACCTACCCGTCACTTACAGCTGGTTTCCGTCGGGGATGGGTTTCATCACACAGACGCTCCGTGCCGGAACCTGCGACGTCGTGATGGGCTATGCCCAGGGTGACGAACTGGTGCAGAACACCAACCACTACTACACGTCCGTCTATGGGATCGTGACGCGCCGCGACGGTCCGCTGACGACCGTGGACCAGCTGAACGATCCGGCGTTGAAGGATGCCGATATCGGGGTCGTCGCCGGCACGCCGCCCGCCACCCATCTGGCACGGGCGGGGCTTGCCAAAAACATGCGCGGCGGCGACCTGTTCGTCGATCGGCGGGTCGAGGACCCGCTTGGCGACATGATCGAAGGCATCCGCAGCGGCGAAATTGACGCTGCCGTGCTGTGGGGGCCCTTGGCCGGGCCGCGCGTGAAGGACGATCCGGACCTGCAGTTCACGCCGCTTCTGAAGGAAGAGGGTGGGCCCAAGATGTTTTATCGCATCACGATGGGCGTGCGGCTGGAAGAACAGGAGTGGAAGCGCCAGCTGAACAGCCTGATTCGGCGCAACCAAGAGGGCATCAACCAGATCCTCCATGATGCCGGCGTTCCGCTGGTCGACGACTACGGCAAGCAGGTCCTGCCATGATCCGGGTTCTGGCACTGCTCCTTGCCGTTGCCGTTGCCGTTGCCGCGCCGGCGCTGGCCGAGACGGTGCCGGAACCCGATACCTATCGGGGCGAGCCTTACCGCGCTTCGGTCCCGGCAACGCTTGCCGGGGCCGAGGTCATCGACGCTAGGACGGCGATCGCCTTGAATGACGAGGGCCGGGCGGCGTTCATCGACGTTCTGCCCCGAAAGACCCGCCCCGAAGGTCTGCCGGAGGGGACGATCTGGCACGAGCAGCTGCACCTGACGATCCCGGGATCGGTCTGGCTGTGGAACACCGGATACGAGGCATTGTCAGAACCTGAAGAAATCAGGCTGCGCACCGGTCTGGACCGCCTCCGTCGGGACGACCCCCAGCGGCCCCTGGTGTTCTTCTGCCGACCCGATTGCTGGATGAGTTGGAACGCCGCCCGCCGGGCCATCGAATGGGGCTATCAGCCGATCCTGTGGTTTCCTGGCGGAGCCGATTCCTGGGCAGAGGCAGGCGGCCCGCCGCTGGTCACGGCAGAACCTGTCTCCCCGTAAAGCTGCCGAAGGCCCTTGGCCCGGACGGCATGTCGATACTGTCGCGGATCGACAGGTCCAACGCATCCAGGATGACCAGGCTGTCCGAATCCCAATTTGCGACGGCGACACCGCTACCATCGGGCAGGGGCGCGATCCCCTCGGGATAGTCGCCGACATCCACTTCGGCCACGACGTTGAGCGTGGCGGGGTCGAAGACGGTGACGCTGCTGTCATACTGGTTTGTCACGAAACCCTTACCCCCGGCGAACGCCACGGCGTAAGGGTGGCTGCCCGTTGGAACCTGCCCGAGGAGTTTCCCCGCCTGCGGGTCGATGACGGACACAGTGTCGCCCTGCACGTCTGCCGTATAGATCAGTCCGTCGTGGAAGGTGATCCCGAAAGGGTGCGACCCGGCCGTAGGCACCTGATGCAACCGCTGTCCATCGTCGGCTGCAAAGATGCTGACCGCGTCGGCGTCACGGTCGGCCGTCGCCACAAGGCTTCCGTCTCGACTGACGGCCACCCCTGCGGGGGCGTCACTGGTCCTGCTTTGCCAGACCGGCCGCAGCTCGGCATCCAGGCGCGTCAGCATCCCGCCATACCAATCGGCTACGAAGATCCCGCCGCCCGGCGCCGAGGCAAGCCCGAAGGCGCCGGCGCCCAGATCGGCCCGTGCCACCACACGCGCCTCCTCGTCCAGCACATGCAGCCGCCCGGTATCGGCCGAGATGACATATGCGCGCCGTTCTGCGGGATCATAGGCCACGGGGGCCGGGGCACCCGAGATGTCGGCTCTGGCAACGATTTCCGCCCGCTCCAGGTCAACGACACTGACGGCGTCGCCGTTCTGCGAGGTCACAAAAGCAAGATCTCCGGCCAAGGCCGGAGATGCAAGCGCGCTTAGCGCGAGGAGCAGCCTGATGGTCACTCGACCGTGCCGAACCGTTCGACCAGGGCGTTCAGACCAGCCTCGTAGATGCCGTTGACGCCGGCGATGGCCGCGTCGTCATTCAGCTCGGCCGGGGGATCGTTGTTCGGGAAGCCGCGATAAAAGCCGCCCTTCCACAGCACCTCGGCCTTGCCGTCCTTGTCGCTGACCTGCAGCGTCGAGGAATAATTGGTGACCGGAAGCACAGCCGTATCCACCTCGGTGATCATGTACTTGTAGCTCATCTTCTCGTTGTCGATGGCCATCAGCTGTTCGGTAATTGTGGGCGCGCCGTCGGCATTCAGCGTCAGCACCCGCGTCGATTCGTCGGGAACGTCGGCCGGCGCGCCTTCCGGCATCATCTCGGTCGAGGCGACGGCGGGATGCCAGCTCATGTCGTCGAACTTGCCGATCACCTCCCAGACCTCGGCAGGGGTAGCGTCCAGCACGACCGTCTGTTCCGTCTTCAGTCGCGAGGGGCCGTGCGCCCCGGCCGCGCCCGCAAAGGCCACGACCGCGCCGAGCGCCACGGCAAGAACCTGCGTCTTCATCATTCCTCTTTATCCTCCCGAAAGATGATGTTTCTTAGCAAATAGCTGTAGCCACGCCGAAAGGCTTCGTCGGTGTTGCCCCTGATCTCGACGGAGCCAGCCCGCAGGGTATGCCCTGATTCGGGGTCTCGCAGGTAAAGGTTCACTGACTGGATCAGGTTCGACACCTTCTGAACCTCGCCCGCGATGGCATAGTCGGACCCCATCTCTCGGGCGATCTTGGTGTCGGCGCCGTTCGAATGCACGGGGTTCAGGATCGGCGCCACCGCGTCCGCCGGCGGTTCGACCAGGGTGAAGCCGCGTTCGGTCAGGTCGTCGGCGATGAAATCCTCGATCATCTCGATGCGGGCAGTCTCATCTTCGCGAACGCCGTTGATCGCGCCCTCGGTCGAGGTGTCGATGTAGTGGATGCCGAACCAGGTCGCGTTGCCGGGTTCGGGCGGAGATTGGGCGAGGCCGGCGGCAGGTGCTGCAAGCGCCAAGCCAAGGGCCGATATCAGGCAGATCTTCGACATGCCCCGACCATGCGCCGTGCGCCGGGGGTCGTCCATAAGACAAAAGACGTACGCGACCAGACCTTGGTCGCAGCCAAATCTTCCCGGTCGCTGCGGGAACATTAACCGGCTTGTCGCAAACGGTTTCACCACCCACCATGGCGGCAGGGAGAAGACAGATGCTCAAGGGAATCATTGGACTTTTGGCTGGCGCCGCGGCGCTGGCCCAGCCCGCTGCGGCCCAGACCCAGGACCCTGTCCTGATCCGGACGGCGGTGCTGCGCGTGGACGACCCGGGTCTTCCGCCGATCTCTCGGCTGGATCTGCCGCCCGATGACCTCGGCTTTGCCGGGGCGCGCCTGGCGATCGAGGACAACGACACGACCGGCCGCTTCATGGGTCAGGACTTCGAGGCGACCGAAGTCACCGCCAGCCCCGAAACCGCCGGCGCCGAGATGGCGAAGCTGCTCGAGGACGGAATCGAGTTCGTCGTCGTGCTGGCCGACGATGCGGTGACGCTGGAACTCGCCGACCAGGTTGGCGACCAGGCCATGCTGCTGAACGCCCGCGCCCGCGGCGACAACCTACGCGGAGAGGACTGCCGGTTCAATACCATCCACGTCGCGCCAAGCCGCGCGATGCTGGCCGACGGGCTGACGCAGTTCCTGATGTGGAAGAACTGGCCGCGCTGGTTCCTGATCCACGGCAGCCATCCCGATGACCAGGCCATGGCCGAGGCGTATCGGCGATCCGCCGAGAAGTTCGGCGCCCAGATCGTCGAGGAGCGCGAGTACGAAGACACCGGCGGCGCCCGTCGCACCGACAGCGGCCATGTGCAGGTGCAGGCGCAGGTGCCGGTCTTCACCCAGCGCGCCGCCGAACACGACGTGGTCATGACCGCCGACGAGGCCGACGTCTTCGCAGCCTACATGCCGTACCTGACTTGGGACCCGCGCCCCGTGGCCGGGTCCGCCGGGCTGGTGCCGCGCAGTTGGCATCCGGCAATGGAGGCGTGGGGCGGCACGCAGTTCCAGAACCGTTTCGAAAGCCTGGCCAACCGTCCGATCCGGGAAGACGACTACCAGGCGTGGCTGGCCCTGCGCATCGTCGGCGAAGCCGCCACGCGCAAGCAGTCGGGCGACCCGGAGGTCCTGAAGGAATTCATCCTGTCGCCGGAGTTCGACGTCGCGGGCTTCAAGGGTCAGGCCCTGACCGTGCGCGACTGGGACCACCAGGTGCGCCAGCCGATCCTGTTGACCACGGGTGTGCTGACGACCTCGGTCAGCCCGCAGGACCAGTACCTGCACCAGACCAGCCAGCTCGACACGCTGGGTGTCGACCGTCCCGAAACCCAATGCCAATTCCAAGAGGCGTCATGAAACACCTGCTTTCCGCCACCACCGGGCTTGCGCTGCTGATCTCGGCCGATGCCGCGCTGGCGAACCGCGTCTTCGTCACCAACGAGCGCAGCAACGACGTTACCGTCATCGACGGCGAAACCTTCGAGGTGATCGGCACCTATCCCGTCGGCAATCGGCCGCGCGGCATCACGATCAGCCCCGACGGGACCGAGCTTTACGTCTGCGCGTCTGATGATAACCTCGTCCGCGTCTTCGACCCGAACACGATGGAGGAGCTGCACACCCTGCCGTCGGGCCCTGACCCGGAACTGTTCGTGCTGCACCCGTCGGGGAACCCGCTCTTCATTGCCAACGAGGACGACAACATCGTCACCGTGGTCGACACCGAAACCCATCAGGTGCTGGCCGAGGTGCCGGTCGGCGTCGAACCCGAAGGCATGGGCGTCAGCCCGGACGGCGCCGTCGTGATAAACACGTCGGAAACGACGAACATGGCGCATTTCATCGACACCGAGACGTTCGAGATCACCGCGAACGTCCTGGTCGACAGCCGCCCGCGCTTTGCCCAGTACACTGCGGACGGGTCGAAGCTGTACGTAACGTCCGAGATCGGGGGAACGGTCAGCGTCATCGACCCCGCGACGCAGCAGATCACCAAGAAGATCAGCTTCGAGATTCCGGGCGTCCTGCCCGAGGCGATCCAGCCGGTGGGCGCCCGCGTCACCTCGGACGGAACAAAGCTGTTCGTGGCCCTTGGCCCGGCGAACCGCGTCGCCGTCGTCGATGCCCGGACCGACGAGGTGACCGACTATCTTCTGGTCGGCCAGCGGGTCTGGCAGCTGGCATTTTCGCCCGATGAAAAGTGGCTCTATACCACCAACGGCAATTCGAACGACGTGTCGATCATCGACGTCGAGGCGAACGAGGTCGTCCGCTCGGTCCAGGTCGGGCAGCAGCCTTGGGGCGTCGTCGTCGCCCCCGACTGATTTCACGTATAAAGGAGCTTTCCATGACGATACTGACCAAGCTGATGTCCGGCGCCGCGCTGGCGCTGATCCTGGCGCTGCCAACGACTGCCCAGGAATCGCAGCCCGAAGAAGCCCCGGCCGCCGATACGACCATGGACGGTGCGGCCACCGAAGCCGCCGACACCGAGGAGGAGGAAGAGGAGGAGGAGAGCGCGGGCGAGGGCGTTTATGACGCGACCGGGCAGTTCGACTACGGGTTTGCGGGCGTTCTGGCGCGGGAAAACCGCACCGATCTGGCGCCGCTGACGCTGGCCTCGGGTCAGCCGGTGGCCGGCGGCGAATACACGATCAAGTCCGGCGGATACTATCGGATCGAGATCACCGCGGATGGCAGCCAGGAACTGGCCTTGTCTGGCGGCGACTTCTTCCGCGCCATCTGGATCAACGAGATCGTGGTCGAGGACATCGAGGTGCGCCCCATGGGCGTCCACAGCATCGAATTCGACAGCGCCGGTACGGCGGTATTCAGCTTCATTGCAATCCTGCCGGGGCGCTATACGCTGTCGGTGCCGGGATCGTCCGGCGACACGCTGCAGGCGGTTTTCAACATCCAGTGACACCAGCCCTACAGATCGATCATGTCAGCCACGACTTCGGCGCCGTCCAGGCGCTGAAGGACGTGTCTTTGACCGTCCGGCGCGGTGAGTTCACCGCGCTTCTGGGCGTTAACGGTGCGGGGAAGACCACGCTGTTTTCCCTGATCACGCGGCTATACAACAACCGGTCGGGGGTGATCCGCGTCGGCGGCCATGATCTGCGGCGCGAGCCTTCGCAGGCGCTGGCCCGTCTGGGCGTCGTCTTCCAAAGTCGGGCGATGGACGCTGACCTGACCATCCGTCAGAACCTTCTCTATCACGCAAGCCTGCACGGCATTCCGGGTCGCCTAGCCCGTCCGCGCATCGACGAGGTGCTGGCCCAGGTTGACCTGCTGGACCGGGCCGATGCCCGCGTCACCGCCCTGTCCGGCGGCCAGTCCCGCCGGGCCGAGATCGCCCGCGCGCTGCTGCACCGCCCCGAACTTCTGCTTCTGGACGAGGCGACGGTGGGTTTGGACGTGAAATCGCGGGCCGAGGTGCTGGCCCTGACCCGCCGGCTGATCGCGCAGGACAACGTCTCGGCTCTCTGGGCCACGCATATCATGGACGAAATCGAGCCGACCGACGACCTGGTCATCCTGCATCGCGGAGCGGTCCTGCGCCACGGCTTGGCCGCCGACATCGCCGGGTCCGATGGCCTGACCCGGGCCTTCCTTGACCTGACCGGGGTAACGGCATGAGGCGCGGCGGGCTGACGGCCTTCCTGGGCATTTCCCGCCGCGAGACACTGCGCTTCGTCAACCAGCGCGGACGCTTCCTTGCGGCGCTGGTGCGGCCGCTGGTCTGGCTGTTCATATTTGCCGCGGGCTTCCGCGCCGTCCTGGGCCTGTCGATCACGCCGCCCTACCAAACCTATGTCCTCTACGAGGTCTACGTCACGCCGGGACTGGTTGCGATGATCCAGCTGTTCAACGGCATGCAGTCGTCACTGTCGATGGTCTATGACCGCGAGACGGGGGCCATGCGCACGCTGCTGGTCAGCCCGTTCCCACGATGGTTCCTGCTGGGGTCCAAGCTCGTGGCGGGCGTGGTCGTGTCGATCATCCAGGTCTATACTTTCCTCGCCATCGCCTGGTTCTGGGGGATCGAGCCACCAATATGGGGTTACATCGCCGTCATCCCGGCGCTGATCCTGTCGGGGCTGATGCTGGGCGCGATGGGCTTGTTCCTGTCCAGCGCCATCCGGCAGCTGGAAAACTTTGCGGGCGTGATGAACTTCGTGATCTTCCCGATGTTCTTCGCGTCCTCGGCGCTGTATCCGCTGTGGCGAATGAACGAAAGTTCGCCGCTGCTGCACGACATCTGCGCGGTGAACCCTTTCACCCACGCGGTCGAACTGATCCGGTTCGCGCTCTATCTGCAGGTCAATTGGACCTCGCTTGCAGTCGTTCTAGGATGTTTGGCGGGGTTCTTCGGGGCGGCCGTCTTCATGTATGATCCGCAAAAGGGCCTCTGGGCCCGCCGGAAAGGAGGTCCCGCATGATCCGCTTGTTCCTGGTGCTGGCAGTGTTGGCGGCCCCCGCCTGGGCCGCGACGGGCACCGATCCTGACTGGCCCTGCATTCAGCGCAAGCAGCCGCATCTGTCTTTGGGGCAGGTCTGGACCGGCCCGCAGCCCGATGAGCGGACGGCGGAACTGGTGCGCGACCCGCAGATTGCACAGCTGGCTGCGCGGCTGGAACAGCGCCGCCTGCCGCTGGAGGAGGCCGAGGCCGAGATTGCCGCGTTCGCCGCCGAGGCGGATGACGCGTCGCTGGTGGCTCTGATGCAGGCGATCTTCGACAAGATCGAGCGCGACCGCAGCACGATCATTGCCGGCATCGCGCGTTATGGCAGGTCGCAGGTGCAGATGGCCGACCGCATCGACGAACGGCGCGCCAAGATGGCCGAACAGGAAGCCGCTGCCGAGCCGGACTTCGACGCCATCGACGCCGCGGAGGAGGCGCTGGACTGGGACATCCGCATCTTCACCGAGCGCCAGCAGTCGCTGACCTATGTCTGCGAGACGCCGGTGATCCTGGAACAGCGCGTCTTTGCCCTGGGCCGCGCCATCGCCGGCCACATCGAGTGATCGCTGTTCGGCGGCATGCTTCATGTGTCCAGATGGTCCAGAAGCCGATGAACGGGCGAAGATATCCTGTCTCGCTCGGCCACAAGCCGCACCACTGCCGTGACGTTTGTTTTCACGCTGCTTGTCGCAGATCTTCATGAGCATCGTCCAAACTCGATCCTGATCGTTGATGCCCAGTCCCCTCATCCTCGGTGAGCTGCGGATGAGATTTGCGATCGGTTCCACCGCTGCGTGACTTGAATCGATCAGACCCGACCGGCAACACGCCGATCAGTTGCCCTGGGCAAGGCGCAGAACTTCCGAATGAGGACGGTCGAGCCGCGATGCCAGGCCATCGCGTACCGCGCGATCCAGGATCTGGCGGAACAGGACAGCATCCGAGCCATAGTCGGCCGACTTCTTCCGCCACTTTCGCAGCAAGACTGGCACCAGCGGCCAGAACCACGGCCCCGCGGCCACGCGATAGGCGATCAGCGCGTTGCGGTACATGTAGTAGACCTTCCACATTGGCCGAAGCACCAGTCCGCTCTGCGCCTGCTGGGCGGCGGTGTCGTGTTCGAACCGCACCTGTGGCGCAAAGCCGATGCGCAGACCCTGCCGCCGCATCTTGAGGGTGTAGAGCTGGTCATCGCCATAGATGAACAGCCGCGGGTCAGGCAGCCCCGCCCGCACCAGCGCCGACCGGGACAGGAAAAGCCCGACGAAGCTGCTCATGTCCACGGCACATACCGGCGCCTCGGGCAAGTAGTCGGCGTCGCGCAGGTGGAACCCGGTGCGCCCGCGCCCGAAGGGCATCCGCGCCAGCGTGCGCAGAAAGGCGCGGCGGTGCCAGAACGGGTTGCGATAGGGGCGGTTCATCTCGCAGATGCGGCCATCCGGGTGAAATACGGCCGCGCCGATGGCGTCCCAACCGTCGAGGTCCATGTTGGAAAAGACAGCCATCGCGCCGGGCTCGGGCCGTCCGTCGTCATCCATGACGGCGATCCAGTCCGCAGCCGTCCGGTCCCGTGCGATCTCCATGGCGACCGAAAACCCGCCCGCACCACCAAGATTGGCGGTGTTCCTGTGCACGATCAGGCGCGGATCGTCCTGCGAGAACAGCCATTCCGCGGTTCCGTCGGTCGAGGCGTTGTCGACCACCACCACCTGCGCCACCGGCTCGGCCAGAAGGCGCTCGATCGTGACGGCCAGCTTGTCCAGCCGGTTATGGGTCACGACAGCGGCAGCGATGGTGGGCTTGTCCAAGACCATGGGGGATTCGCGACCTTGCAAGGCCGACTGAAATGCCGGCGGATATCCGCGGTTACCACGCCGCGTTCCCGTCCGGCAACCGCCGCGATCCGCAGTTCTGCCGTGCCCGCCTTGACGATTCCCGGGCAAGAGCCGTATCAGGGCGGGGTACCGACGCCGGCTTTCGGGCCGGTGATCGACCCCACTCGACAATATCGGACCATTCGTTGCTTGTATCTCAGTTGACGCGGATCGGCGCGATGATGGCCCCCGAGCGGGCTGCGCTGGCAGCAGCGAAGCGCAAGTTCGGGCGCCTTGGCCTTGACGCCAACAATTTCTCGCATCCCGAGCAGCTGAGCGCGCTGGTGCAGCCGTACCGGATCATCAGCTTCGATCTTTTCGATACGTTGGTTTCCCGGACCATCGCCATCGATGATGTGCATCTGAAGACGGCCGAGTTCGGCGAAAGGATGATCCGCGGCGATGATGGTCCGCTGCCGGCCGGACTGCTGCTTCATTGCCGCTACCGTCATCAGGACGCTGTGAAGGCGGCCGGAATGGTCGCCGGAGCGGGTTATCGCAACGAGGTCGACCTTGCGGACGTCTTCGACACTGCGCTGGAACCATATGTCTCGGATCCTGCCAGAAGGGCGCGCGCCGTCGAGGCCTTGATCGCCTTCGAGGTAGAGACAGAGCGGCGCGTCCTGGTCATAAACCCCGAAATGCGCGACTTCGTGATCGCGCTGAAGGCCCAGAACAAGACGCTGGTCCTTGTCTCCGACATGTACCTGCGAGAGCGTTGGCTGCGGCTGATACTGGACGATCACGGACTGACCGTGTTCTTCGACCACATCTTCGTGTCCTGCGACGTCGGCGTGACGAAGAACAGCGGGGTGATGTTCGACCATATCAACCGGGCGCTGGACTGCGGCAGCGTGCGGCGGCTGCACCTGGGCGACAACTGGACGAACGACGTGACCCGCCCACGGGAACGGGGCTGGGACGCGCTGCACTACTTCAACAGCGAAAACGAGGTTCACAAGGCGCGATTGGATCACCTGACGCATCTCGGTGCTCATCGGCGGCCCGCCGCCGCGACGCGCCTGGTCGATCAGATCGCTGCAGGAGAGCCGGCCGAAGGCATGGTCAGGCTCATCTCTGCCGGTTTTCTCAGCTTCGCCCGGCAGGTTATGACAACCGCGCAGCAGGGCGGCTTCGACCGGATTCTCTTTCTGACGCGGGATGGCACGATCTATCACCACCTGGTACGGCAGCTGATCGAGGACAGCGGCGCGGCGGATGCACTTGACCTTCCGCGGATGGGCGACCTCGCCTTCAGCCGTCGCGCCGGGGTGCTGTTGACCTGCCCGGACAGGACGGATCCGAACTGGGAGGAATACCTGAACTTCCACGTCCGCTGGCTTCAGGACGAGGAGCCCACCTTGGGCGGCATCGTCCGGGCATTTGGCCTTCAGCCCGACGAACTGGGGGCGCTGACGGACCAGGCCCAGGATCTGGCGGTGGCGGACTTGGTTGCGGACGAGTGGATTGCAGGGCAGCTGGACGATGTCATTCAGGCCAAGCGCCGGCGGGTCATCGCCTACCTGGACCAGCAAGACCTGTTCACCAAGGATCAGCGCATCCTGCTGGTCGACATCGGGTATTCCGGGACCGTCCTGAAATCGTTGTCGGAACACATGTATTTCCTCCAGCACGCGGGACATCCCGTCCGCTCTCGGATGGCGCTGATGATGTTTGCGGCCAACCGGTTCTTCGCCGGCAACCTGGGCCGCATGCATCCCCGGGCAACCATGCTTGACCCCGTCATGGTCGGCCGCAGCGATTGGCGCCACCGCGCCGCCGCCTTCAACTTCGCCTGGCTGGAGCCGTTCGCCGTGGACCGCAGCCGTGGCAGCCTGCGCGACTACCGCGCGGATGCGGCAGGCATGCTTCATCCGGTTTTCGGGCCGGGAAACGAAGACGAAGGGCCGGTCGGGCGAACCCGCCTGCTGCGCACCGCTCGGAGCATCGACCGGTTGCTGCGCGTCTCTCCGCTGTCGGACCGAGATGCCGATGCGGCGATCCGGCGGGCGATCGTCAGCCGCTTTGCCCAGCCCCGGCGGGCGACGCTCCGGGCGGTCGAGGGGTTGACCCACCAGGCGGGCCTGACCGAGATCACCGAAGGCGGCCTCTTGCGCCGCGTGCGGTTGTGGCGCTTGCGGTCGGACCTGTCACGCTGCCTCTACGAGGATCGCTGGGTCCAGGGCAGCATGGCCGCCAGCCGCCTTGGCTGGCTCAATCCGGTCTTGAATCGGATAATCGGATTGATATCGCGATGAAAATCCTGATCTACAACTGGGCGCAGTTCGACAGCCCGGTTATGGCGGGCGGCGGCGTCACCATGTATCTCCGCAACGTCATCACCGAGCTTCTTTCCCGCGACGGGGTCGAGGTGTGGTTTCTGTCCTCGGGTGAGCGCTACCGCTTCTTCAACCGCAAGCCTGCGATCGAAGAGACATCGAACGTCTTCGACAATCCCCGCCTGCGAACCTTCACGCTGGTCAACTCACCCATCAAGGCCCCTGCGCATGCGGCCTTCAACTCGGTCGACCAGTGGCTGCGCGACCAGGTGACGCCGCGCCTCGTGCGCGACTTCATCGACGTCAACGGGCCGTTCGACGCACTCCACATCCACAACCTCGAAGGGATCGGCGCCGACGTGCTGAACCTGGCAAGAGGTGGCAATCTGCGGCGGATCTTCTACACGTTCCACAACTACATGCCGGTCTGCCCGCAGATCGAACTGCTTTACGACAACCGGCGGCCTTGCAACGATTATCACGACGGCCAAAGCTGCGTCGGTTGCCTTGGAAGCGATCACAGGATGGCCGATCTCATCGCCTTCGACCGCGTCGGTGGCGCGATCAAGGGGCGCGGGCTGGCGGGGCACCCGCTCGGCGGCTTCCTGTTCGACAGCTTCTCGGGCACGAAGTCCTACGTCAAGGCGGTCCGCAATCTTGCGCGTGACGTCGCCTCGGGCTTGCGCACGGGCTTTCGCCAGTGGCAGTTTCGCCCCAAGACCGATGTCGGCAAATCCCATGGCTGGCAGGCCGGCCCAAAGACCCGCCCGCCGCGCCCGCACGCGCCGGGTGCCCGGTTGCTCGAAGGCTGGGCCTTCCGCCAGTGGCGCGAAGCCAACGGCGTCGCCCTGCGCAACCTCGACGGAGTCTTCGCCGTGTCGGATCTGTGCGGACAGACGGCGATGCGGTTCCTGCCGGACGGCACCCGGGTCGAGACGCTGCTGCTGCCGATCGACATCGAGATCTCGCCCGAGGAACGCCGGGCGCTGCGTGCCGGACGTCCAGCGCGGGCGACCACGGGTCGGGCTGCCGATGCCGCCTCGGCCGATACGGCGCTGACGCTCTCGTTCATCGGCTACGACATTCGGTCGAAGGGCCTGCCGTTCCTGATAGATGCTCTTTCTGAAATCGACGATCCGTTCTACCGGGAAAATGTCGACCTTCTGATCGTGGCGCGGCTGTCGCCCCAGCGCGAACGCCAGCTTGCCCAGCTCGAGACGCGGTTCCGCAGCGTCAAGGTCATCCCCAGCTATGCCCGCAACCAGATCACCGCGCTGTCGCAGATGATCGACCTGAACGTCGTTCCCTCGATCTGGTGGGAGACGTTCAACCAGGTCACGGTCGAGCTGGCACGCCTTGGCGTCCCGTCGCTTCTGTCCTCCAATGTCGGAGCCAAGCAGACGCTGACACGGCCGGACGACTTCGTATTCACCGCCGGCGACGCCGACCACTTCCGCGCGCAACTGGACCGGCTTGTTCGCGACGCCTCACTGCGCAAGACCTTTTTTGACGAGGAGCTGCATATGCCCAGCTTGCAGGCGCATGTCGACCTGCTGCTGGCGCGCTACCGGGGCGAAATCGGTTCCGGTGAGGCTGCGGCCAGCAAACCCCCTCAGGACAGCGCGGCCGAGTGATCGGCCGCGTAGAGGGATTGCATGTTCTCGGGCAGCGTCCAGTCCTCGGGGACGAACTTTCCGAACTCTGCAACCGGAAAGGTTTCTACCAGCGATGTGTTGATCGTCTCGGACCGCTTTGGGTGGGCGATTTCGTTGTTCATGATGCGACAGAGGTGCACCGCTCGCTGCGAGGGTGAAGGATTATGGACCTTGTCGGTATCAAGGTCCAATCCCAGGTGGCCGATCCCGAAGGCCGTCAGCACGGCCCGCAGGTAACCCTGCATCCCCACGTCCCTTGTCATGGCTAGGGAAATCGCATGGACTGACTCGGCGCCAAAGCGCTCTCGAAAGGCATCGACGACTGGCTTCCACAGAAGGTCAGGAAGGTTGACCTCTGCATCCAGCCACTCCGTGAAGCTGCGGGTCTCGCGATGGCGATGTACGAAATGCGTATAGGTCGACGTCAGCAGATCCACTTGAGGGCGGACGCCCAGAACGATTCTTGTCCGCGCTGCCCCCGTCATCGACAGCAGTTCGGCCGTCCGGGCGGCCCTGTCGATCCCGCCAGAGGCGAACTTTCGCGACGGCATGAAGTCGTGGCAGAAGGTTTCCTCGCTGCAGATGACGTGCTCGTGCCGGCCGAGGAACGGCGCAAAGAAGGCCTCTGTCCGTTGTGCCATGTCGGGGACATGTTCGCCACGATAGGCAGCCAGATAGCGGCCGAGATACGGCTTTCCGCGCAAATCCTCGGGCAGGATGAGGCCCACACCGGCGCCTGAAAGCAGGGCCCGATTCGCGCGCAGGACATGCTGCAGGGTGGATGTCGCGGTCTTGGGGGAGCCGGGATGGAGAATCAGCGTCGTCATGAGCGGGTTGTTAGCAGGTCCGTTCGGTGCAGGGAATGTGCGCCGCGTCGTCCGGTCCGGACTGTAGAAGCGGCAGCGTCGGCCGGACGTTTCCGCGGTCGATGCCAGTCAGCAGGTAATGGTGGTAGGGGATCCATTCACCAGGCCCGTTGAAGCGGGTGGCCCAGATTTCAGGATGATTGCGCAAATACGAGATGTGGTCGAAGTCGGCCGGGCTCGGGATCAGGTGAAACAGCTTGGGAAGATACCTGTGACGCGCCCGAGCGTCGTGAAGCCGCCGCAGACGCAGGAACCACCGCAGCCGCGCGGCGATGCGCCGAAACGAGGTGGTAAGCGGCAGCGCCGTGCGCAGGGACCGCAAGATGTGGTCCCGGTCGGCGCGCGGCAACGGGCCTGGCCCTTGCGCTGTCGGAACTGCGGGCAGAGAAGGGGGCGCCGACTCTGGCACGCCGGCGGCATCCATCCGCGCCTGCAGCTTGCTGATTTGCGCGCGCGTCATGTTGAAGTTCCGTTCGAATATTCTCTGCTGATGGGCGTTGGCGACGGCAAGCCGAAGTCCCTTGGGGGTATCGGGGTCGCGCAGGATTCCGTTCGTCACCACCGAGAAGTACTGCTGGTGCAGGGCGTTTGCGCCGACGACAGAATTGACATAGCCGGAAGCCTCGGGTGCGGCCGACTCGTCGCGATGATGATAGTAGGCAAGGTGGCGGTCCAGAAATCCGATGTTGGCCCGCGCGAGGAAGTCAAGGTTGAAGCGCCAATCACCCAACACCGGCAACCTTTCGTCATACCCGCCGATGTCGTCATAGATGCGGCGGCGATACAGAAAGCTGATCGGGGCAAAGAAATTCCCGACCGCCATCTGCGCCAGTGGAACCTCCGATATCCAGGGCATGAAGGTTTCGCTATGCTTCGCATTCACCTGGTCGCGCTCGATCTGTTCGACGACCTTCCAGGCCCGTGACAGCACACCCTCGAATCCCGCGGCTGCGGCGCGAGGCGAGGCAAGAAACTCGACGCCCTGACGCAGGAAGTCGGGTTCCCACTGGTCGTCATCGTCGTGGATGACGACGAACTCGGTGTCGACGGCGCGGATTCCAAGGTTCGAGGCGGCCTCCATGCCCACGCTTTGAGGGTTGTTGATGAAAAGGATCCGGTCAGGGCTCACGCCGCTGGCCGCCATGATCTTGCGCACCGGGTCGGGGTTGCCGCCGTCGTTGACGACCACCCACCAGAAGTTGCGCCATTGCTGTTCAGACACGGAACGCGCCGCACGCCGCAACAGCAGCGGGCGGTTCTTGGTACGGGTCACGATGGCCACCGATCCGGCCCAACCGTCGGGCTTGCCTTCCGGCTGGGCAGGCGAAATCCCGCGCTCGTGTTCAGTGAAGAACGTCGCGTCGGGTGACGTCCCCGTGGCATGAGACATCAGCGCGCTTGCATGACCAGCGGAATTCTCCAGAACGTTCTGGCCCGGCTGCCAAGTCGATCGCAGATCTGTCAGACCGAAACCCAAGACCTCGACATCTTCGATTGTCGGGCTGATCAAGCGGAGGGCCAACTGGTCCAGCGCTTGCGCC
This sequence comes from Paracoccus beibuensis, assembly GCF_026162625.1. GTDB lineage: Bacteria > Pseudomonadota > Alphaproteobacteria > Rhodobacterales > Rhodobacteraceae > Paracoccus > Paracoccus beibuensis. The sequence continues at coordinate 8,665 of NZ_JAOTBD010000015.1, read as the reverse complement.
ATGGCCTCTTCAGCGTGCCAGTGGGGGAGCGAGGAATTCTGTCGCACGAAATCGACGACGGCCCGATAAAGACCGCTGGTGGTCGATGACGATTGCATCAGGCGTTCCAGCAGCATCGGATACAGTGCCAGCGCCGTCTGCGGCCGATCAGGATCATGATGCGGAGCGTGAAAGATCACCCCCTCACGGTGTGGATCGGCACCGACGTCAGTGGTTCCGAAGTAGACCGCTTCAAACCGGATGTCGGGGAAGATCTGCTGCAGCAGATGCCTGGTCGTGCGGTCGGGCCCGGCGTCGACAAGCAGCACCGTCGTGCTGTCCGACGGGCCGGCCAGCTGTTGCCGCAGGGCGTCGTATTCGCTCTTCAGACGGTCGCGGAAATATGTCGACGCCTCATCGTTGGCGGCGATCAGCGCGCGCAGGTTTCCTGCATCGATTTTATGAGACAGTCGCGCCAGGGTGCGAATCCGGGGATCATCTTCGTTCCAAAAGTCGTGAAGGACGGATCGACAGAGATCTGCCAGGCGGGGCTGGCCAGGCTCTGCCGCGGCGAGGGATTGCGCAAACGCAAAGCATTGCGGGTAAAGCGCCCCGATCCCAAGCAACGTCAACCGGGGGGTGACCAGCGGCTGGCCGCCGGCCAATGTAGGGGGTCCGGCATAGGCGGAGGCCAACTCGGTCAATTGCGCGCGCGCAGGGCCTGTGAACCTTACGGAAACGTGGGTGTCCGCGCCCAGAAGGTCGATGCGGCGTGCGATGCGGGACATCCAGCCCAGGACGATGGCTCCCAGAAGGTCGGCATATGGGGCTGAGGTCATGACGATCTGCTTTTCATCTTGGTTCGGGGCCTTCGGTTTGGCGCGTTCTGGTGATGATCTTCGTCGCCCTGCCGAACTTGCGACCAGGCAGCTGGTAACATGAACAGCCGGCAAGTTACTTCAGGCAAATCGGACCTGCGGCTCGGGCAAAATCGCGGGTGACGATGTCGGCCTCCGAGGCGTCGCGCAGCCATGGACGAAGCTCCAGCAGACGGGCGCCAACCTCTGTGTCGGACATGGCAAAGCTCTGCGCGATGTTGGCGCTGGTCTGGGCATGGTAGCCCGCCGAACGTTCCAGCATCCGGCGCCGAGAGTCGTCGTCGAACAGCTTGACCAGCTTGTAGTGCAGCATCGGAAGGACCGGCGTCTGCGCCCAGATCCCGGGGCCCGGGATCCGCGCGGTGTCCAGATAATCGAAGCTGTGGAAGCCCTGGTTCGGATGCCGGTCCGGCCAGTAGCGGAAAAATGGCATCTTGCGAAGCGAATCGACCGTGCCGAACAGCCGCCACCGCGCGTCGAAGCGCCAGGACAGGTGCGCCCGTTCGGCTCCGAATCCCCACCTTACCGCCGGATCGCTTCGGTAATCATCGGGCGGCTTCGACGGGTCATACAAGAAGCGCACAAACCCATCGCGGGGGTCGTTTCGCGCCGGATCGATGGCACTGCCAGGAACGGGCAACATGTCCAGAAGCAGGCCCGCGGCAAAGTCGCGTCCGATGCCGTCAAGGTGGCGCGCCAGTTCTGGAAGCGACGTCATCTCTCGCGGCAGGCGGATGAATTCATCCGCATCCACCGTCAGAACCCAGGCGCCCGGCTGCAGAAAGACCTTCATCAAGGACTCGATCCACAACGTCTTCGACGTCCTGAAATCGCCACAGGCGGGACTGAAGACGGCAACGTCGGGTCCAAGCCGCATGTCGCGGACCGGTTGCCGCGACCCGTCGTCGACGATGAAGAAGCGCGTGACGCCGATGCTTCGGTAGTGCGGAATCAGGACGTTCAGCAGGGCGCTCTCGTCGCGGACGCATGCGAACAGGCTGATATGCTCTGCGTCAACCGGGTCCGGCAGCGGTGCCGCCACCTTTGCGAACAGATCGTCCAGAACACGGTCCGGCGATAGTTTCTCGATGACCTGCATCTTGTGGCGATTCAGCCTGTGCAGCATTTCCTGCTTCGCCGCAGGGTCTGACAGATGTGTCATTGCAGTCAGGGCCGCGTTGAACGCCAGGCCATCACGTTCCACCGGTTCTTCGGTAGGCGTGATCTCCGGCAGAGCAGGCCCGCGTGCGACCTCGATGACGACATTCGCCAGCGGATTTGCTTGCAGCAGGTCCCGATAATAGGGGCACTGATCGAAGATGCCCGGATCCTCGCGCTCGCGAAGAAGGGGAAGGGCCGGTGCCAGCCTCAGGGCGGACAAGAGCCGGTCCATGCCGTCGCGCGCCCATGGCAGGCATCTTCTGTCCGTGGTGCTGTCGCGAAACAGCCAATCAGGCATGATAACCTTGTGGGAGGCCGGGCTGTCCCATCGGCCCAGCAGTCGATGCATCAGGAAACCCGTCGGATTTTCGGCGAGCAGCAGATCCAGATACGCAAGCTCGGGCTGCGAGACGGACTGGCCCGGCTGAAGTATCATGACGAGCCGCCGTCCCGGAACCACTGACGAGGTTCTGCTGGTCCGCTGGATGATGCGGCGCTGCATCGCAGGCTCGAACTGGTCTGTCAGCCAGTCCTTGGCCGCTGGGTCGGCATCAGAATCGTCGATCAGAAGATGTGCTGCTCCGTGATGTTCGCAAGCCGACGCCGCCGACTTTATCGTATGGGCTAGGCGGGGATCCATGTGCCGCACCTGAACCCACAGCAGAAGGCCTTTGTCGGAACTCAGGCCATCGCGCAGGCGGCATAGCCAGCCGTCAAGTTCTTCCGCGGTGGTGGGCCTGCGGTCGGTATCGGTGCAGTCAAGATACGCAACAAGCGGATTCCTGTCGGCGTCGCGAATATCGGCGTATCTGTCCAGCACGAACCCGGTGTCGAAGCGGGGACCCGGCGACCGCCGCATCGTCCGCCCAAACCGCAGGAAATGGGCGGCAGGAGACATCCCTGTCAGCACGACATCCCGATAGCGTGTCGTATACCAGTCGGCATCGAACAGGTGGCTCGCGCGGATGGCGGCCAAATCGGACGGCGGCAGTTTCATGACCGCCTGCGGGATCGCAGAAACCGCGCCAGCAGCCGCAGCGGGGCGGTCACGCGCCATGAACTACTGCTCAGCAGATCCTCGACCTGTCGCGCGAGGTCGTTGCGCTGGTCATTCACGTCCAGCTGTTTCTGCTGCAAGGCGGCAACTTGGGCGGAAAGCGCGAACACCTTCCGCTGACTGCGCAACAACGCACGGTCCTGCGTTCGAACCAGCCGACATAAGGCCGCAAGTTCCGCTGCGCGATTCAAAGCCGCGATATCATCCTCGAAGGCGTCCGCTGCCTTAGAAGGGCGATTGATCGATGTTCTGTCCGCCACGAATGCTGTTCCCGGCACTTGCCTGTAGGAGGTACCACCTTTGCAGGATGCTATGGGAACCGATTGGCCCGAACCAGCCAGAGAATCAAGTGGAGCAAGCATCCTCCCTCGCGCTTGAGATTCTCCGGCAGACAAAAGAGAAAGCCTGCCACGTTTGCCTTTTTCCGCAAGCCCAGGTCCGGGCGGCACCTGGGCTTGCGGACTTCTCGCGCAGAGGTTCGCGCCGCACCGTCCTCGGATTGACACCGCCAGAACCGGCGTGGCGTTGCGGGTCGTCTTCGCCCGCCCTCAAGCAAGTCCGTTTCCGCATCGCGTTGAACACCCCGGATCGCTCCTCCGGTGTCGGCGAAGATACTCCGCAAGGATCTTCCGCACGATGGCGTCGGGCGTCACGTCGACCAGCAGGCCCTTAGGCTGACCATTCTCCAGCGCCCTCAGCTTCCGGGCGTCGGCCCCACCCACGTTGCGGTCCTCGCCCGCAGCTTGTCGAACCGAGCTGGCCTGAACCCAAGGCCGCAGCAGACGTCCGCCGTTGCCATAGCTTCTTGATGGGTCATCATCCCGATCGGCTCGTCACCCATTAGACTATCCTGCCGGAGCGACGGCCCTTTTTCATCGCGGAGGCGGCGTTCCTCATGCGGATATTTCTTCTCGTCTGCTTTGCCCCGTTCGAACCTGCCCTTTTCGGCCGATAGTCTCCCGGATGAGTGAGGAGCTGAAGGCGATAAAGACTCCGACGTTGGTGGATGAGGGTGAGCGGTGGCGTCAGCGTTGTTGCAGACCGCGGCCTGCCGGAGAATTCATGCGGTCGATTGGTAGGCTATGGATACAGCCACCGGCGACATCCGGGCGTTGGAATTCACCGCGAGCCGAAGGCGACAGCCCGGTTCTACCGGACCTGCTGAGCCAGATCCCGGCCGATGAACAGATCGGCACCGTGACCGGCGACGGCGCCTTCGACACCCGACGGTGTCACGTGGCTATCGTGGACCGCGGCGGCACGGCCGTCATCCCGATCCGCAGGAACGGCCGCCTCTGGAAGGAAGGCTGCCCTGCCGCCCGCGCCCGCAACGAGATCCTCCGGGCGACCAGGCGCTTTGGTCGGGCCAACCGGAAGCACTGGTCCCGCTATCACGTCCAAAGTCGAATCGAGGCGAAGATGCGCTGCCTCAAGTCCTTCGGCGAGCGGATCACCTCGCGACACCCGGACAGACAGGCCGCTGAAGTTCACATCCGCGTCGCACTCATGAACCGCTTCAACGCACTCGGTACCGCCGAGATCGAACGCGTGGCCTGAGGTTGGTGGGAAAGGGGACGTCCCGCTTCAACGCGAAGTTCTGCAGCGATGCCGGTGGCGTCTATCCTGAAGCCGATCAGGAAGGAATGCCTATTGTGGGGATCTGCCGAAAGAAGGGTCGGTCAGGCGTCCGACTTGAATTGGAACGCAGAGGACCGGAGAACGGATCTGTCGACGAACGCGCTATGGAGGCTTGCTGCTCAACGCGATCCTCCGGCGGGAGGCGTGGTTCGGTGCGGTGCAGCTTGCTGGCTTACCCTGACCAGATGCCATGCATTCGGCGTGTCGCTTTGCCTGTGAGGCTTGGCGTATCGAGAGGCTTGGGTTCCGCTACAAGTTCCCAAGCGATCAGGCGACCGTCGAACGAGGAACAAAAAGTTCCACGAAATGAACGCCAGCGAGGCGCCATCGGGTCGAGCCGACCGGGAATGGCGTGCGCTACGGCTGTCGGCGGGTTCACGTTTCGCTGGGACGTGAAGGATAGGTCACCACCATGAAGACGACCCGATGAACCTGTAGTTGCGCAACAAGCAGCGAAAGCGACAGGTCCGGGCGAAGCTGCAAGACGCAGCGTGCCCCGGCACCCGCACGACAGATCCGCTGGCCATGCCGATCCCACGCTGGTCGCCCAACTCGTGCAGGCGTCGCGGCACTCCCGAATCTTGGTGGTGATCGACGTCGGCGCCGCGGGAAATCGGGTCCGACGGCCGAGACCAGCGCCGCGGGCGTGGGATCGACGCGCAACCGGATGCGCCGAGCCCGACTGCATCGTCACTAGCAACTTTCTGGGCTGGATTGGCCTGGACCATCTCGGCGCCAGATCGCGGGAAGTCCGAGCGTCCGTGGGCCCCGGCGGCGATTGCCAGAGCGAGTTCACCGCCGAGAACTGGCCTTGTTCTCGGACGCGCGTGCTGGTGGGGCGGTGCTGCGCAGATTGGCGGCTTTGCTGGCGACGCAGAAGTGGCGGTTTCCCCAGTATCTGCTGCAAGAGCCGGTTCCAGGTAGACCCTTCGTAGCGGATACCGCCTGTCAGTATCCCCGCACGGCTCGCACCAGATCGCGGATCGGCTTGGTGATCCTCCATGAGGTGCTGTTCAGAAGACTGTCACGATGGCATGTCATCTCGTCAAGCTGCCGAGCCAATTTCTTGTTCTGCTGGTCAAGCACGATCCCGCGGGCGGTCTGCTTCTGCAAGTCCTGCGTGATCTTTGTCGCTTCCGTGCGGAAATGGCGGGTCAAAACCGCGATGTCCTCGATGCGCTCACCGTGTTCGGCCTGGGCCGTCGCGAGAGACTGGCGGAGGTCGGCGACCTCGTCGGTCAGGGTCTGGATGCACTGCTCCTGGGTGGCGGCCGTACGCGATGCCGGTGCGCTTGCCGCCTCGGCCTGCTCAAGCCGCTCCTGCGAAAGGCTCAACTGCTGGGACATCGCACCAAGCTGCCGAGTTGCCAGCAAGCCTTTTCCAAGCGTCGAAAAGACCTTGTTGGCAGAAAGCCAGCCGGCCATTCCGGGCTTCTGGTGAACCAACGTGCGCAGGTGGGTGGGCTGCTGTCGCCCCCAAAGGACAAGCATGCAGCCCGGCAGGTCCTGCTCCATCGTGAAGAGGGTGGTGCTGTGCACCTGATCACCAAGGATCAGGTCCAGCGCCGATGGCACTGCTTTCTGAGGATCGCTGATCAGGATGACGGCACGGTCCGAAAGGCGGGGCAGGACGAGATCGGCGATCTGGGCTGCCAGCTCTGCGTCAAGGTGTTCCTGGATCACCAGCAGGTCGATCGGCGTTGCATCCGGAATCTCGAGTTCGGTCAATCCGCCCGGGCGAACTACTGAAAAGGACGCATAGGAAGCGTCGACAGGCGGAAGAGAGGTGCCCTGGGCCACGCCAAAGCACAAGGTTCCCAGCTCCAGGCGCTCGGCGGCCTGGCACAAGGCGAAGTAGCCAGACGGATCTTTCAGGCCGATCTGCAGCAGGGTGCTTGGGCGGACCGCGTCGGCCAGCCAGAACAGAAACGGGACATGTCCCGAAGCCCGGTCCTGTTCCTGGTGGCGAGGGGTCCAGAACAACGCCTCGCTTGGCAGGACCTGCTTCATCTCGTCGGGCGTCAGCTCCGACATTCTGTCGATGTGACGAGCCCGGCCCAACAAGGGTGCGACATCGGTGCCTGGCGGGGCCACGCTTGCCTGGGTCATTTCAGAGGCTCCTTGAACTGTCGGTCGGAAACGCATCCCGTGGCTAGCCTACTTCATCCCGAGGTGAAAGTCGCAACCGGAGCGGGAAGCCGCCTCGACCGCCGGTGCGCCGTATCTTTCACGCCCGCTCTGCGAGAATCAGCCTATCAACGCGCGGATCGCGTCGGCCGATGCCTGCGTGCAGGTCTGCCAGTTCCGCTCCTGCACGACCCAGTCCCGCGCATGCTGCCCCAGGCCCTTGAGCTGATCGGGATCATCCAGCAAGCTGCCGAGCGCGTTGGCAAGCCCGTCCGGTTGTCGCGACCCGTAGACGATGCCTGTCCTGTCATGGCTGACGATGTCGGTCAGCGCGGGCAGGTCGGGCACGACCACGACCTTGCCCATCGCCATCGCCTCCAGGGGTTTGAGCGGCGAAACGAGCTGCGTGACCGTGCAGGATTTGCGGGGAATCGGGGCGATGTCGATCAGCGAATACCAGTCCGACACCGTTTCGGCCGGTACGCGACCGGGCAGCGTCACCCGGCCGCTCAGCCCGTGTTCTTCAACCATTGCGCGCAGGCGCGCAACTTCGGGCGAACCGGCCTGATGATCGCTGCCGACGATCAGCACCCGGAAGCTGCTGGAGCGTTCAGCAAGCTTGGCAGCAGCCATGATCAGGTCATCCAGACCTTCATACCGACTGAACGAACCGATGTAGCCGATCACGATCTCGGATGGACCGATCCCCAGCTGGGCGGCCAGTGCAGCGTTGCGGGGGCGGGGCACGAACCGGTGCGGATCTGCGGCATTGGGTGCCAAGGCGACACGCTCTTGTCGGACGCCCCTCCGGACCAGCTCGGACCGCATCGGCTCGTTGAGGGTCAGCACAAGATCCGCCTGGGACGCCACGAAGGTTTCGATGGCCACTGACCGGCCGAATTCGGCGCTGCTTCCCCATCGGGGATCGCCGGCCGCGCGCGAGTGTTCCCAAAAGCCCCTGACATCATAGATGAATGGAAGTCCCAGCCAGCGCGCCGCCAGAAGGGCAGGCAGGGCCGCGCCGAAGTCCGATGCCGCCATGACGGCCTTGGGCCGGACAAGCATCAGCCGGTTCGCAAGTTCGGAGGCCGAGGCGCGAACGCTGGCAAGGTCCGACGGTATCGCATGGGTTTCATCGCCGCAGCGGTCGTAAGAGACGCTGCCGACTTGGTCGCCCCCCCGCTCGCCGGCCTTGCCGCGGTGCCAGGGAAATCCGGGGATGGTCAGGCAATGGATGTGCAGGCCGTGTGCGGTCCATGCGGGGATCAGCGAATGGCTGCGTTGAGCATAGCCCGAACTATCCTGGGGGAGGCTCATCGCAAGGACATAGCAGAGGTCGACCGCGGCAGTGTCGGGCCGGGAAGGCAGTGACGGCGGCCGCTGCTGCATCAAGCGGCCTGCCAAACCAGGGTCGATGATCGATCCCTGCGCCGCTTCGTCGATCGCGTCCCAGACCGCATCATGCAGAACATCCCGACGGAGGGCGGGCTGCCGGTCCAGCCACTCGAAGAAGACGCCCGACTGCGCAAGTTGCCCCGCGTCACCCCGTGCCCGCAGCAGGTCGATGATCGTGCTGTCCGACAGCGGCGAGATCCCTCGCTCCAGCAGGGTCGCAACAGATCTTTCCCTGCCCGCCACGAGCAGCAGGGACAGAGCCTGGAAGAGGCCGGGTGCCGTCTCCTCTGGCAGCGGCCCGCGTTTCACTCCACGGTTACGGATTTTGCGAGGTTTCTGGGCTGGTCGACGTCTGTGCCTTTTGCGACGGCGGTGTGGTAGGCGAGGTACTGCATTGGGACGGCGTAGAGGATGGGGCGGAAGATGCCGC
>NZ_JAOTBD010000014.1 GCF_026162625.1 Paracoccus beibuensis | reverse complement strand
CCACACTCGGAGCGACCTCGACCACGTTGCCCTGCGGCTCAACGGCCACGCACAACGCTTGGCTTCCAGACGCCGGCTGATACCTTCGAACGAGCCGTTGCGCTGACCGGTTGAGCCCACCGCACCTTCTATTTGTATTCGATCAGCCCGGTCCTGCGCCCGGTCAGGCGCTTGAGGTGATATTCCAGTACGCCCAGGGCTTCGGGGATCTTGCCCAGGGTCAGGAAGGTGGCGCGAACCGGATCGCCGTCGCGCCGTGACAGCCGCAGGACCTGCAGCGGCCACAGCAGCAGGATCAGCAGGAAGACCGGGTCCAGCAGCAGCGCCCCCAGCACCGCGGCCAGCGGCACGCCCAGGCCCCAGATCAGCGCGCGCCGGGTCTGGGCGACATTGTGGCGTTCGGGCGGCGCACCGTGCAGAGCCGCCCCTTCGGCATAGGCATGGCCTGCCCGCCGGCTGCGCCGCCACCATTGGCCGAAACGGCGGATGGCGGCGTCGTGGCGCGTCATCTCGGCGTCCAGGCGCCAGATCTGCCAGCCCGCCTGGCGCAGCCGCACGCACAACTCGGGCTCTTCGCCGGCGATCAGGCGGGGATCGAAGCCGCCGACCTGGGCAAAGGCCGTCCGCCGCATCAGCACGTCGCCGCCGCAGGCACGGGCCGGCCCGACGGGAGTGTCCCATTCGCGGTCGATCAGCCGGTTGTAGATCGAGGCCTCTGGCGCAATCTCTCGGCGTCGGCCGCAGACGGCCGCCACTGTGGGGTTGTCGTCCATGAACGCGGCCGCCTTGCCGATCCAGGCGGGGACCAGGCTGCAATCGCCATCGACGAACTGGATCAGGTCGGAATCCCCCGGCAGCGCCCCGACGCCGGCATTCCTGGCGCGAGCGGCGGTGAAGGGCACCGACAGGTCCAGCCGGACCACCTGAACGCCCCGCGCCTCGGCTGCCGCGATGCTGCCGTCGGTCGATCCCGAATCGACATAGACGATGTGGCGCAGGCCCGCCTGCCGAAGGCTGTCCAGGCAGCGCAGCAGGCGCTCGCCCTCGTTGCGGCCGATGGCGACGGCGTCGATGGTCGGATCGGACATCCGCAGGTCCTTCTAGCTGGGGGACGGCACATGGCCCGGATGGCGCCGGACCTGCCGCGTATAGGCGTTTTGCCGCGGGGGAAGCCCCTCTGCGGGCTGTTGCCCCTCGTCCGTGACGCGGCCCAGTTCCAGCCGGCCGGCCAGCGCGCCGGCCAGCAGCCAGGTCACCGGCGTCAGCGTGCCGTTGGGGATCAGGTCGATCATGTTCGCGGTCAGCGCCATGGCGACACCGGCCGTGGCCGGCGTCAGCCCCAGGCTTTTCCATCGCAGCCCCAGGAAGATCATCGGGATCAGCAGCAGACCGAATTCCGCCAGATAGCCCAGCCAGCCCTTGGTGCCGATGCTGATGATCCAATAGCCGTCGGTCGTGCTGATGTCGGCGCCTTCCGCACTGATGACGCGGTTGCGTCCCCAGCCCCCCCATCCGAACAGCGGTCGCAGGTTGGCACGTTCCAGCAGGATGTCCTCGTTGTCGAAGCGGTATTGCAGCGATGCCGCGCGCCCCGGGTCATAGTCATAGGCGATGTCGAGCGCGGTTCCCGTGGGCGCCAGCCCCGCCCCGCGCAGCATCGGATAGGTCAGCAGCGTCCCCGCCAAGGCGGCCGCGCAAAGGATCTGCAGCCGGATCGGCAGAAAGATGATCAGCGCCCCCAGAAACAACCCGATGGCCATCGCTCCGACGCCCTTGGACAGCACCAGCACCATGAACATCCACATGGACGCCATCAGCCACCTGGTCCGCATCGGACCCGTGCTGCTGCGCCACAGAGAAAGTGCCGCCAGGAAGGACCCGCAGAAGAAGATCGCCAGCCACAGACCGTGCTGCAGGAACACGACCGGGCGATAGCCTCCGCCCCGCAGGTGCTGCCGCCAGTCATGGGGAAAATAGCCATAGATCATCCGGCTGAGCTGCGGCGACATCCGCACCTCGTAAAGCGCCAGCAGCGAATAGAGCAGGCCGGCCACGACCATCCCGATGGCCAGCGTCCTCTGCCCCTCGGGGTGGGCCAGGTATTTCCGCGCCAGCAGGAAGGGCAGGACCATGAACAGCGTGTTGCCCAGGGTTGATGCGATGTCATAAGGCCGCAGGGCCGGCTGGACGCGCCCGCCATAAAACAGCCGGTCGCCATTGGTCAGCACCGTCAGCACGGTGCCCACGGCCATCAGCACCAGAAGCAGCTGGACCGCGCGGCTGCGCGGCACCCATCCGGGCAGGATCGTGCCCGGCGCCAAGGTCCGCAGCCTGGCCGGATTGAGCATCATGATGGCCGCAAGAACCGCCGCGATGGCAGGGATGGAATCCTTGCTCAGCGTGGGGATTGCCGGCAGGTTGATCGCATAGTTACGCGGCAGCAGCAGATAGGCGCCCAGGATCGCGGCGGTCACAGCCTCTGCGGGCGTTCGCTTGGCAAACAGCCAGAACACCACCACAGGCCAGCACAAGACCGCAACCATCGAGACCATGGCCGTTTCCTGCCATAGCCGCGTCGCTGGCGCCATGTCGATTTGTATCGGCTTGTTCCGGATCAACGCTGGCCTTCGTCCCCGCCGAGCGTCAGAGCCCGCCGTCATCCACTGCGCAGAAGATAATTCCCACCGCTCAGGTTGAGCGGTGGGCGGTATTTTCAACAAGACTCGCAAAGATTTAAAAATTATAAATCAAGAACGGCTTCAGATCATTTTATGGGCATGCATTTTCACGCCCCGATGACGATGTCGGTCGAGTTTTAAATGTTCAGCTTTTGCAGGTTTAATTGGACAACAATTTTTCCGACGCGATCAGGATATCGAGGGTTTTCTGTATCCTGTTCATGAGCTATGTGCATCTGCACATTCTGGAGCCCGCTGGCGCCGAGCACGACGCCCTTACCGAAATCGTCTCGGATACACTTGGAAGGTCCAGCGTTCCGCTTCTCTCGGTCATTTCCGGTTACCTGATGGTAAGCTTCTTTTCCAGGAGAAGTTATCTGGATGCCTTGGGGAAACGCTTCCGCAGCCTGATCGTGCCGATGATCATCTGGAACGGCATTGCCATCGCACTCTGGGGAGGGTCGGGGATCAATGATCTTTTGGCCCTGACGGGAAGTTCGAAGCTGATATACCTGACCTTCCTGCGGGACATCTTTGTCATGTCCGCCCTGACGCCGCTGCTGCTGGGCGCCGCAAGAAGATCGCCCCTGCTGCTTATGGGCGCAATCACCACGATATATCTTGCGGACCTGAAAACGGTCCTGATCCTGAGACCGCAGATCGTCTTCTTTTACACTGCCGGAGTTCTTCTGCATGTCTGCCCGATCCCGCTGCGGCGCAATTGGGCCGGCCCTGCGATCGCTGCGCTTGCGCTGATCTCCGTTGCCAGCGCCGTGTGGCCCACGATGAATGACAGCCATTATTTCGACGCATTGATCAAGCGTCCGGCAGCCAGCCTGGGCTTCTGGGCCCTGGCCATGGTTTCAGGGCGTCACCTGCCGGCCCTGGCGCGCCTTGATCGCCATGCGTTTCCTTTCTTCCTGTCGCACGGCGTTCTTTTCCATATTCTCGGCGCGCTCTATCACAGGGCAGAGGTTCTGCATTTTCCGGCGGCATATCTGATCCTCTGGCTGTCGGCCCCGTGGATCTGCTTTCTTGTTGCAGCCGCGACGTCTTGCGCACTGGAGAGGGCCAGGCTTGCCGTCGCCGGATCGGGACCGGGCCTGAACTTGGCTGCACTGGCGAAGAGCCGACGCAGGACCGGCCGGCTGTGAACGCCCGAAGCCAGGATGGGCACGGACCTGGGTCAGACTTGCCCATCTGTCGCGGCAACCGCTATGAATGCCTTCGCCACCTTCGCGATGTCCCGCAATTGCCCGCAGGTGAGTGGTCGAGGTCCCGGTCGGACAGGGCCGCCGCTTGAAGCCGAGACAAAGGTCCATGCCATGATCATCAGCCCGCGCCACCGGTTCGTCTTCGTCCATATTCCGAAATGCGCAGGCACCTCGGTCCGCACGCAGATCGTCAAATGCGATCCGGACCACCTTTCCATGGGCGAGGTGGGCAGGCATCCCGAACTGGGAAACATCGATTTCGGCCATGTGCCCTTGCCGATCCTGCGCCAGCATTTCCCCCGGGAATACGATTACCTGGAACGCTTCACCTCTTACGCGGTGGTGCGCGACCCGCTGGAGCGGTTCGGATCGTCGCTGCGCCAGATGCTGTGGCGCTATGACCAGCGGCCGATGACGCTGATCCCGGCAGAGGAACTGCGCCAGCTGACGCTGAAGACCCTGGACGAGGTCGCAGACCAGCTGGACAACCCGTCCAGCAAGTTTATCTTCTTCGCCCGGCAGCGCGATTTCATCTTCGACGGGGACCGCAGGATGGTCGATCACCTGATCCCCATGGCGCTGGTGCCCGACTTCATCGCCCATATCGGCCGAATCACCGACACGCCGATGGAATCGGACACCCGCAGCAACCAGAATATCGAACTGCGCTTCAAGAAGATCGGCGGTCTTGCCTACCGCGTGAACGACATGCTGCGCCGCACCCTGCCGCTGGACCTGCATGCCCGGATCAAGGACAGCGCGCTGCGGCTGCTGTCGGCCAGGAAGAGCGCGGCCGAGGCCAGCGGCATCCTTGACATGCCCGAAGTCCGCACCTTCGTCGAACGCCACTATGACGAGGATGCACAAATCTATCACCAGGTGATGGCCCGGTCCGAGACGTTGAAGGCGGCGCTGCAGGCGGACAACCTGCTGGCCGTTCCTCCGACCTCCGGCACGTGACAATCATTCGGCCGCTGTTTCCTTGTCCGCCTGTGCCATGCTGCGGGTCAAGCCGCTGCACAGGCAGGCCCTGCAGCGACGTCGGCTCATCAGCGTTCGCCGAACAGGCAGTCTGCTTGTGGCGGAACGGCTTTGTGGACGTAGGTTTTTTCCATTGCCCGATTTCTGATCACGACATTGCTGTTGCGCGAACCTGATCGGAACGGCGGATTTCGCTGAAAGGGTTCAGCCGTCGTTGCGCAGTGCGCATCTGCTGCTGGTGACGGCGGTTTCCCCGTTCTGGATTCCCTGCAAGGGGCGGGACAACTGGCGAATTTCCTGCAGGGCGATATCCCCCTGCTGTCGATCACCTGATCGCTGTCGGTCGAGGAGCAATGCTACCCGCTCTGGCCGTTGCTGCTGGTTTTGCTGTCCGTCCTGACCATCGGCAGGCTAGCGGCTTTCTTCAGGCTCTGCGGAACGCGGGCGACACCGCTGATCATGTTCGCGCTGCTTCTGGGATACCTGAAATCGTGCCGGTCGATTTTCACGGCTGGCCGACCGTGGCCGCGCTGGTCATGCGCGAAGATCACGTCGCCCGCCAGGCGATGACCCGTCGTTCGCATCGGGGAAATCAGCCATGGGCTTTGTCTTTGTCACCTGATCGGGCTGCATGTGGCGCACCTGATGGCCGGCAGTTGGGGCTAAACGACGCGCCATGTGAGTGGATCGTCACCGCGGTGTTTCCGCTCCTGTCGATCACAATAGCGGAAATCAGCTTCAGGTGGCCCGAGGAATACTTTCTGGCATGGAAGAATTCCCGCCCCTCCAGGCCTGCCTTGCGGCCGAATTCGCATGAAATGCATGGCGCCCGCACATTGCTGCGCGGGCGCCGACTTCCTTCCTATTTGACGGTCAGCACCAGCCGTCCGTTGGTCACCGCCACGCCTTCGGGCAGGACCGCTCCCCGGTCGGTGACGGCGACGCCCTCTCCGGTCAGCTCGTAGCTGCCGGGCAACAGCAGGTTCAGCCCCGAAACCGCGACCTCCGAACCGGCGGTCAGCACGACCTCGGCCGTGACGGTCGGTGCGGCAAGCCCGTCGCCGATCATGCCCGAGCGGAACCGCTGCAGCCTGGGCAGGCCGCGCGACAGGATGCCGACGACGTTCACCAGCTGGGGCGTATTGTAGTCGCCGTCATCGGCCACGTACTCGGTATGGCCGACGGTCAGCTTTTCGCCGACCTGCGGCAGTGCGGACAGGTCGTACATGTGCAGGCGGCTGGTGCTTTTGTTCCACTCCTCGAAGTCGGACATCCTGCCGGACACGCCGCTCTCGGACGCGATCAACGGATTGCCGGGATCGACAAGGCGGTGCTTGTAAAGCGCATCGCCGATTTCCAGCATCGCTCCGGCACGGAACTCCAGCTTGCCCTGGACGGTCAGCTTGGCCGTCCCGGCGCCGTCCCAGCCCACCATGGCGCGCGGGCCGCCGATCGTCAGCTTGCGCCCGGCAGGCACGGTGGCATCCGGTCCCAACAGGACCTGCACCTTGCCGTCAGCCGCCATGTCCAGGTCGCTTACCTGCCCGGTAAACCCGACTCGGCCCGAGGCCGCCTCGATCTCCATGGGCTGGCTGGTCCGACCGCAGAAGAACTGGCCCCCATAGCCGACCTTGATGATCGCCGGGTCCATGATCGTCCCAACCGTCAGGCTGCCCGAGGTCACGTCCAGCCACCCGCCGCCGAAGGTCAGTGCGGCAATGTCGGTCGTCAGCGTGCCGAAGCGCACGAAGTTGCCGTCCAGGTTCGCCGCATCCGCGGCATGATCGCCCGGCAGCGTCCGGGTCGTCCAGTTGCGACGGTTGTCCCAGCGGAACCCCTCGGTCCGAGGGTCGGGCAGGAAGGTCAGGTCGGCGGGGTGGGCACGCTTGGGGATCGGGCGGCCAAAGCGGGTCCGGGCCCACTGGATGGCATCCCTCACGTCCTGGGCGATCTGGTCGTTTGCCTTCACATGCTGGACGAACTGATCGATGGTTGCGGAAGGCTGCCCCATCACCGATCCGGCGTAGTTCTGGATGGTGGTGTCGTTCAGGACGGCAGGATCCAGTCCCTCGACGTTTTCCGACATGTCGGTGTCGTCGCGGCCGCTGCGCCACTGCCAGACCTGCGTGTCGTTGAAAAGCATCCGCCCGGCCAAGCTGTAGGGCTGCCCGCCTTCCCAGTCGGGGCGGTCCAGGTTGTTGCGCTCGGCCAACTGCGCGGGATCGTCGGGGTTGGCACGGTGCGCGACGATATTGCCGATCATCGCCGTCTGGTAGCCCGTGATGTCATGGCCCCAGTTGGTCGCCCCCTGGAACCCGTTTACCTTCTTGTAGCCCGATCCGAAGACCACCCCGTCGACGAAGTTCGTGAACTGGTTGATCGGCCCCAGCTTGGTGCCGGAATGGATGGCGGCCTGGATGTTGTTCTCGATGAACAGGTTGCGCTCGTACTGGCCGCCGCAGCGGATCTGCAGGCCGCAGGATGCGTTGCGGGAAATCAGGTTGTCGCGCAGGGTCAGGTCCTGGCAGCTGAACGTCAGATAGAGCCCGTGGTTGCGGTCCGACGGCGGCATCGGGAATGCGGCGCTGCGGTTGTAGTCATAGCCCTCGGCCCAGCCACAGCGGTCCACGACGCAACCCGCGATCATCAGGTTCTTGGCGCTGCCGCCATAGGCGCCGCTGATGCGGTCCGAGCTGCCGTCCCAATAGGTTCGGGGCGGAGTGCCGCCTGGCGTGACCTTCGCGATGTCGTAAAGGGCGACCTCTTTCCAGGAACACATGTTCAGGTCGCGGAACTGGCTTTCATTCGAACCGGTGATGCGGCAGTTCTCGACGATGATCCCGTAGCCGTGGCGCGGGTTGAAGTGCGAGATCGCAAGATCGCGCAGAACCATGTAGCGCGGCCCAAGCCCGATCCATTCGAACCCTTGCGGGAATTCGGGCCGGGCACCCTTGCCCCAGGCACCGAAGACGATGGGGTGCAGCTCGTCCTCGCCGCGCCAATAGGCACCCTGATGCGCACCCCGGACATAGCTGTAGCCGCGCTCGAACAGGAACCAGTCCGAACGGCTTTGCTTGCCGCCGCCGACCAGGGTGCCGAAGATCATGCCGAACACGTCCAGCGCCACGGCCTTGTCTGGGGTGCTGCCGAATTCCGGGCGCTCGATCAGCCAGGGACCCGTGACGGTGCTTTCCGCCACGCCGGCCTTGGCCGCGATCATGGCTTTGGTCAGCGCCGAGGCCGCGCCCGAGACATGGACCTTGCGGTGGCGCTGGCCGGGTTCAGGCGTGAAGCGCCCCTCTGCATCGACCGGCAGCCAATAATGGATGCCGCTGGCATGGCCGCGCTTCTGGGTGCGCGGGACGACTTCCAGCGCCACGCTCTGCCCGTCCCTCAGCTTGGCCGGATAGGTGCCGCCCTCGGTCAGATCCAGAAGGTTCAGGCCGGTGGTGCCGTCGGCGCGGCGCAGCACCTCCAGCCCCTCGACCGAGGCCAGGTCCGCGAAGGTGTTCATCCGTCCGGCAGAGGCCGACAGGCTGGTGACCAGCGGCCGCCTGCCCCATGCGCTGACCGCGAAGATCAGGTTGTTGGATGTCAGCGCAAAAGCCTTGCCGGTCAGCGCCGGGCTGTGGAAATGCATGGACATCAGGACACCTTCTTGACGCGGGTTTCGGGCAGGATCCGGGCCTGCCCGGCCAGCCCCATGACGAAGACATAGTGCATGGCGATGCAGCCGGTCGTCGGCGTGAACGTGTCGCTGCGGACAAGCCGGGTCTGGTCGGCGGGACGCGAAACGTCGAAAACCGCGACGTCCAGTCCCGAATTGTTGCCGGTCGCGTCGGACAGGCGGCCGATGATCCGGGTGGCATTGCCGTATTCGACGACCGTTTCCAGCTGATAGGTCTCTCCCGGGGTCACGTCGAAATGGACGCGGGGATTGCCTGCCCTGTTGCCGCTGGCACTTGTGACCGTGATCGACCCGTCGGCACCCCGGGTGGCCTGGCCGGCGTAGCCGCCGGTGGCATTGCGCCATTCGAGGGCGGTCCAGCCATCGGACGGCGGGACGACGACAGCCGGCGCGGCCGGAACCGCGACAACAGCGCTGAGCGCCTGCCGGCTGCCCGCGGTATCCGTCGCCGTTTCGCGATAGGACAGGCTTGCGCCACCATCCTGGGCGATCCGGATCACGTGGGCGGTCCCGGCCCCGCCCGTGGCCTGACCGTCGTGCAGCCATTCGCCGGTGCAGGTGATCTGCTCCGACAGGCTGACCCACAGGCCGGGCGTTGCGGTCAGGGACGCGCCGTCCTCGGTGGTGCCGGCAACGGCCGGCGGCACCAGGCAGACCGGACCCTGGGCCAGATCGGCCGCATGGATGATGAAGCTGCCCTGATAGGCCGAGGAAGCGTCGATCGAAAAGCTGACCGTGCCCGAGCTGGTCGTGACGTTGCTCAGAGAGATCCGCTGGTCGGACAGGATGACCCATTCGGGCTTGAACACGGGCTCTTCGGGGGCCTCGGGTTCCGGTTCGGGATCGGACTCGCCGGTATCCGGCTCCTGGGGCGGCCAGACGACCGCCGGTGTCTGATGCACCGCCTCGACAGCCGCCTGGCGGGCGGTTTCGACGTGAGCGATCGTTCGGCCCTGCAGCTGTGCCGAAAACTCCAGTTGCAGCCCGGCCTGATCGGCCAGGACCGCACCGTCCGCCAGCCACTGCCGAGAGGTCTCGACAGGGCCCAGATTGGCGTCATAGACCCAAAGGCCGGGAACAGCGGTCAGCGGCTGCCCGGCCGGGGCGGGGCTCAGGGTGGCAGGCACCAGGCACAGCGGACCCTGCGCCAGACTGGCCCGGGTGACCGGATAGGTTCCGGCATAGGGGCCCGCCTCGATCGTCAGGGTCAGCGCGTCGACCTGTGCGGGAACGTCGGCGTTGCCGGCCGACAGCGACAGCAGGATCTCGGGCACGGGCCGCGGCTGCGACGCGTGCACACGACGGGGGCCGATGGCCACCCCCAGCCGCAGCATCATGCCAGGACGACGATATCGGTCGCGGTGGTGCCGGTGGCCAGGATCCGGCGCACGCGGATCGGGAAGGGGGCGCCGGGCACCGCGAAGATGCGGCCGGTCGAGCCATCGACCGTGATCAGGTTGACAAAACCTTCGGTGCCCACGGCGATGGCGCGGCTGGCCAGGTCCAGATCGGTGGCGTCATCGGGGATGACGTTCTTCAGGTAGGTCGCCGGGCTTTCGAGGCCGGGCACATTGTGCTTGAACAGATCGATCATGGGAAATCTCCAACTGCTTGGCAAACCGCCGCCCCCTCTGGTTGAAGAGTGCAGCCAGAGGGCGATGAGCTGGAAATATTGTTTCAGGAAGTTAACGCCCCATTAAGCAAGCATCCGCCCCCAGGCGCCGGTGTTGCGGAATGCTGCCCATGGGACGCTTTCTTCAGCTGAAATACATGCGCCACAACCGCTTGCCGGAATATGCCATCACGGCCAGAAAGATCCCCATCGTGGCCGCCAGCGCAACACCCCCGCCCACCCCCAGGGCCGCCAGAAGGTCCCGCCCCGGAATCACCAGCCCGTGGAAGACATAGATCGGCAGCGCCAGCCCCCCGATCACCAGCAGCACCTGCAAGGGCAGGCGCAGGGCGGCGGACAGGCTGTCCCAGGACAGAAGCAGCCTCAGGAACAGGCCGATGCCGAAACCGGCGAAAGCGATATAGAAGACCAGCCCCGGCAGAGAGGTAAAGACCGCGCTGCCGCGGTTGTCGAAGACGTGGACGCCGTGGGCCTCGACCAGGCTCAGCGCGGCCAGGACCATGGCCAGACCGCCACCCAGCATCAGGCGGCGCGCCGCCTCGGCACTGTCGCGCTGCCGCGACATCCAGACGCCGACCGCCATGCCGGCCGCCGCGACCGCGCTCATCTTGAAGACGTTGTAGCCCGCCAGCAGCATCAGCCGCGGCCATTCCAGCACCGACTGGAACTGTTGCCACGGCAGCAGCAGGGGCGCGATCTGCCACAGGATCCACAGCACCGGCAGCCCCGCCAGCAGCCAGGGGATCGGCCGCGCCGGCCGGGCCAGGGGCGGCAGCCACCACCGCGCCGTGCCCAGCATCAGCGCATAGTATCCCAGCACGCCATAGAAGGCGTGCGCCACCTCCAGCCCCGTTACCGGCTGATCCCGCACGACCAGATTGGCCAGCCGGATGGTTGCCAGCAGCACCATTCCCAGCAAGACCAGCCGGAACGCGTTGTTCAGACGGCGCAGGACGGATTTCCGCTTTGCCGCGAAATCGGGCAGCATGAAATACCCGATGCCGACGCCGAAGACCGCGGCAAAGCCCGGCGTGCCCATCCGGTAGAGGAAGGACAGCGCGGTTTCGGCCTGCTGCGCCACGCCAAGGCGACCGAAAAAGCCCGGCCCCCAGTGGGACAGGATGACCGACAGCGCCATGATGGCGCGCATCATGGTGATCGACCAGCTGCGCCGCGCCGCATCGGGCAAGGCGGCCACGGCCGGGGATGGTCCGCCGTCGTCCAGCAGCACCGCGACGTCGCGCAGGCTGCGCCCCTCCATCGTGGCGCGCACGACGGCACGCGGCATGCCTGCGCCCTCCATCACCAGGCCGATCTGCACCGAGCTGAGCGAGTCCCCGCCCAGGTCGTAAAAGCTGGACTCTGCCGAGACATCGTCCGTCCCGACCACGCGCGCCCAGAGGTCCGCGACCCGCGCCTCGTGGGGCGACAGATCCGCAGCGGTCATGCCGCCGGCGCCCAGAACCAGCCCCTCGGCCGGGGCCGCGTCCCGTTTCCACAGTTCGGGCAGCAGGCGGCGCTGGACCTTGTCGGTGCCGGTCCGGGGCAGGTGGTCAAGGTGCAGGACCTTCAGCGCCGATCCGGCCCCCTGTCCGACCTGCACGCCGCGCCGCGACAGGCACAGGCGTGCGGCCTCCTCGATCAGCCTGCCTTGTTCTTTCTGGTGCGCCTCGATGCCCAAGAGCACGGCCTCGCCCCGCAGGGCGTCGGCGACAGGGGCAATGGCAAAGCCTTCTCCGGCCGCGGGCACCAGGCGGCGGATCTCGGCCTCGATCGCCTCGGCGCCCAACTTGACGCCCGCCACGTTGATCTGGTCGTCCAGGCGGCCCTGGTAATACAGGAACCCGTCCCGGATCTCTCCCCGGTCGCGGGTGACCAGCCAGCCCTGGTCGTCGGTCAGGGGGCGGATCTCTCCGCCCTCGGACAGAAGGCCAAGCGCCACATGGGGGCCGCGGATGGCGATGGCACCGTCCTCGGCGATGCGAATTTCGACGTCGCCTGCGGCCTGGCCGACCGAATCCAGCCGGTCCTCGGGCGTGGCGCCAAGATCCAGGAAGGTGCTGCGCGACGCCTCGGTCAGGCCGTAATGCTGGATGATCCGGGCGTTGGGAAACAGGCGGCGCATGGCCAGCTTGTCGGCGGCGGACATGTACTGGCTGCCGATCTCGATCCAGCGGACCCTGGCACCCTGCGGCCCGATCACCTCGGGATTGGCCAGCACCACACGCCACAGGCTGGGCACGGCCGAGATGGCGTTGATCTCTCCGGCCTGCAGCATGTCGCGGATCTGGGCGGGGTCGAAACGGTCGGGCAGGAAAAAGGCGCCCCCTGCGGCGGCCACGGCGCGGGCACGGCCCAGACCAAAGGAATAGGTGACAGGAACGCCGATATATTCGCGGATCTCGTCGGTGACGCCCATGGCACGGTTCAGCCGTTCGACCACGTCGGCCAGGTTGCGATGGCTGATCACGATGGCCTTGGGCCGCCCCTCGGTGCCGGAGCTGAAGGTGATCTGCGCCGGGGCATCCGAGAAACCGGGCCGGTACGCGATCCGCCCCCAGCCGCCGCCGGGCCGGGGGTCGCCGCCCGTCTCGACCGTCAACCCCAGCCCCGACATCGCCCCCGCATCGCGGGTGATGGCAAAGATCCGGCCCTCGGCCCAGCAGGCAAAGACCCGGTGCAGGAAATCCAGGCTATTTCTGGCAGGCAGGGTCAGGATGGGCGTCGTCAGCTGCATCTGCGCTCTTTCCAGGGGATCAAGGCTAATCATCTTGCAGCATCCCCTATCCGGGTCTCGGTTTTCTGACCGGCACAAGGTCAGGCAGATGCGGGCCTGCCGGATAGAAACCTGCTCTGCAACACAAGATGCATAAAAAATCCTGTTCAGTTCACGTCCAGTCAAGGCAAACATCGCAGATGCAAGCGCCCTGACCGAACGCGGTCGGGATCATCTGCTTGCGGGACAGGGGGGACGTTTGCAGCTTTATTACGCCACTTCCAAGAATGGAAACTTCGGCGATGACATGAACCTCTGGTTCTGGGATCATTTCCTTTCCGGATGGAGGGATCATTATCCGGACAGAACGCTGTTCGGCATCGGCTCGATCCTGGGAACACGCGTTCTTCAGGCATATGACCGGGTCCTGGTCTGCGGCAGCGGTTCGGGTTACAGCAGCCTTGGCCCCGTCGACCCGGATCGCGTCCGCATTTCCTGGGTCAGGGGGCCGCTGACGGCACGATTGC
The DNA here is from genome assembly GCF_026162625.1 of Paracoccus beibuensis. Lineage (GTDB taxonomy): Bacteria > Pseudomonadota > Alphaproteobacteria > Rhodobacterales > Rhodobacteraceae > Paracoccus > Paracoccus beibuensis. Next base: position 67,372 of record NZ_JAOTBD010000014.1, on the reverse strand, counting down.
TGGGCCTTGACGACAGCATCGCCATCAGCGATCCGGCGTCCCTGCTGACGGTCATGCCGGAATTTGCCCAGCTGCCGCGCGGGGGAAACGGCACGATCTTCATTCCTCACCGTTCGACGGCACAGTTGCAGATCAACTGGGGCCGGATCGGGCAGATGTGCAACCTGCAGGTGGTGCTTCCCAACCAGGATGCAAAAGAGGTCATCAGGAAGATCATCGGCGCCGACCTGGTCGTGACCGAATCCATGCATGGTGCCATCATGGCGGACGCGTTCCGAATTCCCTGGGTGCCGATCAAGATCTCCAACCAGTTCAACGACCACAAGTGGAATGACTGGGCCATGGGCCTGGGCCTGACGATCGACGCGCCGGAATCCCTGGCCCTTCCCAAGAAGTTCTGGCGGCTGACGGGGACACTCCGGTCGCAGCTGCGGGCGGCCCGGGCCAGAAAGCCCGCGCCGCAGCCCGCGGTGGGGGGCCCTGCCGGCGCGAAGGCTGCGCGGATGCCTGAAACCGGCAGCTTCGACCTGGGCGAGGACGGGCGTCAGCGGGTCAAGAAACTGCTTGTTCTGGCGGCCCCCGTGATCGAACGCATCCTGGCGGCCGACATCCGTCGCGCCATGCGCCACCATGTCCACCTCAGCGCCGAGGGGCGGACCGAAGACCTGATCGCGCAGATGTCGGACCGGCTGCAGGCCACGAACGACGACCTGCATCAATCCCGGTGGCCGTGATCACGTGACCAACGATACCAGCGCCTTGGCAAGTTCCCGGGCGCTGTTGAACATCGTCGCGATCTGCATCAGGAAAAGGAACAGCAACGGATAGCTGTACTGGGGATGGCTCTCCATCGCCTCGACGATGCCCGACCGGGCCAGCACCCGGCCCAGAAGGGGAACCAGCGCAAGGCCGATGATCGCGCCGATGACGGCCCCGCCCACGATGTCCGTGGGATAGTGATAGATCAGGTAGACCCTGGCGAAGGCGATGACGACGAATGCGTGGAGGGCCATGACAAGGCCCGCCCACCTGTTGACCAACCAGAACCCGGCAACCAGCGTGGCGTAAAGCACGGCGTGATCGCTCGGGAAGGACGACCACCCGTCCAGTACCTTTGGATCGACCGAGATCGGCAGCTGCAGGTCGACGCTTTCGGCGTGCAGGGGGCGCGGCCTGTAAGGAAGAAGCATCGCCGCGGCCCGGCCGACGATGATCGACACGAAGGTGGCCACCAGCAGCGCAAGCAATCTGCTGCGGTTGCGCGTCCTGTCGCTGCCCGGCAGGTGCCACAGGAAAAAGAAGGCGATCCCGACAGGAGCGCCCTTTGTGATCGCGTTCGACGCAAGAAGAGAAACGAACCAGTCGAAGACGGATGATTTCCCGGCAAAGGGATTCAACCAATCCATCACGTAAGCATCGAACGGAACCATGTACCACCTCCAGAAACACTGGAGGTAACTGAAGTGTCACATGGCTGTTACAGTCAACCGCCGCATGGCTCGAAGAGCTGCCGCCGATCAGACGGTTGCTTCAGCGGGTCCATCGCTGTGCGGCCCGGGCTTCGATTTCGGCCACGGCCCGGAACTTGCCGACCCGCAGGGCGCGGCGCTGGTAATCGCGGATGAAGCGGCGCAGATCGGCATCCTCGTGCTGCTTTTCGCCGCGCATCCAGGCGCCCAGATATCCTTGGATCGTCGCCAGCCCCCCCAGCACGTAAGGCGGGTGCGCCATCCGGTAAAGTCCGGTCGCAATGAAATAGGCCGGGTCCGACCCCATGTAATACTGACCGAACCCGTGCCGCCTGCGGCCGGTGAAGACGCTTTTCTGGCTGGAACCCATGGGGCGCAGGTGTTCGAAGCGCAGGTCGTCGTCGTTCCAGCTGACCACGATCCAGCCCATCTGGCGCGCCTTGTGGCAGTCGATGGCATCCCACATGACCTCTCGGACGAAGCCGCCGATCTGTTCGAAGCAGGTGCGGCGATAAAATTTGGTCATGCCCACCGACATCTCGTCGCCGCATTTTTCGGAAATCCACGCACCGGACGCCGAGCGGAACCAGGGCTTGCCCGAACAGCTGCCGATGCGGGGGTTTTCCTCCATCCGCGACATCAGGATCTCGAAGTAGCGGGGTGGCAGGTCCAGATCGAGGTCGAGCTTGCACAGGTAGGGATAGTCCGACATCCGCACCTGATCCAGGCCGTGATAGAAGGCCTCGATCACGCCGGGTCCAACCGCGCGGTGCCCCCGGTCGGGCTTGGTGACCACCTGGATAAAAGGGAAGCGCGCCGCATATTCGGCCAGGATCTGCGGCGTCTCGTCGGTGGAGCCGTCATCGACGATCACCCACCTGGCCGGAGGAACGCTCTGCCCCGTGACGCTGTCCAGGGTGCGGCGCATGTAGTCGGCTTCGTTCCGGCAGGGCGAGACGAGAAGATAGGCACGAGAAGGATCGGAGGCGGGTGTCATCGGCACATCGTAGGGTCAGGAAGGTCGCGGCGATCCTGCGCGCTGTGGCTCCGAATCACAAGTTCCCGGATATGGGGAAGGCACATTTAAGAAGGATCGGAGCCAAGCAATCTTATTCAATTTTGATGAAGATTTGGATATTTCCACCTTAAGCATTAATCAGCTTATTCATATTCTCTTTAAGGTTGAATTAGGCATGGTAATTTATCTTTTAGAAGCAGACATTTGTTTCTTTTAAGCAGTGTTCAAGCGACAAGGCTTGTTGCACTGCCGCGAAAAAGTTAAGATTGTATTGATCGTCGGCGCTGGCCGATAACGAGTAAAAGGTGTGAACATGAATACGATCAAAGCCCTTCTTGCCGGCGCTGCTCTGATGGCTTCCGCCGCAGGCGCGAACGCCGCGACCTATTATGCAAACAACGTCGTCGACGCAGTGGCTGGCGTCTGCGAAGGCACGGCTTCCGGCTGCGCCGCGAACGACCGCAAAAACACCGCCAACGCAGTCGACGGCGACTCGAACACGTTCTATTCGCTCGGCTTCGGCGGATCGATCGTCGTCAGCTTCGCCAAGCCGCTGTTCGACATTGCGCAAAAGGTCGCAACGTTCGAGCTGACCTTCAACCGTGATGGCGATCACGATGAAGCGGCACGGGTCTACTCCGTCCTGGACGGTGTCGAAACCGACCTTGGCGTGGTGACCAACGCAGCGATCAAGAGCACGGTGACGGCCTATTCGCCGTTCGAATTCATCAAGCTGGTCGACGTGACCAAGACCGTGTTCCCGTCGTCCACCAGCTATGACGGCTTCGACGTCGCGCAGATCAGCGTCGCCGCTGTTCCGCTGCCGGCTGCCGGCCTGATGCTGATGGGTGGCCTGGGCGGTCTGGCCGCGCTGCGCCGCCGCAAGAAAGCCGCCTGATCCTTTTGCGGCATCTGACAGGAAAGCCCGCCCCTCGGCGGGCTTTTCTTGTTTCATCCCGCAAAACGGGAACAGCAAAATTTGACGAAAGATCCGTCCATGCCCTGTCAACAGGCGGCAGCGGATAAGATAAGGTTCATGTTGACGGGTTTCGGCTGGCCGCGCAGGCAGCCTTGTAAAAGGTAACGATCAGATGGCCTCCAGCGAAGACGGTTCTCTCTTTCGCGATCACGTGTCGATCAACGGCTTTGGCCTGTTCTGGCTGGCTGTCGCCACGATTGCCGCGGGTTGGTTCTTCATCGACGGGCTGGATGCACTGCTTCTGGCCTGGCAGACGCCGGAATACAGCCACGGGCCGCTGATCCCGATCCTGTCTGCCATGATGTTCCTGCGCGAGCTCAAGCAATATCCGCCTCAGCAGGGACAGGTCGCCGATCGCTGGCCGGGCGTGCTGGTCATCGGGCTGGCCTTCATGATCGGCGCCCTGGGCAAGCTGGCGCGGGTGGACGATCTTGTGGCCTATGCCACGATCATCTGGGTCGCCGGCATCATCTTCGTGTCCTTCGGCTGGTCGCGGGGCAAGAACTTCTGGCCCTCGATCCTGCACCTTGTGTACATGCTGCCGCTGCCCGCGACGCTGTATTACAAGGTCTCGATCTGGCTGCAGATGGTGTCGTCCGAAATCGGCGTCGGCCTTCTCAAGATGCTGGCGGTGCCGGTCTTCCTGGAAGGCAACATCATCGACCTGGGCGTCATGCGCCTGCACGTGGCCGAGGCCTGTTCGGGCCTGCGCTACCTGTTCCCGATCATGTCGTTTTCCTACATCTTCGCCGTGCTCTACCGCGGGCCGAAATGGCACAAGGCGGTGCTGCTGCTGGCCGCGGTGCCGATCACCGTTTTGATGAATTCCGTCCGGATCGCCGTGGCCGGGATCATCGCGAACTATTACGGGATCGAGTGGCTGGAGGGGTTCACCCACTTCTTCGAAGGCTGGGTGGTCTTCATCATCTGCATCCTGCTGCTGTTCGGCCTGGCGCGGCTGATGCTGCTGTTCCATCCCGGCAGGCCCACGCTGGCCGATGCGCTGGACCTGGACACCTCTGGGATGGCGGCGCAACTGGGACGGCTGCGCATGGTCCAACCGTCGACCGCGATGATCGCCGCGGCGGTGATGGGGCTGGGCGCGCTGGCCGCCTGGCAGGTGGCGGCCCCCGATCGGGATGTCATCGTCCAGCGGACCAGCTTTGCCATCTTCCCCCGCGAACTGGGGGCTTGGCAGCAGAGAGGCCCCGAGGAACGCCTGACCGTCGATGTCGAAAAGAGGCTGGGTGCCGACGATTACCGCCAGGCCACCTTCACCCGCAACGACGAAACGCCCGCGGTCGGCTTCTTCAGCGCATTCTACAACGACCAGACCCAGGGCGGGATCCATTCGCCCGAGATCTGCCTGCCCTCCTCGGGCTGGGAGATGGCCAAGCTGGACCGGATCGATGTCGCGCGGCAACTGGGGGTCGAAGGGGACTTTCCGCTGAACCGGGCCATCATCCAGAAGGGCGAGACCCGCATGATGGTCTATTACTGGTTCCAGCAAGGCGAACGCCAGGTGGCCTGGGACCTTGCGGCCAAGTTCAACCTGCTGCTGGACGGGATCCGTCGCGGGCAGACCGACGGCGGCATCGTCCGACTGACGACGCTGATGTCGAAAGGCGAATCCGAGGAAGCCGCCGAGGCGCGCCTGCTGGACATGACCCGGGAAGTCGTTGCCGTGCTGCCGCGCTTCATTCCCGAAAGCTGACGGCGGGGCGGCTTAGCTGCCCCGGCGATCCTGCAGAAGGCGGCGATACAGGGCAACGATCTTTGCGGCCTTTGCGTCCCAGGTATAATCCGCCAGCGCCTGACTGCGCGCTGCGCGGGCCTTGCCGGGCAGGCCCGAAGGATCGGCGACCAGCGCCCCAAGCGCAGCACGGAAACGCGACACGATCTGCGGCCGCTCGCCCAAGGCGATCGGATAGCCGGTTTCGTCGGACACCAGCTCTCCTGGGCCGGCATAGTCGACGACCATCGGCACCACCCCAAGCGCCATCGCCTCGAGCACGACGCCGCCGCCGAATTCCCGGATCGAGGGGAAGGTCAGCAGGTTCGACCGGACCATCACCTCCTGCACCTTTTCGTGGGACAGGTTGCCGTGGAAGGTGATCCCGCCCTGGGCACCCAGCCTGGCCGCCTGCTCGCGCAGCGCCGTCATCATCGGCCCGTCACCGATCACGTCCAGCACCAGCTGCCCGGCCGCGATCAGCGGCGCCGCCGCCTCGATCAGCATGTCGGGCCCCTTGTAGGGCACCAGCCGCCCGACGAAGCAGGCCCGCAGCGGCAGGGTCAGGTCCTGGTCCGCCACCAGGTTGAAGCGCGCCGGGTCGATCGCGTTTTCGGGCAGCCAGACAACCCTGTCCTGATGGGCTTGGGGAATCTCGCTGGCGGTGTGGCGCGACCCGGCCAGGATCAGCGCCGTGGACCGCAGCGACCTGCCCCGCAACGGGTTCAGCTTGTAGACACCGCGCACATAGGACAGCCATTCGCGTTCCTGCCGGCGTTCCGCATCGAAGCCCTTGGGCCAGGGTACGCCGCCATTCAGAGGCCCCAGCACGAAAGGCACCCCCGCCGCCGCGATCTTGCCCGCGATGGGCGAGACGACGGTCGGCGACAAAGGCGTGATGCGATGGACCAGGTCGAAGCGCCTTGCCCGGATGTCGGCGCCGAAGTGCTGCCAGACCAGTCGTTCGAAATAGGGATAGCTCAGCGCCGAGATGGCCGTGGTCATCGTCCAGCCCTTGCCCTTGCCCATGCGCAGGATGCTGGCCAGGCGGTACATGGGCGCGGCGATGGCTTCGCTGTCGAGGGCGGTGAAATCCCGCCCCTCGACCAGCCCGGCGCGCAGGAAGGCCTCGCGGTTGCGCTGCTGGGTGACGATATGCACATCGGCATGCCGGCGCAGCGCCGAGGCCAGCGACCAGCCGACCAGAGGGACCGATACCCATTCGGGATTGGCCGCCTCGGCGATCAGCAGGACGGTGGGTCCAAGAGGCGGTGTCATGGCCGGTCGCATTCGTGCAACGCCAGCGCCAGCGCATCCGCGCTGCGGCGTGAACTGAAATTCCGCAGGATCTTCTGGCGCGCCGCCTGACCCATGCGGCGGCGCAGCGCGGCGTCCTCGATCACCTGGGCCATCGCGCGGGCCAGGGCCTGCGGGTCGTTCGGCGGGATCAGCATTCCGTCCGCGCCCTGGGTGATCAGTTCGGCCACCCCACCCGCATCGGTGCCGATCACCGGCAATTCGCAGGCCATTGCCTCCATATAGGCCACGCCCAGGGGCTCGTGGCGGCTGGCCAGCACGAAACCGTCCGCCGATTGCAGTTCCTGCCGGACATCGTCCTGGGTGACCGAGCCCAGAAGCTGCACCAGATCGCCCGCGTCTTCCTCTGCGATCAGGCGGTCCAGGTCGCGGTGGTAACCGGAGCCACCCTTTTCATCCTCGCCCGCGATGCGGATGCAAAAGGACAGATCAGACCGGTCGCGGCGCAGGATCGTGGCGGCGCGGATCAGCGTGTCGTGGCCCTTGACCCAGTTCAGCCGGGCGCAGCAGAACCAGGTAAAGGGATCGGGATCGTCGGGGCGCGGCCTGTCGGGTGGCGCGAACATGTCGGTGTTCACGCCCATCGGTACGACGCGGACCTTGTCCATCATCTGCGGCAGAACCTCGGCGACCTCTTGGCGCAAGATCTTGGTGATAACGAAGACGAAGCTGGCGCCTTTCCATTTCAGCGGCTGTTCCGGACCATAGTCCACCAGCCGCCCGTGCAGCACCAGGCTGTAGGGAATGCCCGACAGCCGATGGCACAGCGCGGCGATCAGCGCGAAGTTGGCGCAGGAATGGACATGCAAGTGGGTCAGCCTGCGCGCCTTGCAGATCCGCGCCAGTTCCAGCGCCATCAGGACAAAGCCCCAGGACCGCGGCTGACGCAAGATGCGGCGGAGGTCGGGGTCGGCCATCAACCGGGGCAGCGCGGCGGCCAGGGCCGGGGTCAGCGCCACCATGCGCGCAGGCGGCATCGGATGCAGCTGGATGGCATTGGCCTGGGCCACCCAGTCATGCATGACCGGCCGTGGCGCCAGCCGGGTCGAGATGATCTGCGCCCCGATCCCGTGATGGGTATGCAGGGCCTCGATCTCGCGCCAGAAGAAGGAATGGGTCTGCCCCGGGAACTCGGGGATCAGCACGGCGATTTTCCGGGTTTCGGTCATGGCTTTTCCCTTGTTTCGCGAAACAGGGCGGCAAGCCGCGCGGCTTCGGTAGCGATGTCGAATTCGGCCCGCACCTTCCGGCGGCCCGCGGCGCCCATGCGGGCGGCCTGGTCGGGATCGGCCAGGATCGCGCAGACGGCGTCGGCCAGCGCCGCCCCGTCGCCGGGGGGCACGATGCGGCCTGAAACGCCGTCCTCGACCAGTTCAGGAATGCCCGTGATGCGCGTGGCCACGACCGCGCGGCCCGAGGCCATCGCCTCCATCAGCACGACGGGCACGCCCTCGGCAAACGATGGCAGCACGAACAGTGCCGCCAGCGACAAGGCCTCGGTGACCTCATCCTGGCTGCGATAGCCCAGGAAGCTGACGGCATCCTGCAGGTTCCGTGCGCGGACCTGCTCCTCCAGTCGGGTGCGGTCGGGTCCGTCGCCGATCAGGGTCAGGTGCGCGCCGGGGCAGCGGTTCCGGATCGCGGCCATGGCGTCGATCAGCAGGGGCACGCCCTTGGCCGCGGCCAGGCGGCCCACGAACAGCAGTCCCTGCCCCCGGGCCGGCGCTGCGTCATAGCGGTCGGGTTCGACCCCGCAATGGAGGATGTGCAGTTTGGACCACTGGGCGTGCGGACTGGCCAGCATCGCCTGCGACCGGCAGTAATGCGAGATGCAGGCCACGAACCGCGCCGCCCGGATCTTTTCGTCCAGCCGCCACAGCTTCGGGTCGGTGAAATCGGCGGGCCCGTGCAGGGTGAAGCTGAAGGGGATATGCGCCAGCCGCGCCGCCAGAAGCGCGACCGTGCAGCTGGCCTGGGCAAAGTGGTTGTGCAGATGCGTCACCTGCCGGTCCTGCAGGTACCGGGCCAGCACCGCCGCCTCGAGGAAGTAGAACAGCTGGTACAGCGCCGCCCGCCAGCCCGGACCGCGCATCCGCCACGCCTGCCGCAGCGTGGACAGATAGAGGCCGGGCCGCCGCAGCGCCCGGACCTGTGCCGCGATCATCTGGCCGGGACGTTTCGCGACGTCCAGCACGTTGAAGGTCGCCGCCGCCTCGGCCCGTTCGGCGGGGCCGCGATGGTGTTCGGAACCGGTGCGCCGGATCGAACATGTCAGGATGTCCAACCCCTGCGCCCGCAAGGCGGCCACCTCTCGCAGGATGAAGGTATGGGAAACTGCCGGATACTCTCCGACAAGATAGGCAATGCGCAAAAAGATCACCGCTCAAGACAAGGGTCAGCCACATTTAACCCGAAAAATCGGCCCGAGGCCATGACAACCGCCGCCATGTCCGTGATCAAAAAGAGGGTGCTTATCGACTGCGAATCTTGCTAGCTGTCACGCGCTGCCTTCCGGGGCCGCCGTCCTTTTCCGTCACGAGGTTCATTGTGCTGTCCTGGTCCCTGATCGTCCCCACCTACAACCGCCGCGAGGTCCTGCTGCGCGTCCTGCCGCTGGCCTTTGCCCAAACCGTCCCGCCCGAGCAGGTCGTGATCGCGGATTCCTCGCACGATTGGCAGGACACGCGCGAGGCCGTCCAGACCCTGGCGCGGGAATACCCCCATGTCCGGCTGGATTATCTGCACGCGACCGAACGATCCTCGGCCACGCAGCGCAACCTGGCCTGCCGGCACGCGACCGGCGACATCATCGTGATGATCGACGACGACAGCTTTCTCTATCCCGATTATGTGGAGCGGCTGCTGGAGGTCTATGACGCGGACACAAGCGGCCGGGTGGTCGGCGTGAACGGCGTCAACGTGCCGGTCATGCCCAATGCGCAGGCATCCGGATCCCAGGCATCGGAGGGTCTGATGCGCAAGGCCGCACCGTCGCAGCATGTCGGCAGCCTCAGCCAGCGCGTGATGCAATATGAATGGGGCCGCTGGATCAGCCGCAACATCCTGTTCCAGGGCATGCATGCGCTGTTTCTGAAATACGACGGCCCGCGCAACACGGTCATTCCCGAAGAAATACGGCACCTGGATCTGGCCGCGATGACCTTCATGTCGGGCCATGGTCTTAGCGTGAGGCGCAACGTGGCCCTGGCCGAGCCGCTGGACAGCTCGCTTCGCTTCTATGCCGCGGGCGAGGATCTGGACGCGTCCTATCGCTATGGCCGCCACGGCATCCTGATGCGCGCCAATCGCGCCAGGCTGCACCATTTCGAGATCGCGGGAGGGCGCATCAAGCGCAAGACCGCCATCACCTTCCAGCTGCTGAACATGCTGGTCTTCATCAAGCGCCATGCCGACGATCCGGCGCACTGGCTGCCGACCTATCGCCTGATGCTGTGGCGCAGGCTTCTGGGCGAGATGATCAAGGACGGCCTGTCGCGCCGGTGGGATTTCCCCCAGGCGGCCGGCGTCATCACGGCCATGCGTAGCTGGCGCCAGGTCTGGCGCACCCCCACCGGGGACCTGGACATCTGGTATCCCGATTTCCAGCGCAAGATCCTGGACGGGATCTGAAACTGCGCGGCTGTTTCTGTCAGTTGAGGCTTTGTTGCACAAAGTCTTAAGGGGGATTCAGCTGGCGAATCTGGCGTGGTAGCCGTGCTGCATGAGCAGACCCACGCCGCCGAGCTACAAGACCAAGAACTGGCCAGCGTATAACGAAGCCCTCAAGCAGCGCGGCTCTCTGACCATCTGGTTCGACCCGGACATGGCGTGGGTGCCGCCACCGACGGGCAAGCGAGGCCGGCAGCCGCAGTATAGCGATGCCGCGATCCAGACCTGTCTGACGATGAAGGTGCTCTTCGGCATGGCGCTCCGTCAGACGAGCGGCTTTGTCGAGAGCCTGCTGCGCCTGGCCGGCCTCGATTGGACGGTGCCGGATTTCAGCACGCTGAGCAGGCGCCAGAAGACCTTGGCGGTAGCCATTCCCTACCGGGGCTCGCAGGGGCCGCTGAACTTGCTGATCGACAGCACCGGCATCAAGGCGGAGGGCGAAGGCGAGTGGAATGCCCGCAAGCACGGTGGCGCAAAACGCCGCCTCTGGCGCAAGGTCCACATCGGCGTTGACGAACAGACGCTGGAAATCCGAGCCATCGAGGTTACCGGTAGCAGCGTAGGCGATGCGCCTATGCTGCCCGAGCTTCTTGACCAGATCCCCGCCGATGTGGAGATCGGCTCGGTCACTGCGGATGGCGCCTACGACACGCGCAAGTGCCACGACGCCGTCGCCGACCGAGGCGCCCATGCGATCATTCCGCCGCGCAAGAACGCCAAGACTTGGAAGCCATCAACGGCCGGTGCGATCGCCCGGAACGAAGCACTGCGCGCATCGAAATACCTCGGCCGCGCGATCTGGCGAAAGTGGAGCGGTTACCACCGCCGAAGCCGCGCCGAGACGAAGATGCATTGCGTGAAGCTGCTCGGGCAGAGCCTTATGGCACGCGACTTCGACTGCCAGGTCGCCGAACTCCAAATTCGCGCCGCCGTGCTTAACGGCTACACGGCGCTCGGCATACCTGTCACAGAGCTCGTGGGATAAGTCCGCCCGGGGAAAGGGGAAGTCCGGCCTTCAAGCTCTTTGCGCAACAAAGCTCTGACGAGCACCCGATGCTGAGGTGATACGATCAAATCTGCAGTGGGGGTGTTGTTGCCCAATGCACCCGCACGGATACGAATTGGGCGCAGGTTCGGATTCATCAGAAGGTCCAGCTTCGAAAGCTTGCATGAACGAATCCACCGCACCGGCTGAATGGCGTGGTCGCGGGTCAGGATCTCGTCACCTACCCTGACCTTTTCGATGGCCGTCAGACCTTTTTCGGTCGCAATCAAGGTTCCGCGTGCAAAGCATGGTGCTTCATACGGAGGCTCTGAGGAATCGTCCCCCGGAAAAGTAAAGGTATCTTCAGCTCCGTTCAGATAGGCAGTTCGGTCTGCATTGAACACGGCGTACTGCTCGGGCGTCATTGCAATATCGACATTGACCCGGTTGAGACTTGATCCGTTTATCAGGCGAAGGGTTCCTGTTTCTTCGCTATAGCTGCCGAAGCGGAGAGCACCGGTAGTATTGCCAGCAACCGGAATAACAACCTGGTCTCCTGGACCCATTTCGGCGACATTCAACGTCGACGTCGTCGCAACTCCAAGTGAGGGGCGGTTGAACGTGAATGTTCCGTCACCGCTGCCCGAAAAAGCAATTCTGGTGTTCCCAAGAAGATCGTTCAATCCCAGAAGATCGAGACTGCCGGAAGACAGGGTAATGCTGCTGTTCCCGTCAATCAGCAGGTTGGTTTCAGCCAGAGCGTTGAGATTCAGCAAACCGCCGCTCAGCTGAAGATCGGCCCCACCCGTCGCAACGATATTAGAAGTGCTCAACGCTCCCGCACCGATAAGGCTGCTCAGGTTGACTGAGCCGTCACCGAAAAAACAGTGGTGTCCGCGTTAAGTGCCCCAAGCGAGATAAGGTCGTTCCCACTGGGTGAAGAAGTGCTGTCAACAAAAACAACATCATCTGCAGCAAGTGCCACGTCGAGAAGTGCCATTCTGAACTCCTGAACAGACGTTTTGAAGAATGATCGCAAGTCAATCGTGTAAAGCTTAGATAAAACCACGCAGGCAAACAACCATAACGTGTCCCGCTTCTTCTTTTGTTAAGCAATGCTGCAGAAGACAGCTTGAGGAGACGCGCGGTGGCTTCGGCGGGAAAGCGACCTCGCATGACAAGGCCCGAAGCTGTGCTCGGCCCGCGGGAAGCCCTGCAATGGCGCCACAAGCCAACGCGGGTCGGCGCTGATCCGGCTGGACAAGGGCAGGTCGCCGATCGACCGGAACCAGCGTCCTGGCCGCCCCCGGTTCTCCGACGCGGCGATCCGGTTCAGCCTGATGGCGAAGGTGCTCTGCGGCCTGTCGATTTGATAAGGCACGGGCACGGCGTCAGCATCCCTCGCGATGGCGGAACTGGACGGGTCAATGCCGGCTTCTTCGCCCGGAGCCGAAGGCCGGGGGGTCCTCGCACTCGGGACAGCCTTCGCGCCCCGGGATCCCGGGGCCTGCCGGTCGACAACGAGGCGCAGGCGCCACTGGTCCGAACTTCGGGTCGAACGGGATCGAGACCATGCCCGCAACGACATCTTTCGAACGATCAGGCGCTTCGGTCGGACCGCTGGAAGCACTGGTCGGCTATCCTCCTGCGACATCGGATCGAGGCAAGCGGCCGAAGTCCCCGTTCGCATCCGGCTTCAACGCGCTCGGCGCCGCCGAGACCTTTGCATCCGCAAAGCGGCACCCGAAGGTGAAGCCAGGTGCCGCAATGGCGCCAACCTGCCCCTTTGAGTGTTCCGGTTTTGATCCTGGTGCAGGATTTTTCGAGCCCGCCGAAGTTCTCGCGCCACCGAGGCGTCCGAGAACCACGCCCTCACCCGCAGGCAGGCTTGAGCTTCGTCGGCTGTTGGGCTCCATGCCGCTGCGTGGGCCTCGGGTCGGGGGATGCAAGACCGAATTTGGTCTGGTCGCCGCTGCCTCATGTGCCTAGAAGGCGAGTGACGGCCGAAAACCAACCCGGAGAATTTGACTTGCGTGTTCTAACCGTCTTTGGAACCCGACCGGAAGCCATCAAGATGGCGCCGCTGGTGGCGGCCCTTGCCCGCGATCCAAGGTTCGAAAGCGCCGTCTGCATCACCGCGCAGCACCGCGAGATGCTGGATCAGGTCATCAGGCTGTTCGACATCACTCCCGATCACGATCTGGACGTCATGCGCCAGGGGCAGGACCTTTTCGGCGTGACCTCGGACATCCTTCTGGGCCTTCGCCAGGTGCTGGCGGATGTCCGGCCCGACATCGTGCTGGTCCATGGCGACACCGCCACGACCCTGGCCTCCACGCTGGCGGCCTATTTCTCGCGCATCCCGGTGGGCCATGTCGAGGCGGGCCTGCGCACCGGCAACCTTTATTCGCCCTGGCCGGAGGAGGGCAACCGGCGCGTCACCGGTTCTCTGGCCGCGCTGCATCTGGCACCGACACCGACATCGCGCGACAGCCTGCTGGCCGAAAACGTCCCCGCGGACCGGATCATCGTCACCGGCAACACGGTGATCGACGCGCTGCTGCAGGTGGTTGCCCGCATCGAGGCCGATCCGCAGCTCGAGCGGGACCTGGCGACCGGGTTCGACTTCCTGCACCCCGACCGCCGCGTCATCCTGATCACCGGCCACCGGCGCGAAAGCTTCGGCGGAGGGTTCGAGCGCATCTGCCTGGCGCTGCAGCAGATAGCCGCGCGGTTCCCCGACGCCCAGATCGTGTACCCGATGCACCTGAACCCCAATGTCCGCGAGCCGGTCCAGCGGCTCTTGCGCGATGCGCCCAACATCCACCTGATCGAGCCGCTGGACTACCTGCCCTTCGTGTGGCTCATGAAGCGCTCGCACCTGATCCTGACGGACTCGGGCGGGATCCAGGAAGAGGCTCCGTCGCTTGGCAAGCCGGTGCTGGTGATGCGCGACACCACCGAACGTCCCGAAGCCGTCGAGGCGGGGACCGTGCGGCTTGTCGGCACCGACACCGACGTCGTCGTGGCCGAGGTGACGCGCCTCATGACCGATCCCGCAGCCTATGACGCCATGGCATTCGCCCATAACCCCTATGGCGACGGCCATGCGGTGGATCGCATCCTGGATGCCCTGATCAACTTCGAGGACAAGAAATGAGCGCTGGATTTGACCGGATCTGCATGGTCGGCCTTGGCTATATCGGCCTGCCGACGGCCGTCGTGTTCGCCCTGCGGGGCGTGAATGTCATTGGCCTCGACATCAACGAACGGGCCGTCGCCACGATCAACCGGGGCGAGACCCACATCGTCGAGCCGGGCCTGGAGGACGCGCTGCGCCGGACCGTCCAGGCCGGCCATCTGCGCGCCACGACGACCCCCGAACCCGCGGATGCCTTCCTGATCGCCGTCCCCACGCCCTTCTGCGAGAGCGGCGAGGGACGCGACCCGGACCTGTCCTACGTCGAAGCCGCGACCCGCGCGATCGCGCCGGTCCTGAAGCGGGGCGATCTGGTGATCCTGGAATCGACCAGCCCCGTGGGCGCGACCGAACAGATGGCCGCCTGGCTGGCCGAGGCGCGTCCCGACCTGACCTTCCCCCAGACCGCCGGCGAGGCGTCCGACATCCGCATCGCGCATTGCCCCGAGCGGATTCTGCCCGGGCATGCCCTGACCGAGCTGGTCACGAACGACCGCATCATCGGCGGCATGACCGAGGCCTGCGCCACGCGGGCGCGCAAGCTCTACAAGCTGGCGGTCGAGGGCGACTGCATCGAGACGGACTGCCGCACCGCCGAAATGGCGAAGCTGACCGAGAACAGCTTCCGCGACGTGAACATCGCCTTTGCCAACGAACTGTCGCTGATCTGCGACAAGCTGGACATCAACGTCTGGGAACTGATCCGCCTGGCGAACCGTCATCCGCGCGTCAACATCCTGCAGCCGGGTCCGGGTGTCGGCGGCCATTGCATCGCGGTCGACCCCTGGTTCATCGTCAGTCAGGCCCCCGCCGAAGCCCGGATCATCCGCGCCGCCCGCGAGATCAACGACGGCAAGCCCGAATGGGTGCTGGCAAAGGTGCACCAGGCCGTGGCCGAGCACGCGGCGGAAACCGGCGAGGCCGCGCGCATCGCCTGCTTCGGCCTGGCCTTCAAGCCCAACATCGACGATCTTCGCGAAAGCCCGTCCCTGGGCATCGCCACCCGTCTGGCCGAGGCCTATCCCGGCCGGGTCGACATCGTCGAACCCTTCATCGACGAGCTGCCTGGCGCGTTCGACAACCGCGCAAAACTGGTCCGCCCGACCGAGGCCGTCTGCGCCTGCAAGGTGATCGTGCTGCTGGTCGACCACGACGACTTCAAGGCCATGCCCGCCCCGGCCGACGCGCGGGTGATCGACACGCGCGGCATCTGGCCCCGCCCCGAATCCCTCACCCCCATCGCCGCCCAATAGCGCCGACTACGACCACCCCCTTCCCCAACCAAAAATGGAAGCGGGGGCACGACTCGATCGTCCCGCAGCAGTAACGCATCCGGCCAAGGCCCTGCCACGAATGGCTCTGCATTGGTCCCCAGGTCCAGATGATGAGTGAGCACAGGCACGTGCGTTCAAAAATGCCACAGTCCATCAAAACACTGAGGCGCGAGCCCAAATCTGTCAGGGCAGCGGAGCGCCAGAGCCGTGCCCGGTCACGCAAGTGATCCAGGCTCAGCCGCGCGACCTGATGTAGACGACGGCTGAACCCCACATTGCTTGGCTGACGCGCTGCTGCGAAGTCCTTTTCATCGGCTGATGAGGAGCGCGTTTCGCAATGTGTGCCAAGACTTCGTTTCTCACCTCCCTGGGCGTCGAGATCTATGCGACGGGGCATCGCCGGTGCCGACTGAGGTGAAGGCTCTTGTGGTTGCCGATATGCTTGAACCGGGCGCTACGGTGGATGCTGTGGCGGAGCGGTGTGATGTGCAGCCGAACCAGTTGTCGGCGTGGCGGCGGTTGGCGAAGCAGGGCAAGTTGGTGCTGCCACCCGCATCGACCGACGGGCCGGTTTTTGCCCCGCTGGTGGTCTGCGACCCGGCGTCACCGCCACCCTCCCGCCACGGGGCGCCATCTGGATCGTGATCGGTGAGGTGAGGCTCGAGCTGGCCGCGGACACGCCCGCCGTTCGGCTCTCTTGATCGCTCCCTCACCACATTGGATTGAAATTCGACCAGCACGCCTCTCTGTCGTCCAAGTGCTCTGCCCCTATGTCATAGAAATCTGAGGAATACAGAAAATAATGTATTATCATAATAGTTTACTTTCCATATACCCATAATACAACGTTCCTGAAGTTCACTGGGCAACTCGCGCGGCAATCTTCTTAGTATCGATAAGGACCTGTTATCAAATCTCTTGACCAGCCGGCTATCCAATGGCCATCTGGCTACATGGACCTGCCTGTCAGCCCCGACGATCTATCAGCTGCCGACCATGCGGCGCTGACCGAGCTTTATCGGCGCGGCACTCCTTTGAACACGCTGCGCGCTTGGGAACGGGACCTGACCTATATCACCGCCTGGAAGCTGGCGGCCTTTGGCACGCCGCTGGACTGGCCGGAATCCGAAGCCGTGGCGCTTCGCTTCGTTCTGGATCACGCGGCCGAACTGAGCGATGCGACCGGCACCGCACGCGTGGCGGCCGAGGCGCTGATTGCGCAAGGATTGCGCCGCAGCTTGGCCTGCCCTGCCCCGGCAACGCTGGACCGCCGCATTGCCAGTTGGCGGGCCTTTCACCGGATGAAGAACCTTGCCTCTCCCTTCGATGCCCCGTTGGTTGCGCAGGCCCGGACACGCGCACGTCGCGCCGCCGCTCGCCCGCCTGTGCCCAAGTCGGCGCATCCGATCACGCGGCCGGTCCTGGAGGCGATGCTGGCAAGTTGCGGTCACAGCCATCGCGGTCTTCGCGACCGTGCGGCCCTGATGCTGGGCTGGGCCTCGGGCGGGCGGCGACGGTCCGAGATCGTGGCCCTGAACCGCGATGACCTGGACCTGCGCGAATGGCAGGACAAGGGCCTGATCCGGCTGCGCCTGCTGTCCACCAAGACCACCGGGGCCAGCCTTGCGCCGCGCGTGGTGCTGAAGGGCCGCCCTGCCCGCGCGGTGCTGGACTGGCTGCATGCCGCGCGAATTCAGGAAGGTCCTGTCTTCCGTCCGGTCAGCCAGGCCGACCGCATACTGCCCCGGCGCCTGACATCCGAAGGCTTGGCGCGGATCATCCGCACCCGGTTGGCAGCGGCCGGCTTTCCGCCGGGCTTTGCCAGCGCCCATGGGCTGCGCGCGGGCTTCCTGACACAGGCGGCGCTGGATGGCGCGCCCCTGCAGGCTGCGATGCGCCTGTCGCTGCACCGGTCGGCGGCGCAGGCGCAGCGGTATTACGCCGATGTCGATCTGGCCGACAATCCTGCCGCCGACCTTCTGGGATAGGCCTCACCAACCGTTCGGCGCCACAGCCTGGTCGGTGAACCTGCGCTGTGCGGATCGGGGCACCTTGGCATGGGCGATCTACATGATAAGCCTTCCTTCTGGCCAATATGCGGGCCATGACATTGCAGCCTGCAATCCCGATGATCGAGAAGGCGGATAGGAGCGGCGGCATTGTGTTTCCATGGCCATTGTACGAAATCTGCCTGGCCCAGGCAGGGCGGGATCATGTCATGAAGATACTTCTGGTAGGCGCGGGGCTTTCGGGCGCGGTCATCGGCCGCGAACTGGCCGAGGCGGGGCATGACTGCCGCATCATCGACAGCCGCCCCCATGTCGCCGGCAACTCCCATACCGAACGGGACGTCGACACCGGCGTGATGATGCATGTCTATGGCCCGCACATCTTCCATACCGACGACGAGGACGTGTGGGACTACGTCAACCGCTTCGCCGACTTCCTGCCCTTCCGGAACAGGGTCAAGACGACCGCCCAGGGCCGCGTCTATTCGCTGCCGATCAACCTGCTGACGATCAACCAGTTCTTCGGCACGACCCTGCGTCCCGACGAGGCCCGCGCCTTCATCGACAACAAGGCCGACGCCAGCATCACAGACCCGCAGACATTCGAGGAGCAGGCCCTGCGCTTCGTCGGCCCCGAGCTCTATGAAGCGTTCTTCAAGGGCTATACCGAAAAGCAGTGGGGCTGCTCGCCGACGGAACTGCCGGCCTCGATCCTCAAGCGGCTGCCGGTGCGCTTCAACTACGACGACAACTATTTCTTCCATCGCTTCCAAGGGATGCCGCGCGAGGGGTACACTGCGATGGTCGCGGCGATCCTCGACCACCCGCGCATCACCGTCGATCTGGAGACGCCCTATCACCCCGACATGGCGCGCAACGCCGACCACGTCTTCTGGTCAGGCCCGCTGGACGGGTATTTCGACTATCGCCTGGGGCGGCTCGGCTATCGCACGCTGGATTTCGAACGCTTCAGCGACCGGGGCGATTACCAGGGCTGCGCGGTGATGAACTATGGCGACCGCGACGTGCCATACACCCGCATCACCGAGCACAAGCATTTCAGCCCTTGGGAGAGCCATGAGGGCACGGTCTGCTATCGCGAATTCTCGCGCGAGGCCGAGCCGGGCGACACGCCCTATTACCCGATCCGGTTGGTGCAGGAAAAGGCGCTGCTGGAACAGTATGTCGATCTGGCCCGGGCAACGCCTGACGTAACCTTCGTGGGCCGGCTTGGAACCTATCGCTATCTGGACATGGACGTGACCATCCGCGAAGCGCTAGATACGGCCCGGACCTTCGCGACCTATCAGGCCAACGGCGCGGCCATGCCCGCCTTTGCCGTGTCTCTGGACTGATCGATGCTACGGCGCCCGTCCACGTCACGCTGATTTTTCCCGCAGCCTTTGATATCGATCCGGCGCTGCACCCCTTTGCCATGCCATGGGGCCGTGGCGAACCAGATCGTCAACGGCCCCCGCGCTTGAACGCTTCGCTGCAGGCAGTCCTAACCCGGTCCTGCAGCAAGGATAGCGGGTCATGTCGGCCAGCTCCCAAGTCGGAATGCGGATGCGAGCTTGCCGCTCTTCCTTCCGGCAAGGCGATCCGCTCAGCAGGCAGGCGCCGTGACGATCACACAAGCAGCCTCAGCAAATAGCTGCCATAGTCGTTCTTGGCGAACTTGGCGGCACGGGCGCGCAACTGGTCAGCATTGATCCAGCCCGCGTCGAAGGCGATTTCTTCGGGGCAACCAGTCTGGAGGCCCTGGCGGTTTTCCAGCGTGCGCACGAAATTCCCCGCGTCCAGAAGGCTGGCATGGGTGCCCGTGTCCAGCCAGGCGAAGCCGCGGCCCATGCGTTCCACCGTCAGGCTGCCGTCATGCAGATAGCTTTCCAGAAGCGTGGTGATCTCCAGCTCTCCGCGGTCCGAAGGCTGGACGGCGCGCGCGCGGGTGGACGCCGTGCCGTCCAGGAAATAAAGCCCCGTCACAGCATAATCCGATGGCGGCACCCTGGGCTTTTCGATGATCGCGCGGGCACGCATGTCGCCGTCGAAATCGACCACGCCATAACGTTCGGGATCGGCCACGCGATAGCCGAAGACCGTGCCGCCGGTGTCGCGCGCATCGGCCGCGGCCAGCAGTTCCGGCAGGCCGTGGCCGAAGAAGATGTTGTCGCCCAGCACCATGGCCGACGGGGCGCCTGCCAGGAAATCCTCGGCCAGGATATAGGCCTGCGCCAGCCCGTCCGGTGACGGCTGCACGATGAAGGTGAAGCTGATCCCCCACTGGCTGCCGTCGCTCAGAAGGCGCTGGAACTGGGCCTGGTCCTCGGGGGTGGTGATGATCGCGATCTCGCGGATGCCGGCCAGCATCAGGACGGTGATCGGGTAATAGATCATCGGCTTGTCATAAAGCGGCAGCAGCTGCTTCGAGACGCCCATGGTGATCGGGTAGAGCCGCGTGCCCGATCCCCCGGCCAGGATGATGCCCTTGCGCTGTGTCATGCCTTGTCCTTCAGTTGCGTCAGAACCCGGCCAAGGCCCACCCGCCAGTCGGGGCGCATGATGCCGAAGTCGCGGGCGATCCGGGTGCAGTCCAGCCGCGAATTCAGCGGCCGGCGCGCAGGCGTCGGGTAGTCTGCCGTCAGGATTTCGGCGACATCGACCGTCAGCCCGGCCCCGGTGAAGATTTCGCATGCGAAACCCGCCCAGGACACGTCCGGCCAGCCGGCGAAGTGATAGACGCCCCCTTGGGCCCCGTCTCGCATCCCGCGGATCATCGTCAGAGCGGCGGCGGCGATGTCGTCGGCGGGGGTCGGGCCGCCGACCTGGTCGGCCACGATGGTCAGCCGGTCGCGTTCGGCCCCCAGGCGCAGCATCGTCTTGACGAAGTTCGACCCGTGGGCCGAGAACACCCAGGACGTCCGCAGCACCGCCCATTGCCCGCCGGCGGCGGCGATGGCCTGCTCTCCCGCCAGCTTGGTCGCGCCATAGACGCCCAAGGGGCCGGTCGGCGCATCCTCGGACCGCGGCGCCTCACCGGTGCCGTCGAAAACGTAGTCGGTCGAGACATGCAGGAAGGGGATGCCCAGTTCGGCACAGGTGCGCGCCATGGCACCGGGGCTGTCGGCATTGACCAGGCGCGCGGTATCGGCGTCGCTTTCGGCCCGGTCCACGGCAGTATAGGCGGCGGCGTTGATGACCGCCCCAGGCGCCACGCGGCGAATGGCGTCGGCGCAGGCGGCCGGATCGGTCAGGTCGGCGGCGTTGCGGCCCAGGAAGGTGGCGCCCGGCGCCAGCGTGGCCAGTTCGCGCGCCAGTTGGCCGGTGCGGCCAAAGACCAGAAGATCAGTCACGCTGCCCCCAGACGCTTGCCCACGCCGTCGCGCGACAGCAGCGGTTGCCACCAGTCGCGATTGGCCAGGTACCATTCGACGGTGCGGCGCAGCCCCTGTTCCACCGTCACGGAAGGCCGCCAGCCCAGTTCGTCGCGGATGCGCGACGGGTCGATGGCATAGCGGCGGTCATGGCCGGGGCGGTCTGTCACGAAGGTGATCAGGTCGGCATGGGGCGCGCCTTCGGGGTGCAACTCGTCCATATGGGCGCAGATGGTGCGCACGAGGTCGATGTTCCTGGCCTCGTTCTCGCCGCCGATGTTGTAGCTGCGGCCAAGCCGGCCCTTTTCCACGACCAGCAGCAGGGCGTCGGCGTGATCCTCGACGAACAGCCAGTCGCGCACGTTGCCGCCGTCGCCATAGACGGGGATCGGCTGGCCTGCCAAGGCCTTCAGGATCACCACCGGCACCAGCTTTTCGGGGAAGTGATAGGGGCCGTAATTGTTGGAACAGTTCGTCAGCACCACCGGCAGGCCATAGGTCTCGGCCCAGGCCCGGACCAGGTGGTCCGACCCCGCCTTGCTGGCGGAATAGGGGCTGCGCGGGTCATAGGGCGTCGTTTCCGTGAACTGCCCGGCGTCACCCAAGGACCCAAAGACCTCGTCGGTCGAGATGTGGTGAAAGCGGAAGCTGTCCGGCCGGCCCTCGCGAAGCCAGTAGGCGCGGGCGGCCTCCAGCATGTTGAACGTGCCGATCACGTTGGTCTGGATGAAGGCATCCGGCCCGTCGATGGACCGGTCCACATGGCTTTCGGCGGCCAGGTGCATGATCCAGTCGGGACGGTGCCGCGCCAGGATGCGGTCCAGCGCGGCGCGATCGCGGATGTCGGCATGTTCGAAGGCATAGCGGTCGGACCCTGCGGCCTCGGCCACGTTGGCCAGGTTCGCGGCATAGGTCAGCGCGTCCAGGTTCACGACCTGATGCCCGCGCGCGATGGCCAGCCGCACGACGGCCGACCCGATGAAGCCCGCGCCGCCGGTGATCAGGATCTTCATGCCTGCGCCTCGAAGGTGAAGGGGGACTGCCAGTTGGCAAAGGCGGGGGCGGCATGGTCCTTGTCCGACAGGACCGGATCGCTGACGCCCCAGTCGATGCCGAGGCTGTCCCAGGCCACCGCCCCATCCGCCTCGCGGTCGTAATGGGCGGTGCATTTGTAGACGATCTCGGTATCGGGTTCGCGGGTGACGAAGCCGTGCAGGAAGCCTGCCGGGATCCACAGCTGGCGGCCGTTCTCGAAGCCGAGTTCCGCGCCGAACCACTGGCCGTAGGTCGGGCTGCCTTTACGCGCGTCGACTGCCACATCGAACAGCCGCCCCCGCCCGCAGCGCACCAGCTTGCCCTGCGCATGGGGCGGCGCCTGGTAATGCAGCCCACGTACGGTCCCTGCCTGGCGCGACAGCGAATGGTTGTCCTGCACGAACTCGGGCAGGACAACGCCTGCCTCCAGCAGCGTCTTGCGGTTCCAGCTTTCGGAAAAAAATCCGCGCGCGTCTCCATGACGGGCTGGTGTCAGAAGAAGAACCCCTGGAAGCGGCGTCCGGTCTACCTGCATCTTTGTCCCTCATGCGACGTGCCATTCAGCTTAGGACATTCGTGAAACGCCAGCATGAAAACCGACGGGTTCCGGATTTCCAGTGTCCGAGGCTTCGATAACGTCTTGCCGCCCGTTGTGAAAGCCCAAGCGGAAACCAGACCCCGCTTCCGGGCGGCATGGTTATCCTGCAGGGCAAATGATCAGCAATGCAACAAAAGACAACGGCCGCCGGTTTCCTGGCGGCCGAGGCATGTCAAGTGTCGGGAACTGTGCCCCCTGGGGTTCAGACCTTTTTGCGGCGGCGCAGCATCGCCAGACCGCCCAGACCACCCATCAGCAGCACGCCCGCCGCCGGAAGCGGAACCGGCGCAGGCTGCGGCTGCGGGTTCAGGTCAGTCTTGATGCTGCCCTCCGGGTTGCTGGTCGACTGAGCGCGGAAAGCCAGCTGCGAAAACGGGTTGGTCGCCAGGCTGCCGGGTGCGGCAATGTCAAACACGATCGAAGCAACGTAATTGCTGCTCCCGCCGCCGTTCGATCCGATCCGAAGGATATAGTCGAACATCGAGGCGCTGCCCGAACCGTTGAAGTTGCACCCCGTCCCGCAGCTGGATTGGGTGCCCGTGCCATTGCCGTACAGTTTCAAGGTAGGCTCGATGGAGTTGCCAGTGACATTGGTTGCACCGACCAGCGAGAAGGCGCTCTCCATCAGCGTTCCGGCATAGTTGAAGCCGAGCCCCAGGTAGTCTGCCGTCCCCACCAGTGTCGTCAGGGTGAAGCGGAAGGCATCCACAGGGAAATCGTCCACGACCAATTGTGTCTTGGGGGTGGCTTCAGCGTTGGTATAGGTCAGCGTGGGGCTTGCGCAGGCGCCACCAGTCCCAGCGTAGCGGCAGTCGCTGCGGCGACGCAAAGGTGCTTGAGGTTCATCAAATTCTCCAATCGTTATGGGCATCGTCGCCTGTGCGCCTCGACGCCCGGGGAATATACCAAAAATTCTAAATGCCTCTATCAAAATTAAATCGAATTTTTAAAATACATCCATGATTTGAAGCCGTGACCCTTCAGAAAAATAACGACCTATACCATTTCGTAGTTTTCCAAATAAGCTAATGATTTTAAATTGTAAAAAAATACGAAACTCCATGCATGCCGAATTTTCACTTAACCCTAGGGTTAGTCGACATTAACCTTAAGCTATAAGAAAAGGTGGTGGCGCGATTTTTTATTCAAAAAATTCCTGCACGATACGCAATTAAGGCAATCCCACATCTCTCGCCACCGCACCAAGATACCCAAGAGATTCTGTAAGCGGCTGTGAATAGGCGGCAAGGCCAAGCGCCCTTGTCGCCCTGCCTTGCGGGTTTGCAGCCCTTTGATTTCACCCGCAGGCCATCTGATCTGCACCTGCGGCCTTATTCGCCAGCGTATGCGTCAAGCCAGGTGATCAGGTCGGTGACCAGGGCTTCGGTCACGCCTTTTCCCGACAGGCTGATGCGGCCGGGTCTGCCGACAACGCGCACCTCCCGCCCTGCCGGCTGGTCAATCACATTCAATGCCTCGGGTTTTGCCTGACCAAGCGGGGCCAGCGCCTTGTCCAGCAAGATGCGCTCCTCCGCCGGGGATTGCGGATTAGCCTGGCTCAGTTGGTCCACGATGCGGCGGGCCAGGGTGTCGTCGCGTTCGATCGCCTTGACCAGCGGCAAGCCCAGCTTTTCGGGAATGGCTTCAGGAAACCGCAATGCATCGCCCAAGGCTTCATGCAGGGCGACGAAGTTCAGGATCTTTGACCGCTTCGACGCAGAGACATGGACAAACAGCGCCTTGACCGCCGCGGCCGGGCTGTCGAAGACACCAAGCCGCGCGGCCTCATGCGCAAGGCGACCGCGTTCGTAGAAGGACAGGTCCGACCGGATCTCGTTTTCCTCGACCATGGCCAGATAGGCATCCGGAGCGGTGGACAAGGGACGCAGCAGCGCCTTGACGCGGGCGAATTGCGTCTGACTGTCCCCGTGCAACTGCCGCAAGGCCGCCAGACGTCGCGCGCCAGAGATCAGGCCATAGCGGCCCTTGTCCAGCTGGACGACCTCGATCGGGGTCTGCTGGCCACGGTCGCGGATACTCGCGACCAATGCTTCCATGTCCTCGGGGTCGAAGGCCAGGCGGTCGCGCGTCAGGTGCTGGGCCTCGACAGCCTCCAGCGGCAGCTCGACGACCATGCGGCCGTCCTCGCGCGCCTGGCGCATTTCATGGGCCAGATCCTCCAGCGCGGATTGGGTGGCAGCGTCGCCGGCGATCCGGGCCACCGGCGGCACGCGCTGAGCGGTGGCATCTGGATGTGGCGCCGCGTCGTCGGTGATCCCAAAGGCGCTCAGCCGTCTGCGTTTGGCCATCTCAGATCCCTCCCCGGCTCATTTTCGCATGCGAAACATTCACGGCTTTCCCGCCTCCAACTCGTCCCGCCGCCAGATGCCCAGAAGCAGCGACTTGAACGCCGCATAGGTGCGGTCGAAGGTCTCGCGTCCGCGGGCATAGGTCTCGCGGTTGAAGTCGCGGTAATCGGCCTCGTAGATGCCATGGACCTGTTCGCCGGCCTGGCCGATCAGGGCGGTGAAGTCCTGGCGGTGCGGCGACAGGGTCTGCCCCAGGTAGGACTGGATCAGCGCCGCCATCTCGGCCTGCTGGCTGGCGTCATAGCGAGTCATCACCGCGCGGATCGCGTCCCATTCGAAATGCAGTTCCTCCCGGCCCAAGGCGCGGGCGGCGATGTTCTCGCTCTCTTCGATCGACGAAAAGGTCGAATGCAGCATGTCGAAGAAGCGGCCGGTGGAGTCGAACTCGAGGAAGCTTGCCCCGAAGGGTACCAGCACGATATCGGCCGCGGCCAGTCCGTTGATGGTCAGGTAACCCAAGGCCGGGGGCGTATCCAGGAATACCAGGTCGTACTGGTCCAGCACCCCGTCGGCCGCCAGGGTTTCCGTCAGCGCGTCCCACAGCTTCCAACCGCGCGATGCCATCCGCCAGACGGGGATCTGAAACTCCGCCCAATAGAGGTTCAGCTGCGCCCCGATCAGGTCGATATTGGGCCAGTGGGTCCGCTTGATCAGGTCGGGCGCCTTGATCTTCAGGGCATCGGCCAGGCTGTCGTCCAGCGCGACGGGCGTCTCTCCGCGGTCGGTGCGGCGCTGGTTGTCGGTCCGCAGGGTCTCGGCATAGTGGCGTGCCAGCAGCGGAAAGACGGTCTGCCATTCATCCTCGACCTGGGCGCCGAAGATCGAGGTCAGCGACCCTTGGCTGTCCAGGTCGATCATCAGTACCCGGTATCCGTCCAG
Source organism: Paracoccus beibuensis (assembly GCF_026162625.1). GTDB lineage: Bacteria > Pseudomonadota > Alphaproteobacteria > Rhodobacterales > Rhodobacteraceae > Paracoccus > Paracoccus beibuensis. Next base: position 41,466 of record NZ_JAOTBD010000014.1, on the reverse strand, counting down.
GGCCGCCGACATGGCCAGATGCGCGCAGGTCGAGGTCTTGCCGACTCCGCCCTTGAAATTCGCGACGGCAACGATCTTGGCAGGCAGGTCCTTGGGGCGATAGGGCAGGTACTCCTTCGACTTCGACCCTTCGGCCCCGAAGAAGGCGCGCAGGCGCAGCACCTCATCCAGGGTGAACCACTTCGCGCCGCTTTCGGATTCCGACCGCCCTTGCGGCAGGGCCGGGTTCTGGCGCAGCACCCGGCGGAAATGCTGGGGCGCGATCGGGATCAGGTACTTCGTGATCTCCCATGTCGAGAAGGGGCGCAACTGACGGTTACCGCCCTCCTCCATCCCCCGGCCCATCAGGTCCTGTCGGCCACGCCGATAGTTTTCGGAGATTTCTGCCAGCCCCGGGGTCCCTGTCGGATGTCCCAGTTGCGTCATGGCCCGATCCGGAGAGATGTTGAAGTATGGAGGAAGATCGCCACTCATGTTCGCTCCAAAGTCCTATGTTATCCTTTTTCGGTATCATACCTACATTTTGCGAACATGCGATATCTTTCGCGCCTCTATTTGAGTTTTCTCAGCAATTCTGGCCTTTCAGCCTGACGGGACTGTGGCAGCCAGGACGCATCCTACTGTTAGATCATGTTATTTATCAGTTAGAGCACTGGAGAATAGACCTTTCTGTTCTTCAAGTAGCTGAATTCATGAAAGTTTATTCCTACGGCATTCCTCTTTGTGAATCCGATCCCACGATAAGACGACTCTGATCCCACGCTCATGCGAATCCGAAGCCCCGAAAATTCAGGGTTGCTCTGCTGGACCTGCGGAACGTGAAAACCTAGGGTGGTGTCAATGAAACGACGAATCCGGCCGCGGGATCCGCAGGCACGGACAGCAGGCAGAGCAGAGACCGCCGTGCGGGACAGGAAGGGCAGGGGGATGCAGGCATCTTCTTTGGCGGCGGGGCCGTCATCTCATGTGATGCAGGATTTCTTCGTCTGCGATTTCTTCGCGGCGGTGCCTAAGCACGACCTTGCGTCGATGGAGCATCCCATCTTCTCGCTCTCGACCCGCCCCGACCGGCGCGTGGTGACCTATGAACATAACGGTACCACCCTGACCGTCACGCCCAGTGTGAAGGGTCGGGCGACGATCTTCGACGCCGATATCCTGATCTTCTGCATCAGTCAGTTGATGGCGGCGCTGAACGTCGGCCGCGCCGTGTCGCGGCGGCTGACCCTGACCGCGCATGACCTGCTGCAGGCCACCAACCGCGAAACCTCGGGCGACGGCTATAAGCGCCTGCGCGAGGCGTTCGAACGCCTCGCCGGCACGCGCATCACCACCAACATCACTACCGGCGGGACCGAGGTGACGTCCGGCTTCGGCCTGATCGAAAGCTGGGAGATCGTGCGCAAGGCGCGCGGCGGGCGCATGGTGTCGGTGACGGTGACCCTGTCGGAATGGCTGTTCCAGGCGGTTCTCTCGCGTTCGGTCCTGACGCTCAGCCGCGACTATTTTCGCATGCGAAAACCTTTGGAGCGTCGGATCTATGAACTGGCCCGCAAGCATTGCGGCCGACAGGCGGAATGGAGCGTGTCCGTCGCGGTGCTGGCCAAGAAGACCGGATCGACCAGCCCGATCCGGGTCTTTCGCGCCATGCTGCGCGAGATGATCCGCGAAAACCGCCTGCCCGATTACCTCATGTCCGAAGAGCCCGGCGACATCCTGCGCGTCACCTCGCGTGCGGCGGTCCTTGAACCGGGCGACGGCCCGCACCTGCGCCCCGAGACCCTGGACGAGGCGCGCAACCTTCTGCCCGGCGCCGATGTCCATGCGCTTCAGGCGGAATGGCGCAGGTGGTGGGCGCTTAGCGGCCGCAAGCAACTGCGCAGCCCGGACCGGGCATTTCTGGGCTGGGTCAGGACGCGAAGTGCATGATCGTTTACCAGACTGTCGACAAGCCTTCGTCCGAAAGGATTTCTGCTGGGCGGGCAGGCTTGGCCGGGCTATGCAGCGGCTGATCCTGTCCCCAGTCCCGATTTTTGCCCATGACCACTGATCCTTCCTTGCGCCACGGCACCAGTTTGGACGAACGAGCGCGCATCGCGGTCGTCATCGTGAACTACGGCACTGCCGATCTGACCACCGCCGGCATCGAGAGCGTCCTGGCCCATGACCACGGCGGCCGGCCGGTCGAACTGCATGTCGTCGACAACGCCTCGCCCGGCGGCGATGGGGCATTGCTGGCGGCGCGTCATGCCGAACGGGGCTGGGGCGACCGCGTCACCCTGTGGCGCGAGACCATCAATCACGGTTTCGGCCGGGGCAACAATGTCGTCATCCACGCGCTGAAGCGGCGGGCGGATCCGCCGCGATACGTCTTCCTGCTGAACCCCGACGCAGCCCTGGAAAACGAGGCGCTGGCCATCCTGGCCGACCGGCTGGACGCGAACCCACAGGCCGCGGCCGCCGGGGCAGGGATCGCGCTGCCCTCGGGCCAGCCGGTCACGGCGGCCTTCCGCTTTCCCTCGGCGCAGAGCGAGTTCGCGCAGGCGATGAATTTCGGCCCCGCCTCGCGGCTCTTCGGCGACAGGTTGGTGCCCTTGCCCCCCGACCGGCCGGAAGGTCCGGTTGATTGGGTCGCGGGCGCCGCCGTGATGTTCCGGTTCTCGGTGCTGCGCGACCTGGGCGGGTTCGATCCGGATTTCTTCCTCTATTACGAAGAGGTCGAACTGATGTCGCGGATCCGCGGTGCCGGGCACCAGATCCTCTATGTCCCGGCCGCCCGGATCCGGCATGCCGAAGGCGCCGCGACCGACGTGAAAAGCGGGCAGGTCGAACGAAAGCCCCGCCCCGCCTATTGGTACGACTCTTGGCGGCTTTACTATCTGAAGACGGCCGGACGTGGCGGGGCCATCGCGGCGGGCTTGGGCTGGATGGCGGGGGCTGCGCTGAACGTGCCGCTGGCGCGACTGCGGGGCCAGCCGCTGCGGGCGCCCAAGGGGTTCTTCCGCGATTTTCCGCGCCTGGTCATGAAGCCCCTGCTGTTCGGGCGGTCCAAATGACCGAAACCCGAATGCCCGAGGGCGACTGGCAGGCCCGCGCGGTCCAGGATCCGCGCTTTGCCCCCGCTCGCGGTGACCGCGACGCCAATCCCGCCGGCATCGGCCTCGGCGCCCTGATCGCCGAGGATTACCGCACCCACGGGCGCGACTGGTATTCCGAAGGCTTCTGGGCGCTGTTCTGGCACCGCGTCGGCAACTGGCGCATGGGGCTGCCCAAGCCGCTGCGCGTGCCGATGACCCTGATCTATCGTGCGATGTTCAGGTGGGTGTCGCGCTCGACCGGGATCTACCTGCCTTATACGGTGCGGGTCGGCCGCCGCGTGCGGCTGGAACATTTCGGCGGCATGATCCTGGTGGCCCAATGGATCGGCGACGACGTGACCATCCGGCAGAACACCACCTTCGGCATCGCGCGCCGCGACAGGTTGCAGGACCGCCCGGTGATCTGCGACGGGGTCGAGGTCGGGGCAGGGGCGGTGATCCTCGGTTCGGTCCGCATCGGCGAGCGCGCGGTGATCGGCGCCAATGCCGTCGTCCGCCGCGACGTGGCCCCCGGTGCGATCGCGGGCGGCGTTCCGGCCCGCGAAATCGGACGCGCCGCAGACAGCAAATGACCGGAAGGACCTGACATGCGGGTGACCTTTGCCCTGCCCGAAATGACCATCCTGTCGGGGGGGCTGCGCGTCGTGGCGCAATATGCGCGCCATCTTCTGGACCAGGGGCATGATGTCAGCCTTGTCATCCGCCGCCCGAAACACATGCCGGGGCCGCGCCGCCGCCTTCTGGGTCAGCTGGGCCTAGGGCGCCACGCGCCCCCGCTGTCCCCGGACCGCGGCCATTTCACCGGGCTGGACGTGCCGGTGCATCACCTGGAGGAAACCCGACCGGTCCGGCCCCGCGACGTGCCGGATGCCGACGTCATCGTCTCGACCTGGTGGACGACCGCCGAATGGGCGCAGCGCCTGCCGACGTCCAAGGGCCGCCATGTCCACTTCATCCAGGATTACGAGGATTTCTATCCCGAACACAGCCAGCGGGTCCGGGCTGTCTATCGGCAGACCAATCGCAAGATCGTCGTCGCGCCCTGGCTGCGCGAAAAGCTGATGGCGGAATTCGGGCGTGACAGCATGGTGGTGATGAACGGGGTGGATCTGGACCACTTCGGCGCCCCGGCACGTGACTGCGGCACGCCCCCGCGGATCGGCTTCATGCATGCCCACCATCCGCGCAAGAACGGCGGCATGGCCATTGACGTGGCCCGCCGCGTTCACGCCGTCCGTCCCGATATCGCCTTCCTGGTCTTCGGGGCCGATCCCAGGCCCGACGACGCCCCGGACTTCATCCGGTACGAGCGGTCTCCGACCCAGCCCCGCATTGCCGAGATCTATCGCAGCTGCGATTTGTGGCTGTTCGTGTCGCTGACCGAAGGTTTCGGCCTGCCCCTGCTGGAGGCGATGGCAAGCCGGACCCCTGTCCTGGCCACCCCGGCCGGTGCCGCCCCCGATCTGATCGACGGCCGCAACGGACGGCTTTCGACCTTCGACCCCGCAGAGTTCGCGCGGGCGGCGGTGGATCTTCTGGCCATGCCCGCCGCCGATTGGGCACAGGCGTCCCAAGCCGCCTTCGCCACCGCCCTGGGGCGGCGGAACGACATCGCGGCTTGCGAATTCGAAGCAATCCTGCAGGACACCCTCGGCGGCTGAGATCGGTCGCCTTGCCCGCCTAGTCTTGCGCCGCTCTCAGGACATGGCCCGCCGCATTGCAAGCGGCAGCGACGCGGCCGGGCCGGCTTCCCGCCCCTCTCGCACGGTCCAAGACAACGTGATGAAGCTTCCGGAACTGCCAACGGCTTCTGCGGTTGTTGCCCCAGAGCGCCCCGCAGGCGGGGTGCATCAAGGAGGACATGAACATGCGTGCATTTCTGATGACGACCGCTGCGGCGACCATCGCCCTGACAGGTTCCGCCATGGCGCAGACCACCGCAACGGCATCGACCGACCTCAATGTCAGGTCCGGACCCGGGGTGCAGCACGAGGTGATCGGAGCCATCACCGCCGGCAATGAAGTCGACGTGGCAGGCTGCATCGACAGCGCGAACTGGTGCCAGGTCTCGGGCGACGGGATCGAGGGGTGGTCCTATGGCGACTACCTCAACGTCACGGCCGGTGACGAGGTCGTATCGCTCTATCCCAACCGCCAGGAAATCGGCGTGACGATCATCGAGGCTCCGGCAAGCGATGCGACTTCCGGGCAGGACACCGCGGTCGCCGGCCTCGGAGGGGCAGCAATGGGCGCCCTGATTGGTGGCCCGGTCGGTGCTGTCGCGGGCGCGGCCATCGGTGGAACGGCCGGGGTGTCTGCCAGCGTGGAACCCTCGTCGGAAGTGACGACCTACGTGACGACGAACCAGGTCGAGCCGGTCTATCTTGAAGGTGAGGTGGTTGTGGGCGCAGGAGTGCCCGAGCCTGTGGCCATCTACGAGATTCCGGACCAGCCAGAATATCGTTATGCCCAGATAAACGGACAGACGGTGCTGATCGATCCGACTGAGCGCCAGATCGTCTATATCTACCGCTGATATCTGTCGTCGAGGTGGGGCAGGGCAGCGCCTGGCTTCACCTCGATCGCATGGCGCGACATCCACGCGGACCTCGCGCCCCAACGGCATCCTGCCAGCATAAGGTCAGCTTGGTGGCACGCGCCGCTTGGATTGTGTCGTGCCCCTGACATGGACGCCGCTATCCAAAGGACGACTGCCGGTAGAGGACCGCGCCGAAGACAGCGACTCGATCACAAGCGTTCGATTTGGCGATCTTCCCACTGGGAAAGCGAGGACCGGCTAGTCTGACCGCATTCGACGCATCCGCATGTTCGAGGACAGGCGTCTTCGACGTCCTGCTAGAAACCTGCTTTAAAATAAATCTCTGATTCTAAAATAAATATTTTAATGGATGTGATTTTTTATCTTGCTGCAGTCTTCGCATTACCCTCCAAAAAAAACTTGATAAAAATTTAATATTCATCAAAAGTTGATGGTAGTTTTTTAAGAGGTGAGGATCATGAAAAGTACCGTGCTTGCGGCAGCTCTGGTTATGGCTTTGCCGATAACCGCTAACGCCGCCATTATCGACAACGGCACCATTCAGATGGGTGTTGACACACTTGGCCAACTGAACGTGTCTGGAGGCGCCCCTTCCGCCGGAGGAACCAACGCCACTGGTCTCCGCTATCTGCCGACCAACTATGAAGCAACCGCGCCGGGTTGCCTTTGCGAAGGCTGGGGCGTCGGCATCGGTGAGACTGGTCAGGCAGGCTATGCCAACAACGATGCCGGCATCGGAGGATTAACCTCGGTCTCCTTCAGTAATACCGCCTCGACTGCGATGTCAGTCGTGACGGTTGACGGTACGGGTCTGCGTGTGACGCACAGCTTCGTTCCGGCTTCAGAAACCGCAAACCTGTACCGTCTGTCGGTCAAGATTGAAAACACCAGCGCCGTCGACATTGCCGATCTGCGCTATACCCGCACCTTCGACTGGGATGTGGAACCCACTCCCTTCAGCGAATATGTGACGCATGTGGGGACCGGAACCACCACGTCATTGAGATACTCCAACAACAATGGCTTCGAGAACTCCAATCCTTTTGCATCTCGAAGCCCAATTCTTGCCGGTACGGAAACCACGGATTTCACGGACCTGGGCGCTACCGATCACGGGTCCAACTTCGACTTCGGCTTTGGTGAGCTGAAGGCTGGTGCGGCCTATGATTTCGATATCTTCTACGGGGCGGCTGCCGACGAGAGCTTGGCCATCGCAGCGCTGAGCGCTGTACAGGTTGAACTCTACTCTCTGGGCCAGTCCAGCGGTGCCGGGGGCGCAGCGAACGATGATGTGACCTTCATGTTCGCGTTCAAGGGGGTAGGCGGTTCTGTCGTGGTTCCGCCGGTCGACCCGGCTCCGATTCCGGTTCCAGCTGCCGGCTTCCTGCTGCTGGGCGGCATGGGCGCAATGGGCGCGCTGCGCATGCGCCGCAAGAACGGGTAGAAAAAACGAGCATAAGTGTTTCAATAGCGGCAGCCAGAACAGGCTGCCGCTATTCCATTTGTCCCTGGGAGGAATGATGATCCATTTTGCAATTCGTTCTTTTTGCTTTTTCAGTCTCTTGGCCGCAAGCACTGCACAGGCGCAGGATGCTGCCACCTGCGATGCGGTGACGAACCGCTGCACCAGCATGGTGCGGCTGGTGGCCGAGGAGAACAGAACATTTGCGACCCTCAGTTTGCAGATGGAAAAGTCCGGGGCTGATCCGGTGCTGTTCGTAACCGCCCCGTTGGGCATTGCAGCCCGCCCTGGTGTTCGAGTTGTCATCGACCCTGGCGCTTTCGAAATCCCCTTGCCATTGGATGCATGTTTTCCTGACGGCTGCCGCGCCTCCACGGAACTGACAGCTTTGCAGATGTCGCAGCTGAGTGAAGCCCGGACCTTGTCGGTCCAGTTCATTCCCTTTTCTTCCAGCGAGACTGTTGCCGGCGATCTTGAAGCCGCAAGCCTGATCTCTCCGCTGAAGCAAGCCGGGATTACCCTGCCTTGACCCGGCCCCGGCCCTGGCTGCTCCAATCCCGGATGATGCATGAACCCTCGCCGGAGGGCGCATCTGCGACCGCCGATGGCGGGATGATTGAATGGAAAAAATCGACGCCAGAGCCCCCAGGCAAGCTTCAGGCGTCTGACAGCACAATGATCAGGGCCGACCTCCATCAGGCGCATCGCTCAGTTGCGCCAATGCACGATCGATCCGTTTCACCCTTGCGGCGCCGCCTGTTCGCTCGGCCTGAGTTCTCAACCCCTGGACATATTCAGGCAAGATCCGACAGCTTCGATACGCTTTCATGATCCCTGCGCGGGTCGCATGGCCATTCACGATATCGCGCATCACACTGCTAAGGATGCGCCCGTTCTTCAGCATCAGCGCCGTCTTGTGATCCGCATGGCGCAGAGGCACCGCAATGACATTGTCTGCATCGAACCGGCGGACATGGCGCAGATCATGCTCTACAGCGGGATCGTAGAAAAGCCAGACCTGTGCTGCACTGCGTGATTCACTGGCGGCATCCGCAAACAAACCATCCCATTTGGCATGTTTTCCTGTCGGATAACGCTGGTCCCATGCTGCCAGATGCGGGGCAAGCGTCGATTGTGGCGAGAAGGCCGCCACACGGCAACCCGGTGCCAGAGAAGCAAAGGCCGCCGCGCCATATCCACCCATCGACGTCCCGAACATCGTCACCTGGCCGAACTGTTCAAAAAATCCGCTGTCGCGCAGGGACAGAAGATAGCGATGCAGATCGACATCACGAAACCAGCCCGGCACATAGGACAGGACGCCAAGATGGGACCAGCCCTCCTTTCGGACGAAGTTGTAGCCCCAAGGCTCGCGCGACACGGGATTTCCCCGGACCGTTGCAAGATTGTCAAAGGAAACAACAAGATGCTCCCGACTGCGTGCAACATAGGTGCAGGCGTAATTCGGCATGGAATGATAGAATCCATGAGCCTGCCCGGACAGGCGCAGATCGGACAGCCATGCGGGGGCTTCAATAACGACGGTTTCGGGCTGAGCGGACCGAGCGGGCTTCGCATTCTCCTCGCCGTCCGTTGCAATCCAATCATCAACTTCGGCAGATCCATTGTCGGCGGGGCGGGTCAGCCTCTCTGCCCAGGCTGAATCCGTTTCCGACAGGGCAGGGGGTGTGGTGGGAACTCCGAAGGGAACAGGCCAGTCGAAATCTTGTGCCGAGCCTTTATCTCCTGCAAGAAACGACGAGATCAGGGCGACGGCAGCGGGATCCTGCTTTGGCAGCAGCCGGTCCAACCGTCCCGAAAACTCGTCCACCACATTCCTGTGACAATCCGCAATATCGGGCAGGTCCTTCAGGACGGCTGCACGCCGCGCCGCCGGCCCTTGCGGATCCGCCACCGCCGAGCCCACCTCGGATCGGTTGAAATTGAGCCGATGGTACTGCTGCATCACGTTGGACAAGTGGCTTGGGGTGATAAATGGCAGGACATCCCCTGCACCCGTCCGCCGAAGAAGAAAGGTTTCCCGGTCCTGGGCCATGAAGGACATGACATGGCAAAATCCCAGGCCCGGCTGTTCCGAAGGCGCCATCCAGCCCTTCAGCAGGTAGCGTTCGGCAACATCCTCGCCGGCGCCGTTCAGCCAGGTAACGCTTTCCTTGCCACGGGCGAATTTGGGTTTGAGCTGGGGCCGCGCCGCCTGAAGCGCCTTCGCCAGCTGTGGGCGGAAAATCGTCCGGAGCGGCGTCGAGAAAAGCGTGGGTCCCTTGGCACCGCCGGTGCCCCGCGTGAAGCGATCCGGCAGGGGCGCGTCGACATATCGGCATTCACCGGATCCACCGACGATCTGCACCGTCGGGCTGAGGATATCGGGAAACTGTTCCAGCTGCGCGGCCAAATCCGACAGATGGCCGTCCCCGACATCTACGACAAGAAGGTCTTCGGGCTGAAGCCAGAGCAGGAAAGCCGTGCCAAGATCCGTCTCGCTTTTCAAAGCCTCGGCCATGGCGCGGATCTGACGGGCCTTGGCATGTGCGATGCCCGGACGATCGGTCGGAATGAACTTGATCAATCCCGCACCGGCCAAGGCCTCGGCCAAGGCAGTGGCCTCAGGATTGGCGCCGTCGCCATGAACGGTGATCCGCCGAAACCCGACGTGCCAGTGATGCAGCACCCAATCAAGCAGAAGGGGGGCGCTGTCGTTCATCAGCATGTGAAGCGCAATATCGGGAACGGCAATATTGTCGTGCTGGGGGGCATTCTGAGCGGGCATTCGGGGGCTTTCGAAGTTGATGACTCGGCGTGCATCGAGAGGGCCGGCCTTGCAACCCTTAGGGCAGGGCGTCCGGAGGAGGCACGTGGCATGCGAGCATCTTCAGGTTGTTTGCAACATTGGGCCGCCCGCTTTTTCGCGCAATATGCGCCAGGCGCAGCAACCAGTCGCTCCGGCCGCGCCCAGCCAGCCGGTGCCCCAAGGCATCCAGATACCAAGGCTGCATCCGGGCAGAGCGGTACAAGTGCCGAAACTCTTGCGGGGTCAGGCTGTGCGTGGCCAGCCCGCGAACCACCCGGCTGAGAAGATCGGCCTGGCGCAGCCGCAAGGCCGTCTTGTGACCTGCCATCGGAGTCCGAAGATGAATGACGTTGTCGCCGGTGAACCGTTCGGCATGGAGACGGTCGTTCTCTTCCAGTGGGTCGTAGATCAGGAATATCCGGCCGGCCCCGGCCGTCTCGGCCGCGGCGTCGCTGAAGTCGCCCCGCCAGTCGGCGGCCCGTCCTGACGGAAACCGGCCTTCCCACGGGACGAGCCCGGCCGACAGGGTGGATTGCGGGGAAAAGGCGATGACCTGGGCGCCGGGAACCAGCGACGAGAATGCACAAGCGGCATAGGCCCCCATCGAGGTGCCCGAGAATGTCACCGTTTCATAACGTTCAAACAGCTTGGCATCGCGAAGATGGCGAAGGTAATCGAACAGAAGGGGGGTGCGGAACCAGTTGGCCCGGAATGCGAAGATGCCTAGCTGCGACCAATCCGACTTGCGCGCGAATTCATAGCCCCAGGCATCGCGATCGATCCCGGTCAGGCCGACCTGCGAGAGATTGTCGAAGGTGACGAACAAATGCGTTCGCTTGCGTTCGACATGCAGGGCGGCGAACTCCTCCTCTGAATGATAGAAACCGCGCTTGTAGGGTGAGCGGCGCAGATCGATCAGCCACTGGGGCGGAAGGTCGGGGGCTTCGGCGCCTTGCGGTTGAGGGGCCGCAGGGGCGGCAGCCCGCGTCCGTGCGACCTCCACCGGATCTTCGGGCAGGGTTGCCCAAGGGGTCATCGACAGCAAAGGCATGGTCGGCACCGGCGCCTCGGCCGTCAGCGGGGCCAGAAGGATGGGCGAGGCCTTGATCTCTCGCGGCAGGGCATCTTCAGCAGATGCATCCTTGATCTTGGCGGCGGTCCGTTTCCTCTGTCTGGCCAGCATCTTTCCAAGTTCTGCCTGCCGCTGCGCTGTATCTTTGCGTTGCGCTTCAGGGCTAAACAAGAGTGCATACTGTTCGGGGGCTTCGGCCTTCAGTTGCTTTTTCAGCCTATCGATCTGGGCGCGATATGTCGCCCCTGCGACCGCTTGCAATTTTCCCAGCGCCGGAATTTGGCGGATCAGATCTGCACGGGCGGCAATCACGCGCTCCGCCCATCGGGTGATCCCAGTTTCAGGAACCACGTTCAGGTTGTATCTATTGAAATATTCAAAATTTATCCTTTCCGTGTTTGTGCTGTTGGCAGTGCCGCGCCACCGCTTCATCAAAAATACTTCACTGGAACGGATCATGTAATGGTTGACGTGGCACAGATCAAAGCCTGACATATCGTGATCCATGCACCAGCTACGGTGAAGAAATCTGTCGCTTACATCTGCACCAGAGCCATTGACGAACATGATAGGATTGTCTGACGTTCCGAAGTTCGTTTTGAATACAGGCCGATGCACCCCTAATTGCTGAACAGGAGAAGGTCTGAAAATGGATTTTACGGCCAATTGACTATAGAAAAAATGAGTCTCCTTGGGGGACGCCATGCAAAATTGAGTAATCTGTAGTTTATCGGAATCAAATTCGATGATCTCATTGTTGCCGAAAATTCGCCATTGTGCGGCCACGGCATCAGTGCGCGGAGGCAGGGCATGAAACAGATCATCCAGTGTTCCTTCGCCCGCATTGACAGTAAAGAACTCATCCCCGTCCAGCACTGCCACCCAATCGCTTGTCGTGACCTCAGGAAGAGACATCGCACGGGCATAGGCCCGGCGCTGCGGATCCTTATGAAGATCAGGGGATATTGAGCTATTGTCATAGTGGTGGACCAGCCCTGCATCGTTCAGCAGGCGCAGCATCTCGTGTGTGCCGTCGGTGCAGTCGTTCGAATAGATGACGAAGCGGTTGAACCCGATCAGCCGGTGATAGCACAGCCATTCCAGCAGGAACGGCGCCTCGTTCTTCACGGTTGTCACCACCGTGCGAAGCGCGTTCGATGTCCAGCGATCTGCAGGGTCCGGGGCCGAAATGTTCATGAAAGAGCAACAGTCCTTTGAGCTGGCAAGGCTTTGACGGAGAGGACGCCGTTCCCTGGAAAGATATCATCTGGTTTCAAGTATGACAGTCCTTGTGGTCGGCGGTCACAGATCGAGTGTGAAACTGGGCAGCCAGCGGTACAGCGTGGTTTCGGGAAGCTGCACCGCTGGCCGGGTCAGCGTGGTCCGGATCAGGCCCCGGCGGGCCGGATAGGCATTGCCGTCGACCTGGCGCATGCTCTGACGCTGCATCGCGTAGCGGACCTGGGTGACAGGCCCCGTCACGCTTATATGCAAGGCATGGCCGTCCAGTTCGACGGCCTGGATTGCGCCGCCCTCGACCTCCAGCCCCAGGAACGCGTCGATCCCCTGACCGCCGTACACGTCCAGGTCATGCGCCGTCAGGGCTTCGTCGTCGCGCAGCGCGAAGTCCAGGGTGATCCGGTCGCCGTCACGTCGCGGCACCGGACTGGTGATCGACCAGGGGCGCCCTGCATAGATCTCTCGCAGCGCCCAGGCCGCCAGCTCTCCCATGATCCGGGAGTGATGCAGGTCGGGATGAATAAGGTCGGCCAGGCGGCTTGGATAGACGGGCCCCACCAGCACCGCATCGCGGCGTCCGGCTGCAAAGCTCAGCTGGTCGGCAGCGGGGTGGTACTGGTCGCTTCGATGGTGGGTCTGGTCCGATCCGGCGGTCTGCATCAGGAAGATCGTCTTTTCTGACTGCGGATACAGATCGTCCAGCCTGGCGCGGATACGGTCCCAATGTGCGGTCAGAGCCTTCAGATAGGCGCCTGGCGCGGCAGAGCGGTCGGCCTCACCCTGAATCCAGAAGTAGATGATTTTCTCCGGCATCAAGCCGTCCCGGGCAAACGCCCGATGAGTGGCATCAAGGATGTGATCCATGTTGCGCCGGCTCTGTCCTTGGGGATCGTCCAACATGGCCAGCGACTCGCCTGCGATCGGGTTGCCGGACAAGGCGATGGGCGCAAAACGGGCCGGATCGGATGGAGTGGCGTTTTGCCCGGCTGCGTCATTGTCGCGTCCCGCCAAGGCCTGTGCCATGGCCAGGGCAGGGCAGGGCAGGGGGCAGAGAGCCTGTAATGCGCACCCTGTCCAGTCGCGCATCAACGCTCTCGACAGGACCTTGACGTTTCTGCAGCCCCGAAAGGTCGATAGACCGTCGGGCGTCTCCGGTAAAAACATTCACCAGCATCCGCAGATCCGCCCGGGCCAGGCTGGCAAGTGCCATTCTGTCGTCGGCCGGGACAATGGGGCCCAAGGCCAAGGACTGACCGTTGAAATGGATCAGCAACGGCGTGCCGGGCATTGGCGATGTCACGGCCTTGCCGAGCCGCGCCTCCACCCGGACCCGCAGCGCAGCCAGGACCGCAGCTGGATCGGCCGTGTCCAGCACATGCAGCGACAAGCCATGCAGCATCATCGGTGCCTGATTGGCCACATGGACCTGATGCAGGCGCAGCATGTCGACGGGATCAAAGGCCGCGACATCATCGATCACACCGTCATCCTGGATCAGGATCAGCCGCCCGGACGCGGTCAGGGCAAAGCTGACCGTCTGCGCTTCGTCCATCATCCGGGGGAATTCCAAGCGGGCGTGTCCGGATTGAAGCATCAGGTAGCGGTTGCAAACCCGGAGCAAGACGCTGTTTCCGTTCACGTCGCGGACCAACAGCACAGTGCCCTGAGCTGCCTGTTCCTGCAGGGAAAAGCTGATCTCGACCAGGATGGCCGGGGCGTCGATCGGCAGGATGCGCCTTGAGGGTCAGCACGCTGTTGCCCTGAAGCGGAGCAAAGGACAGCTGCGTGTCGCGGGGAGGCAGTTCCAGCCTGAACGCATTCTTCGCGACGAAAGACATCATCTGCCTGCTTGCGGCGAAAAGGGAAGCTTGCGGCGATGGGGCACCCGCTTCTTCCGAACAATGCTCATCATTGCGTTCCATATCGTTTCGAGGGGTGAAACCGGATATCCTTCGCCCCCTGAGGCAAAATGGTGGGAAACTGTCAGACCGCCTTTTTGGCGGTCCTCTTTTCCTGCAAGGCTAGGTTTTCATCCAGCGGATGGAAGTCGAGGCCGTGAAGCGCGTTCAGGCGGCTCAGATCCGCCTCACGCTGTGCATCGGTCAGAGCAGGCCAGGGCGTATCCGACGAAATCATGCCGCGCTCGCGCAGGATCTGCCAGGTCCGGGGGACGTCCATTTCCCCGAAGGAACCGCGCCCCGGACGCAGCGATCGGCCAGGCACCCAGTCTCGAACAAGCGTGTTCACTTCAAAGGCCGTGATGCCCTTGAACGCTTCCAGCTGCCGGATGAAGCTGGGCGCGAAATCCATGCTGCGGCGCGTCAGAATGCCCACACGCTGCTCGCTGTTGCCCACATAAGCCAGCATGTGCAGAGGCGAACAATCCACGGTGATGATGTCCCGTGCGGCCTTGTAGCGCGCGACCTGAACCGCCGCGGGATGTTTTTGGGGGTGAAACAGCTGATATCCCTCGTCGGCCAGATACTGTTCCAGCAGGCTCTCTCCGACCAGCCCGCCGCGCCCCGGCGGAAGCAGGCTGCGCGAAATATAGATCCGCTCGTCGCCTTCCGGTGCGATCGCGGCCCCGGAATGCGCATTGACAAAATTGCGGAACTTTTGGCTGCCGACGGTCAGGTCGCTCATGCCAACCCCTTGACGAGGAACGTAAAGCTGCTCGACCCGGGTCGGAGTCATGATGCAGCGCACCGGAACATCCAGACCAAGGATATCCATCAACGGCCGCAAGGCCTTCAGCATGTTGTCGATGTTCCCTGAGGTCTGCTTGGGCGTAAAGAGAACGCCCTCGATCTGGCCGCGTATCTCGTCAAGCGCCCATGCCCTGGCAAAGGACTCGGTGATGAAGTGACCAAAATGTCCGTACAGCACTCCGCCGAACATCCATTTCCCGGCAAGCGGCGTTATTTCATCGGGCGCCGGCATGTCGGGGGACGCGTTGACGGGCTCGGAACTCGACGACCAACTGGCAGAGTTCTCGACCAGTGCCCCATCAACCGTCAGAACCCCCGAGGGCTGCTGCCGTCCGCGCCCTTCTGCAGGGGGCGGGATCAGCAGGGCATCCGGGACCAGTGACAGATCGTCCGGCGCTTCTAGCTTGAACATACTTCGTTCTCCCACGGGTGCCGGTTCCTTTTGGATTTCCGGAAATTGCGAACGCCTTCTGCATCGCAACTATAGGAAGAATTTCACTCAGTCTAGCTGAGCGCCAGATTCGTCGATTGTCAGAGCCTGAACCATGACAACTGGATTGCCCCCGGTCTCTCGGCATCTGTTGCCGTGAAAGTTCGGGCAAAGGAAGAAGGGTTTTTCTCGGATGGCTCGGACGTCAAGCCGATGGTGGACGAAACTTGGGGTGAAGGCAGCGGCAATACCGAACGCCTTGACCTTGAGGTGTTTCGGGCTGCGAGACGGCAACCTTGGGGGCCGCAAGGCTAACTGCGTTCCGTTTAGCAAAGCTGCTTGAAGCGTTCTCTGATCAGGCGGCTTTGTTTCGCCTGCGGAAGAACGACAGAAAAGCTGCTCCGCTCATGAGCATCAGGGCTGCGGATGGAACCGGAACCGGAGCCGGGCTGTCAATCGTGACATCGGAAATGCCGTAGCCATCGTTGAGCCTGGTCGAGAACATCAAATCGGCGCTCGTCACCTCTTTGCCGAAATCTACCATCAGCCAGAACAAATTGCTGTTCGGCAGCCTCGAGGGAATATCCCAGATGGATGTCCATTTCCCGTCATCGTTGAAAGACATGGAGAAGTGGCTATTCTTCTGGTCATGCGCATCTGTCAAAGCGAATGCCAAGGATGTGAATGGTGTGGACGAATTTACCGTCCACTTCAGCTTGTCGATATCAGCACTATCGATCCAGTAATTTTGCGGGGGCGGATCGAACCGGCCCGAGGCATGGGGGGCAAGGCGGTCACTCTTTACCACCACCGAACAGCCGTCATTCACAACAGATCCGCCACCTCCACAATTCCCGAGGCGTTCGAAATCGCTCACCTTCAAATCAACTGCGGTTCCGCCAGCTGGGCCTCCTGACAGGACGGTCACTGTGGCACTCCATGCAGGAACGGTATTGAAACCTGCCAGCAATACGGCAGCACCAAGGTACGTGCGTGCACTCGCGATCATGACCAGAATCCTCGGTAATAATTAAGACGTCTACACAGGCATGTCGTTTTTAACTGACCCCATCTGTTTATAGTTCCTATTTGTCTGATTGACCGACCTGTCTAAATGGATAGATTTATACACCAATAATGAGATAATCTATTTTATTTTCAACTTCAGGTAAATCGAACGACCTGAAAAATGCCGGAATGTGTCGATGGAACGCTATGCTGCCTTTGCCTGCTGCCGTTAAAAACACGGCCAGCGATGGCGACGGCGCAAGTCACCGGATTTCCAAGACAAGAGGGGACAGCCAGTGGCATTCCGGGGGGTTCACGCCTGCCGGTGCGCAAACAGAAGATCCCGGCGGGCAGAAGACTGCGGCCGCCGGGATGAAGAGGGCTGCACGCGAAAACCAGGATCCCGCGTGCAGGTTGCATCTATTGCAGCGGGTTGTCGACCAACTCGCCTGCGGAGGCAAACAGCGCGTCCCACAACTGCGTCAGGGCAGCGTCGTCGCTGTAGTCGACGAAGGTTTCCTCGCCCGACGTGACCATGCGGATATCACCGCTGCCCTTGCCGTCGTCGCCCAGAACCAACGAGATCTCGTCGCGGACATAGTCGATGCGGACCAGCGCGTCCTGGCGGTCGCCCAGGCCCAGGATGTCGATCTGGTCGAAGGTCCCGACCAGCTGGTCGACATCCATCAGCAGGCTGGTTCCGGCCTTCTTCGACCCGCTCCAGTCAGAGAGGTCGATGTTCAGCGCCCCGTCCAGACGAACGCCCGAGGTGACCTCGTTCGTCTCGCCCATGGCGCCCGAACGGAACTCGGCCAGCTTGCCCAAGCCCGTTTCCGAGGCGACGAAGGACAGTTCCGCACCGTCGTTCATGCGCAGTACCGCGGCGTCGTCCGTGGCGCCATCGAAGCCGATCTTGCCAGATTTGCCGGTGATGGACAGGCTGCTGCCCTCACCCATCTCGAAGCTGCCGCCCGAGCTTGCCAGGATGACCTGTCCGTCGTCCTGCAGCGCCAGCTGGACCGGACCCGCCACGTCGCCGGCATTGGCAAAGCGGCCACCCCGGATGTCGATCTCCAGCACGCCGCTGTCGCGATATCCGTCGATCCAGACCTGTCCGGCATTGTCGACCTGCAGAAGGTTGCCGTCATCGGCCACCGACAGATCGCCGTCGATGTTCAGACGGCCGCTGTTGACCTTCAGGTTGCCGTTGTCGCCAAAGACGAAGTCGTCGACCGTGACCGTCTGCGCTGCAAACAGGACCCGGTTGCCGCCCAGGTCGACGCTGTCGCCGTCCTGGGTGCCGGGCATGTCTTCGGTGTTCCAGTTCAGGCGGTTGTCCCACCGTATGCCGTCACCGCGATCGTCGGGAACAAAGCGCAGCATCTCGCTTGCGCCGCGCAGTTCCGTCGACAGGCCGAAGCCTTCGCGGAAGAACGCGTTGATCACGTCGGCATCGACAACGCCGTCCAGCTTGCCGCCGGCCTGCGCGCGCAGGAAGTCGCCCAGGTCTGAAATCGTCGCGCCCTTCTTGCCCAGGAGGTCGGAGGCGAAGTTCTGGATGGTGGTCTGGTCCAGCACGGCCGTGTCCAGGCCATCGACATTCTGGTTCGGGTTGTCCTTGGCGCCACGTTCCGTCGTGGCCCACCGATAGACGAGGGTGTCGTTGGTATAGTTGCCCTCCCAGTTCTCCAGGTCTTTCTGGTTCATCACCTTCTCGGCCTGTTCAGCGGCATTCTTCGGATCGGCCAGGTGGGCGATCACGTTGCCGATCAGGCTGGACATCTTGCCATAGTTATCGATCCCGTAGGACTGGCCGCCCTGATAGTCCGCGACCGCCTTGTGGCCCGCCGAGGTCACCAGGTTGTCCAGCAGCAGCGTATAGTTGTGGCCGTGGAAGAAGTTCACAGCCGCGTTGTTGTCGATGAAGGTATTGCCCTCGATCACGCCGCCGGGCCGCACCTGTGCGCCGAAGGACGCACCGCGCATGAAGATGTTGTCGCGCACGGTGATGTCTTCGTTGGTCGACTGGACATACAGGTTATGGTTATACATGCTGGGCGGCATCGGGTCGGACGACGACAGGTTGTAGTCGTAACCTTCCGCCCAGCCATTGCGGTCGAACACGTTGTCGCGCAGCAGCCCGCCCTCGACGCCCGACAGGTACATGCCGCTCGTCCGGTTCTGCGAAGCCCACCAGGTGCTTGCGTCGTTGAACGGCTCGTCCTTGGCCACGTCGAAGATTTCGGAGTTCTGGACGGTCAGGCCCTCGGTATTCTTGAGGTTGACCATGTCCTTGGTGAAGGTCATGCCGTCCAGCAGGATGTTTTCGCCACCCAGCAGGGTCATCGACGACACGTCCAGGTTCTGGATGACGATGTGAGAGCTCAGCTCCTGGAAGATCAGGATGCCGCCAGACAGTTTCGGATCGGCCCCCTCGCCATAGGCGCCGACATATTGCGGGTGCAGCGCACTTTCGCCCGAGGCGCCGCGGTTGATCACCCGGCCCACGTCGCCGTATTCATAGCCCCGCTCGAACAGCAACCAGTTCGAATTGGGGGCCTCGCGGCGGCCGGTGGCGTCGTACCAGAGGCTCATCCCCACGTCCACGGCCAGCGCCTTGTCCGGCGCGGCGCCGTATTCGGGATGATCGCGCAGCCATTCGCTGGTGATCTTCTTGGCGCTCAGCCCTTCGGCCCTGGCGATGTCTTCCTGGCTCAGGCCGTGTTCGCCCGCTGTCACGTAGACCTTGCGGTGGTTGTCGCCATGTTCGACGACGACCTCACCGGACGGGCTCTGTTCCAGCATGTAGAAGTTGCCCATGCCCCAACCTTCCGGTTCGGCGCTGGCCTCGACATTGACCGATGTGTCGACGACTTGGGTCCTGCCATCCGCAAAGGTGACCTCGTACTGGAAGGTCAGGTCCTGCGTCTGGTCGGGATCCTCGGACAGGACCAGCGCCAGGCTGTTGTCGGGATTGACGCTCAGGTGGCCATGTTCCGGGCCTTCCAGGATGCGCACCGCCTGAACGTTCTCGGGGTTCTCGACGTCCAGGTCCAGTATGGTGACACGCCCGGCCATGGCCGAACCCGACTGCGCTCCCGGCTCGAGCGGATCGCTTGCGGGCGGCAGTTCGGGCTGGGGTTCAGGTTCGGGCTGGGGCTCGGGCTCGGGCTGGGGTTCGGGCTGGGGTTCGGTATTCACAGGCAGGGCCGGCCGCGCAGCATCCACATTGTTGGCCTGATAGAATTCGCGCAGGTTCGAAGAACCCGTTTCGAGCTGCTGCTCCATCTGGAACGGATTGGCAAAGGTGGTTTGCTCGGTGCGGATCTGCGGCTGGTGTGGCGTGGCAAGACTGGGTATGGCCATAATAAGGTCGCGCAAAAGCATTAGCTGTCCCTTTGATCATGCGGAGAGTGCGTTCGGGCCATGAGGGCCTCTTTGATAGGCGCAGCACCTAGCAGAGATCGCTGGGGTTGAAAGGTGGAGAGCCCGCTCTCGGCGGAATGCTGCTTTTGCATGTGCAATATCTGAATGTGCTGCATCGAATTGATTGATCGTCTATCGCCAGAGTGTGACATGACTTTGCACCACCCGAATTCCTGACCAGCTTAACCGGCCCCCGCACGAAAAAAATCCCGACCCGGCGGCAACACGAATGTCGCGCCATTTCTTGAAAGCTATTGGAATGGCTTCGGTTGGTCAGGTTAAATCGGACTTTGGTCGAATGGCCGCGGCCAATGCCGTCCGTCCTGCCTCAGCTGCGTCCTGGACAGAGCGACTTGGCCGTCATCACGACCAGCCCCCGCCAATGGCCCCACGTCCAGGGGTCCTGCGCCAAGGCCCGGACCATCAGGCGCAGTCCCGTTCCGCGCTGGCCATTCAGGTGGCAGCGCCATGCCTGCGACACCAGATGCCCCGCCATCTGCCGGGCGGCGGTGTTTCGGGGACTGTCCTCATCGGGGAAGTCCGGCAGGTCGGGCGGGCATCCTTGTTCCAGCGCGTCGGTGCCCGTCCGGCCCCGCTCATGCGCGAAATCGCGGGCGGCGATATCGTAGAACGTCAACTGCGCCGCACGGCGGCCATGCGTGATCGAGCCATCATGCAGCCTGTATCCGTAAACCGGGTCGGGCAGGTGCCAGACGGGGCCCAGAAACGACAGGCGGAACTGCAGGTCGACATCCTCGGCCGTTACGAACCAGGAACGCGCCCCCCCTGTTTTCAGCAGCGCCTCGCGCCGGATCAGCCAGGTGCACAGGTGGGTCACGGCATGGCCCGACCGCAGATCTGCGGTCACCTCGCGTGCGGGACCTTCGGCTGCAAGTCGCGCCAGGATCCGCCCGCGCCCGTCCAGGCTGAGAAACCCGCCCGAGACGGCGACATGATCCGGGTGGCGTGACAGCCAGTCCACCTGGGTCGCCAGCCGGCCGGGCAGATACAGGTCGTCCGCATCGCACCGCGCGACCAGCGGATGACGCGCGGCCAGGAAGCCTGCGTTCAGCGCGGCCGAGATGCCGCTCTGCGGGCCGGGCAGGATGCGGATGCGGTCGTCGTTCAGGGCAGCGATGCGGCTGGCGGTGTCATCGGTCGATCCGTCGTCGATCACGATGATCTCGGCCAGGGGGGCCTGGTCGCGCAGCGAGTTCAGCGCCTCGACAATGGTCGCGGCGGCGTTGCGCGCCGGCATGACGACCGAAACGTCAGTCATGACCGCACCTTCGGGCGACGCAGCGCCCCGACCAGAAGCACCTTCCAGGCGGCTTTGGACGACGGCGCCTGGCGCAGCGCCTTCAGCGCATAGTGACGCCAGCTGCCGCGATAGCCATGCGACCAGGCCTGCCAGGCATAATCGATGGTGAAGGCCAGCCGGGACTGCGCGTCGTCGCCCATCCGCCATTCCTGGTATTCGAACCGCCCGTCGGTGATGCCGCGGCGCTGCCATGCGGCCTTGCAGGCGCGCAGGCACAGCTGGCGCTGAAGGTCGCGCTTGGTGCTGCTGATGCTGCTGTCATGAATGCGATAGCGGATCAGCACGTCCGGCAGGTTTTCCAGCCGCCCGATCTCGGCCAGGCGCAGCCACAGGTCGTGATCCTCGGCGCCGTGAAAATCCGGGTGATACCCGCCCACGGCCAGCACCGCGTCCCGGCGCATCATGACGGCGGGGTGCTGGAACGACGTCTTGCCCCGCAGGTTCAGATTGTCGATGTCGTCATGGGTTCGCGGCAGAAACTTGACCGAGATAGGATAACCGTCTGCATCGATGATCTGTGCCGCGCCGCCTGAAACCACAAGGCCGGGATCACGGTCGAACCGGGCGACCTGCCTTTCAAAGCGGTCCGGCAGGCACAGGTCGTCGGCATCGAACCGGGCGATCAACTCTCCCGAGGCGTCCTTGATCATCCGGTTCAGCGTCGCGGGCAAACCTTGGTTCGGCCCCCGGCTGATGCGGATGCGCGCGTCCCGGGCCGCATAGTCGGTCAGTATCGCCCAACTGTCGTCCCGGCTGCCGTCGTCATGGATCCGGAATTCGAAATCGGCAAAGCTCTGCCCCAGGACGCTGTCCAACGCCGCGGGAAGATAACGCGCGGCGTCGAATACCGGCATGACCACGGAAAGCCGCACCGGATTACCGGCATCTTCTAAGGTCATCTTCCCTTCCGGCATCCTTCGGCACGTCTGAAATCACCCGGACCTGCAGGTTCCGCTGGTGCTTGCTTGGACCGGTATCCAGCCCAGGGCCGCGATTGTCAAACCGCAGGCAAGGGTCGCGAGGTTTCAAGACTTTGCAGCAGCGATTTCCTGGATTCGACCAAGCGGGTCAAGCCGAAGTCGCCCCACTTTCTGATGTATTCCCCGACCTTCCCGTTCGCATTGTCGATGGCGATGTGACGCTTGCCCATCAGAACGCAGATGATATGCGCATGCAGGCGGTCCGAGACGATCATTTCGCCCTGGGACAGAAGCTTAGTGCCCTTGTCGATGGAGTTCCGGGCCAGGCGATCATACATCTTCAGCCGATATGACATCATGATCCTGGAAGATGAAAACTTGTACTGCAGCCTGCGCCGGAAAAGCCTGTCGATGGCACCCTCGTTTTCATAGAAATACCGGTCGATCCCTTCCCAATCCGCCGTGGGACCGTACTGGGACAGAAGATCGCGAAGGTCGGGGATCGAACTTTCCTTGTCTCGCCGGACAAGCGAGAATATTTCCCTTGTCGCAGTTTCCGCCGAATACGTGGGAATGCAGTGCGCCGCGTCGGGTGCCATATAGACCGGGCAATCAAATTCGCGCACAGCGAAATCGAAGGACGTCTGATCCCGAACGCAGAGGTGGAAATTCTTGTGCGACCCGATCAGGGATTTCGTCTCCTCGAGATGCTCGGGCCCCGAAAAGCAGATCGACTGGGGAAGCTGGACGATCTTCCTGTGGGGATAGTCCCGGATGATCCGCAGGCGGAATTCCTGGTGAGACGGCCACAGGTTTCCGAAATTCCCGCCGCCATTGATGAAGATGATGCCGTCCGTGCAGAACTTGTCGATATCCTTGCGATAGTCCTGCTGCGACGCGACATAGCGCGGGTCTTTCCTGAAGACATCGCGCAAGACCTGCCGTTGCCCCATCCAGATCGCGAGGTCCCCCATGTTGTTGTATGCAGGGTAATCGACCACCGAATAATTCCGGGCGTCTTCCCTGATATCTTTCAGGAAAGAGCGATAGATATCCAGCATCGCCCTATTCACGGAGGAGGACGTTCGTTCTTCTGCCATAACCCACCCGATAAAAAATTGATCTCAACAGCACTTATTTGTCCAGGGTATTCAGGACAGGCCGCCGGATTCAAACAGATTATATCAGGCGAGCGGTGTCCCCAGTGTCGTCAGGGTATAAAGGTATACCGGCAAGGTGATGGCAAGAAAAATCAGGTCATATGCCAGGCTGCCGATCCCGCTCTTGCGGGCCATCCAGATCGAGATAGCGTAGGTGACAAGACCACCCGCGCCGAGCCCGGTCAGCAGCCCGTAGATACCGTAGAAATGGGCGCCGATCACCATCAGCACGATTCGCGAGATCGAGAAGGCCCCCATGACGATCGAATGGCCGCGGCTGTTTCCGGCGGCCAGCATGGCATTCTGATAGGGCATGGACAGGATTCCGATGGCGCCGTTCAGGGACAGCAGGGCCAGGAAACTTCCAGCCATGGTGTAACGCTGATCATAAAGCAGATCGATCAGCGGCTGGCTGACGAAGCTCAGGACCAGGAAGCAGGGCAGGATGGCAAAGAGGCTGATCTTCTTGACCTTGTCGACCGGAGAGTTCAGCGGCCGCCCCTCGCGGTGAAGCCGGGCCATCGTGGGAAAGGCCACCTGGTCCAGGACCCGGCTGACCAGATCACCCAAGGCCCAGGCAATGGTCGACGCGAGGGTGATCATCCCCAGGATCTCGACGGGAACCTCGAAACCCATGATCGCGGTCGAGCCCTTGCCGCCCAGGTAGGTGAACAGCGTGCCCAGCAGGATCCAGCGGCCGAAGGTCACGATCTCGGCCATCACATCCCGATCGAAGGTCAGTCGGGGCCGATAGCGCGGCAGCCAGACATAGCTGAGGATCACGCCGAACAGCGCACCCGCGATCGATCCCAGAACAAGGGACCAGACCGATTGCAGCCACCAGGCAAAGGCGACATTGGCGCATGTCGTGAAGATCTGCGAGAACATGCCCAGCAGCGTCAGTTGCCGCAGTTGCATGTGGCGCCGGCACGTCGCTGCCGCAATCGAGTTCAACCCGCCGATCACCGGCATCACGGCAATGGCGCAGATGATGGGGAAAAGCTGCGGCTCGTCATAAAGCCGTGACACCGGCCAGGCGATCAGCAGCGTCAGCCCGCCGATCCACAGGCCGCGCATGGCCTGGATCGACCAGGCTGTATCCAGGAAGACCTTCTCGTCGCCGCGCGGGCTGCGGATGACCGACGGGATCGTGCCGATATCGCTCAGCATCGAGATGGCGCCGATGAAGACCCAGGCCAGGCTCATCAGACCGAAGACGTCCGGGGCCAGAAGCCGTGTCAGGACCAGGGTGGACAGCAGCCGGATGCCATAGCTGGCGACAAACCCGAAGGTGGTCCAGCTTGCGCCGCGCCCGCTGGTCGAACTGAGAAACTTGAGCATGAAGACCCAGCAACCTTGAAAACGCGATGGGGTGACGTTGTCGAAGGCAAGCCTTCTGGCCACCTCTGCGTCTGGCCCAGCTTGTGCCAAATTCCCGCTGCGGTGACCAGTGGGTGCGTGTCAGGCGTCATCCCGGGCCATCTGCCCGGGATAACGGGACGTTTCCGCCAGATTGGCGCTTAGGCCGCCTTCTTGCGGCGGCGCATCCAGGCCAAGCCGCCCAGGCCTGCCAGCAGCATCGGCATGGCAGCGGGCAGCGGAACGGGGGCCGGCTGCATCGCGTCCACGACCGTGCGGCCAAAGTCGGTATAGTCGGTGAAGAACCCGTCCAGACCCCAGGACAGCAGCGGCGTCATCATGGCAAAGGCTTCCTCCTCGCTCAGCGGGCGGAAGGTATAGGCATGGACCTTCAGGCCCAGGCCGTGCGCTTCGCGGATGAAGGCCTCGGTGATGCCCCCATAGCTGACGCCGACGCCGGTTGCGATCTGGGCGATGCTTTCCAGGTTGTAGAAGCCGTCGCTGCCGCTGACGCCATAGGCACCCTCTTCCTGGCGCACCGAGCCCAGCTGCGCCACTTCGGCGATCATGCCGTTCTGGCCCAGCAGGTTGCCCAGGTCGATCACGGATTCGCGCGCGAAGGATTGCAGGATCACCTTGTCGGTCGCGTCGGTGAAGCCGTGGTTCTTCAGGCTCTGGACGATCTTGGCGTTCTTTTCGGCATCGAACGGATGTTTCGATTCCGGATAGATGCCGACCGACGTGCCGTTGTCGCTGTTGTAGTCGGCCAGAAAGCCCAGGACCTCGTCCAGGGTGGGAACCTTGTAGGGATCGGCCATGCTGGGCGTGAAGCCCGGATAGGTCGAGTCGGGCTTGGACAGGGCGCCGGTCGGGTTGACCGTCAGGGACTTGATCTCGGCCAGGGTGAAGTCGCCGACGCGATAGCTGCCGTTGCGCTGCTCGAACAGGTCTTCGACATCGGTGGTGCGGGTCAGCGTGGAATCGTGCATGGCGACCAGGTGGCCGTCGCTGGTCATCTGGACATCTGGCTCGATGTAGTCGGCGCCCAGCCTGATGGCCAGTTCATAGGACCCCAGCGTTTCCTCGGGCAGATAGCCGCTGGCGCCGCGATGGGCGACGACGATCGGCGCTTCGCCCGTCAGTGTGTCATAGGTGGCGGCGTGGCCGGCCGGTGCCAGGATAGCCACGGCCGAAAGCCCGGCTGCGAATTTCAGGAAAGTCGCTCTCATGAATGTCCCCCATTGGTGTCAGGCCCCGGATGGGGCGCTGCGGGGGACATTTGAGGAAAAGGTTAACAGAAAGACGACATCACGTAACAGGCGGATGAAATTTTGCACGACATGCGAAATCACCGCGCTAGAAGCGACGTTCAGGCCGTGCAACTCTTTTCCCGACCGTCAGGTCCGGGGACGGATCATGACCGATCTTCTGCCGGTGTCAGATTCGACAGGGCAGGTACATTCAGAAGAAGACGCCACAAGGCCAGAAGCAGGCCCCCGACCGCCAGTCCAGCCCACCCCCCCGCAACATAGCCAAGGCCGACCATGCCCCAGGAAGCACCCTGCACAAGCAGCATACCCGAGGACAGGAACGATCCTGACACGGCGAGGAAAAGGACCAAGGCGATCATTTCAAGAGTCCCCTGTGCAGAAGATGCCCCATTCTGAGGCTTTGGCGGCCGATGACCAAGCAAGCATCAATTCAAGTTTGAAGCGTTTTGCGCTTGCCACCTCGGCATGCCCGCCACGATTCGTATATCCATAAGATAATAACAACCACAGCACGAATGAAGCCTTTTCTGGCGCAATTCGTGCTTGTGCTTGCGGCGGCATCACCCGCCGGACTTCGGCTCCCTCGGTCAGGTTGCGCCATATCAACTGGAAGTTGTTAAACTTCAGATAATTAACCAAGAAGCTTCCGCAACCTGACCGAAAGGATAAGTTCGCTCTTTTGCGGTTTTTGGCTACTCATAAACCCGTAGTTAGTGACCTCTTTAACCAGTAATCAGATGGCCATCTCCGACGACCCTGTGGTCTGTGCGGATGTCGAGGGGCTAATTTGCCTGTCGGATCTTCCCGATCTGGCCGAGCAGCCCCTCTGCTCCGTGGAACAGCCCTGCCTGAGCTTCTTTCCCGGCATGGGCTTCCGCCCCGCGGCCTGGGTCATGCAGCGCGATCAGTATGGCGACCGTGCCGTTCTGGTCGTGTCGGGCGACGACGCCTATCTGGCAAAGTATGACGGACCGGTGGATGCTTTCGCCTTCCTGCCCGACATGCCGATGCCCTTTCTTCCCGAACTGCCTGCCTCTGGCATGCATCTTTTGGCGACACCGACGCCGGGAGCAGCCCAGAACTATGGCAGAACCAGCGGATTTCCCGGGTTTTTCGGGGGCAGCGGCAGCGGCGGGAACGACAGGCCGGATGATGGAAAGCCGGGGCCCCGTCCCGACCCGGGGCCGGGTGACGACACCCATACGGGCGGAGGAGAAGATCCGGACCTGCCCCCGCTGGCGCCGGTGCCGCTGTCGGGGTCGGGGCTGTTCCTGGTCGTGGCACTGGCCGCGCTGATGCTGAAGGTCGGGCACCGCAGGCTGACCTGCCTTACGGCATGAAGTCGAAGCTGCGGCTCAGCCCCACATAGATCCGTTCCTCGTCATCGTCGTCGCGCAGCCCGCCGCTTTCGCGTGACCGGGTCACGTTCAGGCCGGCGACCACTGAGAAATCGCGCCCGATCGCGTGGGAATAGTTGATGTCCAGGGCCGTGCTGCGCGCATCCTCCTTGTCGCCGCGCTGCACTTCGCTTTGGCGGTAGAACAGGGAAATCCCGATCGAGGACTGTTCGGACAGTTGCCGGGAATAGCTGCTGCGCAGGCTGGTGTTGATCGCCTCGTTGCCGTCCAGATCCGAAATCGCTTCGCGCTGCAGGCTGGCGCTCAGGCTGGACAGGCGGCTCGGCTGGGTGGAATAGGTCAGCTGGAAGGTGGGATCGGGATCGCCCTCGTCCAGCCGGGTAAGACCGGCGCCGATGGCCAACTCATAGCCCGGTCGTTCGAAGCTGCGGCCGATCCGCACCCGGTCGCGTCGTCCCTTGGTGCCCGGATCGCTGCTCAGAGACAGGGTGACCTCGCCATCGGGCCGCAGATAGGTCAGCGACGACCGAACCGACAGGCCATCGCTCTCCTCGACGCTGCCATCCTGCTGATCCTCGCGGCGGGTATGGGCCTGCGCCAGCTCCACATCCAGGTTGACCAGGCGGTTGACCTGCATCGACGCGCCGGCGCCGAAGCGGTGGCTGCGCGTGTCGGTCCCCCCATCGCTGTCGGTCTCCAACCCCGAGGCCAGGATCCGGGCCCGGATCAGGGGCGTGGGCTCCAGATAGATGGTGCCGCTGCCTTCGACGGTGTTGCTGTCGGTCAGGTCGGGGTCGCTGGTATCCTTGTAGGTGCGGTCCAGGTAGCCCAGGTTGAATTCGCCCCCCAGCTTGGACTGGCTGCCGAAGGCATATCCCCCCCGCAGAGAGCTGTCGGCCCTGCGCCCGCCGTCCAGGGTGACAATGTCGTCGATGATGTCGTCGAAGAAGATCAGCCGTTCCAGGTCGGCATCGACATAGCGGCCCTGAACCTCGATCGAGGAATTACGCACGAAACGCCGATAAAGCAGCCGCGCCTGCCGGTCGCCGACGCCCAGGAAGTTGTCATCTTCCGGGTCGCCCTGGCGCAAGGGGGCCGAAGCCGAGAAGCTGAGGATCTGCGATCGCGTTCCCGTCTGCAGCGACAGGTCCAAGGGCGTCACGCCGATCAGGTTGCCGTCGTCGATCGACAGCTGCTGCGTGACCGTCAGCCGCGCGCGGGGCGCAAGATCCTCATCCTGCGCGGCGGCGGCCCGGGGAAGACATGCCGCCCCAAGAAGCAGGGCGGCCGCAAGGCGTCTGGAGGCCGGCGAAGCTGGCCGGGAAAAGGTCATTCGAACAGCCGTCTTTCAGGAATGATGATCACGTCGCCTTCGGCCAGGACCGGGTCCTGGGACATGGCGGCGCCGCGCATGATGGCGTCGTAGTTGATCGACACCACCTGGCCGGGCAGCGACGGACGGCGCAGCTGGATGCGCTTGGTCGCGGCGAAGGGGGTCAGGCCGCCGGCCTGGGACAGGGCCTGCAGGAAGGTCGTCCCCGGCGGCACCGTCTTGGCGCCGGGCGCCGAGGCTTCGCCCATGACATAGACGTTGATCAGAACCTCCTCGGGCGCCTCCATCGTCGGAACGGGCTCGAGCGGCGCGACCGACACGAAGACCGTGGGCGGCGAGGCCAGCACGCCCGACAACGATTGAGAGATGCGGTTGCTGATCGCGGTGGGCGATTGCCCCGCCACCTGCAGGCTGCCGGCATAGGGGAAGTTGATCGTCCCCCCCGGCAGCACCGGAACCGTGCGGTTCAGGGTATTGTCCTCCAGCACCTCGATCGTCAGCCGGTCGCCTGACCGGACGCGGTATTCCTGCGCCTCGGCGCCGGCGGTCCAGAACAGGGGCAGGCACAGGGCCAGGCCCAACAGCATGCGCAACAGGGTTTTCATCACGTCTTCCTTCCCTCTGCCGATCAATAAGGCAGATATGCCCACGACGGCGCAACTCTTTCATCTACTCCGCACCGGTTAATTCCCGGTTGACGGGACGCTGTCGCCCCAAGGCCACAAGAACCTTGGGGCGACAGCGCTCAGTTGGTTTCGCTGGCCGCTTCCGCCGCAGCCCCTTCGGGGGCGGCAGCCGCATCGGGGTCCGGCGCGGGCGCACGGAGGTTTTCCAGCGTCGTCCTGGCAGCGGTCACGGTGCTGCCCTGCAGTTCGCCTGCCAGTTCCAGGCCGCGGGCCAGCTGCGCCTCTGCCTCGTCGACGCGACCAAGGGCGGCCTGGACGATACCCAGATGCATCTGGACCGCCGCGTCCCCGGGCAGGCCCTCGGCCGCGCCCTGAAGATAGGGCAGTGCCGCCTCGCTGTCTCCGTTCAGGTGCAACAGCCAGCCATAGGTATCCATGAAGGGCGGCACCGTAGTGTTGCGCAGGCGCTGCGCCACGACGGTGGCGCGCGCGATGCGTTCGGGGTCGTCAGCGTGATGCGTCGCGATCAGGCTGGCCAGGTTGTTGGCCAGGATGATCGAGCTGGACTGCCGCGCATAGAGATCCTCGAAAATCGCAATGGCCCCGTCGACATCGCCCTCGGCCTCCAGCAGGCTGGCCTTGGCCCACTGCAGGTCAGGGTTGTCGGGCAGCTGCTCCAGGCTTGCGTTCACGGCCTCGACGGCGGCCGTGGCGCCTTCCGCCTGTGCAACCAGGCGCAGGCGCATCAGGTGCGGCGCCGGATCGGATGGCACATCGGCGATCAGCGCGTCCAGCACCTGCCGGGCACCGGCAGCATCGCCCCTGGCAGCGGCCAGCGCGGCCTGGGCCTGGCGGACCAGGCTGTTGTCGGGCTGATCCGCCAACAGCTGGTCCAGCTGGGACTGGGCGCTGTCAAGATCACCGGCACTCAGCCGGGCGCGCAGCAGGTCCAACTGCGTCTCGATCGACCCTTCGCCCTGCGCGGCCAGGTCCTGCAGATATTCAAGCGCGGCCTGCTGGCCGTCTTCCTGGCTCAGCTGTGCCACTTCCAGTTCGCGCGCGGCGCGGACGGCTTCGGGGCTGCCGATCTCGGTCAGGCGGTCGGTGACCCCCTTGGCGCGCGGCATGTCCGGCATTTCCAGGTAAACGCGCCCCAAGAGCGACAGCAGCTCGACATTGTCGTTATCGTTCTGCAGCGCGGGCAGCAGCGCGTCCTCGGCCGGACGAGTGCGCCCCTCGGCCAGAAGCGAGCGGGCATAGCGCAGCGTCTCGGACGGCGCATTGCCCGAGGCTTCGGCGGCACGCGCCAGGAAGTCGCGCGTCAGGTCGGACTCTCCGGCGCGGTAATAGGCGTCGGCCATCAGGCTCAGCGCCTCGGTGTCGTCGGCATCGTGGTCCAGGGCTGCGCGCAGCGCCAGGATGGCATCGTCCGTACGGTCGGCCTCGATGTCCCATCCGGCCTGCATCTTCAGTGCGCCGACATGGCCCGCTTCCTCGGCCAGAACCTGCGACACGATGGGGCGGGCCTCGTCGTCGCGGCCCGCGCCGGACAGCATCCGGGCCAGCTGGACCTGGACGTTGCGCCTCTCGGCCGAGGGTTCGGGCCGCTCCTCCAGCAGCGCCTGGACGGCCGCGATCGCCTCGTCCCGGCGGCCGGCGGCGTAGTCGGTCCCCGCCAGCAGCGTGCCGAAGACCATCGGGTCGCCGCCCGCATCCAGGGCCTTCTGCATTTCCTCGCGCGCGGCCTCGGGGCCGCGGGTCATCTCGACAAAGCGGATCAGGTCGATGCGGGCGGTGTTGTCCCCCTCGGGGGCGGCCTCGGCCAACTCGCGCAGATAGGCCTCGGCATCGCCCATGCGATCTTCCGAAACATAGAAGTTGACCAGGTTCGCCTTGGCCTCGACATCGTCGGGGAACTGGTCGATCGTGGCGCGCAGATGCGCCTCGAGGGCCGCCTTGTCGCCCCGCTCCGCCAGCCATGCCAGCCGCTGGCGATAGCGCAGCGGGTTGTCGGGCTCCAACGTGATCAGCCGGTCGATCAGTTCGCCCGAGCGTTCCAGGTCCTTGTCGCGCGCCGCCTGGTCCAGCAGGATATTCAGCAGCAGAACGTCGTCTGGACGCGTCTCGGCCAGGCTCATGGCGGCCTTCACCACCTCCTGCCGGGCCTCTTCGTCATTCTCGACGTTCAGATAGCGATAGGCCAGGTTGATGGCCTGCACGTCG
Source organism: Paracoccus beibuensis (assembly GCF_026162625.1). Classification (GTDB taxonomy): domain Bacteria; phylum Pseudomonadota; class Alphaproteobacteria; order Rhodobacterales; family Rhodobacteraceae; genus Paracoccus; species Paracoccus beibuensis. The sequence goes on along the minus strand of NZ_JAOTBD010000014.1, from coordinate 10,083 downwards.
GGATCGTCGGGCGCGATTTCCTGCGCGCGGATGGCGTGGCGTTCGAACTCTTCCTGCTGAAAGGTCTCGACCGCCAGGCGCGCCAGGGCGATGCGGGTCGGCAGATCGTCGGGATACTGTTCGGCCAGGCGCAGGTACTGGCTGTAGGCTTCGCTGGTGCGGCCCTGTTCGCGGTGCAGGTCGGCCAGCATCTTGCGGGCCTCGTAATGGGTGCCTTCTTCGCTGAAGACATTGCGCAGCTGCACCATCGCGCGGTCGATATCACCCTTCTGGGCCAGGTCGACGGCGGACTGGTAATATTCCTCGGCCTGCTCCTCGGAGGTCTTGCAGGCGGCCAGGCCAAGCCCCAGCGCCAGGGCAACAGACAGGCGAAGCCCGGCTTGCCGGCCTTTGCGGCGGGCAGGGCGGGTGACGTTATCGGCGGTCATGACAGGTGATCTCGTTACTCGGGCGCGGTCGCGGCCTTCTGGCGCTTGCCCGCGGAAATGGCCGCGGCTTCAGTATCCGGTGCCGCGCAGCACCACCTTAACCGTCCGGAGCAGGATGCCAAGATCATTCCGGAAGGACAGGCAGCGGTCATAGACCTCGTCATAGCGCACGCGGGCGATGAATTCGGATTCGTTGCGCGCCGAGATCTGCCACAGGCCGGTGATGCCGGGGCGCAGGCGGTGATAGGCCTTCCCGAAATAGAGCGGGGCCTGGTCGACCATCATCGGCCGCGGGCCGACCAGCGACATGGTGCCGTTGAGCACGTTGAACAGCTGCGGCAGCTCGTCCATCGAGCATTTGCGCAGGACGCGCCCGATCCAGGTCACGCGGGGGTCGCTCTTCAGCTTCTGCGTCCGGGCCCATTCCTCGCGTGCTTCGGAATTCTGCTCCAGATAGGTCGTCAGCTGCCTTTCGGCGTCCGCGACCATGGTGCGCAGCTTCCAGATGCGGAACACGCGGCCGCCCTGGCCGATCCGCTTCTGGGCAAAGAACGGGTTGGCGCCGTCGCAGGCGATGACCAGCGCCATCAGCAGGATCAGGGGCAGCACGACAGGTGCCGCAGCCAGGATCAGGAAGGTTTCGGTCAGGCGCTTGACGCCGTTGCGATAGATGCCCCCGCGCGCGGCGTGGCCCAGGGCCGGGACAAGGCGAGGTTCGCGAATAAGGTCGTGTGCAGAGAAGGCAGGTTCGAAATCTGTTGCCCGTATCGTCATCGTCGAAAACTCCTCTCCCGCAGGAGAACTTACCGTGGACACTTGCTGACAACCGCACCCGGAAGAACTTGAAGCGACCTACACATGCCACCGTCCATCCTATGCCAGCCCGTGCACGCTACCACGCCATTTCGACAATCTGAACCGCAACTTTAAAGATTGATTAAAACTTTATCGGTATGTCGGGGGGGCTGGTTCTATTTTCCGGGACCGACATTACGATTAAGTTGCATTTAATTATTTATAATCTACTTCAGGTTGCCAACGGCTGCAAAAACCTCGGCATCCATTAAGATTTGATTCGTGATAGGCCTCCGGGCGTGCCCCTGTTTTTAGACAGTTACGTGACCGCCCCTGTCTGGTCGGACAGGGCATCGCAGGCTATACAGGGCACGCATCATCCACGGAGCCAGTCGTGAGCCAGTTCTATCTTGATCACTACGGCTTCCGGGTCCGTCCCTTCTCGATCCTGCCCGATCCCGCGATGCTGTTCTGGTCCGACCGGCACCGCAAGGCGTTCACCGTCCTGGAATACGGACTGATGACGCGGGCGCCCCTGACCGTCGTCACAGGCGAGGTGGGAACGGGCAAGACCACGCTGATCCATGCCCTGCTGCGCCAGACCGATGCGCAGATGCGGGTGGGGCTGATCTCGAACGCGCGGGGGAACCGGGGCGACCTCTTGCGCTGGATCCTGAACGCCTTCGACATCCCCGCCCCGTCCGAGGCCGACTATGTCCGCCTGTTCCAGACCTTCCAGGACTTCGTGCTGTCAGAATACGCCGCCGGCCGGCTGGTCGTGCTGATCTTCGACGAGGCGCAGAACCTGGGCGCCGAGATGCTGGAAGAACTGCGGATGCTGACCAACATCAATTCCGGCACGGATGAGCTGCTGCAGCTGTTCCTGCTGGGCCAGCCCGAACTGCGAGAGATCATCACCCGCCCCGAACTGCGCCAGTTCGCGCAGCGGGTCAGCGCGACCTTTCACCTGGAAGGTTTCGATATGAAGGGCTCGGCCGACTATATCCGCCACCGGCTGGTCCAGGCCGGCGGAAAGGGCCATGAAATCGACGGCGCGGCCGCCGCGCGCATCCATGCCGAGGCGGCGGGCATCCCGCGCATGATCAACAAGATCGCGGACCTGGCGCTGGTCTATGGCGCGGCGGGGGGCCATCCGGTCGTGACGTCCGAAGTGATCGAGGAGCTGATCGCCGACGGGCTGATCCTGACGGCGCAGCCTGCCGAACGCCCGCCGGCCCGCCTGGTCCTCGCGCGCGAGGCCGAGGTCAAGCGCGACCTGTCCTGACGGATCACCCCCTGCGGGCGCGCAGCGCGTCAAGCGCCTGCCCCGGCAGGATCGCGAAGCAGCGGGCATAGCGGCCCGCCAGGCGGCGCGGGCTGCTGGCCAGCCGCCACAGCCATTCCGCCGCGATCCGCCGCACCCATCGCGGCGCCCGCGCCTGCGTCCCGGCCAGGAAATCCAGCCCTGCCCCGATCGACATGAACCCGGTCTGCGGCAGGCGGGCGGCGGCATGGGCGGCGAAAATCTCTTGCTTTGGGGCGCCAAGCGCCAGCAGGCAAAGCCCCGCGCCCGATGCGCCGATGTCGCGGATGGCCGCGTCGGCTGCGGGACCCGCCGGATCGAACCCCATCGGCGGCGCGATGCGGGCAACGATGCGCAGCCCCGGCGCATCGCGGCACAGCGCCGTCGCGGCCGCGGCCAGAGCCTGCTCGGTGGCGCCGAACAGCGCGACGGGGGTTTCCGTCTCGGCCGCAAGACGCGTCACCGGACCGACCAGGTCCGAGCCGGGGATCAGGTCGACCCGCCGCCCCGCCAGGCGCGACAGCCACACCACCGGGTTGCCGTCGGCGGTGACATGGCTGTGGGCCCGATAGGCGCTGGCGAAAGCTGGATTGCTGCGCAGCTTGACCAGGTGATCCAGGTTCAGCGTGGCCAGCGCGAAGCCGCGGCCGCTCTGGAAGTGCCGCCGCAGGTCGGCCAGCAGGGCGGGCAGCGTCGCGACATTGACCTGCAGGGCCGTGCCGGGTTGGTGTCGTGCGGACCAGTCGATCATGGCAAGCCCCGTTCATTGGCAGTCGCATCCCTCATAGCCCGAAGACCCGAAGGCCGGAAGGGCAGGCTTGCCCGGAATGCCTGCCGTTGCGTCAGGTCGGAAAATCGCGGGCGACGGAGAAAGATAATGTCACTTTTGCCTAAACAATGGCTTTCGATCCGCTCTGCATGCTGGCCAAATCTTGTCTGTCAGGACTATACAACCCTTGTTCCAGTGGAGAGTTTGACGAAGTGACTTGGTATCCCGAAAGCAGCATCAGAGGCCGACCGCTGTCGCCACGGGGCTGCCCATGATCGACATCCGTTTTTACTGGTCGCTTCTCTTGCGGCGCCTGCCGGTGATGCTGGCGCTGGTGATCGTCTGTTCGGCCTTCGGGGCGGTCTCCGCCATACGGGCGCCTTCGACCTATACGACCTCGGCGCGCCTGCTTGTCCAGGATCCGCAGATCCTGCAGGAAGACGGCGGCCAGACCGGCGGTGCGCAAAGCCTGGACATCATCGAACAGCAGTTGATGACCCGCGCCAACCTGATCGACATCGCCAACAAGCTGAACGTGTTTCCCGCCGACCTGGAACTGAGCGTCGACGAAAAAGTGCAGCGCATGCGCTCCAGCGCCTCGATCAACCGCAGCGGCGGGCGCGACCAGGCCACGATGATGACGGTCAGCTTCACCTCGCCCGATCCGCGGGTCGCGGCGGCGGTGGTCAACGAATTCACCACGCTGGTCCTCAGCACCAACACCCGCAACCGCGTAGGCCGGGCCGAGGAGCGGCTGAGCTTCTATCAGCAAGAGGCCGAGCGGCTGAGCGCCGACCTTGACCAGCAGAACGCCCGCATCCTGGATTTCAAGCGCCAGAACGCCAATGCGCTGCCTGAAAACCTGACCTACAACCAGAACCGCCAGTCGCTGCTGCAGGAACGCATCTCGCGCCTGGAAAGCGAGATCGCCAGCCTGAACACGCAGCGAGAGGACATGCTGCGCCTGTTCGAGGAAACCGGCAGCATCCGCCAGTCCGCCCAGCCCGCCACCCCCGCCGAACAGCAGCTGGCCCAGCTGCGTGCCGAGTTGAACAGCGTCCTTGGCATCTATACCGAGGACAGCCCGCGCGTCAGGGCGCTGCGCAACCGCATCACCGCCGCCGAAGGCGTCGTGCAGGCACAGGTGGGCAGCAACCCCGAAGAGGCGACGGGCAATTCGCTTCTGGACGTGAACCTGTCGCAGATCGACACCCGCACCACGGCGCTGCAGGCCGAGCTTGACCAGGCCAACCGCGAGCTGGAGCTGATCCAGGCCGCCGTGGCCGCCACGGCCACCAATTCCATCGCGCTTGGCGCGCTGGAACGCGACCAGGCCAACATCCAGGCCCGCTACAACGCGGCCGTGGCCGATCTCAGCCAGGCGCGCACGGTGGAGCGGATCGAGGCGTCCTCGCGCGGGCAGCAGATCACGGTCCTCGAGGCCGCGACCGTGCCGAACCGGCCCTCGGGACCGAACCGGCAGAAGATCGCGGCCATGGGCATCGGCCTGGGCCTGGGCCTGGCCGGCGGCTTCTTCGCAGTGATGGAGATCCTGAACAACGCCATCCGCCGCCCCGGTGAACTGCGTTCGCGTTTCCAGATCACGCCCCTGGCCGTCATCCCCTATATCGACACGCGGCACGAACGGCGTCACCGCCGCATGGTGGCGCTGTCGCTGATCGCTGCCGTCCTGGTCCTGATCCCGCTTGGGCTGTGGGGGCTGCACACGCAATACATGCCGTTGGACGTGCTGGCGCAGAAAGTCGTCTCGCGCCTCGGTTTCGGCTGATTGCCGGGAAGGTCCTCATGGAAAAACTGCAAGCCGCGCTCGAGATTGCCCGCCGCCAGCGGGCCGCCCAGGGCCAGGCGCCCGTGGCCCCGGTCGAAAAGCCTGCCCCGCGCCCCGACGGTCGGGACGGGCTGTGGGCCGCCCTGGGGCCGGTCGACCTGACCCGCAACACGCTGATCCAGGCGCGCATCCTGTCGCAGGACGCCTCGATGGAATCGACGCCCTTCGACGTGCTGCGCACCAAGATCCTCTACCAGATGCGCCAGAACGGCTGGCGCCGGCTGGCCGTCACCTCGCCCATGCCGCGGGCCGGCAAGACCACGACCTCGGTCAACCTGGCGCTGGCGCTTGGCCGCCAGCCGGAACTGCGCACGATCCTGTTCGATTTCGACCTTCGTGCGCCCACGGTCGCGCAGAAGCTGGGCCTGGGCGACGCGCCGTCGATCACGCCGCTGCTGCGCGGAGAGACCGATTTCTCCGACCATGCTGTCCGCGTGGGGCCGAACCTGGCCTTGGCCCTGTCGGGTGTTCCCGATCCCGATCCGACCCGCCTGCTGATGGCCGACAGCACCCGCGACGCGCTGTCCCGGATCCAGGCCGACTATGATCCCGACATCATGATCTTCGACCTGCCGTCGATCCTGATCGGCGACGATGCGCGGGCCTTCCTGCAGCACGTGGACTGCGCGCTGATCCTGGCCCGGGCCGACCAGACCCGTTATGGCGATTTCGACAGCTGCGAACGCGAGGTCGCGGAATATACCAACGTGCTGGGCGTGGTGCTGAACGGCTATCGCCACAGCGACGGAAAGTTCGACGCGGAAGGCGCTGGATGAGCGACCAGGCCCTGACCGCCGAAATTCCCGTCCAGGGCTGCAGCCTGAAGCCGTCCCGCCTGATCACCGCCCGGTCCTTCCTGACCGACCGCGCCGTTGCCGACTGCGAGGAGATCACCCTGCCCGGGCGTCAGGTCCCGGGCGGCACCGTCCCCTATGGCCGGGTGGACCGCATGGCCGCCCCCGCCTCCCGCAAGGGCTGGCGCGCGCTGCTGCGCCGCCGCCCCGGCCCGGTGCCGTTGCAGGGCGATCTGGGCATGGACTGCCGCTTCGTCAGTCCGGAAAACTGGTCCCATTTCCTCAACCTGCACGCCCCCCTGGCGTTCGAGCTGATGCGCCGGCTGGACCTGCCCCCCGGTGGGATGACCCTGATCCTGCCGGCAGGGACGCCGGGCTTCATCCTGAAGGCGGCGGATTACCTGGGCCTGCGCACCCAATGCGCAGACGGGGCGGTGACCGGGCCGGGTGCCGCCTTCGGGTTCAGCCGCAACATCACCATCCCCGACCGCCGCCGCTGGCTGAAGGCGGCGGGCGTCATCGACCAACTGTTCGACGGCCCCCGCCCGGACCTGCCCCGGCACCTGTTCCTGTCCCGGCGGGGCGCGCGCAGCATCTCGAACCAGGCCGAGATCGAGAGCGTCCTGGCGCCCCGCGGCTTTGCCACCGTCTACCCCGAGGACCTGTCCCCGGCCGACCAGTTCCAGCTGTTCAACACGGCCGAAACAATCGTCGCGATCCATGGCGCGGGCCTGGCGCCGCTGCTCTATCGCCATCCCGACGCGCCCCTGCGCCACCTGGTCGAGATCCTGCCCTGCGGGCACATGACGGATTTCTATCGCCTGATGGCCCAGCAGGTCGGCTGCCGGTGGACCGGGGTGCGCGGGCGGCTTAAGCCCGAATATGTCCGCCCCGCCTATGACCTGTCGGCCCCGATCTATCGCCAGCATTCACTGGACAGTTTCGAGGTCGATCCGGTGTCCCTGGAACGCGCGCTAGAGGGCTGATCTCAGCGGTTCAGCAGCCGCGCGATCCGCCCGCCGGTGCGCTGGCTGCCGAACCGCCACAGCTGCGTTCCATAGAGCCGCGCCGTTGTCAGGCAGGCGGCCGCGCGCCCTTGCCACCCGCTGCGCAGATAGGCGCGGTGCCAGGCCCATTTCGCCCGCTGGATATAGTCGCGCGTCCAGGGCTTGCGCGAGGTATAGTGCAGGATGCCCGGATCGCCGATGTCGGCGGCCTCGGGCTGGCCCATGCGCAGGATCTGCTTGTTCCAGCGCGGGTGCAGGTGCCCCCAATGCCCCGCAAGCACCGCGTTCAGCGCATCCTGGTCGGGAAACCCCAGTCGCTCGCTGTGGCACTGCAGGAAGTCGCGCGTGCGGGCGGAAACGTCCTGACGGCGCCATTCGGCCATGTTCACCAGCATCACGCCGGCGTTGAAATAGCGCCCATCGGCGGGGGCGGTGATTTCTGGAAATTTCTTTAGAACGTAATTTTCCAAGTCATCGTCCGTGCCGTTCTGGACCGCCCAGACCGCCTTGTCGCCCAGATCGATGTCCCACAGTTCCGAGATGTCGCGTTCGACCACAATATCGCAGTCGATATATAGCACCCGGTCCACCTGGGGCGGGAACAACTGTGGCAGCAGCAGACGGAACAACGTGACGATTGAATAATGGCGGAAGTTGATGCCGTCGAACTGGGACGTATCGATTTCCCGCCAGACTACCTTCGCATGCGGATGCGACGAGGCCAAAGACCGTTCCGCCCGCGCTTTGTTATCCGCCGAAATCCCGTCCGAGATGACATGCACTTCCACGGCGACATCATGGCCTGCATGAAACAGCAACGAATGCGCCGCAACCGTCAGGGGCATGGCATAGGCGTCGTTGGCGCACATCATTACATGCAGGGTTTTCATGAAGGCTCCTTTGTGTCGCGGGCGTGTCGTGCGACATTCTCTGTCTAGACTTTCAACTGCGCCGCGCAACCATCCACGAAGCCGTTCCGGTCCAGATAATCGCGGCAGGCCTGGAAGGCCGTTCGTGCGATCTGTTGCAAGGTGTCGGGATCGGCCAGGGCGCGGCGGACCACGTCCTCGAAATCGGCGAAATCCCATCGGACCGGCAGATAGGTCTGACCGGGCCGATAAAGGTCGGGCTGACTGTCCAGATGCCCCATGTCGGGCTTGACCAGGACGGCACCGGTCATGAAGGCCTCGATGTCGCGCCAGCACAGTTCGCCATAGCCGAAGGGGCTCCAGCAGAGCTTGGACTGGCGCATCTCGTCCAGGAAAAGCGCCTGGTCGATCCGCTCTCGCGGGGTGGTGACGATGCCGGGCAGGTCCTGCGTCACCCGGGCGGCATGTTCGCGCATTGCTTGATACCAGGGCGTGCCTTTCGTGGCGATCCGCGCATGCAGGTCGATGGGACGGTTCTGCAGGTCGGGGGGCAGGCCCTTGAAATGCGGCATCAGGTGCGGCGCGGTCAGAAAGTTCGGCATCAGCCCCAGCCGGTCCAGAAGGGCCGGCGGCACCTGCCAGTCCACCACCTGACCCGGAATGCCATAAAGGGTCATGTAGTATTCGGTCAGGTTCGTGTCGCCAAGCCGCGGCGTCAGAAAGTCGCTGCGGTCGCGGAACAGGCCCTTGCGCAGATAGAGATCGACCAGCGGCTCCAGCGTCTTTCCGAAGCGCAGGTCGACATGGGCGAAGCTGTCCAAGAACACCACGCGCGTCGGGTCATGACGGGCCCGGTAGCGGGCGATGGCATCGGCCAGGCGGTCGACATCCTCGGTGAACCAGGGCTGGATCAGGACGATGTCGGCCGCAGGGGCGCTGGTGTCGAAGATCCGATCGATGGGCAGGGCCCGCAGGTCGACGCCATAGCGGCCCGCCAGATCGGCGCCGTAATGGAAATAGGGATAGATGCTGGCCCAGCAGATCCGGTTCGGGTGGTGAAGGATCAGCACCCGATTCCGGGCCCGCCGCGAAAAGCCCGCCGCCAGGACAGACCGCGCGATCGGCTGGTATCTGCGGTCAAGACGCCGGCGGGCGGCATGGGCCCGGAGGCTGTGGCCGAAGCTGGGCAAGGTCGATGGTCCTGTCGTCACTCTTGGGCAGGACCATAGCAGCTTGATGCGGCAAGCCCAGCCAAAGCGACCGGGATTTCAGACCCTTTGCCGCTTTTGCCCGCGGCGCAGCATCGCCAGGCCCGCCAGGCCGACCGGCAGCAGCAGCGCAGGGGCCGGCAGCGGAACCGGCGCCGGCTGGGGCTGGTCCTCGAGCACGTCGAATTCGCCGCGCAGGACGAACCAGGTGGCCAGATCGCCGCTTTCGGTGGGTACGTTGACGGCGAACTGCAGCAGGTCATAGTCCAGCGTGCTGCCGGGCGTCAGGCCGCCACGGAACCAGCCGGTGGTGCCGTAAAAGATGCTGAGCGGGTCCGTCGGGTTGGCGTCCAGCGTGGCCCCCGTCGCGCAGTCCAGCCCGCCCAGGTTGCAGGACAGAACGCCGCCGTCGGGGCCGTCGTCGATCGTGGCGGTCAGGCGCAGGACCTCTCCGACCGCGAAATCGAACAGGCGGGGAAGACCCCAGATGTCGTCTGCCTGTTCAAGCACGCCGCCCAGCATCTCGGGCTCGTCCGGAAAGAGGACCTCTCCGGAAGAATTCCGCACGATGGTATTGTAATACGTGTGCCCGGCAAAGCCGAGCCTGACATCGATGTTCTGAACGGACGCGGCCGAAGCCATCGAACCGAAAAGAACGGCGATCAAAACAACCACAAGTCTATACGCACGCATGATGCAGTTCTCCGCATATTCACGAGATCAGTCCTCGGATATCCTATTGCTATCAACTTGATGCGAAAAAGAATACCGGGCTTTAAGAACAGCCTGCCCCGCCAGCGGGGCCGCGTCATGATACTGTCATGGAAGCCACCGGTGGGTTCAACCTGTCAGCGCAACATCTTTGATCCGAGATGTTCTGGAGGGACCCGCGATGGCACGAACCGGTCGCCCGGGCTTGTCGCATGATCAGAAGACCGAACTCTGGCGCCGTTGGAAGGCCGGGGAGACGCTGAGTGGTATCGGGCGGGCTTTGGGCAGGCATGCCGCTTCGGTGTTTGGCGTTGTCGCGGCAAAGGCTGGCTTTGCACCGGCGCCCCGAT
>NZ_JAOTBD010000013.1 GCF_026162625.1 Paracoccus beibuensis | reverse complement strand
TGGCTTCAGGCACAACGCCGAAAGATCTCCACCAAGTCCCGGTTGGGCGAAAAGCTGACCTACATCCATAACCACTGGGAGCGGCTGCAAACCTTCCTGACCGACGGGCGCATCGAGATCGACTCCAACAGGGTCGAAAACCTGATCCGCCCCATCGCCCTCAATCGCAAGAATGCGCTCTTCGCCGGCCATGACGAGGGCGGCGTCGCGTGGGGCCGCATCGGGTCACTGATCGGAACCTGCAAGATCAACGGCGTCGAGCCCTTCGCCTACCTCAAAGCCACCCTGACGGCGATCGCCAACGGCCACCCGCAAAGCGACATCGACGACCTGCTGCCCTGGAACTTCAAGTCGTCAAGCTGAACGGCCGGTGATTTCCAGCAAACGCTTACGCTGATCCTGTATGCCGATCTCCTGATTGGAGGGGATCTAGTCGAGCAGTTCGGGCAGCATGGAGGCGTCGCCCACGTCGCTGGTGGTAAACTCGGCAGCCCGATTTCCAAGGTATTCTCATCGATTCCGATGTGGATCTTGCGCCAGATGCGGCGTTTGGGGCCACCGTGCTTGCGTGTGTTTCACTCGCCTTCGCCTTCAAGGATGTCAAAGACAAGGTGCCTAGGCCGTGTTGACAAAAGGGATTCACAGGTCGCGCTGATCATGGCTCAAGCTGGTCTCTGCGATGGGGACCAGCTTGGCACGGGACCTGATGCCGGACGACGAGTGGGCGTTCCATGAACGCTCCATCCTCGCCGTTCGCGCGCCGAACGGCCGCAGACCCCTGAACAATCGTCCTGGTCTGGACGGCATTTTCTGGATCGCACGGACGGGATCGCCTTGGCGCGACCTGCCCGAAAAGTTCGGCAAGTGGTCCAGCGTCCACCGCCGGTTTCGGCGGTGGACCCTCGCGGGGTTCCGGGAGCAGATCATGGGCGCATCGAACGAAAGCGGGCTGGTTCCCGACGCCCTTCAGATGATCGACAGCACCGTAGTCCGCGCCCATCATCCGGACAGCGGGCGCAAAAGGGGGACTCCGAGACAAGGTTTCGGCCGTTCGAGAGCGTCCGGTGGGAAAACGATCCACTGGATCGTTTTCTGGACCACCTTCCACTTCGCGACCAAGATCCACCTCCGGGTCAACGGTGCAGGCCCCCCATGAGGTCGCATATTTCGCCGGGCCAGACGTCGGACCATCTGGGCTTCGATCCGGTCCTGGACGACAACCTGCCGGAACCTTGCGTCCTGCTGGCCGATCGCGGCCATGCCTCTGACAAGGTTCGTAAAACATGGAGGCGCGCAACGTCGTGCCCGCGACACCCATGCGGAAGTCACGGAAACTGCGCGTGGCTGTCGACCGCAAGCCCTACCGGCTGCGGAACCTTGCCGAGCGGTGCTTCAACAAGCTCAAGAACGCCCGCCGCGTCGCCTACCCGCTACGACAAGACCGCCGAGAGCTTCCCAGGCTTCATCGACATCACCTCGATCCGCCTCTGGATACGCCATTTGTCAACATGACCTAGCTTCTTCTTGCCAAAGTCGCTTGCCTTGAGCCATTCGAGCTGTTGCCGGCCTGAACGGCCGAGATGTTTGTGAGCGGCCAGACGCGCATTGAATGCATCGGTGACAGTGTCGTGGCTTCTTGCCGCGGTCTTGAAACCGTTGATCTCGATTTCTGCGAGCTTCTTTCTCTTCCACCTTCGCGCCACGCTCAGCGTAGGGAACGTTTTTGTGAAGCTTGATTGACGCCTTCGTAACTCTTGCGGATCTGCACGCGGAACGAGCGCTTGCCGTACTCCCCCGGGACCTCTTGTATGTTCGGTTCAACGCTGCGAGACTTAGCATTGGACTTGCGGCGATTACCTGAAGTTGTCGGATCGTCACTTTGTGAGGTTGAAGCGTGGCCTTGCCTCGGGACCTGACCGTCGTCCGCTGCCGTCTCAGCAGGGGCTTTTGCAATCAAAGACGCACGAAAGTGATGCATGTGGATGACGTTCTCGGACATGCTCAAGTCTTCATAGTTCATGATCTCGAGGAAATTGGTTCGTGCTTCTGAATGCGGAAATGGTGGCCTCACAATGTCAGACGGGGGCGCTATGGCTGCCGCGAGGTGCAGCGCGTCAAACTGCTACGCGGTAGCAACTTTGTCCGCAAAGCCTCTCGAAACCTGGCAAAATCCGGTGAAATACGATCCCGGAACGAACGGGCGCACGAGAAAACAACCATGAATAATTATTTGGTTTCCAAGGCTTACTCAGCGTCACGCCTCAGCGTGGCACCCATGATGGACTGGACCGACCGGAACTGCCGGCGGTTTCACCGAATGATGTCGCGGCGCGCACTGCTCTATACCGAAATGGTGACCGCGCCGGCTATCGTCCATGGCGACCGCCCGCGGCTTCTGGACCTCGATGCAGCCGAGCATCCGGTGGCGCTGCAACTCGGTGGTTCGGACCCGGCCGAACTGCGCGAGGCGACGCGCATTGCCGCTGACTGGGGCTATGACGAGATCAACCTGAATTGCGGCTGCCCCAGCGACCGTGTACAGTCCGGTGCCTTCGGCGCGGTGCTGATGAAGACCCCGCAGCTGGTCGCCGACTGCGTGACGGCCATGCAGGCCGTCAGCCCGGCCGAGGTCACGGTCAAGTGCCGCATCGGCGTCGACGATCAGCAGGCCGACGAGGTGCTGCCTGCCTTCATCGACACGATGCGGGAGGCCGGCATCCGGCGCATCATGATCCATGCCCGAAAGGCGTGGCTTCAGGGCCTGAACCCGCGCGAGAACCGCGAGATCCCGCCGCTCGACTATCCGCTGGTTCATGCCATGAAGGCGCAGTTCCCGGACATGCACCTTTCGGTGAACGGCGGCATCGCCAGTCTGGAGCAGGCGCGCGATCACCTGCAGGTCATGGACGGGACGATGATCGGACGTGCCGCCTATCATGAACCCTGGAACATCCTCGGTGCCGCTGACCGACTGTGGGGCGATGCGCCGCCCTTCGACGATCCGCTTGACGTGGCGCGCGCGATGCGGCCGATCATCGTGGATCACCTGGGGAATGGCGGTCGCCTACACCAGTTCACGCGCCACATGCTGGGCCTCTTTCACGGCCGCCCCGGTGCCCGCAGCTGGAAGCGGACGCTGTCCGAAGGCGCCTCGAAAGGCGGGATCGAGGTGTTCGATGCCGGGCTGGAGCAGGTCGCCCAGCCCGCCTGACCGGCGCTACCCAGCCAATCAAATGCGCGGGCGCTGCCTCAGCCCGCCTTTTCCGCCCGCTTGGCCTCGTCCCACAGCCGATCCATCTCGGCCAGGTCGCTGCCTTCGGGACGGCGACCTTCGCCGGCGAGTGCCGCCTCTATGGACTGGAACCGGCGGGTGAACTTGGCATTCGCCCGGCGCAGCGCCAGCTCTGGGTCGATCTTCAGGTGGCGCGCCAGGTTCGCCATGACGAACATCAGGTCGCCGAATTCCTCCTCCAGCGCATCCGGGCCCAGGTGGTCGCGCGCCTCGACCAGTTCGGCCGTCTCCTCGGAGATCTTGGCCAGCACGTCGCCGGGTCCCGGCCAGTCGAAGCCCACGCGTGCGGCGCGGTTCTGCAGCTTCACTGCCCGGGTCAACGCCGGTAGGCCAAGCGCCACCCCGTCCAGCGTACCGCGTTCCGCCTTGCCGGCACGTTCAACCGCCTTGATCGCTTCCCAATCCTTGACCTGCTGCTCGGCGGACTTGTCGCGGGACTCGTCGCCGAAGACATGCGGATGGCGGAAGATCAGCTTGTCATTGATGGCCGCGGCGCAATCGGCGAAGTCGAACATTCCGGCTTCGTACGCGATCTGCGCCTGGAAGACCACCTGCAGCAGCAGGTCGCCCAGCTCCCCCGGAAGCTCGTCCCAGGCCTCGCGCTGGATCGCGTCCTCGACCTCGTGGGCCTCCTCTATCGTGTAGGGGGCGATGGTGGCGAAGGTCTGCTCGATGTCCCAGGGGCAACCCGTCTGGGGGTCGCGGAGCGCGGCCATGATGCCCAGAAGGCGGGTGATCTCGGCGGCGGGGTCGCGTGTGTCGGCCATTGCAATTCCCTTGCGGACGCTGAAGATGCCCCTTCGACTGCCACAGCGAAAGGCCCAAGTCCACATGCCCGTCCTGAACCGCATCGCCGATTTCGCCGCAGACATGACCGCTTGGCGCCGCCACCTGCACCAGCACCCGGAACTGGGCTTCGACTGCCACCAGACCGCCGCCTTCGTGGCCGAGCGGCTGCGGGACTTCGGCGTCGACGAAATCCACGGCGGGATCGGACGCACCGGCATCGTGGCGATCATCAGCGGGCAGGGCGATGGTCCCACGATCGGCCTGCGCGCCGACATGGACGCGCTGCCGATGGACGAGGCGACGGGTGCCGAGTGGGCCTCGACCGTGCCGGGACGGATGCATGCCTGTGGCCATGATGGGCACACCACGATGCTGCTGGGCGCGGCAAGGTACCTGGCCGAGACCCGCAACTTCGCCGGCCGCGTCGCGCTGATCTTCCAGCCCGCCGAAGAGGCCGGGGGCGGCGGCGAGGCGATGGTGCAGGACGGCATGATGGACCGCTTCGGCATCAGCCGCGTCTTTGCCATGCACAACAACCCGGGCCAGCCGGAGGGCAGCTTCCAGACGACGCCGGGCCCGATCATGGCCGCCGTTGACACGTTCGAGATCCACCTGAAAGGTCGCGGCGGGCACGCAGCCCTGCCGCACCTGACCGCCGATCCGGTCGTCGCCGCCGTGGCCGTGATCAGCGCGATCCAGACGATCTCCAGCCGCAACCACTATGCGCTGGACGATCTTGTGCTGTCGGTGACGCAGATCCACGCGGGCAGCGCCGACAACATCGTCCCCGACACGGCCTATGTCTGCGGCACCGTGCGAACCTTCGCGCCCCATGTGCGCGACATGGTGCGCCGCCGCATGATCCAGATCTGCGAAGGGCAGGCCGCCGCCTATGATGTCGAGATCCGGCCGGATTACATCGAGGGCTATCCGGCCACGGTCAACGACCCCGACCAGACCGACTTCGCCGCAGCCGTTGCCCGCGAGATCGCAGGCGACGCCGGCGTCGTCGCTGATGCCGGCCGCGAGATGGGCGCCGAAGATTTCAGCTACATGCTGAACGCGCGGCCGGGCTGCTACCTGTTCCTCGGGCAGGGCGACGGGCCGGGCGTCCACAACCCGACCTACGACTTCAACGACGACGTCGCCCCCGTCGGCGCCAGCTTCTTCGCCCGTCTGGTCGAGCGTGCGCAGCCCGTCACCCGCTGATCACGAAGGCGTTTCGGCTCCTTGCGCCACGTCGCGCGGGCGCTTTCTTGCCAAGGACGGGCGGCGCGGCTAGGTTGCGCGCCAATCCTGACGCGGCCCCGGCCGCGACCCTGACCGAAAGGACAATAGATGTTCGTGACCCCCGCCTATGCCCAGGCCGCCGGCGGCGCCGGTGCGGGCGCTGCCTTCGCGCAGTTCATCCCGCTGATCCTGATCTTCGCGATCATGTATTTCCTGATGATCCGCCCGCAGCAGAAGCGCCTCAAGCAGCACCGCGCCATGGTCGAAGCCGTCAAGAAGGGCGACCAGGTGGTGACGCAGGGTGGCATCCTCGGCAAGGTTTCGGCCGTTCGCGATGACGAACTGGAGGTCGAGATCGCCCAGGGCGTCCGAGTCCGCGTGATCCGCAGCACCCTGGCCCAGGTGGTCAGCAAGACCGAACCGGTCGCCGCCAACAACTGAAAGGCGTAAGCCACAATGCTGCAGATTGACCGCTGGAAGCGCATCCTGATCATCGGGATCTGCCTTCTGGGCCTGCTCTACGCGCTGCCCAATGCCTTCTATTCGCGGGTCGAGGCGCATAACGACGCCGTGGCCCAGATCGAGGCGACGGGTGTCGAGACGCCCGAACTGGCGGCGGCGCGCGACGGCTGGCCGTCCTGGATGCCCAGCAGCCTGATCAATCTGGGCCTGGACCTGCGCGGCGGCGCCCATCTTCTGGGCGAGGTGCAGGTCGATCAGGTCTACAAGGCCCGCATGGACTCGCTCTGGCCGGAACTGCGCCGGGCCCTGGCGGACGAACGCGAGACGGTGGGCGCCATCCGCCGCGTGCCGTCCCCCGAAGGCACGCTGGCCATCGAGATCGGCAACCCTGACCAGATGGCCCGCGCGGTCGAGATCGTGCGCGGCTTTTCCACACCGGTGACGACGCTGACCGGCGCGGGGCAGCAGTCGTTGGTGATCCAGCCGCAGGGCGCGACCCTGACCATCCAGCTGTCTGACGCCGAAAAGGCCGTCACCGACGACCGCACTATCCAGCAGTCGCTGGAGATCGTGCGCCGCCGCGTGGACGAGGTCGGCACCCGTGAACCCACCATCATGCGCCAGGGCGAAGATCGCATTCTGATCCAGGTTCCGGGCATCGGCTCGGCCAGCGAACTGAAGGACCTGATCGGGACCACCGCGCAGCTGACCTTCAACCCGGTCGTCGGCAGCACGGGCGACGCGGACGCGCAGCCGGGGCTTGGCCAGACGGTTGCGCCCTCGGTCGATCAGGAAGGGTTGTTCTACATCCTTGAGGACAGCCCCGTCGTCACCGGGGAAGATTTGGTCGACGCGATGCCGGCCACCGACGAGAACGGTCTGCCTTCGGTCAACTTCCGCTTCAACCCGACCGGCGCGCGCGCCTTCGGGGCCTATACCTCGGCCAATATCGGTCAGCCTTTCGCCATCGTGCTGGACAACGAGGTCATCTCGGCCCCGGTGATCCGGTCCGCGATCACCACGGGGTCGGGCCAGATCTCGGGCTCGATGGACTTCGAGCAGGCGAACCGTCTGGCCGTCCTGCTTCGTGCCGGCGCCCTGCCGGCCGAGATGACCTTCCTGGAAGAACGCACCATCGGTCCGGAACTGGGCCAGGACAGCGTCGATGCGGGCAAGGTCGCGGCCGCCGTCGGTTTCGCAGCCGTGGTCGCGCTGATGATCCTGTCCTATGGCCGCTTCGGCGTCTTCGCGACGGTGGCGCTGGCCTTCAACATGCTGCTGCTGTTCGCGGTCCTGTCGGTGATCGGCGCAACGCTGACGCTGCCCGGAATTGCGGGGATCGTGCTGACCATCGGCATGGCGGTCGATGCGAACGTGCTGGTCTTCGAACGCATCCGCGAGGAACTGAAGACCGCCCGCGGTCCCGCCCGCGCGATCGAGCTTGGCTACGAAAAGGCCATGTCGGCCATCGTCGACGCCAACATCACCACGCTGATCATCGCGGCGATCCTGTTCGTGCTGGGATCTGGCCCGGTCAAGGGCTTTGCCGTGACGCTGACGATCGGGATCGTGACCTCGGTCTTCACCGCGCTGTTCCTGACCCGCCTGATCACCATCATGTGGTTCGAACGCGCCCGCCCGAAAGAGATCGAGGTCTGACATGGCATTCCGTCTGAAACTCGTCCCCGACGAAACCCGCATCGACTTTTTCCGCTGGCAGTTCCTGACCTTCGGCATCTCGACCATCCTGATGGTCGCGTCGGTGATGGTGGTGTTCCTGAACGGGCTGAACTTCGGCATCGACTTCCGCGGCGGCACGACGATCCGCACGGAATCGGTGCAACCCGTCGATGTCGGCGCCTATCGCCAAACGCTGGAGCCGCTGAACCTGGGCGATGTCGCCATCACCGAGGTTTTCGATCCGACCTTCGGGCCGGAACAGAATGTCGCCCAGGTCCGCATCAGCGCCCAGGACGGGGCCGAGGCGGTAACGCCCGAAACCATCGCCGCCGTTGAAAGCGCGCTGCAGCAGGTCGACCCCTCGATCACCTTCCCGTCGGTCGAATCGGTCGGTCCCAAGGTGTCGGGCGAGCTGGTGCAGACGGCGATCTACGCCGTTCTGGCCTCGCTGGTGGCGATCTCGATCTATATCTGGCTGCGGTTCGAATGGCAGTTCGCGATGGGCGCCATCGTGTCGCTGGTCCATGACGTGCTGATCACGATGGGCGTCTTCGCGCTGTTCCAGATCCGCTTCGACCTGACCACCATCGCGGCGCTTCTGACCATCGTCGGCTATTCGATCAACGACACCGTCGTCGTCTTCGACCGCCTGCGGGAAAACCTGATCAAGTACAAGACGCGCGCTCTGCGCGACCTGATGAACCTGTCAGTGAACGAGACGCTGTCGCGGACCGTGATGACGTCGGGCACGACACTGGTGGCGCTGATCGCGCTCTTGGTACTGGGCGGCGACGTGATCCGAGGCTTCGTCTTCGCGATCACCTTCGGCATCCTGATAGGCACCTATTCGTCGATTTATGTTGCCAAGAACGTCGTCCTGTGGCTGGGCGTGCGCCGCGACTGGGGCAAGCCCGATCCCAAGGACCCCAAGACGCGCCGCAACGTGTCGCCCTTCGAGGGCGCCGAGGAGGTCTAGTGCTGGAGCCGACCGACTTCGATGGCCAGAACGCGGTCGACAGCTATGGCCCCGGCTTCTTCCGCGTCGCGGGAAGGGTCCATCACGGCGGCATCGTCGTCGAGGGCGATCGTGTCCAGCCCTGGCAGGGGCTGGATGATCTGGCGCCGCTGCAGGCGCTTGCCGGCCGCGTCGACGTGTTGTTTCTCGGGCTGGGCGACCAGATCGGCTATGCGCCCCGGGCGCTGGTGACCCTGCTCGACGGGTTCGACATCCGGGTCGAGGCAATGGCCTCGCCCACGGCCGCGCGAACCTACAACGTCACCCTGTCCGAGGGCCGCCGCGTCGCCTGCGCGCTGCTGCCCCTGTGACGCTGCTGGCCGTCGAGGATCTTGCCGTCTCTCGCGGCGGGATGCGGGCGGTCGAGGGGGTCCATTTTTCGCTGGATGCGGGGCAGGCGCTGATCCTGCGTGGCCCGAACGGCGTCGGCAAGACCACGCTTCTGCGCACGATTGCCGGGCTGCAACCGCCGGTCGCCGGACGGATCACCATCCCCGATGACGCCGTCGCCTATGCCGCCCATGCCGATGGGTTGAAGCCCGCCCTGACCGTGGCCGAGAACCTGCGCTTCTGGGCCCGGGTCTTCGGCGGCCAGGGGATCGCGGCGGCGCTGTCGGCCATGGATCTGCAGGCGCTGGCCGAGCGCCCGGCCGCCGCCCTGTCCGCGGGGCAGAAGCGGCGGCTGGGGCTTGCGCGACTGCTGGTGACGGGGCGCCCGCTCTGGGTGCTGGACGAACCGACGGTGTCGCTGGATGCGGCCTCGGTCGCACGTTTCGCTGGCGTGATCCGCGACCACCTGGGGCAGGGCGGTGCGGCGCTGATCGCCACCCATATCGACCTCGGCCTGTCCGAGGCGCGGGTCCTGGACCTGACGCCCTTTCGCGCCCGCCCCGGCCGCACCGCGCAACCCTCGGGCTTCAACGAGGCCTTCGCGTGATCGCGCTCCTGGCCCGCGACCTGCGGCTGGCCACGCGGGCGGGTGGCGGCTTCGGGCTGGGCGTCGCCTTCTTCCTGATCCTGTCGGCGCTGGTGCCCTTCGGCATCGGGCCCGACCGTGCCGCGCTGGCACCCGTCGCGCCGGGCATCCTCTGGATCGGGGCGCTTCTGGCCTGCCTTCTGTCGCTGGACCGCATCTTTGCGCTGGATCACGAGGATGGCAGCCTGGACCTGCTGGCCACCGCCCCCCTGCCGCTGGAAGGCGCCGTCGCCGTCAAGGCGCTGGCGCACTGGATCACGACCGGCCTGCCGCTGATCCTGGCGGCGCCGATCTTCGGCGTCCTGCTGCAACTTCCGCCTGCGGCCATGCCCTGGCTGGTGCTGTCGCTGCTGCTGGGCACGCCGTCGCTGTCGATGCTGGGGGCCTTCGGCGCGGCCATCACGGTGGGCCTGCGCCGCGGGGGGCTGCTTTTGTCGCTGTTGGTTCTGCCGCTCTATATCCCCACACTGATCTTCGGGGCCGAGGTGACGCGCCGCGGGGCCGAGGGCATGGCCGTCCAGACGCCGCTGGTGTTCCTGGCGGGCATCACGCTGGCGGTGGCGGCGCTGATCCCCTTTGCCGCTGCGGCCGCGCTGCGGATCAATCTGCGGTGAAGCCCTTGAGAAGGCGCCGCAAGCGCGGGTAGGAGAAAGAATGTCGATCTGGAAATATGCAAACCCGGCCAAGTTCATGCGCACCACCGACAGGTTGCTGCCCTGGCTGGTCGTGTCTGCCGCCGTCTGCTGCACCATCGGGCTGGTCTGGGGCTTCCTCACGCCGCAGGATTTCAGACAGGGCTCCACCGTCAAGATCGTCTTCCTGCACGTTCCCGCCGCGATGATGGCGATCAACATCTGGGTGATGATGCTGGTCGCGTCGCTCATCTGGATCATCCGCCGCCACCATGTCAGTGCCTTGGCCGCCAAGGCCGCCGCGCCCATCGGTGCGGTGATGACGCTGATTGCGCTGACGACCGGCGCAATCTGGGGCCAGCCCATGTGGGGCACCTGGTGGGAATGGGACCCGCGCCTGACGTCGTTCCTGATCCTGTTCCTCTTCTACGTGGGCTATATCGCACTCTGGTCGGCGATCGAGGACCCCGACAGCGCCGCCGACCTGACTGGCGTGCTGTGCCTCGTGGGGTCGGTATTCGCGCTGCTGTCGCGCTATGCGGTGCTCTTCTGGAACCAGGGCCTGCACCAGGGCGCCTCGCTGTCGGTCGCGCCGGGCGAGCGAATGAGCGCGGTCTATCGCCATCCCCTCTATCTCTCGATGCTTGGGTTCCTGCTGCTGTTCCTGGCGCTCTTGCTGATCCGCACCCGCACTGAAATCCGCAAGCGCCGCCTGGCGGCCCTCCAGGCACGGGAGATGCGCGCATGATCGATCTTGGGAAATACGCCGCGACCGTCCTGCTGGCCTATGGCGTCGGACTGGCGCTGCTGGCGGGGCTGGTCTGGCAGACGGTCGCCGCCAACGCCCGGGCTCGTCGCAACCTGCAAGAGCATGAGAAGAATGGCTAGGCTGTCACCGCTGATGATCCTGCCGCCCGTGGCCTTCGCGGCCCTGGCGG
Source organism: Paracoccus beibuensis (assembly GCF_026162625.1). GTDB lineage: Bacteria > Pseudomonadota > Alphaproteobacteria > Rhodobacterales > Rhodobacteraceae > Paracoccus > Paracoccus beibuensis. The sequence continues at coordinate 71,316 of NZ_JAOTBD010000013.1, read as the reverse complement.
CGACGTTTCTCTGGGGCATGAACCGGGACGATCCAGGGGTGCTTCCCTCCACCATGATCGGCCGAGAAGCGCCTGCCGTTCCGCAGACGACGCTGCCGGGCAAGACGCAGCTGACGGATGCGATGCTGCGCGAACCCGGTGTCAAGCTGGTCAATTTCTGGGCCAGTTGGTGCCCGCCCTGCCGGGCCGAGCATCCGACGCTGATGGCGCTGTCCGAACAGCTGCCCGTCCATGGCATCGATCTGAAGGACCCCGAAGCCAACGCGCTGTCCTTCCTGCAGGACGACGGCGACCCCTTCGCCGCCCATGCCACCGACCCGCGCGGCCGCGCCGCCATCGACTGGGGCGTCACCGCCCCGCCCGAGACGTTCATCGTCAACGGTGAGGGGCAGATCCTCTATCGCTTCGCCGGTCCGCTGATCCGCGAGGACTATGAGAACCGCTTCCTGCCAGAGCTGCAGCGGGCGCTGGAGGCGGCGAACTAATCCTTCGGGTTGCAGGACGGGCCTGTCGGGGTCACACTGACGTCATCATGAACAGATGAGGTCAGGCGATGACACGGACCGGACTTGCACTTGCGCTGCTGTTGGGCAGCGCCTCATTCGCATCCGCGCAGCAGGCCGCCGACGCGCTGGCGCCTGAAGCCGCTTCGGGGGCGGACGTCGCGACCGAAGGCTTCGGCGACCTGACGCAGGCCGCCCGGGACGCGCTTGCCGCCAAGGCAGACGGGCAGCCGGTCACCGCGCAGAACTGGATGGTCGCCGCAGCGCATCCCCTGGCCGTTCAGGCCGGCGCGCGGGTGCTGGAACAGGGCGGTACCGCCGCCGACGCCATGGTCGCCGTCCAGGTGGTCCTGGGCCTGGTCGAGCCGCAAAGCTCCGGCTTGGGCGGCGGGGCTTTCCTCGTGTGGCACGACGCCGAGACAGGCGAGGTGACAACCTTGGACGGGCGCGAAACCGCGCCCATGGCCGCGACACCGACCCTGTTCCAGAACGAGGAGGGCGAGCCGCTGGAGTTCATGGAAGCCGTCGTCGGCGGCCGATCCGTCGGCACGCCCGGCACGCCCCGACTGCTGGAGGTCGCGCACCGCAAGTGGGGCCGCGCCAACTGGGCCAGCCTTTTCGACGATGCCATCCGCCTGGCCGAGGACGGCTTCACCGTCTCGCCCCGCCTGGCGACGCTGGTCGCGGAGGAAGGGGACGCGCTGGCGCGCTATCCGTCTACCACCGACTATTTCTTCCCTGACGGCGATCCGGTGGCGCAGGGCGCGACGCTGCGGAACCCGGCCTATGCCGAAACGCTGCGGATGCTGGCCGCCAACGGTGCCGATGCGTTCTATAGCGGAGAGATCGCGCAGGACATCGTCGCGGCCGTTCGCGGGGCCGAGGACAATCCCGGCCTGCTGTCGCTGCAGGACCTGGCTGCTTACGACGTGGCCGAACGTCCCGCCGTCTGCGTCGAATACCGCGACCACGATGTCTGCGGCATGGGCCCGCCGTCGTCAGGCGGTCTGACCGTGGGCCAGATCCTGGGGATGCTGGGCGGGTATGACCTCGCCTCGATGGGCGCCGAAAGCGCCGAGGCCTGGCGGCTGATCGGCGATGCCTCGCGCTTGGCCTTCGCGGATCGCGGCCGCTACATGGCCGACAGCGACTTCGTTCCCGTGCCGGTCGAGGGGCTGATCGACCCCGATTACCTGGCCGAGCGGGCCGAGCTTCTGGGGGGCGACGACAGCCTGCCAGAGGTCAGCGCCGGCACCCCCGTCTGGAGCCACGCGATGCTCTGGGGCCAGGACAGCGCGCTGGAGTTGCCGTCGACCACGCATATCTCGATCGTGGACAGCGATGGCAACGCCTTGTCCATGACCACGACGATCGAGAACGGCTTCGGGTCGCGCGTCATGGCGGCCGGGTTCCTGCTGAACAACGAGTTGACCGACTTCAGCTTCGAGACCCATGATGAGGCCGGCTGGCCCATCGCCAACGCCGTCGCGCCCGGAAAGCGGCCCCGGTCGTCGATGGCGCCGACGATCGTGCGGCATGACGGAGAGCCGGTGATGGTGATCGGCTCGCCCGGCGGCAGCCGCATCATCGGCTATGTTGCCAAGGCGCTCGTGGCGCATCTGGACTGGGGCATGAACATCCAGCAGGCCGTCGCGACGCCGAACCTGGTTAACCGCTTCGGGCCGATGGATGTCGAGGCGGGACTGCCCGCCGCGCTGACCGACGAGCTGTCGGCCATGGGCTTCGAGGTGAACGAGACCGATCTGACCTCTGGTCTGCAGGGGATCGTGATCACGCCGGACGGCATGGAAGGCGGCGCCGATCCCAGGCGCGAGGGGATCGCCATCGGCGGTTGATGCCTTCGTGGATGGGGGCTGCTGCCCCCGTCTTCTCGCCGAGCGTTTCTGGACAAGGAAGAACTGACGGGGCGATTCGTTGGGCGCAGCGCTTCTACATCATCGAGGTTGATCGGGTTCGCGGGATGCGTTCGTTGTGAAGCGCCGTCTTCGTAAGCACGATGACAGCACGGTTACCGGAAGCGCCGCGTCTGCAGTTCTTTGCTGGCATCGGTGTCCGCATGGAAGGCGAGCCGAGCTGGCCCGATCTTTCGCCCGTGAAGGGCGAACTTGAGCATCCACCGGTGTGATGCAGTGATGGCACGCACCTCCAGCCTAGCCCGTGGGGTGGAAGGATATACCAGACCCGAACGTTTCCCGGTACCGCCGCCGGTATCGACAGGCTTTCCCCCCTTCGCGACCATGCGCCAAAGGGCGTGCGCGATGCGAAGCCTCGCGCGGTGCAGCTGGTCGTCGCATTTACGGCACACGAGCCCCAGTTGAAGGTCCCACAGCTGTGGGGGCTGCCGGACATGACGCGCAGTGATACTAACGATGCGTTGACGATGGTCGCGGCCTCCGGACGGTCGGTGCTTTGGCTCTGTACCAACGATGCGACGGATTTGCCGAGCCGAAGTCGATCCGGACCGCCCGTCCGACAGTGCAACGAAAAACCCCCGGCGAGGTGCCGGGGGTCTTGTCTTCTGTCGATCAGGCCGCGGCCAGATTCCGCAGCACGTAGTGCAGCACGCCGCCGTTCTTGAGGTAGTCGATCTCGACCTCTGTATCGACGCGGGCCTTCAGCTGGATCTCCTTTACCGTGCCGTCGGCATAGGAAATGGTGCAGGGGACCATCGACAGCGGCTTGAAGTCGCCCGACAGCCCGTCGATCGAGATCACCTCGTCCCCGGTCAGGTTCAGCGTGTTGCGGTTGTCGCCGCCTGTGAACTCGAACGGGACGACGCCCATGCCGACCAGGTTCGAACGGTGGATGCGCTCGAAGCTCTCGGCGATGACGGCCTTGACGCCCAGAAGGTTGGTGCCCTTGGCCGCCCAGTCACGGCTGGAGCCTGCGCCGTATTCGATGCCACCAATGACGACCAGGGGCGTATCCTGGTCGGCATACTGCATGGCGGCGTCGAAGATCGCCTCCTGCTCGCCGTTCGGGCCCTTTGTATAGCCGCCCTCGACCCCGTCCAGCATCTCGTTCTTGATGCGGATGTTGGCGAAGGTGCCGCGCATCATGATCTCGTGGTTGCCGCGGCGCGAACCGTAGCTGTTGAAATCGCGCGGGGCGACCTGGCGCTCGGTCAGGTACTGCCCGGCCGGAGTGGTCGGCTTGAAGGAACCTGCCGGAGAGATGTGGTCGGTCGTGATCATGTCGCCCAGAAGCGCCAGGATACGGGCGCCCTTGACGTCGTCGATCTTGCCCGGCTGCTGGGACATGCCCTGGAAATAGGGCGGGTTCTGGATGTAGGTCGACGAGGCCGGCCAGTCATAGGTCTCGCTGTCGGTGATCTCGACGGCCTGCCACCGCTCGTCGCCCTTGAAGACGTCGGCGTATTTCGCCTGGAACATCTCTCGGGTGACGACGCGGTCGACCATGTCCGACACCTCCTTGGAGGTCGGCCAGACGTCCTTGAGGAACACGTCCTGGCCGTCCTTGCCCTTGCCAAGCGGCTGGGTGGTCAGGTCGATGTTCATGTCGCCCGCCAGCGCATAGGCCACGACCAGCGGCGGCGAGGCCAGATAGTTCGCGCGCACGTCGGGCGAGATGCGCCCTTCGAAGTTGCGGTTGCCCGACAGGACCGACACGGCCACCAGGTCGTTGTCGTTGATCGCCTTCGAGATCTCGGGCTGCAGCGGGCCAGAGTTGCCGATGCAGGTGGTGCAGCCGTAACCGACCAGGTTGAAGCCGATCGCGTCCAGATCCTCCTGCAGGCCGGCGGCCTCCAGGTATTCCGACACGACCTGCGACCCCGGCGCCAGCGAGGTCTTCACCCAGGGTTTGCGGTCCAGACCCAGTTCACGCGCCTTGCGTGCCACCAGACCCGCCGCGATCAGCACGTAGGGGTTCGACGTGTTGGTGCAGGAGGTGATCGAGGCGATCACGACCGACCCGTCGCGCATCTGGTAGTTCTGGCCTTCGACGCCGGCCGTGTTCAGGTGGCCGTGGTCGGCGCCCGGGATCTGATCGGGGCTGGGCGAGGGCGATCCACCCTCCTCGGTCATCTCGGCCTTTTCCTCGGCCGGAACCGAAGCGGCGGGGCGGATGCCCTTGATGTAGTCGCTGAAGGTCTGCGCGGCTGCCGTCAGCGCGACGTGGTCCTGCGGGCGCTTGGGGCCCGAGATGGCGGGCACGACGTCGCCCTGGTCCAGCTCCAGCGTCGAGGAGTAGACGGGGGCATAATCGGCGGTGCGCCAGAAGCCGTTTTCCTTGGCATAGGCCTCGACCAAAACGATGCGGTCATCGTCGCGGCCGGTCTGGCGCAGATAGCGCAGGGTTTCGTCGTCGATGGGGAAGAAGCCGCAGGTGGCGCCGTATTCGGGTGCCATGTTTGCGATCGTCGCGCGGTCGGCCAGTGGCATGTTGTCCAGACCTTCGCCGTAGAATTCGACGAATTTGCCGACGACGCCATGCTTGCGCAGCATCTGCACGACCTTCAACACCAGGTCGGTGGCGGTCACGCCCTCGGTCAGGGCGCCGGTGATCTTGAAGCCGACGACCTCGGGGATCAGCATCGAGATGGGCTGGCCCAGCATCGCGGCCTCGGCCTCGATCCCGCCGACGCCCCAGCCGAGAACCGCCAGGCCGTTGACCATGGTGGTGTGGCTGTCGGTGCCGACCAGCGTGTCGGGGTATGCGACGGTCGCGCCGTTCTGGTCGGTGTCGGTCCAGACGGTCTGCGCCAGATATTCCAGGTTCACCTGGTGGCAGATGCCGGTGCCGGGCGGGACGACGCGGAAGTTGTTGAACGCCTTCTGGCCCCATTTCAGAAACGTGTAACGCTCCATGTTGCGCTCGTATTCCAGCTCGACGTTGCGCTGGAAGGCGCGGGGGGTGCCGAACTCGTCGATCATGACCGAGTGGTCGATGACCAGGTCGACAGGGTTAAGCGGGTTGATCTTCTGCGCGTCGCCGCCAAGCGCCTTGATGCCGTCCCGCATCGCGGCAAGGTCCACGACCGCCGGAACGCCGGTGAAGTCCTGCATCAGCACGCGGGCAGGGCGATAGGCAATTTCGCGAGGATTCCTGCCGCCCAAGGTGGCCCATTCAGCGAAGGCCTTGATGTCGTCCAGCGACACGGTGTGGCCGCCATCCTCGAAGCGGAGCATGTTCTCCAGCACGACCTTCAGCGCGGCCGGAAGTTTCGAGAAGTCGCCAAGGCCGGCCTCGGTCGCGGCGGCGATGGAGTAGTAGTCGACTTGGCTGCCGCCGACCGCAAGCGTGCGGCGCGTCTTGGCGGTATCGGTTCCGGTCTGGATGGGCATCAGGGCCTCCCTGTCTGCAAGAATGGATGGGTCGGGCATGCGTGCCCCTGCTTTGCCCCATCGAGGGGACGCGCGCAAGGGTGGCATGGTCGAATTGTATGCAATCGCATACCAGATAGCGTCCTGTTGCTCAAGCGGCACGACGGGCGATATCAAAGAAGGTTGACGAAGCCTTGATTTGGCCTTTCCTCGCTGGTCCAGCTATCACCGTTCGGGTGAAACGTGACGGGAATCGAGACATGGTCGCCTGGCTGGAACCTGGGCTTCTGCGCAAGGTTGCGCGAGGGGCGGCCGCAGCGCTGGTGGTGCTGGCGCTGGGGTCGGTGCCGGTCGCCGCGCAGGACGCACCGTCAGGCCTGACGGAAACGGCCGAGGTCGCCGAGGCTCCGCTGATCCTTGCGCCCGACGACGCGGCGCGGATGGCGCCCTCTGCCTCGGCGCTGGTCGAATCCGGCGGGGTCAACAGCTTTGCCGCAATGGACGCGCCGCCGCCGGTCAGCGAAAGCCTGCCGTCGGCCTCTCTGCCCGTGGTGGTCGAGCTCTTCACCTCGCAGGGCTGTTCGTCCTGCCCGCCCGCCGATGCCATGCTGACCATGCTGGCGGGAAAGGAGGACGTGCTGCCGCTGTCCTTCCACGTCGACTACTGGGATTATCTCGGCTGGGCCGACAGCTTTGCCCGGCCCGAATTCACCGATCGCCAGCACGACTATGCGAGCGCTGTCGGCGAGCGGTCGGTCTATACGCCACAGATGATCGTCGACGGGCAGGATACCGCAGTCGCGCCGGGGCCCGCCCAGCTGATGGGGCTGATCGACGCGCACCGCTATGCCCCCGCGCTGCTGAGCGTCCAGCGAGAGCCGACCGCCGAGGGCGAGCTGATCGAGCTGATGCCGCTGTCGGACCTGGGCGGCGGCGTCGACATCGCGCTGGTCCGCTATGCCCCCAAGCGGGAAGTCCGCGTGAAGGCGGGCGAGAACCGGGGCAGGGTCGTCACCTACAGCAACGTCGTGCTGTCGCTGGAACACCTGTCGAGGTGGGACGGGCGCGCGCCCCTGCGCCTGACGGTGCGGGCCGAACATGTCGCCAACGCGGCCTTTCCCAAGGACACCCGGCACGCGCTGCTGGTGCAGCGGATGCGCGGCGAGGATGACCTTCCCGGCCAGATCCTGACCGCGATCCGGCTGGACTGAGCGGCCCGCCCTTGCATCGGGCACCCTGACACGCGACATGTCAGGCGACGGGCGCGGGTGGCGCCGATGGTGAAACCTTTGGCCCCAAGGGGCGACGCGACAGGAAGGCCGTTCGATGGACAAGACGAAACCCTGGGTCAAGCCGGTGCTGGAGTTCGGGCCGCTGATCCTGTTCTTCGCGGTGTTCATGCTGTTTCGCGGACGCGACGTCGTGCTGTGGGGCGAAAGCTATGGCGGCTTCATCTTCGCCACGCTGGTCTTCATCCCGGCGCAGGTCGTCAGCACGCTGATCCAGTGGCGCCTGTCGGGCAAGCTGGCTCCGATGCAAGTGGCGACGCTGGTCCTCGTGGTCGTCTTCGGGGGCATGTCGGTCTGGCTGAACGACCCGCGTTTCTTCAAGCTGAAGCCCACGATCATCTATGTCCTCTTTGCCTCGATCCTGGGCGCTAGCCTTGTGCTGCGCCGCAACTGGCTGGGTGCCGTTCTGGGCGAGGCGCTGCCGCTGGACGCCGAGGGCTGGCGCAAGCTGACCCTGCGCATGGCGCTGTTCTTCCTGGCGCTGGCCGTCGCGAACGAGGTGATCTGGCGCAACCTGTCGGACACGACCTGGGTCTACTTCAAGACATTCGGCCTGCCGGTCCTGCTGTTCGTGTTCCTTCTGGGGAATGCCGGGCTTTACCGTGCCCATGCGCTGCCCGATAAGGCACCCGGAGACGACCGCGTCTGACGTCCGCGAAGCTCAGGCACGGGCACCCACAAGCGACGGACCCGCCAGCAGGCGCGACCAGCGCGGTTGTGGGCGCCCCGGCAGGTGGTGGCGCAGCAGCCCCAGCGGCAGCGCCCAGGGGTGGCACAGCGCCGCACGATAGAAATCGAACAGGCCTCGCCGAAGATAGGGCGTCCAGTGCGACATGCGCCGTGCCCCGCGGTCGGTCGGGAAGCCCAGATCGGCCAGCGCATCCAGCGTGGCCCCATCGTCGATCTGCAGGTCGATCCAGTTGCCGCGCGGCTGCGCCAGCCCGTTGCCAAGCGCGCGATGACGCCCCCGCGTCAGAAGCTGTTCCAGCGCAAAGTCGAAGACGTCGTTTTCCCGGGCGGTGACGTTCAGGATTTCGGCGCCGGCTCCGGCGGGCTGGCGCAGGGCCTCGGCGGCGGAATGCTGAAATTCGGCGGCGTTCAGCAGGATGACACGGCCCACGCTGCCCGCCTCGGCCGTTGCGATGGCCTGCAGGGCCACGCGGCCGCCGAGCGAGTGGCCGATCAGGCCGACGGGGCGCCCGGCCCGGTCTGACAGCTGCGACAAAAGGCGTCCCAGGCCCGCGCCGACATCGGCTGCCTTTTCATAGGCGGCGCGAAGTCGACCACGCGCGTCCCATCCCAATGCGATCGCCAGCCCCTCGCCATCCTGTCCGCTGAACCCCAGCGCGCGGGGCCAGGACGGCGCATGCGGCAGATCATCCGGCGACAGGATGTGGCGATGCGGATCATGGGTGGGGATATGGGGCGAAAAGCGATAGCCGTGCAGCATGACGATGATGGGGGCGCCCGGGGGCAGGTTGCCTGCGGCCCGCAGAATGGCGGGGGGCACCTCTGATCCGGCATTGACCTGCATCACCGCCATCGAACGCCCTCGCCAAGCTCCGTCACCCTTCGGGTACCGCAAGCCTGCGACAGGGCCGTGAAGAAACCGTTAAGCCAGCGTGACGCGCAATGAGGCAGAGCACGCCCGGCTGCGCCGATCCGTGCGGTTCGGAAAGGCCGAAATTCGCTGCACGAAGGCGCCGGTCGTTTTCGCCATTGAATTTTCCATACTTCCGCCGCTATGGTGAGGCTTATGCGCGAGGCTTCTCAACCAGGAGTTGCCACGCGCCGACAGTTTCGCAGCGCGGCACCTCTGATCCCGACCTCACAGGCGGTAGGTCACATGCCACGCGGAAAAGCCGCCCCACGGCCGCGCCACCGCTTCCGGGAACGCGCATGGGGTGAAACGGACAGCGGCCCGGCCGGCCTTGCGGCTCCGGGTCATTCTAAGGAACAGACGCGATGACGCGCGCTTTGGACGGCAGACTTCGGATCGGGCGGGGCGAAGGCACCGCCGGACCGGATGTCTTCGTCGGTGACGCGCCCGCGTCCACATCATACCGCAGGCTTGAACCGGGGACGCCACTGGCGCCGCCCGGCCGCAGGCTGCGCGAAAGACATCAAAATGGCAATGAAAATGCTGATCGACGCCACCCATGCCGAGGAAACTCGGGTGGTCGTGGTCGATGGAACCAAGGTCGAGGAATTTGATTTCGAGACCGTCAACAAGCGTCAGCTGTCGGGGAACATCTACCTCGCCAAGGTGACGCGGGTCGAGCCGTCGCTGCAGGCGGCATTCGTGGATTACGGCGGGAACCGGCACGGCTTCCTGGCCTTCGCGGAAATCCACCCGGACTACTACCAGATCCCGGCTGCCGACCGCGAAGCCCTGATGGCCGAGGAACGCGCCCATGCCGAGGCCCAGGAGGCCGAGGAAGAGCGTGGCTCGCGTCGCCGCAAGCCCGTGGCCGAGGATGCCGAGAACGGCGACGAGACCCAGTCCGAGGACGAGGGCGGCACCGCGGCGACCGACAAGGACGACGAGATCGAATCCGTCGCCGAGGAGGACGTGGCCGAGGAGGTGCGTGCGCCAAGGAAGCCGCGCGCCCGCCGCTACAAGATCCAGGAAGTGATCAAGGTCCGCCAGATCATGCTGGTGCAGGTCGTCAAGGAGGAGCGCGGCAACAAGGGCGCTGCGCTGACCACCTATTTGTCGCTGCCGGGCCGCTACTGCGTGCTGATGCCCAACACGGCGCGCGGCGGCGGGATCAGCCGCAAGATCACCAATGCCGCTGACCGCAAGAAGCTGAAGGACATCGCAGGAGAGCTGGAGGTGCCGAAGGGCGCCGGCCTGATCATCCGCACCGCCGGCAGCCAGCGGACCCGGACCGAGATCCGGCGCGATTACGAATACCTGCTGCGCCTGTGGGAGCAGATCCGCGACCTGACCTTCAAGTCGATCGCGCCCGCGCCGATCTACGAAGAAGGGGACCTGATCAAGCGCAACATCCGCGACCTTTACAGCAAGGACATCGATGAAGTCCTGGTCGAGGGCGAGCGCGGTTTCCGCGTGGCCAAGGACTTCATGAAGATGATCATGCCGTCCCATGCCAAGAGCGTCGTCCACTACAAGGACCAGATGCCGCTGTTTGCGCGCTACGGGGTCGAAAGCTATCTGGCCGGCATGTTCAATCCGGTCGTGCAGCTGAAATCGGGCGGCTATATCGTCATCGGCGTCACAGAGGCGCTGGTCGCCATCGACGTGAACTCTGGCCGGGCCACCAAGGAAGGCTCGATCGAGGAAACCGCGCTCAAGACCAACCTCGAGGCCGCCGACGAGGTGGCCCGCCAGCTGCGCCTGCGCGACCTGGCCGGCCTGATCGTGATCGACTTCATCGACATGGACGAGCGCAAGAACAATGCGGCGGTCGAAAAGCGCATCAAGGAAAAACTGAAATCAGATCGCGCCCGCATCCAGATCGGCCGCATCTCGGGCTTCGGCCTGATGGAGATGTCGCGCCAGCGCCTGCGTCCGGGCATGCTCGAATCGACGACGCAGCCTTGCGCCCATTGCCATGGCACCGGCCTGATCCGGTCCGATGACAGCCTGGCGCTGACGATCCTGCGCGCGATCGAGGAAGAGGGCACGCGCAAGCGGAGCCGCGAGGTTCTGGTAAAGGCGCCGATCGCGGTGGCGAACTTCCTGATGAACGCCAAGCGCGAGCATGTCGCGGGGATCGAGCTGCGCTATGGCATGTCCGTGCGCGTCGAGGCCGATCCGGCGCTGGTGTCGCCCGATTATGCCATCGAGAAGTTCAAGACGGCGACGCGCGCCGTGCCCGAACCCTCGCAGGTGCCGTTGGGCGTCAATGCCGACCTGATGGCCAGCATCGACGACGAGGACGAAGATCTGGATATCGACGCGTTAGACGCCGGGATCGAGGACGAGGCGCCCGCCGAGGTCGAGGTTGCGCGCGAGGACGACGCGGCCGAGGACGAGGCCGACAGCTCGGCCGACGACAACGGAGAGGGCGGGCGGTCGCGCCGCCGCCGTCGCCGTCGGCGGAAGAAGTCCGGCGACCGCGCCGAGGGCGAGACGGACGCCCGCGCTGACGAGGCGTCGGCGGACGACGACGAGCAGGCTGAGGACGCAGCCCCCGAGGCGGCTCCGGTCGAGGACGCGCCCGCGGAACGTCCGCGCGGTCGGACGCGGACGCGCTCGCGTTCCCGCAAGCAGGCCGAGGCCGCGCCGCTTCCCGATGCGGTGGATCTGGCCGAAGCCTCGGACAGCGGTCGTGCCGACGCGCTGCCCGAACTGGCCACGACTGCCGCGCCAGCCGCCGAGACGGTGGCCGAAGCGCTGGTCGAGACCGCGGCCGAGCCGGTCGTGGCCGACGAGCCCGCTGCACAGTCCGAGCCGGCCGAGACCAAGGACCACGTCGAGCAGGCCCATGCGCACGAGCGCCCCGAGCCGGTCGAACTGCGCGCGGTTGCCGAGGCGCCGGCCGAAGACGAGGACACCGCGGTTGCGCAGGACGACACGCCGAGGCCGGCAGCCGTCGTGACGCCGTCAGAGGCTGCCAACCAGCCCGAGCCCACGAGGGCCGAGCCCGCGCCCAAGCGCCGCGGCTGGTGGTCGGGCCGCTGAGGCCACGAACAGACGGGGGCGCGACGGCAACGTCGCGCCCCTTGTCCTTTGCGGTCTGCGCACGAAGGCGTGACGCTTTGGCCCCTGTCCTTTGCCGTCCATCGCGGTAAGTTGCCCGGCATGCTCGGAATCGAACTCGCCACATCCGCCTTCCTGCCCGCTGCCTTCGTCGCGCTGCTGGCCGGGTTCCTGTCATTCCTGTCGCCCTGTGTTCTGCCGATCGTGCCGCCCTACCTGGCCTACATGACCGGCGTCGGGGTCACCGGCCTGAAGGCGCGGGAACGCAGCGCCGTCCTGCCGGCGCTGTTCTTCGTGCTGGGCCTGTCCACGGTCTTCCTGGTCATGGGATTTGCCGCCTCGGCGCTGGGGCGGGCGTTCCTGCAGTACCAGGACATCCTTGCGCGTGTGGCGGGGGTCATGGTCGTCGTGATGGGCCTGCATTTCCTGCACGTCATCCGCATCCCGTTCCTCGACCACGAGGCGCGCGTCGATGCAGGTCGCCAGGATGGCGGCGCGTTCGGGGCCTACGTTCTGGGCCTGGCCTTCGCCTTCGGCTGGACGCCCTGCATCGGCCCGCAGCTGGGCATGATCCTGTCGCTGGCCGCCACCGGAGGAGAGCTGTCGCGTGGAACGGCGCTTCTGGCGGTCTATGCGCTCGGCCTGGGCATCCCCTTCCTGCTGGCCGCGCTGTTTATCGACCGCGCCATCGGCGTGATGAACCGCATCAAGCCCCACCTGAAGCTGATCGAGCGCGTCATGGGCGCGCTGCTGGTCGCCGTCGGCGTCATGCTGCTGACCGGCGCCTTTTCGGCATTCAGCTTCTGGCTGCTGGAAAGTTTTCCGGCGCTTGCGGTCCTCGGCTGAATAGACAGCAACCGGTGGTTGCGTTGGTCGGTAACGGCTCACCCTTTGCCGCTGCCGCTGGTTCAATCGACAGTGGCGCGACGTCGTGTTTGGCGCTATGCTTCCTGTCAGACCCGAAAAATCGGGCAAGGCAGAGGCAGTGACGGCGGTATTCCCATGACCGAGATGGTCTTTGGCACGACGCCCGTGCGGGCGGGTGACCCGATTCTTCCACGATGGTGGCGGACCCTGGACAAGTGGGCCCTGGCCTGCGTGCTGGGCCTGTTCGCGGTCGGGCTGCTGCTGGGGCTGGCCGCCTCGGTGCCGCTTGCGGAAAAGAACAACCTCCCGCGCTTCTACTACGTTCAGCGGCAAGCGGTCTTCGGCGTACTGGCGCTGATCGTCATGCTGGTCATGTCGATGATGTCGCCGCGCCAGATCAGGCGCATCGGCGTGCTGGGCTTCGTGATCTCGTTCGCGGCGATCCTGGCGCTGCCGGTCATCGGCACGGACTTCGGCAAGGGCGCCACCCGCTGGCTGTCGCTTGGCTTCGTGTCGGTCCAGCCGTCAGAGTTCCTCAAGCCCGGCTTCGTCGCCCTCTGCGCGTGGTTCATGGCCGCGAGCCAGGAGGTCGGCGGCCCGCCCGGCAAGCTCTATTCCTTCTTCGCCGCGATGTGCATCGTGCTGCTGCTGGCGTTGCAGCCCGACTTCGGGCAGGCGTCGCTGGTCCTGTTTTCCTGGCTGGTCATGTACTTCGTCGCCGGATCGCCGGTCATCCTGATGGTCGGCGTGGCCGGACTGGCCGGCATCGGTGGCGTGGCGGCCTATAACATGTCGGAACATTTCGCCCGTCGGATCAACAGCTTCCTTGAATCCGAGATCGACGCGAACACGCAGATATATTTCGCCACCAACGCCATCCAAGAGGGGCGCTTCTTCGGCGTGGGTGTGGGCGAAGGGCAGGTCAAGTGGTCGCTGCCCGACGCGCATACCGACTTCATCATCGCCGTCGCCGCCGAGGAATACGGGCTGGTCATGGTGCTGTTGGTGATCCTCCTCTATGCCACAATCGTGGTCCGGTCGCTGCTGCGCCTGTTGAAGGAACGCGATCCCTTCGCGCGGATCGCCGGCACCGGCCTTGCGTGTGCCCTGGGCGTTCAGGCGCTGATCAACATGGGCGTCGCCGTGCGGCTGCTGCCCGCAAAGGGGATGACGCTGCCTTTCGTCAGCTATGGCGGCTCTTCCGTAATCGCCTCGGGAATCGCTGTGGGCATGCTGCTGGCGTTGACCCGGACCCGTCCCCAGGGCGAGTTCGCCGAGATCCTGCGCCGGGGCCGCTGATGTCCGCTCCCCTTGCCCTGATCGCTGCCGGAGGAACCGGTGGCCACATGTTTCCTGCCCAGGCCCTGGCCGAGCTTCTGTTGTCGAAGGGCTGGCGGGTGAAGCTCTCCACCGACGAACGCGGCGCCCGCTATGCCGGCGGCTTTCCCGACGCGGTCGAACGGCAGATCGTCTCGTCGGCTACCACGGCACGGGGCGGCGCTGCCGGAAAGCTGGCGGCGCCCTTCAGGATCGGCGCAGGCGTTCTGTCGGCACGGTTGGCTTTCGGACGCGACCGGCCGTCCGTCGTCATCGGCTTTGGCGGCTATCCGACCATCCCGGCGCTGTCGGCCGCCTGGACAATGGGCCTGCCGCGGATGATCCACGAACAGAACGGCGTCATGGGCCGGGTCAACCGCATGTTCGCAAGGCGGGTGCAGCGGGTCGCTTGCGGAACTTGGCCGACGGAACTGCCTGACGACGTTGCGGGCGTCCATACCGGCAATCCGGTGCGGGTCGCCGTGCTGGACCGCGCGGCCAGCGCCTATGCGGCACCGGGCGAGGGGCCGCTGAACCTGCTGGTGATCGGCGGCAGCCAAGGCGCGCGGGTGCTGTCGGACGTCGTTCCCGCCGCCGTCACCGCGCTGGCGGATGACTTGCGCCAGCGGCTGCGCGTCAGCCACCAGGCCCGGGCCGAGGATACCGAGCGCGTCACCCGCGCCTATGCCGACGCCGGGGTCGAGGCCGAGGTGCAGCCATTCTTTACCGACGTCCCCGACCGCCTGGCCCGCGCGCAGCTGGTCATCAGCCGATCGGGTGCGTCGTCGTTGGCCGACATCGCCGTGATCGGGCGGCCCGCGATCCTGATCCCCTTCGCCGCCGCGACGGGCGATCACCAGACTGCCAATGCGCAGGCATTGGCCGAGGCGGGCGCAGCGCTGATTCATCCCGAATCCGTGCTTGACGCCGAAAGCCTTGCGCGCGACATCCGCGCGATCCTGACCGACCCCGCGCACGCCCAGGCTATGGCCCAAGCCGCGCTGACCCTTGCCCGCCCCGATGCGGCGCGGCGCCTTTACGACCTCGTCGAGGAGATAGTGCGATGAACGCAGCGACGAAACTGCCCGGTGAGCTGGGCCCGATCCACTTCGTGGGCATCGGCGGCATCGGCATGTCCGGCATCGCCGAGGTGCTGCTGACGCTGGGGTACCGGGTGCAGGGAAGCGACCTCAAGCGCTCGAAGATCACCGACCGCCTGGAAACCCTTGGCGCCACCGTCTTCGAAGGTCAGCGGCCCGAGAATGTCGAGGGCGCGGGCGTCATCGTGATCTCGACCGCAATCAAGAAGGGCAACCCGGAACTGGAGGAAGCGCGCCGTCGTGGTCTGCCTGTCGTCCGCCGGGCCGAGATGCTGGCCGAGCTGATGCGGATGAAGTCGAACATCGCCATCGGCGGAACCCATGGCAAGACCACCACCACGACGATGGTGGCGACGCTGCTGGATGCGGGGGGGCTGGACCCTACCGTCATCAACGGCGGCGTGATCCATGCCTATGGCTCGAACGCGCGGGCTGGCGCGGGCGAGTGGATGGTGGTCGAGGCCGACGAATCTGACGGCAGCTTCAATCGGCTTCCTGCCGACATCGCCATTGTCACCAATATCGACCCCGAGCACATGGAGCATTGGGGCAGCTTCGACGCGCTGCGTCAGGGCTTCTACAGCTTCGCCTCGGGCATCCCGTTCTACGGCCTGGCCGTGTGCTGCACCGATCACCCCGAGGTGCAGGCCCTGGTCGGCAAGCTGACCGACCGCCGGGTGGTGACCTTCGGCTTCAACGCTCAGGCCGACGTGCGGGCGATGAACCTGCGTTATGAAGCCGGGATCGCCCATTTCGACATCGCCCTGCAGGGCGAGGGACCGGCCGAGAACGGCGATCTGCGCGTGATCGAAGGCTGCACCCTGCCGATGCCGGGCGACCACAACGTCTCGAACTGCCTGGCAGCGGTCGCCGTGGCGCGGCACCTGGGCATCAAGATGTCCGAGATCCGCGAGGCGCTGGCCAAGTTCGGCGGGGTGGGGCGCCGCTTCACCCGCGTGGGCGAGATCGACGGCGTGACCATCATCGACGACTACGGCCACCATCCGGTGGAGATCGCCGCCGTGCTGAAAGCAGCCCGGCAGGCCAGCAGCGGGCGGGTGATCGCGGTGCATCAGCCGCATCGTTTTTCCCGTCTGTCCAGCCTGTTCGACGATTTCTGCACCTGCTTCAACGAGGCCGACGTGGTTGCCATCGCCGATGTCTATGCCGCCGGAGAGGACCCGATCCCCGGCGCATCGCGCGACGACCTGGTGGCTGGGCTGATCGCCCACGGCCACCGCCACGCCCGCGCCATCCTGTCCGAAGACGACCTGGAGCGTCTGGTCCGCGAGCAGGCACGACCGGGCGACATGGTCGTGTGCCTGGGCGCGGGCACCATCTCGACCTGGGCGAACGCGCTTCCGGCGCGCCTGCAAGGCCGCGCCGCGTGATCGCGCTGCCGTCGCCGCCAGCGGCGGCACTTCTTCTGACCGGCACCTGGCTGTGCCTGGCACTGCTGATGCCCCGGCTGGCGCGGCGCTGGCATATCCGCGCGCGCTGGACCCTGGTCGCCCTGGGGGTGCCGACCGTGGGCCTGCTGACGCTGCTCTGGGGGCCGGGGATCGGCGTCGCGGGCTTTGCGCTGGGCCTGCTGGCCCTTCTGGGCCGGCAGTCACCGCGGCGCGCGGTGCCGGTCATGTCGCCCGTCACGGGCCCGCAGGGCGACGGACCGACGTGAACCCCTGGCTGATCGCGGGCCTGTGCTGTGCGGGTTCAAGCTTCATCGCCTGGGGCGCGGCGCGTCTGCGCCTGCGCTGGCCGCTTCTGGTGCTGTCGGCGCTGCTGGCCGCCATTGCGATCCAGCTGTTCCTGGCCGCGCGCGGGCAAGAGGGCTTCCGCGATCTGGCGGCACTTGTGGCCCAGGCCTTCACCGTGCTTCCTGCCCTTGTCGGCGTCGCTTGCGGCACGGCGATGGCCGGGCCTCAGGGGCATCGCCTCGCGTGGTGCGGTCGAACCGGTCTTGCAACGGTCGCCGCCTTGCTTTTGTCGGCGGCAGTGGTTGGCGCGACCTTTTTGATCTGACGGCTCTGGTTGACGCCACACGGGCGGCTGGCTACGACCAGGCGCATGAGCCTGGATCTTCCCTGCCCTCGGGGCACCCTGACCGCCGACCGTCCCCTTGACAGCCTGACCTGGCTGCGTGTCGGCGGCCCCGCCGACTGGCTATTCCAGCCCGCCGATGCAGAGGATCTGGCCGAATTCCTGTCGGCGCTCGACCCGCCCATGCCCGTTTTCGCCATGGGCGTCGGCAGCAATCTGATCGTGCGCGACGGCGGAATCCGAGGCGTCGTCATCCGGCTTGGCCGCGCCTTCAACGGCATCGAGATCGAAGACGGCATCATCACTGCGGGGGCGGCGGCGCTGGACGCGCAGGTGGCGCGGCGTGCCGCGGATGCCGGCCTGGACCTGACGTTCCTGCGCACCATTCCCGGCAGCATCGGCGGGGCGGTCCGGATGAACGCCGGCTGCTACGGCAGCTATGTCGCCGATCACCTGATCGACGCGCAGGCCGTCACGCGCGACGGACGCGAGGTGGTCCTGACGGCCAAGGAGCTTGGTTTCGGCTATCGCCACGCCGAGCTTCCCGACGGCTGGGTTTTGACGCAGGCGCGGTTCCGCGCCAGTGCCGGCGATCCGGATGTGCTGCACGCGAAAATGGTCGACCAGTTGGCCCGACGCGACGCCAGCCAGCCGACGCGCGAACGCAGCGCCGGGTCGACCTTCCGCAACCCGGCGGGCTTCAGCTCGACCGGGCAGGCGGATGACACGCACGATCTGAAAGCCTGGTCGCTGATCGACCGGGCGGGGCTGCGCGGCCACAGCTGGGGCGGGGCGCAGATGTCGGAAAAGCACCCGAACTTCCTGGTCAACACCGGCGGCGCCACCGCGACCGAGCTGGAGGCCTTGGGCGAGCTGGTGCGCCGCCGCGTCTTCGAAGACAGCGGTCACGACCTGCAATGGGAGGTCGTCCGCGTCGGCGATCCCGCAGAAGATGACTGAGCGATTCACCTCCTGTTAACGAAAATACGCTTTTGTGCTTCGTGCTTTGGCTGTAACGTGTCAGCCATGACGCAACCGTGAAAGGTTGCGCAAGACAGGCGAAGCCCGGATCAACCGGGCAACAAGAGGCAGAATCGTGGCGGGCAGGTCGAGCAGGACAGCCCACTCGGTCGCTGTTCTGATGGGCGGACCCTCGGCCGAGCGCGAGGTGTCGTTATCATCAGGGCGCGAATGCGCGGCTGCGCTGCGGGTGGCGGGTTATCAGGTAACGGAAATAGAGCTGGGTCAGGCCCGGGGCGACGAGATCGTCCGGCGTCTTGCCGAGGTCGATCCTGACGTGGTCTTCAACGCTCTGCATGGCCGGTGGGGCGAGGATGGCTGCGTCCAGGGCCTGCTGGACTGGCTGGACATCCCCTATACGCATTCGGGCGTTCTCGCCTCGGCCCTGGCGATGGACAAGAGCCGCGCGAAGGATGCGTTTCGGGCCGCAGGTCTGCCGGTGGTCGAAAGCATCATCGCCGATGCCGACGAGGTGCGCCGCCGCCATGTCATGCCGCCCCCCTACGTGGTGAAGCCGAACGGCGAAGGTTCCTCCGTGGGCGTCTATATCGTCCATGACGGCGCCAACCAGCCGCCGCAGCTGTCGGCCGAGATGCCGGACCGCGTCATGGTCGAAACCTATGCGCCGGGACGCGAACTGACGACCACAGTGATGGACGATCGCGCCCTGGGCGTGACCGAGATCCTGACCGAGGGTTGGTACGACTACGCCGCCAAGTACAGCGTCGGCGGGTCGCGCCATGTCGTTCCCGCCGATATTCCGGCCGACATCACCGATGCCTGCCTGCAGATGGCCTGCCGCGCGCACCGGGCGCTTGGCTGCACCGGCCTGACGCGCACCGATTTCCGCTGGGACGAGAGCCGTGGCCTCGACGGCCTGATCATCCTCGAGGTGAACACCCAGCCCGGCATGACGCCGACCTCTCTGGCGCCCGAGCAGGCCGCCCATGCCGGCATCGACTTTCCCGCGCTGATGCGCTGGATGGTGGAGGATGCGCTGTGCCGGTCGTGATCGATCATCGCCCCGGAAAGCAGGTGACGCCGCAGCCCCGGCAGCGTCGCGACCCCGCGCCGTCGCGTCTGCAGTACCGCTTGGAACGGATGTGGCTGACGCCGCTTTATCGCCGGTTCGTCCGCGTGGGCGCGCCGGCCTTCGTGCTGGCAATGGTCGGCGGGCTGTGGCTGGCGGACGAGGATCGCCGCGCGCTTCTGCGCGACGGTGTGAATTCGGTCGTGACGCAGGTCCAGAGCCGTGAGGAATTCCAGGTTCACACCATGGCGATCGAGGGGGCTTCTCCGGTCGTCGAGACGGCGCTGCGGGCCATGCTGCCGGTGGACTTGCCGGCGTCCAGCTTCGACATCGACCTGGCCGCGCTGCGCCTGCAGGTGATGCAGCTTGACGCGGTCGAGACCATCGACCTGCGCATCAAGCCCGGCGGCATCCTGTCCGCCGAGGTGGTGGAGCGCGAGCCCGCCATCCTCTGGCGCCACAGCCGCGGGATCGAGATCCTGGACCGCAGCGGCCACCGCGTCGCCAGCGTCACCTCGCGAGAGGTACGGCCGGAGCTGCCGCTGATCTCGGGCGAGGGGGCGGATCTTGTGACCGAGGAGGCGCTGGCCCTGTTCGACGCCGCCGGGCCGATCCTGCCGCGCGTGCGCGGCTTGGTCCGCCGGGGCGAGCGGCGGTGGGACCTGGTGCTTGATTTCGGCCAGCGCATCATGCTGCCCGAGAAGGGCGCCGTCGTCGCGCTGGAAGCGGCGATCGCGCTGCACCGGGCCGAGGACATGCTGGGCCGCGACATTACCTCGGTCGATTTGCGCGATCCGTCGCGCCCGGTCCTGAGGCTGGGCGTCGATGCCCGGAACACCATCCGCCAGGCGCGTGGCCTGCCGCTGCTGGGTCCTGACGGCCAGGTGCTGCCGGGTACGGACAACAAGGGTTGAACGAGGGGAAGCGAATGGCCGAACTCTATCAAACGCAGCGCGCGATGCGGAACATCCGCCGGGCCGCCCTTCAGCGCGGCGTCGTCGGCATCCTGGACATCGGCACGTCGAAGATCGCCTGTCTGGTGCTGCGTGTCGACAGCAACGGCACATTCCGCGCCACCGATGGCGTCGGGTCCATGGCGGGGCAGGTGAACTTCCGCGTGATCGGCGCGGCCTCGACCCGGTCGCGCGGCATGCGCCGTGGCGAGATCGAGACGATGGCCGAGACCGAGCGCGCCATCCGCACCGTCGTCGCCGCCGCACAAAAGGTTGCCGGTGTCCGTATCGACCACGTGATCGCCTGCCTGTCGGGCGGGCGCCCGGCATCCTATGGCCTCGCCGGAGAGATCTCGCTGGCGTCGGGGCAGGTGGGCGACCATGACGTCGCGGCGGTGCTGGCGGCCTGCGAGACGCCGGACTTCGGCCGGGGCCGCGAGGTGCTTCACGCGCAGCCGGTGAACTTCGCCGTCGACAATCGGTCAAGCCTGGCCGATCCGCGCGACCATCTGGGCAACAAGCTGTTCTGCGACATGCATGTGCTGACGGTCGACGGCGACGTCATCGGCAACCTGGTGCAGTGCATCCGCCGCTGCGACCTCGAGCTGGCGGGCATCGCCTCGGCCCCCTACGCCTCGGCCCGCGCGAGCCTGGTCGAGGACGAGCAGGAACTGGGCGCAGCCTGCGTCGACTTCGGCGGCGGCGGGACCGGCGTGTCGGTCTTCATCAAGAAGCACATGATCTTTTCCGATCACGTGCCCATCGGCGGCAACCTGATCACCCAGGACATCGCGCAGGGCCTGCGCGTCAGCTTGCCTGTGGCCGAGCGTCTGAAGACGCTGAACGGCGGTGTCGAGGCCACCGGCCGCGATGATCGCGACATGATCGATGTGGGCTCGGATACAAGCGAGTGGGAGGCCGACCGCCGCCATGTCAGCCGCGCCGACGTCATCGGCATCATGCGCCCGCGGGTCGAGGAGATCCTGGAGCGCGCGCGCGAGGTGCTGGACGCGGCCGGGTTCGACTATATGCCCAGCCAGCAGATCGTGTTGACCGGCGGCGGCAGCCAGATCCCCGGGCTGGACGGGCTGGCGGCGCGGATCCTGGGACCCAACATCCGCTGCGGGCGGCCCCTGCGCATCGACGGGCTGGCGCACCAGCTGACCGATCCCAGTTTTTCCAGCGCCGTCGGCCTTGCCCTGTTCGCGGCGCATCCGCAGGACGAATGGTGGGATTTCGAAATGCCCGCCGACCGATATTCGGCGCGCAGCCTGCGTCGGGCGTATCGCTGGTTCAAGAACAACTGGTGAGCGAACGGGCAGAGGCTATGGCATGGTAGGGCTTGCCCCACCATATTCAGCGCGTGTGGCAAGATACCGCCGAAACGCGCCGGAACTACCGCCACATTTCGCCCGTTTCCACTGTTTTTCGAGTGACGCAGTGGTGCAGAATGGTTACGATCACCAATAAATATCGGGATTCGAGCGGGCATCCCGCGCCCGAAAAAGCGAAGCAGCGAAAACAGGCGGACACCATGAACCTCAACCTGATGATGAATGACGAAGAAGAGCTGAAGCCGCGCATCACGGTCTTCGGCGTCGGCGGTGCCGGTGGCA
Organism: Paracoccus beibuensis; assembly: GCF_026162625.1. GTDB lineage: Bacteria > Pseudomonadota > Alphaproteobacteria > Rhodobacterales > Rhodobacteraceae > Paracoccus > Paracoccus beibuensis. Next base: position 49,606 of record NZ_JAOTBD010000013.1, on the reverse strand, counting down.
ACGCCGTCAACAACATGATTCAGAAGCAGCTTGACGGTGTCGAGTTCGTGGTCGCCAACACGGACGCGCAAGCCCTGCAGCAGAGCCGGGCGACCAGCCGCATCCAGATGGGTCCGAAGGTGACCGAGGGCCTCGGCGCCGGCGCCAAGCCCACCATCGGCGCCAAGGCCGCCGAGGAGACGATCGAGGATATCGTCGATCACCTGATGGGCGCGCATATGTGCTTCATCACCGCCGGCATGGGCGGCGGCACCGGTACCGGCGCCGCCCCGATCATCGCCCAGGCCGCGCGCGAGATGGGCATCCTGACCGTCGGCGTCGTGACCAAGCCCTTCCAGTTCGAGGGCACCAAGCGGATGCGCCAGGCCGAGGAGGGCGTCGAGGCCCTCCAGAAGGTCGTGGACACGCTGATCATCATCCCCAACCAGAACCTGTTCCGGCTGGCGAACGAAAAGACCACCTTCACCGAAGCCTTTGCGCTGGCCGACGACGTGCTCTACCAGGGCGTCAAGGGCGTGACGGACCTGATGGTGCGCCCGGGCCTGATCAACCTCGACTTCGCCGACGTCCGCGCCGTCATGGACGAGATGGGCAAGGCGATGATGGGCACCGGCGAGGCTGCAGGCGACAACCGCGCGCAAGAGGCCGCCGAGCGTGCCATTGCCAACCCGCTGCTGGACGAGATCAGCCTGAACGGCGCCCGCGGCGTGCTGATCAACATCACCGGCGGCTATGACATGACCCTGTTCGAGTTGGACGAGGCCGCCAACGTCATCCGCGACAAGGTTGACAGCGACGCCAACATCATCGTCGGCTCGACCCTGGACCCGGACATGGACGGCACGATCCGCGTGTCCGTCGTGGCAACGGGCATCGATGCTGCCGCGGCCGTGGCCGAGGTTCCCTCGCCCCGCCGCAGCATGGCGGCGCCGCTGACGCAGAACCCGTCGGTTGCTGCCGCCCCGGTTGTCCAGGACGAGGTTCCGGTTCCCGCGCGGCGCATGCCGGCGGTCGCCGAGACGCCCGCACCAGCCCCCGCAGCGCGTGTCGAGGACGACATGCCGCAGCCGGCCTACCAGCCGAAAGAGCAGCCGCGTCAGACCGCCGTGCGGATCGATGACGACGCCTCGGCCTTCGTGGCCCCGCGCGCCCCGCAAGGTGCCCGCCCCGGCCAGCCGACCCCCGAGGTCATGGACCGCCTTCGCCGCGCCGTCGACAACCATGGCCAAGGCTCTCGCGCACAGCAGCCGCCGCAGCAGCCGGTTCAGGACACGCGCAGCCACAGCCGCATGAGCGGCCTTGGCCGGATGCTGGAGCGGATGGCAGGACACGGCAGCGACCAGCCGGCCGGGCAGAAGCCCGCAGCCTCGTCGATCGCCGAGCGCGTGAACGAACGTGTCGCGGTTCGCGCCCGCCAGCAGGACACCGATTTCGACGATCTGGCCAGCCCCGACAACGCTCAGGACAATGTCGAAATCCCGGCATTCCTGCGCCGCCAGGCCAACTGATCGTCATCACGAAAACGAGCGCCAACAGGCAGAAGGGGATCGGATGAACCGGTCCCCTTCTTCTTTGTGTTCAGGGGCTTGCTTGAAATCACCTCAAGGTTGAGCCTGTTGTCGAGGCGAATGTTTCACCGCGTCACAAAACGTTAATTGAATGCTTGGTCGGGCGGGACTAGCTCCACTGTCAACAAGGGTCCACAGGGCCATGGACGAGACTCAGGGGCGCGCGATCATGCAAGCAACGCTGAAAGACAAGGTGACATTCACGGGCGTCGGGTTGCACTCGGGCGCTGCGGCCGTGTTGACGCTGCATCCGGCGCCTGCGGGACATGGCATCGTGTTCCGCCGCACCGACCTGAGCCCGGCCGTTGATATTCCCGCGCTGTGGAACCACGTCACGCCGTCCAAGCTCTGCACGCTGATGGACAATGGCGCGGGCGTGACACTGTCGACGGTCGAACATGTCATGGCGGCACTCGCCGGCACGGGCATTCACAACGCGCTGGTGACCGTGGATGGTCCCGAGGTGCCGATCCTCGACGGATCCTCGGCGCCGTTCGTTGAACGCATTCTGGCCGTCGGCATCCGGCGCCAGGCGGCGGCGCTGCGCGCTATCCGCGTGCTGCGCCCCGTCGAGGTCCGCGAGGGAGAGGCCTTTGCACGCCTGTCGCCTGCGGATCATCTCGAGATCGACTTCGAAATCGACTTCACCGACGCCGCCATCGGCCACCAGGAAATGCGGCTGGACATGGCCAACGGCGCCTTCCTGCGAGAGCTGGCCGACAGCCGGACGTTCTGCCGCGTCTCGGATGTCGAGGCGATGCGCCGCAATGGTCTTGCTCTGGGCGGGACGTTCCTGAACGCCGTCGTCGTCGACGGGGCCGAGGTGCTGTCGCCGGGCGGTCTGCGTCACGCCGACGAGGCGGTGCGCCACAAGATGCTGGACGCCACCGGCGATCTGGCGCTGGCGGGGGCACCGCTTTTGGCGCGCTACACCGGCCATCGTGCGGGCCACGCGATGACGAACCGCCTGCTGCGCGCGCTCTTTGCTGACCCGACTGCCTGGCAGTGGGAGCGGTGCACGCCGGAATTGGAAGACCGCCTTCCGGGCGCCGGCGTCGCCGACTATGCCCTGATGCGTGCCATGATCCCGGCAGCCATCGCGGCCGAATAGGCCGCGGTGGCTGCTTGCACGCGTGCTTGCAAAGCCATGCAGAATTCAACGGATTGCCATTTTGCGCCCCCTGATGTTCTGTGCTACCAGATGCCGGCAGCGCCCCCCGACGGGGCCTGTCGACGGCAAGGATCTTAGGGCAGGGTGAAGATGGCGGGCGCGAAAACTTCGGCTTCGGTGATGGCTGCGGTGCTTGCCGGACTGCTTCTGACGGGATGCGGCGGCGACCGGGATCGCGCGCAGCGCCAGAACCTGGACCAGTACGATGCGGCCGAAATCTATCGCCGCGGCGAGTACGAGCTCGAGAACAGCCGCGAGCCGGAAGACGCGGTCTTCTATTTCAGCGAGATCGAGCGTCTCTACCCCTACTCCGAATGGGCCAAGCGCGCCCTGATCATGCAGGCCTTCGGCAACCACAAGGCCGGCAACTATGAAGAGGCCCGCGCCGCGGCGCAGCGGTTCCTCGACACCTATCCGGGGGATGAGGACGCGGCCTATGCGCAGTATCTTCTGGCACTGTCATATTACGACCAGATCGACGACGTGGGCCGTGACCAGGGCCTGACCTTCCAGGCGCTGCAGGGGCTGCGCACCGTGATCGAACGATATCCCGACAGCGAGTATGCGCGCAGCGCCATCCTCAAGTTCGACCTGGCCTTCGACCATCTTGCCGCGAAAGAGATGGAGATCGGGCGCTATTACCTCAAGCGCGGCCATTATACGGCCGCCATCAACCGCTTCCGCGTCGTGGTCGAGGAGTTTCAGACCACCACCCAGACGCCCGAAGCGCTGCTGCGGCTGGTCGAGGCCTATCTGGCGCTCGGCCTGACGGACGAGGCGCAGACGGCGGGCGCCATCCTGGGCTACAACTTCCAGTCCTCGCCCTTCTACGAAGATGCGTTCCGCCAGCTGCGCGGCCGCGGCCTGTCGCCCGAAGTGCGCGGCAACAGCTGGCTGGGGAATGTGTACCGGCAGACGGTCGAGGGTCGCTGGCTCTGATGGAATCGCGCCGCGCACCGGCGCTGCGGGCGCCGTCATGCTGAGGTCGCTCGACATCCGCGACATGCTGCTGATCGAGCGGCTGGAGCTGGTTTTCGGTTCGGGCCTGAACGTCCTGACCGGAGAGACGGGGGCGGGCAAGTCGATCCTGCTGGACTGCCTTGGCTTCGTCCTGGGCTGGCGCAGCCGGGCAGACCTTGTGCGGCAAGGTGCGGCGCAGGGCGAGGTGCAGGCGGTCTTCGACCTGCCGGCGTCCCACCCGGCACGCGAAGTTCTGGCCGAGGCCGGGATCAACATCGACGATGACGAGCTGATCCTGCGCCGCGTGAACGGGTTGGACGGCCGCAAGACAGGTTGGGTCAACGACCGGCGCGTCTCTGGCGAGGTGCTGCGCCAGCTGTCCGAAACCTTGGTCGAGCTGCACGGCCAGCATGACGACCGGGGTCTTCTGAACCCGCGTGGGCACCGGGCGTTGCTGGACGTCTTTGGCGCGCTGGACCTGACGCCGGTGCGCTCCGCCTGGACCGCGCGCCGGCAGGCCGCCCGTGCCCTGGCTGACGCTGAGGCTGCGCTGGAGGCGGCGCGGCAGGAAGAGGAATTCCTGCGCCACGCTGTGGCCGAACTGGACAAGCTGGGTCCCGAACGAGGCGAGGAACAGCGCCTGGACGTCTCGCGGCGGGCCATGCAGGGGGCCGAGCGGATACGTGACGACGTCGCCCGGGCGCTGCAGATGCTGGGCGGCAACGGCGCCGAAGCCGCGATGGTCGATGCCGCGCGCTGGCTGGAGGGCGCGGCCGAGCAGGCCGAGGGCCGTCTCGATGAGCCGCTGGCGGCGCTGTCCCGGGCACTTGTCGAACTGGGCGAGGCGACGAAGGGGGTCGAGGATACGCTGAGGGCGCTCGATTTCGATCCCGCCGCGCTGGAGGCGACCGAGGAGCGGCTGTTCGCGCTTCGGGGGCTGGCCCGCAAGCACAACGTGTTGCCAGATGACCTGGCCGCCCTGGCCGAGGATCTGCGCCAGAGGCTGGGCCAGATCGACGCCGGAGAGGCCGAGATCGGCGCGTTGCGCGCCGCCGACCGATCTGCCGCGGAAGCCTATGAAGCGGGCGCGGCGGCACTGACGACGGCGCGGCAGGACGCGGCGCGCCAGCTGGATCTTGCGGTCACCGCCGAACTCGCGCCCTTGAAGATGGAACGCGCGGTCTTCGAAACCCTCGTTACCCCCGCCGAGGCGGGGCCCGACGGGCGCGATACCGTCGCCTTCACGGTCGCCACCAATCCTGGCGCGCCCTCGGGACCCTTGGACAAGATCGCCTCGGGCGGTGAGCTGTCGCGCTTCCTGCTGGCGCTGAAGGTGTGCCTGGCGCGCGGAAACGACGCGCTGGTGATGATCTTCGACGAGATCGACCGGGGTGTTGGCGGCGCGACGGCGGATGCGGTGGGGCGGCGCCTGCAGACGCTGGCCTCGGATGCGCAGGTGCTGGTCATCACCCACTCGCCGCAGGTCGCGGCTCTGGGCCAGGTTCATTTCCGGGTGGCGAAGTCCGTGGCCGACGGCATGACCACCTCGACCGTTGTTCAGCTGTCAGAGCCGGACCGCGTGGCCGAGATCGCGCGGATGCTGTCGGGCGATCGCGTGACAGAGGCCGCAACCGAAGCTGCGCGCGCGCTGCTGGACGGCTAGTCGAGGATCCGGGGCACGGGCCGCAGGACCGACTCGATCCGGCGGTGTTCAGGATCAAGACGCACGAGGAAGCCGCCAATCACCGCATAGCTGTCGCCAAACGGAGGCGTCGACAGACCATAGCGCCCAGGATGCGTGATCAGGTGGACCTGGTCCCTGGGCGCAAAATCGCCGACCGCGAAGGTCGGGCTTGCCGCAAGGCAAGCCGGGCCGCAGACTGGGATCGGATAGTCGACGGCAGGCTCTGGCGGATCAGGGGCGAAGATGGCTGTCAGGCTCAGCAGTCCCCCGACCGCCGCGGCGGCCAGTGGGTGCAGCGGGGTCATGTCATTCCTCTGTCATTCATGCGAATCAACACGCCGCGTCGAGGCTGGTTCCGTGCCACGCTGCGACTGCAGATCAGTGTTGCATGGTCGGCAGACGACGCAGGATCGACACGATCTTTCCCGACTTCAGGTCGATCCGGACAAGATAACCGCCAACCATGGCGTAGCGGCTGCCCGAAGGACTAATGCCAAGGCCAAAGATGCCCGGTCGCTCGATCGGCGTCACAAGACCTTCGCGGGGAACATCGCCGATGACGGGCGTCGCGACGATGCCCGCCTCGTCGGCATGGGCCGGGCGGGGTGCCAGCGGTTCGCGCCGGTCCAGCACGACGACCGCCGTTGTCACCACCAAGGCCAGTGACGCCGCTGTTATGCGTGGCGACAGCCGCATGGGCGCTGCTCCGTCAGATCCTGCTCGGTTACCCGTCAACCACATGCCGGGTTAAGGGTTCCTTTACAAGATGTCCGAAAGGACCATCTTCAGCCGTTCCTGCCGACAAACCTGGGCAGCATGGCAGAAAAGTCACGTCCGAGGCCGTCCTCGCGCTCGACGAATCGTTCGTAGAGGCTGCGGGCCAGGGCGCCCATCGGCGTGTCGGCCCCCGCCGATTCGGCGGCCTGCTGCGACAGGTTCAGGTCCTTCAGCATCAATTCGGCCGCAAATCCCGGCTTGTAGTCGTTGTCGGCGGGGCTTTTCGGCCCGATGCCCGGGGCGGGGCAATAGGCATTCATGCTCCAGCTATAGCCCGAGCTGGTGGACACGACATCGAACATCTTCTGCCGGTCGAGTCCCAACTTGTCGGCCATGGCGAAGGCCTCGCAGGTGGCGATCATGGTGACGCCCAGGATCATGTTATTGCAGATCTTGGCCGCCTGGCCCGCGCCACTGTCGCCGCAATGGACGGCCTTTTGCCCCATGACCTGGAACAGCGGCTCGACCGCGGCGAAGGCGTCGGCGCGGCCGCCGACCATGAAGGTCAGCGTTCCGGCCTGCGCGCCGCCGATGCCGCCCGACACGGGCGCGTCAAGCGCCCCCAGCCCCGCTGCCAGCGCGGCGTCCGCCACCGCGCGGGCGCTGTCCACGTCCACGGTTGAGCAATCGCAGAAGACCGCGCCCGTCTTCATGGCGGGAATGACCTGATCGGCGACGGCACGCAGGATCTTGCCGTTCGGCAGCATGGCGATCACCACGTCGGCGTCCCGCGCGGCCTCGGCCGCCGAGGTCGCGGCAATGACGCCATCGGGCTCGGGTGCCGCGGTGTCAAACCCCGTCACCTTGTGGCCTGCCTTCGCCAGGTTGACGGCCATCGGCGCGCCCATGTTGCCCAGACCAATGAACCCGATCTTCATTCCGTATCCTCCCAAAGCAGGTCGTCATCCGGCAGCGGCGCCAGCATGGCCCCCACCTTGTCGTCGCTGGCCTCGGCCGTCCAGCGGGGGCTGCGATCCTTGTCGATGATCTGTGCCCGCACCCCCTCCAGGAAATCGCTTTCGGCGGTGGCACGGGCGGTGAAGCGATACTCGCGCGCCAGCGACTGCTGGATGCGGGCGTCGCCCCGGGCGGCACGCACCAGCGCCAGCCCCGCCGCCATCGACAGCGGAGAGTTGCGGCGCAGGGCGGCTACCTCGTCCCCCTCGGGCAGCGCGGCGATGATGTCGGCGACATGTCTGCCGCCAAAGGCCGACAGGTCGCGCGTCGCCAGCGGGGACTCGGGTGCGGGATGACCGGCAAGACAGGCGGTGTTGCCCTCGGCCTCAAGCGTCGCGATCAGGGCCGGCCATTCCGCCTCGGGGATGAAGAGGTCCGCGAATCCGGTATGGATCGCGTCGCCCGGGCCCATGCGGGCGCCGGTCAGGGCCAGGTATTCGCCGATTCGCCCCGGTGCGTGGCCCAGAAGCCAGCTGCCGCCCACGTCGGGGATCAGGCCGATGCCGCTTTCCGGCATGGAGACGCGGGTCGTGTCGCCCACGATGCGATGGCTGGCATGGCAGCCGACGCCGACGCCGCCGCCCATCACGAAGCCCTGCATGAAGGCGACCACCGGCTTGGGATAGTCCGCGATGGTCGCGTTCATGCGGTATTCGTCGCGGAAGAAGTCGCGCCCGACGCGGTGATCGCCCGCCAGTCCGGCGTGATGGACCGCCGCGATGTCGCCGCCGGCGCAGAAGGCGCGGTCGCCCTCGGCGTCGAGAATGACCAGCGCGACATCGGGATCGTCGCGCCAGCCGTCCAATGCCTGTTGGATCGCCAGTGCCATCGGGTGGCTCAGCGCGTTCAGCGTCTTGGGGCGGGTGAAGGTGATGCGGCCGGCGCGGCCGGATTTGCGGATGTTCAGGTCGTCCATTCTACCTCCGTTCGGCTAGAAGGGCGCGGCTGACGATCAGGCGCATGATCTCGTTCGTGCCCTCCAGGATCTGGTGGACGCGCAGGTCGCGGACGATCTTCTCGATCCCGTAGTCGGCAAGGTAGCCATAGCCGCCATGCAGCTGCAGGCACTGGTTGGCCACGTCGAAGGCGCGGTCGGTGACGTGCAGCTTGGCCATGGCGCAGAACTTGCTGGCGTCCTGCGCGCCCTGGTCCAGCTTCCATGCCGCCTGTCGCAGGAAGATGCGGCTCGATTGCAGCGCCGTCTCCATTTCAGCCAGGCGGAACTGCAGGGCCTGGAACTGGTCCAGCGACTTTCCGAAGGCCTTGCGGTCGGCCATGTAGGCCAGCGTCGCATCCAGCGCCGCCTGCGCCCCGCCCAGAGCCGCCGCCGCGATGTTCAGCCGGCCACCGTCGAGCCCGGCCATGGCGTAGGAGAAGCCGCTCCCTTCCTCGCCCAGCAGGTTGGCGGCGGGAATGGCGCAGTCGTCGAACTGCACCTGCGCGGTCGGCTGCGACCGCCAGCCCATCTTGTCCTCCAAGGCACCGAACGTCAGGCCGGGGGTTCCGTCTTGGACGATGACGGTGCTGATGCCCCGGGCGCCGTCTTTGCCGGTGCGGACCATCACGATGTAGGCGTCGGAATAGCTGCCGCCGGAGATGAACGCCTTGGTGCCGTTCAGCCGCCAGCCCTGATCGTCGCGCTCGGCCCGCGTTCGCAGTGCGGCTGCGTCCGATCCGCTGCCGGGTTCGGTCAGGCAATAGCTGAAGATCTTTCGCATCGCGCAGAGGTCGGGCAGCCAGCGTTCCCTGTCCTCGGCCGATCCGAACTTGTCGATCATCCCGCCGCACATGTTGTGGATCGACAGGAAGGACGCGACCGAGGGGCAGGCCATCGACAGCGCTTCGAAGATCAGCGTTCCGTCAAGCCGCGTCAGCCCGGTGCCGCCGTGATCCTCGTTGACGAAGATGCCGCCAAGACCAAGCTCGGCCACCTCGGGCCAGAGGTCGCGGGGGATCGTGCCGTCAGCCTCCCACGCCCGCGCATGGGGCGCGATGCGGGCTTGGCCGAATTCGCGGGCCATGTCGAAGATGGCCTGCTGTTCCTCGGTCAGTGTGAAATCCATGCGTCATCCCCTCCCCGGATCTGGGTGAATTGAACAGTCGTTTAATTGGCAGATGTTGCAGAAGTGTTGCAAGTGCCGCTGTCAGAGGTCGTGGCGAAACTCCTCGATCAGGTGGCGGGTGACGGCGCGCAGGGCCTCCTCCTCGGTCGCACCGGCGGCGCGGGCGAGGCCGGCCACGTTGCGCTGCGCGTCGGCCGAGGTGCCGCGGGCGACCATGTCGCGCAGGTGGGCAACGGCGGGCTGGCTGTCCAGCGCGTCGGCGTCCTGGGCGATCAGTTCCAGCCAGTCCTCGGCGATCCGGTCGAGCTGCAGGATCGCCCCGGCGCCGAAGTCGATCAACCCCTCGGTCGTGCCGTAGCGGGCGGCGCGCCAGCGGTTCTCGCCGACAAGGAAGGCATCGTATTGCCGCCAGCGCTGGTTCCTGCGCGACAGCCGCCACAGCATCCGCAGCGTGGCCTGGATCAGCGCCGCCAGCGTCACGGCATCCTCGGCCCGGGGGCAGGCATCGCAGATGCGGGTTTCCAGCGTGGGGAACTTGCACGAGGGGCGCAGGTCCCACCAAATCTTGCTGCTGTCCTCGATGATGCCCAGATCCGTCAGCGCATTCAGCGAACGTTCGTATTCCGCCCAACTGCCAAAGGCGGGGGGCAGGCCCGTGCGGGGCATGTCGCCGAAGACGGTGGTGCGGTAGGACGCGAGGCCAGTGTCCTCTCCCAGCCAGAAGGGGCTGGAGGCCGAAAGCGCCAGCAGGTGCGGCAGGAAGTAGGTCAGCTGCCCCATCAGGTCGATGCGCTGCGACGGATCGGGGATGCCGACATGCACATGCATCCCGCAGATCAGCATGCGCCGTGCGACCCCGCCCATGTCGCGCGACAGCTGGTTGTAGCGGTCCTTGTCGGTGTGGTCCTGGTCGCGCCAGTCGGCGAAGGGATGGCAGGACGCCGAAATCGGCGCCAGCCCATGATCGGCGGCATGACGGGCGACAGTGGCGCGCAGGCGGCGCAGGTGGTCGCGGGCCTGCCGGATGTCAGACGATACAGGCGTGCCGATCTCGATCTGGCAGCGCAGGAATTCAGGGCTGACCTGGTCGCCCAGGTCGACCTTGCAGGCTTCCATCAGCGCCTGCGGTGCTGTGGCAAGATCGCATGTTTCGGCATCGACAAGAAGGTATTCCTCTTCGATGCCCAGGGTGAAGTCAGGCTCTGTGCTCATGGCGGTCCCTCGGGAAGACCTGAACGGGCGCTGGTGCGTCCCGCGGATGCCGGGGGGAGAGCCCCCCGGACCCCCGGGACAGGTTTGCATGGATGGCGGATCAGTCCATGGCCTTGAAGTTGAACTCTCCGCCTTCCTTGATGCCCGAGGGCCAGCGCGCGGTCACGGTCTTGGTGCGCGTATAGAAGCGGAACGCGTCCGGGCCGTGCTGGTTCAGGTCGCCGAAGCCCGATTTCTTCCAGCCGCCGAAGGTGTGGTAGGCCAGGGGCACCGGGATCGGCACGTTGACTCCGACCATGCCGATATTGATGCGGCTGGCAAAGTCGCGAGCCGTGTCGCCGTCACGAGTATAGATCGCCGTGCCGTTCCCGTATTCGTGGTCCATGGCCAGCTTGATTGCCTCTTCATAGCTGCCGGCGCGGACGGTGGTCAGGACCGGACCGAAGATCTCGGTCTTGTAGATGTCCATGTCCGGTGTCACACGGTCAAACAGGTGAGGACCGACGAAGAAGCCGTTCTCGTAGCCCTGCAGTTTGAAGTCGCGGCCGTCGACGACCAGTTCCGCGCCCTGGTCGACGCCCGACTGCACCAGGCGCAGGATGTTCTGCTGGGCCGCCTTGGTGACGACGGGGCCATAGTCGATGTCGCTGCCGGCGGTCCAGGGGCCGACCTTCAGCTTTTCGATCCGCGGGACCAGCTTTTCGATCAGCGCGTCGGCGGTCTTGTCGCCCACCGGCACCGCGACCGAGATCGCCATGCAGCGTTCGCCCGCCGCGCCATAGCCTGCGCCCACCAGCGCATCGGCGGCCTGGTCCAGATCGGCGTCCGGCATGATGATCATGTGGTTCTTGGCGCCGCCGAAGCACTGCGCGCGCTTGCCGGTCTGCGCCGCGCGTTCGTAGATGTACTGCGCGATGGGGGTCGAACCCACGAAGCCCACCGCCTGGACGGTCGGGTTGTCGAGGATTGCGTCCACGCTCTCCTTGTCGCCGTTGACGACCTGCAGCACGCCGTCGGGCAGCCCGGCCTCTTGCAGCAGCCTGGCCAGCATCAGGGGGACCGAGGGGTCACGTTCCGACGGCTTCAGGATCATGGCGTTGCCGGCGGCCAGCGCGGGACCCATCTTCCACAACGGAATCATGGCGGGAAAGTTGAAGGGCGTGATGCCTGCGACGACGCCAAGCGGTTGGCGCATGGAATACATGTCGATGCCGGGGCCGGCGCTGTCGGTGAATTCGCCCTTCAGCAGGTGCGGCGCGCCGATGCAGAACTCGATCACCTCAAGCCCGCGCTGGACGTCGCCCTTGGCGTCGGCGAAGGTCTTGCCGTGTTCCGAGGACAGAACCTCGGCCAGCTTGTCCATGTCGCGGTTGATCAGGCCGACGAAGGCCATCATGACGCGCGCACGACGCTGCGGGTTGGTGGCGCCCCAGGCGACCTGCGCCTTGGCGGCGCGTTCGATGGCATGGTCGAGTTCGGCCTTGGTGGCCAGCGACAGGCGCGCCTGAACCTCGCCGGTGGCGGGGTTGAAGACGTCCGAAAAGCGACCCGACGTGCCCTTGTATTCCTTGCCGTCGATCCAGTGATGAATCTCGTTCATGCAGAGTCCTCCTGTTTGAGCGGAAGGTTAGCCTTGCGATAACGCCGGATAAAGAGGCAGGGTGGCAAAAGGGTTTTGCAGAACTGCAAAGGAGATCCGGTGGACTGGGACGATCTGCGCATCTTCCTGGCGGTGGCCCGCAGCGAGAGCCTGTCGGGGGCCGGGCGCAGGCTGGGGCTGGACGCCTCGACCGTGGGACGTCGGGTCGCAAGGCTGGAGGCGTCGGTCGGTGCGGCGCTGTTTCTGAAGACGCCGCAGGGGTATCAGTTGACTGCCGAAGGGGCGCGCCTGACCGCCCCGGCCGAGGCGGCCGAACAGGCGGCCGTCGCCGCGTCGGAAGCCGTGCGTGCCGAAGCGGGGATCACCGGCCAGCTGCGGATCGGCGCGCCGGACGGCTGCGCGAACTATCTGCTGCCGCAGGTGGCCCGCGACCTTTGCGAGGCTCATCCGGGGCTGGAGGTGCAGATCGTCGCCCTGCCGCGGGTCGTCAACCTGACGCGGCGAGAGGCCGACATGGCCATCGCCGTCTCGCCCCCGGATACGGGGCGGCTGATGGTGCAGCGGCTGGCGGAATATCACCTGCACCTTGCGGCGCATCGGGATTATCTGGCCGCGCATCCGCCGCTGACAAGCCTGGAGGCGCTGAAGGACCACCGGATGATCAGCTATATCCCCGACATGATCTTCGACCGCGAGCTGGACTATCTGTCGGCGACCGGGGTCGAGACGGCGCAGATCAGCTCGAACTCGGTGGCGGTGCAGATGCAGGCCCTGCGCGCCGGCGCCGGAGTGGGGATCGTGCATGATTTTGCGCTGCCCTTCGCGCCGGGCGTGACGCGGGTTCTGACCGACCGAATCTTTCTGAAGCGCAGCTTCTGGTTGATCCGGCACGCGGACGACCGGGCGTCGCGCCGCCTGACGCTGCTGGCCGAGGCGCTGGCGCAAGGCGTGCGCGCCGAAATCCAGCGGCTGGAGGGGCAGCTGCCCACCCCCGACCACGGTCGCACTTGACGGATGGCGATTCGGGCCAAAAGATGAACCCACACAAAGCGCGAAGAAGGGGGCCCCACCATGCTGGTCAAGCAGTTGCTGTCGATGAAGTCGGATTCCGCCAAGCCGTGGATCGAGTCCGCCACGATCCTGACCATCGGCCCCGACGCAACCTTGGCCGAGGCCGCGCAACTGCTGGCCGAAAAGCGGATCGGTGCCGTCGTCGTGTCGACCGACGGCGAGACGGCGGGCGGCATCCTTTCGGAACGCGACATCGTCCGCCAGCTGGGCCGACACGGCCCCGACGTGCTGTCGCGCCCCATCAGCGAGTTCATGACCCGCGAGGTGCAGACCTGTACCGTGGCAGAGGATGCGCTGACCGTGCTGGAGCGGATGACCCAGGGGCGATTCCGCCACATGCCGGTGGTGGACGAGGGGGGGCGCATGCTGGGCGTCATCTCGATCGGCGACGCGGTCAGCGGGCGGCTGAAGGAACTGGCCGCCGAAAAGGAGGCGCTGACCGGGATGATCATGGGCGCCTGACGCATCGTCACGCGCGATCACTTTCTTGCAATCGGGGGGCAAATGCGGTTTGCCTGAGGCCCGGACCCTGACACAGGACGCGACCTCATGCGCATCGGCCTCTATCCCGGGACATTCGACCCGATCACCCTGGGCCATATCGACATCATCCAGCGCGCCATGGCGCTGGTCGATCGGCTGGTCATCGGCGTCGCGATCAACCGCGACAAGAGCCCGCTTTTCCCGCTGGAGGAGCGCGTGGCGATGGTCCAGGCCGAATGCGACGCCATCGCGCTGAAGACCGGGGGCGAGATCCTCGTCCACCCGTTCGAGAACCTGCTGATCGACTGCGCCCGCGACGTGGGCGCCAAGGTGATCGTCCGCGGCCTTCGCGCCGTGGCCGACTTCGAATACGAGTTCCAGATGGTCGGCATGAACCGCGCCTTGGACAGCAGCATCGAGACGGTGTTCATGATGGCCGACGCGCGCCGGCAGGCCATTGCCTCGAAGCTGGTCAAGGAAATCGCGCGGCTTGGCGGCGACATCTCAAAATTCGTCACGCCCCCGGTGGCCGAGGCGTTGCTGCGCCGCTATGGTTAGCCGCGGCCGATGAAGGGCATGGCGGTCGCCATGATTGTCATGAACTGAATGTTGGCGCCTGGCGGAAGGTTGGCCATGTGCCAGACCGAATCGGCGGCGGTCGAGACGTCCATCGTGGGTTCGGCATCAGGATCCTGCGCCGCCGCCTGGCGCAGAAGCTCGGTCGAGGCGTTGCCGATGTCGATCTGTCCGCAGGCGATATCGAGCGATCGCCCGTCCAGCGACAGGCTGCGCGTCAGGCCGGTCACCGCGTGCTTCGAGACAGTGTAGGCGACCGACTGCGCACGCGGCGAATGCGCGGCGACCGAGCCGTTGTTGATGATGCGCCCGCCCTGCGGTGTCTGGTCGCGCATCACGGCAAAGGCCGCAGCCGCGCAGATGAACATGCCGGTCACGTTCGTATCGATGACCTTTCGGAACACGTCGACCGGAAGGCGGTCGGGATCGGCCAGCGACGCTGCTTGCCCGGCATTGTTGAAGAGCGCGTCGATGCGCCCCCAGTCCCGGCGCGCACGGTCGAACGCGAAACGTACACCAGCCTCGTCGGTCACGTCGCAGGGCAGGATCAGCGCATCAGGATGGCCGGCGGCCGTTTCCTCCAGCGGCGGTGCGCGGCGCCCCAGCAATGCCACCCGCCAGCCCCGCGACAGGAAGAGGCGCGCAGTGGTGCGGCCGATCCCGCTGCCCGCGCCCGTGATGATGATGCCTTGTGTCATCCGACGACGACGCTTCTCGTCGATGGGCCGGCCGTGCAGGTGGCGTGTCGCATGATGTCTCCAGACCTTCCGATGGCTGCGGGTGCAAAGCTATTCTGCCGACGGCAAGATGCAAAGCCCGCTTGAACATGCGGAATGTAGGGTGGACCGACGGCGATCCGCGGTGCTCTGCCGAAGTCGGCTTGCGCCGAGACCGCGCTGGCATACGCTTCAGGCAAAGACGCTGCCACACCGGACCCAGGTCGGTTGATACCGAACTGGCCCGTGGAATATCTGCCCAAGGGGTATCGCCATGCGCAGCTAGCCGACCGCGCCGGTCTCTCGACTTCTTGCGCCTGTGGAAAAAGACGCACAGGAAATTCGTTTTCGGCGACCCTGCGCGCTCTTGCGCTACTGCAAGTAAGTCATAAGGACGCCCCCGCGTTATCAGGTACCTCATTCCGCCGCTCTGCCCGGATATGCGTTTCGCAATGTCGTGAGGCAGCCTGAGGTTTCATAAAGTGCCGATGTGTCCGGCATCCTGAGCGTGCTCCATGTGAGGTAGCAGGGGCCAGGAACTCCGCTCGTTGCGTCCTGGGAATGCGCCATAGGAGGGGGCAGGGACTCGGCCGCCGCCCATGGCGTTCGCCGATCTGAAAATCCTGCAAGGCCAGCTACAAATGAAAGGACCCGCCGAGGCGGGTCCGACAGGCACAGCGGCGAATATTATTCGGCCGGAGGAGCCAGCTTCTTGGTGCCGCCGTTGTTCAACGGGTCTTCCTGGCGCTGGACCGAACCCTCGAAGTGGGCGCCTGATTCGATGGCGATGGTCTTGTGGATGATGTCGCCCTCGACGCGGGCCGTGGCGGTCAGGCGCACCTTCAGGCCGCGCACGCGGCCGACCACGCGGCCGTGGACGATAACATCATCTCCGACGATCTCGCCCTTGATGGTGGCCGTCTCACCGACCGTCAGCTGATGGGCGCGAATGTCGCCCTCGACAGTGCCCTCGACCTGGATGTCGCCCTGCGTCTTGATGTTCCCGACGACCGTCAGGTCCGAGGACATGATCGACGGCGTGGTCCGGGGACGCGGCGCCGGCGTGGCTGCGGCATCAACGGCGCGTTCGGGTGCGGCGGGCGCGGCTTCGGGCAAGGGCCCGGACGGGGCAGGCGAGGAAGTGGGACGGTTCTCGGTCACGCGGGTCTTACTGAACATTTTCTGCTGCCTTGATGAAGCTCATCGGGTCCACGGCCCGACCGTTCATCCGCACCTCGTAATGCAGGTGTGGCCCGGTCGAGCGTCCGGTATTGCCCATAGCACCGATAAGCTCTCCTTGCGACACCCTTTGACCGACTTTCACGCCGATCCGGCTGAGATGACCATAGCGCGTTTCGGTCCCCAGCTCATGCTCGATCTTGATGAGGTTGCCGTAGGCGCCCTGGCGACTTGCAACGGTCACGACCCCGTCGCCGGTAGCGTGGATCGGCGTGCCCACGGGTCCGGCCATGTCGATGCCCTGGTGCATGCGCCCCCACCGCCGGCCGAAGCCCGAGGTATAGCGGAACGCCTGCTGCACCGGCATAGCCAGCGGCAGCTTCTCGATGGCGATCCGATATGTGTTCATCTGGTCCAGCGTCACGATGATCTGCCGAGCCTTTGTCTCGTTCTGGCTGAGCGCCGCGTTGCCGCGGGTCGAATAGGACAGCGGCGTCAGCGGACCGCCCTGACCGGAATACCCTTCGCGGATCGTCTCCAGAACCTTGTCCGGGTTCATCCCGACCGCGCGGAAGACATCGTCCAGCGGCGCGACCGAGACCGTCACCGCGTCCTCGAGCTGCGTCAGGATCTCGTCGTTGCGGGCCAGGATCTGGTCGCGCTCGACGGTCAGCTCCTGCGCGGCAAGGCGGGCCTCGTCGGCCTCTTGCCGGGCCAGGGCGCGCTGGTCGGCGGTCTGGCGAAGCTCTTCCGCCAGGATGTCCAGCGCGGCGGTGACTTCCTCGCTGCGATCGGGGCCGGCACCGTCCGCGGCGGCGGTCTGCTGCGCCTCGCGTTTCGCCAGCGTCTCGGTCAGGGTCGAGCGGATCGCGCCAAGGCCGGCCTCCATCTCGCGGCGCTTCTCCTCGGAGCCGAGCAGCTGCGTCTGCATCTGCGACACCTGGTCCAGCGCCGTCGCGAAGCGCGCCTGGGCGGCCAGCGCCTCGGTCGCGCGCGCGTCACGTTCGGCCTGCAGCTCGTGCAGCCGCTGTTCGAAACCGGCTTGCGTGCCTGAAATCCCCGACCTGTCGGCGCCCACGGCGTCGATCATAAGCGCCGAGCTTGCGAACAGCGTCCAGCCGAAAGCAAGCGTGATGCCGCTGATCCCGGCAAGTTGCGTCAGGGGCCGCAGGCGCAGGACGCGGGTGGTATCATCTGACCGGAGGAAAAGCCGCTGCTCTGGCAGGATTTTTCCAAGCGACGCGTTCAGTCGATCCATCACCGTCATATTTGATCACTGTCCCTCGAAAGGCACGCCTTGTCCGTGGTCGGCGCATTGGTTCCATTCGGCGTTGGGTAAACAGCAGCTGTGCCTTCAAAGCAACAGCCAAGAAAAAGGCGCGGCAACGATACGCGAAACCTCGCTCTATTCGGCGGGTTCCCGCCCAAGTTGCGGGGTTCGTCTGTGGATAAGTCAGGCGATTTCGTAGGGAAGGGGGCCGTGGCGATCCTGCGGAATGCGCAGGTTGCGGTCGATGGGTGGCACCGACCGCTGGTGGCAGTCGCGGCGCGGGCAGATCCGGCAAGAGATGCCGATGGGTTCGAAGGCCCGCGGCTTGGTCAGGTCCAGCCCGTCTGCATAGACCATGCCCTCGGCCTGCGTGACCTCGACCCCCAGCCCGATGGCAAAGCGGCGGACGGGGGCGTTGAAAGCGCCGGCGTGCTTGGACACGTCGCGCGACAGCAGCAGATAGCGCACGCCGTCCGGCGTTTCCGCCAGCTGGCGCAGGAAGCGGCCCGGCTGTTCGAACGCCTGGTGCACGTTCCACAAGGGGCAGGCGCCCCCGAAGCGGGCGAATTGCAGCCGGGTTGCCGAATGGCGCTTGGTGATCGTGCCGGCCTGGTCGACCCGGACAAAGAAGAACGGCACCCCCTTGGCACCCGGCCGCTGCATCGTCGACAGCCGGTGGGCCACCTGCTCCAGCGAGGCCCCAAAGAGGTGCGACAGACGCTCCAGGTCGTGCCGTTCGTGCTGTGCGGCGGCCAGGAACGCGCGATAGGGCATGAGCGCGGCCCCCGCGAAGTAGTTCGCCATGCCAAGCCGCGCGATCTCGCGCGCCGTGGGGCTGCGGAAGCGGGCCAGGTCCAGCGTCGCCTCCAGAAGGTCGCCCTGCCGTTCCAGCGCCACAAGGTGCAGCAGCTGGAAAAGCCGGGTAGGGGCCTCGGCTGCGGCATTGACCAGCAGGCGGTCGCCGTCGCGGCGATAGACCGAGTTGGCCGGAAGCTCGGTCAGGCGGACCTCGATGCCGTTCGCGGCCAGTGCCGCGACGGCCATCTGCCAGGGATCACCTCGCTTGCCGTCCGGGCAGGCAAAGCGTTCGGCCGCGCGGTCGACGGCGTCGATGTAGTTGTCGCAGTAGTGGAAGAAGTCCCGCACCTCCTCCCAAGGGGTGGTCAGGCTGTTCTGGCTGGCGGCACCGATCGCCTCGTCCAGCGCGGCCAGGCGTTCCTGACCTTCGCGATGCGCGCGATAGAGGTCGAGGAACGCCCGCGCCAGCACCGGCGCATTGGTCGCAGCGAGGCGCAGGTCGGCCAGCGGCGGGGCGGCATCGAACAAAGGGTCGGCCAGGGCTTCCTGCATATCGATCACCATGCGTTCGGCATCGCCGGCGGCCAGCGTCGTCAGGTCGACGCCGAACTCCTGCGCCAGCCGCAGCAGGGCTCCTGCGCTGATCGGCCGGTGGTTGTTCTCCATCTGCGACAGGTAGGGCAGCGACACGCCGAGGCTTTCCGCGAAGCGGCGCTGCGTCAAGCCGGCGCGGGCGCGGGTTTCCCGCAAGGCGCTGCCGGCATAGATTTTTTGCGTGGCCATCCCGTTCCCCTTTGCAAACAAGCCTTAGCCGTTGCAAAGCCGGGCCGGCAAGATCCTAGTGCAGGGCCATCAGCTGCGCCTCGCGGCGGAAGACCCAGGCGATGGCCAGCAGCGACCCTGCCGCCGAGGCGCACATGATGACCAGAAGCGGCGTCGCGCCGCTGCCCGGTTGCAGCAGCGCGCCGGCCAGCGCCGACAGCGCCGCGCCCCCGGCGACGGTCAGCGCGCCGCCCAAGCCCGAGGCCGTGCCGGCCAACTCTGGCCGGACGCTCATCATGCCAGCATTGGCGTTGGGCAGGACCATGCCATTCCCGAGGCCCATCAACGCGATGGCCCCGAAGAAGACAAGCGGCCGAACCAGCCCCGACAGGTCGGCCAGAAGCGCCAGCGACAGCGCGACGAAGCAGGTGATCGCACCGAACAGGATCATCCGGTTCAGCCCGAGGCGTGCCGACAGGCGTGCCGACAGGAAGTTGCCCATGATATAGCCGATGGAAGGGGCCGCGAACCAGTAGCCGACCTGCGCGGGCGTCAGGCCGAACACGCGCTCCCCCACAAAGGGCGCCCCGCCCAGATAGGCGAAGAACGCGCCCGACGACAGCGTCGCGGCCAGGCAATAGCCCCAGAACCTGTGCGAGCGCGCCAGGATGGGATAGTTCACCATCTGCCGCCGCAGGGACAGGCCGCCGCCGCGCACCGTCTCTCCCATGTCGCGAAACGCGAGGACCAGGACGATGATGCCCAGAAGGCCCATCACCGCGAAATTCGCCTGCCAGCCGAAGAGCTCGTCAAGGACGCCGCCGAAGACGGGCGCCATCATCGGCACCACGGCCATGCCCATCGTGACATAGCCCAGCATCGACGCCGCCCGGTCGCCGTCGTAAAGGTCGCGTACCACGGCCCGCGGCACCAGCATGCAGACGGTGATGACCGACTGGAGCAGCCGGAAGACAAGGAAGGTCGCGGCAGTGGTCGCCATCAGCGTGCCGATCGTGGCCAGCAGGAAGCCGACGAGGCCCCAGATGACCACGGGCCGTCGACCGAAGCGGTCGCTGAGCGGCCCACCGATCAACTGCAGCGCCGCGCTGGCGCCGATATAGGCCGAAACCGACAGCTGCATGACCGCGTAGTCGACGCCGAAGTCCCGCGCCATGCCTGGCAGCGACGGCAGGAACACGTTCATGGACAGCGCCGAGACGCCCGACAGGGCAACCAGCGTCAGAAGGTGAGGGGGCGTGCGCATCTGGAGCCTTTGGCGATGGTGTCTTGCACGTTATGCAGAGCTACGCGCTGCCGTCCAGAGCACAGCATTGCAAGGGCCGCGCCGGAGCAGGTAGGTTCTATGCCAAGCCGCCCATCCGGCGAGGCCAAAACAAGGGCCACTGGGGAAGGTGGATCAGGACGCGTGATCGGATCTGCGTCCAACTGCGACACAGAGCTTGCGTCCCGCGACGGCGGGGGGCCAGCCCCCCGCACCCCCCGATGGCCGTTCGTGCCTCAGCCGAAGTCGTGGAAGATGAACCAGGCGCCAAGGCAGATGAGGGAAAAGCCGACCCCGTGCTGCCACCCCAGCTTTTCACCAAGGTATGCCCAGGAAAAGACGGCGAAGACGGACAGGCTGATGACCTCTTGGATGGTCTTCAGCTGGGCCGGGCTGAAATGGCCGTGCCCGATGCGGTTGGCGGGCACCTGCAGGATATATTCGGGCAGTGCGATCAGCCAACTGACCGCAATGACGACGAGCAGAGGGGCCGTCTTGAAGCGCAGGTGTCCATACCACGCGAAGGTCATGAAGACGTTCGACGCGATCAGCAGTCCGACCGTGACGACCGGAACCGGCAGGCTCATTCCCACTGGCTCTGCCGGTCGCGGGCGAGGTTGCCGAAGCGGGTGAACTGTCCCTCGAAGGCCAGTTCGACCGTGCCGATGGGGCCGTGACGCTGCTTGCCGAGGATCACCTCGGCCTTGCCATGCACGCTCTCCATGATCTGCTGCCACTTGGCCATCGCATCCAGATCGCTGTCGGACGGCTTCTCGCGTTCCTTGTAGTATTCCTCGCGGAAAACGAACATCACGATGTCGGCGTCCTGCTCGATCGAGCCGGATTCGCGCAGGTCGGACAGCTGCGGGCGCTTGTCCTCGCGGTTCTCGACCTGTCGGGACAGCTGCGACAGGGCGATCACAGGGATGTTCAGCTCTTTCGCGATGGCCTTGAGGCCCTGGGTGATTTCGCTGACCTCGTTCACGCGGCTGTCCTTGGCGGTCGCGGCCTTCAGAAGCTGAAGGTAGTCGACCATCAGCACGTCCAATCCATGCGTCCGCTTCAGCTTGCGGGCGCGGGCCGCCAGCTGGTTGATCGGCAGCGCGGGCGTGTCGTCGATATAGAGCGGGCAGTTCTGCAGCGCGTGGGCGGCCTCGACGAAGCGGCGGAACTCGGCCTCGTCCATGTTGCCCGAGCGGATGCGTTCGCTGGGCACCTCGGCGGCCTCGGACAGGATGCGGGCGGCCAGCTGCTCGGCAGACATTTCCAGGCTGAAGAAGCCGACGACGCCGCCTTCGACGGTGCCGTGGGTGCCGTCGGGCTTTTCGCCCAACTTGTGGGCCTTCGCGATGTTGAACGCGATGTTGGTGGCCAGCGAGGTCTTGCCCATCGAGGGTCGCCCGGCCAGGATGATCAGGTCCGAATTGTTCAGGCCGCCCATCTTGCCGTCCAGGTCGATCAGCCCGGTCGAGATCCCCGACAGCTTGCCGTCGCGCTGATAAGCGGCGTTGGCGGCCTGCACGGCGCCGGTGACGGCCTTGAGGAAGCTCTGGAAGCCGCGTTCGGCGACGCCGGCCTCGCCCAGCTTATAAAGTGTCTGTTCCGCGGCCTTGATCTGTTCCTCGGCGTCGTCGCCCACCTCGACAGTCGAGGCGCGGGCGGCGATGTCCTGACCCAGCTGCATGAGTTCGCGCCGCAGGGCGAATTCGCGGATCATCTGGGCATAGTCGCGCGCCGCATAGGCGCTGATCGCCGCAGCCGCCATCCGGGCAAGGTAGGCGGGGCCGCCAAGTTCCTTCAGCCCGTCGTCGTTTTCAAGAAACGCCTTGATGGTGACGGGGCTGGCCAGCGCGTTCTTGCGGATGCGTTCGGCGCAGATGTCGAAGATGCGTGCGTGGACCGGGTGATAGAAGTGGTCGGACTTGATGATCTGGCTGACGCGGTCGAAGACGTCGTTGTTGGTCAGCAGTGCGCCCAGAAGCTGCTGTTCCGCCTCGAGCGAGAAGGGGATGGCGGGTTTGTCCTCGCCTTCGGCCTGGCCGGGTGTGATCACGCGCAGTCCGCTCATGTCCTGTCCTGACTTTTGGTTCAAGGGGCCAGCATAGTCGAAAGGGGTGGGCGTTGAAATCGCCGGCCCCCAGATTCCGGTGCATGAAGCTGTGGACAGCCTGTGGACAACTTACGGGTTGGCGGCCTGCCAGGCGCGGGGGTCGGTCAGGAAGGCCTCGACCTCGGTCAGGGTTGCCTGGTCGAAGGCCATCTGCGCGCGCGCCTCGGCAAGGACGTCCCACCAGGTGCAGAGGTGGTGCAGCGTCACCCCGTGATCGGACAGCCGCTGCGTCGTTTCCGGAAAGATGCCGTAGTAGAAGATCACCGCCGTATGGGCGCAGTCGGCGCCCGTCTCGCGGATGGCGTCGACGAAGGACAGCTTGCTGCCCCCGTCGGTGGTCAGATCCTCGACCAGCAGGACGCGTTGGCCCTCGGTCATCACGCCCTCGATCCGGGCGTTGCGGCCATAGCCTTTGGGCTTTTTCCGCACATAGGTCATCGGCAGGCCAAGCCGTTCGGCCACCAGCGCGCCGAAGGGGATGCCCGCGGTTTCACCGCCGGCGACGTTGTCGAACGCCTCGAAACCCGCATCGCGCAGGATGGTAGCGGCCATGAAATCCATCAGCGTGGCGCGGATGCGCGGAAAGCTGATGATGCGGCGGCAGTCCACATAGGTCGGCCCCTTCAGGCCGGACGCATAGGTGAAGGGCTGGGTGGCGTTGAAGTCGACCGCCTTGATCTCGAGCAGCATCCGGGCGGTAAGGCGGGCGATTTCCTCGCGCGCCGGGAAGGTCAGGTTCATGCGTTCTCCGTGTGCCAGAACAGCGGGAAACCGGGGTCGAAGACGGTGACGGTCTCGTCCCCCGCGTTGATGTGGGTGGGATAGGCGGCGGGCGTGTCGCGGCGGGTCAGCGTGATCCGGTCCTCGTTCGGCGCCATCCGATAGAAGGCGGCGCCGTTCAGGCCGGCAAAGCCTTCCAGCCGGTCCAGGGCGTCGTCGTCCTGGAAGACCTGCGCCAGGATCGACATGGTGTTCGGTGCGGTGAAGCAGCCCGCGCAGCCGCAGGGCTGCAGCTTGGCGCTGTCGGCATGGGGCGCACTGTCGGTGCCCAGGAAGAACCGCGCCTCGCCGCCGGTGGCGGCCTCCCGAAGGGCCAGGCGGTGCGATTCGCGCTTGGCGACGGGCAGGCAGTAATAGTGCGGCCGGATCCCGCCCGCGAGGATCGCGTTGCGGTTGATGACCAGGTGGTGGGTCGTGATCGTGGCGGCCAGATCGTCGCCGCCGGACCGGGCATAGGCGACGCCTTCGCTGGTGGTGATATGCTCCATCACCACGCGCAGGCCGGGGGTGCGGCGCCGCAGGGGGTCCAGGACGGTTTCGATGAAGACCGCCTCTCGGTCGAAGATGTCGACCGACGGGTCGGTGACTTCGCCGTGCACGCAGAGCGTGACGCCCGCTTCGGCCATCGCCTCCAGCACGGGCTGGACGCGCGCGAAATCCGTCACGCCCGAGGCGCTGTTGGTCGTGGCGCCGGCAGGGTAGAGCTTGACCGCCCGGATGATCCCGTCGCGGAACGCCCCGACGACATCGGCGGCGTCCGTCGCATCCGTCAGATAGAGCGTCATCTGCGGATCGAGCGCCGCGCCCTTGGGCAAGGCCGCGAGGATCCGGTCGCGATAGGCGGCGGCCTGCGCGCCGGTCGTGACTGGCGGCACCAGGTTCGGCATGATGATCGCGCGGCCGAAGCCCGCGGAATGCGGCGCAACGGCGGCAAGCATCGCGCCGTCGCGCAGGTGCAGGTGCCAGTCGTCCGGGCGGCGAAGGGTCAGCGTCTGTGTCATGGGCTTGCCTCTAACCACGGCAATGCCGACTTGCCAAGCGGCGGCGTCAAGTTTTCGGGAACCACGTCCCGAAGTTGCGGTTGTCTTGCTGCACTGCAGCATGAGATCTGCTATGCACATGCCGTGCCCAGGTGGCACCGAGGGAAGTGGTCCAGATGAAGTCAATGATGCCGATGTTTCTACCCGCAGCGCAGATGCGTCTTGCGGCAGAGTTCGCCCGCATGGCGGTCGAGGCCAACATGGTCATCGGCCTGCGCATGGCGGGCATGTTTGGCCTGATGGCGCAGGCGCCCGGAGAGCCGTTCCTGATGGTGGCCGAAAAGCAGGCCGCCGTGTCCGAATCGATGTTCGCGATGGCACAGGCGGGTCTGCGCGGTGACAGCACCGAGCGGATGCTGTCAGCGGCGCTGCGGCCCTATGGCCGGCGCACCCGCGCCAATTCGCGTCGTCTTTCGGCAGTCAAGTCGCGCTGAGCGGAACGCGCGCCAACCCCGTCCGTTACCGGTGCTGACAGCAACAACCGGAAGGACGGCGCAATGAAGACGGCATTGGTCACAGGCGGTGCGCAGGGCATCGGCAAGGGCATCGTGACCCGGCTGAGGACGGATGGGTGGCGGGTTGCCGTGTTCGACATCGACCGCGAGGCGGTGGGCGAGCTTTGCGACGCCGATGAGGAAATCCTGGGCCTGCAGGTTGATGTCGGGTCCGAGGAAGACGTGGCCCGAGGTTTCGATGCCTTGCGGGGATGGCTGGACGGCGAGCCCCTGAACCTGCTGGTATCGAACGCAGGGCTGGCCGATCCGGTCAGCGGTCCGATCGAGGATCTGTCGCTGGACGGCTGGCGCCGGTGGCAGGACAGCCACGTGACCGGTGCCTTTCTGTGCATCCGTGCTGCGGTTCCGCTGCTGCGGACGGGCCGGGGGAGCATCGTCACGATGTCCTCGACCAGGGCGCATCAGTCCGAACCGCAGACCGAGGCATATGCCGCGGCCAAGGGGGCGCTGGTCGCCCTGACCCATGCCCTGGCGGTCAGCCTGGGGCCCGCGATCCGGGTGAACACCATCCTGCCGGGCTGGATCGAGACGGGGCCGTGGCAGAAGGTCGCAAAGCGCGAGGATCCGGACCATTCGGCGGCAGACCGTGACCAGCACCCGGTTGGCAGGGTGGGGCGGCCGGAAGACGTTGCGGGACTGGTCGCGTGGCTCGCCTCTGAAGAGGCAGGCTTCGTGACGGGCCAGCAGTTCGTGATCGACGGCGGCATGAGTGTGAGGATGATCTATGCCGAATGAGAACAGGCAGCCCCCGGGGCGGGACGCGCAGCACCCGCTCTCGGCCTTGCGATTGACCCTTGCATCGTGGGGGCTGCCCGCCTGACGGCGGGCGGGACCTGCCGCGACAGGTCGCATGAAACAGCGGCGGAGCAGGGCTCCGCCGCTGTTTTCGGTCATCCGGGCTGGTTCAGATCAGCTTGCCCATGGCAACGGCCGTGTCCGACATGCGGTTCGAGAAGCCCCATTCGTTGTCGTACCAGGTCAGGATGCGGACCATCCGGCCCTCCATGACCTTGGTCTGGTCCATGTGGAAGATCGACGAATGCGGGTCGTGGTTGAAGTCGGACGACACCAGCGGTTCCTCGGTGTAGCCGAGGACGCCCTTCAACGGGCCATCGGCCGCGGCCTTGATCGCCTCGTTAATCTCGGCAACCGAGGTGTCGCGGGCGGCTTCGAAGACCAGGTCCACGACTGAGACGTTGGGCGTCGGCACGCGGATCGCAACGCCGTCCAGCTTGCCCTTCAGTTCCGGCAGCACCAGGCCCACGGCCTTGGCCGCGCCGGTCGAGGTCGGGATCATCGACAGCGCGGCGGCACGCGCGCGGTAGAGGTCCTTGTGCATGGTGTCCAGCGTCGGCTGGTCGCCGGTATAGCTGTGGATCGTGGTCATGAAGCCGCGGTCGATGCCGATCGTGTCGTTCAGCACCTTCGCCACCGGGGACAGGCAGTTCGTGGTGCAGCTGGCGTTCGATACGACCAGGTCATCTGCGGTCAGCGTGTCGTGGTTCACGCCATAGACGATGGTCTTGTCCGCGCCCTCGCCCGGGGCCGAGATCAGGACGCGCTTGGCGCCGGTCGACAGGTGCGGCTGCACCTTTTCCTTCGACGTGAAGATGCCGGTGCATTCCATGATGACGTCGATGTCGCCCCAGGGCAGCTCGGCCGGGTTGCGGATCGCGGTCACCTTGATCGGGCCGCGGCCGACGTCGATGCTGGACCCGTCAACCGTGACCGTGGCCGGGAAGCGGCCGTGAACGCTGTCATAGCGCAGCAAATGGGCGTTGGTCTCGACCGGGCCGAGGTCATTGATGGCGACGACCTCGATGTCGGTGCGGCCGGATTCGACGATTGCGCGCAGGATGTTGCGACCGATCCGGCCGAAGCCGTTGATGGCGACCTTGACTGCCATGGGTACCCCTCGTTAGCAGGTGACGGTTGCCATTCCTCTAGCCTGCCGAAAGGGGCGATGCAAACGCCGTCTGGATGACGCGCGCTAACGGTGTGCAGGGTCAGCGCCAGAAGGCCAGGTACTCGATGAACTGGTCCACACCCTTGGCGGCGACCAGCGGCAGCGAGCCGCCAAGCCACAGCTGGTCGGCAAGAAACACCGCGCCGATCAGCAGCAGCAGGGCAATGGCGATCTGGTTGGTCATCGGCGCCTCCGCTGGCGGGTTCAATGCAGCCTGCGAACACCGGGCAAGAGTCCTATTCCTCGTCCTGGGGCATCTTCAGCGTGATCTGGCTGCTGTCCTGGAGCTGCCGGATGACCGAGATGACCTCGTTCATGGCCTCGTCCACATCCTTCGCCCGCGGCTTTCCCAGGGCTTCGCGTTCCTCGCGCAGCCCGTCGGCCATGCGCTGCGAGAGGTTCGACAGGATGAAGTCGGCCGCGGCCACGTCGGCCTCCGACGTGGCGGCCAAGGCCCGCACAAGGGTCGACTGATCCAGTTCGCGGACGATGCGCGGCACCTCCCGTGGCTCGATCCGGTCGGGGATATGCGCAAAGATGAAGATGGCCCGCCGCACGCCGTCGGCGAAAACCACGTCACGCTCGTCCAGCGCCCCCAGCACGTCGTCGCGCAGATCGGCGGTCGCGAAGTTGAGGATCGCGCCCATCCGGTCCGTGGCGGGCGTGGTGATGGCCGGTTTCGGAAGCGCCTCTGCCGCCTGCAGCAGCACAAGGCCGACGCGCTTCAGTGCATCCGGCGTCACGCCGGAGGTCATCGACATGGCCTGCGCCACCACCCGTGCGCGGTCCCGCGGCAAGGCCATGAAGGTTGCCGAGGCCGCCTCGACCGGCAGCTTGGACAGCATCAGGGCGACCAGTTCGACCGATTCAGAAGTGGCGATCGAGATCAGCGATTCTTTCGGAAGCTTGTAGATGCGCCCCCAGGGATCCGATTTGCCTGAAATCGCCGCCGCGCGATGCAGCCGGTCCGTGCTGTCGTCCGATAGGCGACTGCCCAGCATCGCCAGGGTCCCGTCCAGACCGCCGGGGAAGGTGACGCCGACGGATTCGAGGCTGTCGCAGAACTCGGTGATGACGGCATCGCGGGTGTTGCGGTCGATCAGTTCCATCCCCGCCATTTCCTGGGCAAGCAGCGTCTGGTCGTCGGCCGTCAGACGGTCCACGCCCGCCACCTCGTCGTCATCCAGCAGAAGCCGCACAATCACTGCCGCCTTCTGCCGCTGGCTCAATCCGATCTGGCCCATCCTGCCGCCCCCTGTCGCAATCCGTCAGGTGCCAATGTGCCACGACATCCCTAACGGGAGGTTGACGCTGGTCCCGTCACAGCGGGTTTTCGTCGAAGACCCGCCGGAAGATCGTGTCGACATGCCTGGTGTGATAGCCAAGGTCGAATTTCTCCTCGATCTCGGCGGGGCTGAGGGCGGCGGTCACCTCGGGATCGGCCAGAAGCTCGGTCTTGAAGTCCGCGCCCTTCTCCCAGACCTTCATGGCGTTGCGCTGCACCAGCCGATAGCTGTCCTCGCGTGAAACGCCCGCCTGCGTCAGCGCCAGCAGGACACGCTGCGACATGACCAGTCCTTTGAACTTGTTCATGTTGGCCAGCATGTTGTCGGGATAGATCACCAGCTTCTCGATCACGCCCGCCAAACGGTTCAGCGCGAAATCCAGCGTGATGGTCGCGTCCGGCGCGATGCCGCGTTCGACGGATGAATGGCTGATGTCGCGTTCGTGCCACAGGGCCACGTTCTCCATCGCCGGGACCACTGCCATGCGGACAAGACGCGCAAGGCCGGTCAGGTTCTCGGTCAGGACGGGGTTGCGCTTGTGGGGCATCGCCGACGACCCCTTCTGGCCGGGGCTGAAGAACTCCTCGGCCTCCAGCACCTCGGTGCGCTGCATGTGGCGGATCTCGATGGCGATGTTTTCTATCGAACTGGCGATGACGCCCAGGGTGGCAAAGAACATGGCGTGGCGGTCGCGCGGGATGACCTGGGTGCTGATCGGCTCGGGGCGCAGGCCCAGCTTGGCGCAGACATGCTCTTCGACGGCCGGGTCGATGTTGGCAAAGGTGCCGACTGCGCCGCTGATCGCGCCGGTCGCGACCTCGTGCCGCGCGGCCTGAAGGCGGGCGCGGCCGCGCGCCATCTCGGCATAGAAGCGGGCAAAGGTCAGGCCCATGGTCGTCGGTTCGGCATGGATGCCGTGGCTGCGGCCGATGCGGACGGTGTCCTTGTGCTCGAAGGCGCGGGTCTTCAGCGCGGCCAGCACGCGGTCCATGTCGGCCAGCAGGATGTCGGCGGCGCGCACCAGCTGGATGTTCAGCGTCGTGTCCAGGACGTCCGAACTGGTCATGCCCTGATGGACGAAGCGCGCCTGGTCGCTGCCCACATGCTCGGCCAGATGGGTCAGGAAGGCGATGACGTCGTGCTTGGTGACGGCCTCGATCTCGTCGATGCGGGCGACGTCGAACTGGACGTCGCGGGCCTTCCAGACGGCCTCGGCGTTTTCGCGCGGAATGACGCCCAGATCGGCCTGCGCGTCGCAGGCGTGGGCCTCGATCTCGTACCAGATGCGGAACTTGGTCTCGGGGGACCAGATGGCGACCATTTCGGGGCGGGCGTAACGCGGGATCATGCTGGGCTCCTTTGCGGTTGGCGGGGGCATAGCCGGGACCTGCCGCGGGGGCAAGTTTTCATGACGCCCGCAGGGGCCGTGCGGAACGATCCCCGGTGCCAAGGGGTTGATCTCGCACTGCCAAGCCGATAGCCGAGGACCGTCATGCGCCCCCACGATCCCACCCTTCCGCCGATCGAAGCCGACCGCACAAGCCACACGCGCTTCGAGCCGCGCCCGATCCCCGACGGGCATCGGACAGAAGATGCCCCTCTGTCGCGTGACGGCCGCCATGCCCGCCCCGCGCCTTCGACCACCGCCACGGTCATCGTCTGGGGCGGCGTGGCGCTTGGCGTCGCTGGCCTGACGGTAGCCGCGACGATGGCGGCGCGCAGGCTGGCCGGGACGGACAGGCCCGCCCCGCGCATGCACGGACCCACCCACGCCCCGCGCTTTGCGGACATGGACGAGGTCGAGCGCGACGAGATTCGCCGCCGGGTTCGGGCGCAGGCGATGAACGACGAGCGCGCGGCCGCTCGCCTGCGGGCCGAGGCTGCGCAGACGCGGCATCCGCGCGGCAACATCGCGCAGGACCTGACCCGCACTGCGGCAGAGTTGACCAACAGTCTGAACGGCGTCGCCACCTCGATCTCTCAGGCGTTCGAGTCGTTCCGGGGCGTGTCCCGGCAGGCGAACTCGATCCTGGCGGACTTCGTGATCGCGGCCGACCAGCTGAAGTCTATCCTGAACGCCGGCCCCGGCCCGCGCCCCGTCGCGCCCGAGAATCGGCCCGAGGCGGCAGGCGCCGACGACGCCGCGCGCATGCACCGACTGTAAGGACAGCGGATGGCGGACCGAAAGACCAATCCGGGCGTCCTGTCGGCGCTGTTTGACCCGCTGGACGATGCCACCCGGAGGCGCTTCGGGCTGTCCGCTCCGGAAGAAAAGACCGCGCCGCCGCCGCAGCCGCAGGCGCCGATTCTGAACCGCCGGGGCCGGATGCCCGGCCTGCGCGACATGCACCGCAAGGACGTCATTCAGGTCGCGCAATCGGTTCTGACGCAGATCGGGTCGGACCGGGTGACATCGGTTGCGGGGGGCGTTACGTTCTTCGGGCTGCTGTCGCTGTTTCCGGCCATCACGGCGTTCGTGTCGCTCTATGGCCTTTATGCCGATCCGGCCACGATCCAGAACCACCTGCAGCTGCTGGACAACCTGCTGCCGCAAAGTTCGCTCGAGATCATCAGGGGGCAGGTCAGCTCGATCGCGTCGGCGTCGAGCGGGGCGCTGTCGCTGGCGGGTATCGTGGCGCTGCTGGTGGCGTTCTGGTCCGCAAACGGCGGCATGAAGGCGCTGCTGTCGGCGCTGAACGTCGCCTTCTTCCAGCGCGAGACCCGCAGCTTCCTGCGCCTGAACCTGGTTGCGATGGTCTTCACCATCTCGGGGCTGGCGCTGATCGCGCTGATGCTGGCGGTCATCGCCGTCATCCCAGCTGTCCTGAAGCTGCTGCCGATGAGCTGGGGCGGAGAGATGGCCGTCAGCCTGATCCGCTGGCCGATCATGTTCGGCGTCCTGGTGCTGGCCTTGGCCGGGGTCTACCGCTATGGCCCCGCCGCCCCGAAGTCGCGCTGGCGCTGGATCTCGCCGGGGGCGATCTTTGCGGCGGTGGCGCTGGTCGTCACCTCGATGCTGTTTTCCTGGTATGCGGCGAGTTTCGGGAACTACAACGAGACCTATGGCTCGCTTGGCGCAGTCGTCGCCCTGATGATCTGGCTGTGGCTGAACGCGACGATCCTGCTGATCGGGGCCGAGATCAATTCCGAGATTGAGCGTCACCTGAAACGCATGGCAGGATTGGACGTTCCCCGCGCGTCGACCGAGGCCCATTCGTGATCAATTCTCCCTATGTCCCGTTGCTGGCGGCCATCAGCCTCGAGGTGCTGGGCACCTCGATGCTGCAGCGGTCCGAGCAGTTCACCCGGCTGTGGCCCACGCTTGGCATGGCCGTCTGCTACCTGGCCAGCTTCTACCTGCTGTCGGTGACGCTGAAAGTGATGCCCCTGGGCGTCGCCTACGCGATCTGGAGCGCGTGCGGCGTGGCGCTCGTGGCGCTGGTCGGCTGGGTCGCCTTCGGTCAGCGGCTGGACGGTCCGGCGGTGCTGGGCATGACGCTGATCGTTGCGGGTGTCGTGATCATCAACGTCTTTTCCAGGACCGTCGGGCACTAACGCTCGGTCAGCTTCAGCTCGATCCGGCGATTGAGCGCGCGGCCCTGGGCCGTCGATCCGTCAGCGACCGGGCGCGTGTCGGCAAACCCGGTCGGCGCCAGCCGGTTGGCCGGAAAACCCAGATCGTCGGTCAGATAGCGCACCACGGCCAGCGCCCGTGCCTGGCTCAGTTCCCAGTTGTCGCGGTACCGCCCCAGCCCGGACAGGGGCAGGCTGTCGGTGTGGCCGTCCACGCGGATGATCCAGTCGATCTCGGGCGGGATCTCGGCGGCGATGTCGCGCAGCAGTTCGGCCAGGTTTGCAACCTGCTGGCGTCCCTCGGCGGACAGCGTCGCCTCGCCCGGCGCGAAGAGGACTTCGGACTGGAAGACGAAGCGGTCGCCCACCACCTGCACCCCCTCACGGCCCGACAGGATCTGCGACAGGCGGCCGAAGAATTCGGACCGATAGCGGGCAAGGTCCTGCGCCTCGGCCTCGGCGGCACGGCGCGCCTCTTCCTCCAGTGCAAGGCGGCGGCGGGTTTCCTCGGCCGTTCGGACAAGTGCCGCGTTCAACTGCTGGCCTAGTTCAGCGACCCGCAGCTCGGCCTGTTCCTGCTCGTCTCCGGCGGCGTCCAGCAGCGCCTGCAACGAGCCGAGCTGCGCGGTCAGCTGGGCCACCTGCTCGTTCAGCAGGGCCACGCGCCGCTGGCTGTCCTCGGCCAGGCCCTCCTGCTCGGCCAGTTGCTGGCGGGCGGTGGCCAGCAGCGCGGCCTGTCGCTCGGCATCCGAGAGGCTGTCCTGCGTTCTGGCCTCGGCGTCCTCGCGGGCGGCATCGGCGGCGGCCAGAAGGGTCAGCGTCTCCTCGGCCTCTCGGCGGCGCTCCTCCAGCGCCAGGGTCATGGCGGTCAGTTCCGCATCGGCGGTCTCCAGACGCTCTCGCAGCAGGCGGGCGGCTTCGGCTTCCGCCAGCCGCGTCTGCTCTGCCTCGGTCAGGGCGGTCTCGGTTTCCGCGACGCGGTCACGTGCCTGCGACAGCGAAGCCTGGGCGCCCGACAGCGCGGCCTCCGCCTCGGCCAGCTGCGTCTCGCCCTGCTGGACCTGCGCGCGCAGCTCTGAAGTCAGCGCCTCCAGCGCGTCACGGCGGGCCGCGGCGAGGCGCGCGGCCTCGGCTTGCGCATCGGTTTCCGACCGCGCGGCGGCCACGGCCAGTTCGGCCGCCGTGGCCCGGTTCGTCGCTTCGGTCAGACGTGTCTCCAGCGTGGCAACGCGGTCTTCGGCGGCAGCGCGCGCGGCCAGCAACGCCGCGACCTCGGCCTCGAAATCGGTCAGCCGGCTCTGGGCGGCTTCAAGGTTCGCGCGCCCTTGGTCCAGCTGAGTCGTCAGCCGCGTGATCTGGGCGGCGCGTTCGCGGGCGGCAGCCTCGGCCTCGGCCGCGCGGGCCGTTTCCGCCTCGAGGTCGCGGGTCAGCCCTGCCTCGCGTTCCTCTGACGCCGTCAGGGCCTGGCCGAGCGCGCTGACCTGCTGGCCCAGGGTGTCAAGCTGCTGCTGCTGGCGGGAGATCTGGCGCGACTGGCCCGCGATCGTGTCGTCCTGCGTGGTGATCTGCTCTCGCAGGACCGACTGGACGACCATGAAGATCGTCAGCACGAACATCAGCACCATCAGCAGTGCGGTCATCGCGTCCACGAAGCCCGGCCAGATGGTCGAGGAGAACCGCTGCGCCGATGAACCCCGCGCTAGCCGCATCGCCTCAGGCCTCGCCGCGGTTCAGCAGCGGGTCGCGGGGCAGAAGGTCGTCGCGGAAGGGATCGCCGAAGCGCGCCGCACGCACCGCGCGGGTCAGCACCAGGATATCGGACCGCAGCTCTGCCACCATCTCGTCCCGCCCCTCGTTCAGGTCCACGGCCAGCGTCTTCAGCGCATCCTCCAGCCGCGACAGGTCAATGGGCGCGGCGGTTTGCCTGGCGGTGCGGGCCTCGGCCAGCAGGCGGTCCTGGCCGTCGGCCAGGCGGGTCAGCGCGGCGGTCAACTGATCGGGGCCCGCATCCGACCGGCTGCGGTCCACCAGCGCCTCGATGGCCTGGGCCATGACCACCACCCGCTCGTCCGCCATCAAGGCGGCTTCCTCTCTCATGGCGTCGCGTTGGGCGTGATAGCTTTGCAGCCGGTCCATCTGGCCGGCCATCTGTTCAAGGAACCCGGCCAGCGCAGCCTGGTCGATGCCTT
This sequence comes from Paracoccus beibuensis, assembly GCF_026162625.1. GTDB lineage: Bacteria > Pseudomonadota > Alphaproteobacteria > Rhodobacterales > Rhodobacteraceae > Paracoccus > Paracoccus beibuensis. Next base: position 16,018 of record NZ_JAOTBD010000013.1, on the reverse strand, counting down.
CGCCGTCGCCCGTGCCGATGCTGAGCCGGGTGAAGCCCGACATCCATTCCTCGAGTTCCCGGTAGAAGCGGTTCTGGCCGTGGGTGACGAACAGTTCCAGCAGCCCCACCACCAGCGATCCCGCAAGCCCCAGAAGCGAGGACGAGAACGCGGTTGCCATGCCGCCCAGCTGCGCCTCGAGGCCGGTCATCAGCTGGTCGAAGATGTCGAGGCTTGTTTGGCCTGCTTGCGGGGCAAGGGCGCGGATCGTGTCCACGACCGCCGGGACGGTTGTCGCAAGCCCATAGAAGGTCCCCAGAAGCCCCAGGAAGATCAGCAGGTTCGCAAGATACCTGGTGATGTCGCGGATCTCGTCGATGCGGGTCGCCACGGAATCGAGGATCGACCGTCCCGAGCTTGCCGAGATCGCGCCGCCGATCGGTCCGCGCGTGCCCAGAAGCGCCGCAAGTGGGGCCAGAAGGCGCGGGGCCTGGTCCTGCAGGACGCCCCCATGCTGCGGGTCGCGGCGGCGGGCGGCGAAGCGCTCGATCCAGCTGACCGAGCGCACCAGCTGCCCCACCTGCCAGAAGCAGGCCAGCACGCCCAAGGCGAAGACGGTCAGAATCAGGCCGTTCAGCCAGCGGTTCGCCATGAAGATCGGCAGGATGCGGCCATAGGCGAACCAGCCCCCGACCAGCACCAGGGCCAGCACGCTCAGCATCAGAAGGATCTGGCGGACGGGCTGGGAAAAGCGCGGCGGCATGCCGCTGCCGATCAGCGCCTGGTCGCGCGTGGCCGCCAGGCGGCGGTTGCCGAGGGTCAGCCGCGATGGCGCCTGCGGATCGCCATTGGTCGGATCGCTCACGTAAATCCCCGTTGCCGCCATGCCTTGGCTGCGACTGTAGGGGGCCGACTGCCGCTTGCCAAGCATTGCGACACGGATGCGTTACCGCGCCGTCATGTCGTTGCCTTCCTGCAGCGCCCGGACCGCGTTCGACAGCGCATCCAGGTGGTCGTCGGCCATTCCGATGCTGGCCAGATGCGCTGCGGTGTTGAACAGGTATTCCGAGTTCGGTCCGCGGCCGCCATGGGCGACGGCGATGATGCGGGCCTGTTCGTCATGCGGCAGGCCCCCGGCATATTGCCAATGGTCGCGCCGCATCACGTAGGCCAGCGCCTGGACCTGTCGCCCGTCGTCGAGGTCCAGCGGCAGGATCACCTCGTGATAGGCGTCCGTCACCAGTTCGCGGCGGCGCAGGTCGTCCAGCACCGCGTCGTGGTCCTGCGGCGAGATCCGCAGCGCAAGACCGCGGCAGGTCGCGCCCTCCTGCGGGTCCAGTCCCAGGACAAGGCCGGGCAGGGCCTCGGTTCCGCGATGCTGGATGGACCGCAGGCAGAAGCTGCGGGCATAGCCGCCAAGCCGGGCCGCGACCGTCTCGGCCGGCGCGAAGCCCGGGTTCCAGATCAGCGAGCCGTAGGCGAAGACCCAATCGATCCTGTGCATGGTCCTTCCATCCTTTCAGAGGGAAGGTAGGTCAGCGGGCCGGCGGACGGAAGGGCGTCGTTGCGACAGCCTGTCAGGTCGCCGGCCGTGCGCCGGGCGAGCGGCCGAAATCCGGCGCCTCGGTGTCCTGCCCCGCCTCGATGATGCCGCGGCGAATGGCGCGGGTGCGGGTGAAATAATCGTGCAGCTGCTGACCGTCGCCCATGCGGATCGCCCGCTGCAGGACGAACAGCTCCTCGGTGAAGCGGCCGAGGATGTCCAGCGTCGCCTCCTTGTTGTGCAGGAACACGTCGCGCCACATGGTCGGGTCGCTGGCCGCGATCCGGGTGAAGTCGCGGAAACCCGCGGCCGAATACTGGATTACCTCTTCGCCCGAGACGCGCCGCAGGTGGTCGGCCACACCGACCATCGTGTAGGCGATCAGGTGGGGGGCGTGGCTGGTCACGGCCAGCACGAGGTCGTGATGCGGCGCCTCCATCCGATCGGTCTTGGCGCCCATCGCGGTGATCAGCCGGTCCAGCCGCGCGATGGCGTCGGGATCGCTGTCGGGCAGGGGGGTCAGCAGCCACCAGCGGTTGCGGAACAGGCTGGCGAAGCCCGCCCGTGGTCCCGAATGTTCGGTCCCGGCCAGCGGATGGCCGGGAACGAAGTGGACGCCCGCAGGCAGGTGCGGGCCGACCGCGTCGATGACCGACTGCTTGACCGAGCCGACGTCGGTGACGGTCGCGCCCGGCGCAAGATGCGGCGCGATCTCGGCCATGACCTCGCCCATGGCGCCCACCGGGACGGCCAGGACGACCAGATCGGCACCCGCGACCGCCTCGGCGGCGGTATCGTGGACGGTGCAGAGGTCGATCTCGCGCGCGGTGTCGCGCGTCGACTGGCTGCGGGCAAAGCCCGTGATTTCACGGGCCAGACCAGCCTCACGGATCGCCAGCGCCATCGATCCAGCGATCAGACCCAACCCGATCAGCGCCACGCGGTCATAGATCACGCTCATTCCGACCTCCGCGACGCCATGAACCGCCCGAGGCTGTCCAGCACGCGGGCGACCCCGTCCTCGTCACCGACGGTGATCCGCAGGGCGTCGGGAAGGCCGTAGCCGCCGACGCGACGGACGAGGATACCGTCACCCCGCAATGCGGCATCGGCATCGGCGGCCGTTTCGGCGCTGTCGAAGCGCGCCAGCACGAAGTTGGCGAAGCTTTCGTCGCAGGCGATGCCCATCTGGATCAGCGAGTTCCGCATCCGGTCCCGCATCCGCGCGTTCAGTTCGGCACAGTGCGCCGTGAATGCGGTGTCGCGAATCGCGGCCTCGGCGGCAGCCATCTGGGCATTCGACAGGTTGAACGGCTGGCGGATGCGGTTCAGCACGTCGATCATCTCGCGGCTGGCATAGCCCCAGCCGATCCGCAGCCCGCCAAGGCCGTGGATCTTGGAGAATGTCCGCGTCATGATCACGTTCGGATGGCCGTCGACCAGCGACACGCCGCCGTCGAACCCCGTCGCGAATTCCGTGTAGGCGCCGTCATGGACCAGGATCACCTGCGCGGGCAAAGCTTCCACCAGGCGCTGCAGGTCGTCAGCGCCCAGCATCGTGCCCGTCGGATTGGCAGGGTTGGCGATGAAGACGATCCGCGTGCGTTCGCCGACCGCCGCCAGGATCGCGTCGACGTCAACCTTCCGGTCCGCCTCGGGGACGGTGACGGGCGTCGCGCCGACCATCCGCGCCAGGATCGGATACATTGAAAAGCCGTGCTCGGTCGTGATGACCTCGTTCCCCGGGCCGGCATAAGCCTGGACCACGAACTGCAAAACCTCGTCCGACCCGACGCCGCAGATGATGCGGTCCGGGTCCAGTCCGTGAACCTCGCCGATGGCCGTCCGCAGGCCCATGTGATCGGTCGCGGGATAGCGGTGCAGGTCCGCAGAGGCGCCTCTGAACGCCTCGGTCGCCGCGGGGCTGCACCCCATCGGGTTTTCGTTCGACGACAGCTTCAGAACGTCGTCGCGCCCCACCAGCCTGCTTTCGCCGCTGACGTAAAGCGCGATGTCCATGATGCCGGGCTGCACGGGTATCTGGGTCATGGGGTCATCCTTGTCTGCGCCCTCGTGTAGTGCCGCGCCTTGTCCAAGGAAACCGAAAACCCGCGGCGACCTGCATTGGTCGTGAAATATCCTTGGGGAGTGCGCGGAACGCAAAAGGGCCGCATCGACAGATGCGGCCCCCGAAGCAAGCGATGCGGCGAAGATCAGTTCTTCGCGTAGAATTCGACGACCAGGTTCGGTTCCATCTGCACGGCATAGGGGATGTCGCCCAGGGCCGGGGTGCGCACGAACGTCGCGGTCATCTTGTTGTGGTCGACGTCCAGATAGTCCGGAACGTCACGCTCGGTCAGGCCGACGGCTTCCAGCACGATGACCAGCTGGCGCGAACGCTCGCGGATCGAGATGACGTCGCCTTCCTTCACGCGGAAGGAGGGGATGTTCACGCGCTGACCGTTCACCTCGATATGGCCGTGGTTCACGAACTGGCGGGCGGCCCAGATGGTCGGCACGAACTTGGCGCGGTAGACGACGGCGTCCAGGCGGCGCTCCAGCAGGCCGACCAGGTTCTCGCCGGTGTCGCCCTTGACGCGCTCGGCCTCGGCATAGATGCGGCGGAACTGCTTTTCGGTCAGGTCGCCGTAGTAGCCCTTGAGCTTCTGCTTGGCGCGCAGCTGGGTGCCGAAGTCCGACAGCTTGTTCTTGCGGCGCTGGCCGTGCTGGCCAGGGCCGTATTCGCGGCGGTTGACCGGCGACTTGGCGCGGCCCCAGATGTTTTCGCCCATGCGGCGGTCGATCTTGTACTTGGCAGACGTGCGTTTCGTCACGGCTGATCTCCTTCTTGTCGTTGTCGAAGGGCGTTGTCCTTTGGCAAGAGCCTGACAGGGTTCCCCTTGCGGAGTCCACCAACACCAATGAAGTGCGCGCTTATAGCCGGCCCGCAGCCCGCGTCAAGCGCAAACCTGCGCCTAGTCCTGCAGCTGGCGGATCATGAACCAGGCCAGGCCCGAACAGACCAGCGTCGCAGTCATCGCCGGGATCGCCGTACCGTTATACAGCAACCCGACCGGCGCCGCGATCATCACCGCGCAGAGGGTCGAGATCGCCGCGATGATCGACGCGGCCATGCCCGCTATGTGACCCATACGCTGCAATGCCAGGGCGTTCAGGTTGCCGAAGGTCACGCCAGCCATGAAGAAGACGCTGACCGCCCAGAAGAAGAAGACCGGAAACTGCATCGCCTGCGGCAGGACGCCCGTCAGCAGCAGCGTCAGCACGGTCGCCGACACGATGGTCTGCATGATATAGGCCCACTTGGCGATGCGCCGCATGCCGAAGCGGATCACGAAGGTCGCGTTCAGGACGGTCCCGCTGCCGGACAGCAGCGCCATCGCGGCGAACCACAGGTGGAACGTCTCACCCTTGCCATAGGTCTCTCCGAACAGCTGCTGGGCCGAGGAGAGAAGCCCGAACATCTGGCCGAACCCCAGTGTCAGCACCAGCGTCGTCAACATCACTTGGCGATCCGACAGGACCTCTTTCGCGGCTGCGACAAGCGGCGTGAAGCGGAGCGGGCGGCGACGCTCGGGCGGCAGGGTCTCGGCCTGGCGGATGTTCAGCCAGAGGCCGCCGACGACGGCGAAGACGACGAAGGCCAGAAAGACGCCGTGCCAGCCCGCGAAGGCGATGATGCCCGCCCCGACTGTCGGCGCGATGGCGGGAACCATGATGAAGATCATCATGACGAAGCTGGTGATGCGCGCCATCTCGCGCCCCTCATAGAGGTCGCGGACCAGCGCCAGGCCCACGATCCGAGGCGCTGCTGCGCCAAGACCCTGCACGAACCGCGCCATCAGGAGCGCTTCGAGCGAATTGGCATAGACCGCCCAGATCGCCCCCACGATATAGATCGCAAAGCCGATGGTGATCGTCCGCTTGCGTCCCAGGGCGTCCGAGATGGGGCCCGCGAACAGCGTGCCGAGCCCCATGCCCGCCATGAACGCCGTCAGGATCAGCTGGGCGCGGTTGACGTTGTCGGGCGTCAGACTTTCCGCGATCTCCGGCAGCGCCGGAAGCATGGCGTCCATCGAAAATGCGATGGTGGCAAACAGAAATGCCAGCATCGCAATGAATTCTGGCAGCGGAAGGCGGCGCTGCGGCGTCACCCCGGCAAAGGCAAGATCGGTCATGGGGATCACCTGTCGGTTTCAGGCCCGCCACATAAGATAAATTTGCACAGTGTGCAAGTGCGGGGCAGGCGGAGGATCGTGGCGCCGGGGCGCCTCGTTCAGGTGGAAACAGCGTTGAGGGCGCTGAACAGCAGGGTCCTCGCCGAGTTGTGCTACGAAAACTCAAGCTTCAGCAAGTGGGGTACTCGCGCAGTCGGAAACGGCAGCCAGCATAGCGACGGCGCCAAGCCGCAGAGCCTGCAACAGCTTGGATCGCAATTTCGGGTGATTGGCATGCGCTGCTCCTTCGTCGGATCGACTCTCTTCCAATCGCGCTAGCCGTTGCAGCGATCCTGCACAAGGTTCGGGGCAGGGCGAGCGCCTCTGGCGCTTGGACACAAATGGACAAAGGCAACCCGTGGCATCCGTTTTTCCGCAACCCGTCCACTGGAAATCGCGACTTTGGCGACGTGTGCGTTGGCCGCGGCATCGCGCATTGCCGCTTCACACCGATAGGGAGCCACCTTGAAGAGGATGAGTTGGGCCACCGGGCGGTCAACGGATATGTCGAGATCCCACCCCAGAGGGCCGGTGCTTGAAGTTCCCATGGGCCGGAGACTGCTGGCGCATCCTTGCTCCGGGGCAGCCGGGTCTTTCTGCCGCCGTGCTTCAGGTCTGGCGCGAAGCTGCGTTGATCTCGTCGATGACCTGCTGCCACAGCGCAGCGGGCTGCGCGCCGCTGACGGCATGGGTGTCGGCGACCACGAAGGTCGGGACGGAGTTGATGCCGCGTTGGCGCGCATGGTCCTCTCGGCTTGCGACCTCTTCGCGGTCGGCATCGGTCGCCAGAAGCCGGGCGACGACGGCCCCGTCCATGCCGGCACCGGCGGCGACGGTTGACAGCACCTCGGGGTTGCCGATGTCCTGCGCCTCTTGCCAATGGGCCCGCAGCAGTCCGGACATTACGCGGCTTTGCGCGCCCTCGACGCCCGCCCAGTGCATCAGGCGATGCGCGTCGGTGGTGTCGGGCTCGCGAGGCGAGGGGTTCAGCGTCAGGCCGAGGCTGGCGGCGCGTTCGGTCAGGGCACGGCCCGCTTCGTCGGCGCGATCCCCCAGCTTGGCGCGTAGATAAGCGACGCGGTCCATGCCCTCGGGCGGCATCTGCGGGTTCAGGCGGAACGGGTGCCAGGTGATCGTGAAGGGATGGGCGGGCCGGCTTTCCAGCGCGCGGTCCAATTCGACCTTGGCGATCAGGCACCACGGGCAGACGGGATCTGCAAAGATGTCGAGACGGGTCATAGGGGCGGTTCCAGCACTGCGGATCGTCCGAAGGGTCGGACGCCCCCTCTTAGCAGGTGGCGAAGGGGCAGGGCCACCCCGACGAGGGAGCCTTGAAACGGGAAACGGCCCGCGAAGGGCGGGCCGTCCAAAATCGAGTGCTGTGTGATCAGAGCAGGCGCAGGTCGCTGGCCGAGGCGCGACCGTCGCGGCCCGACTGCAGCTCGTAGCCGATCTTCTGGTTGTCCTGCAGGCCCGTCAGGCCGGCGCGTTCAACGGCCGAGATGTGCACGAACACGTCCTTGCCGCCATCATCGGGTGCAATAAAGCCAAAGCCTTTGGTGGCGTTGAACCACTTAACCGTTCCGGTCGCCATAACCGCTCTCTCCTTCAAGTCATCCCGACGCAGGATTGCGCCAGGCCGTGCAGCCCGCTTTCGGTCTTCCGGCTGCCCGTCAAGGGAGGCGGTAGAAAGTCTTCGCTCACGCAAAAGCGAGGATGCCCGAATCGGTTGAAAACGCAAGCGGGAACTTCACGCGCGGGCCCCGTGGCGCGTGAAGCTTTGGTGACATCGGCAGGTTTCAGCGAAGATCCGGCGGGGTCGCCTCGGCTTTCAGCATCTCGATCGCGTCAGTCAGTGCCAGCGTGCGGCTGCCCTGGCTGTCGAGGCGGCGGAGCGAGACGGTCTGCTCCTCGACCTCCTTCATGCCGATGGCCATGATCGCGGGGACCTTGGCCACGGAATGTTCGCGGACCTTGTAGTTGATCTTCTCGTTCCGGGTGTCCGCCTCGGCACGGATGCCTGCGCGGCGCAGCGCCTCGACCACCTCGGCCACGTAGCCGTCGGCGTCGGACACGATCGAGGCGACGACCACCTGGCGCGGCGCCAGCCAGAAGGGCAGCTTGCCGGCGCTGTTCTCGATCAGGATGCCGATGAAACGCTCGAAGCTGCCCAGGACGGCGCGGTGCAGCATGATGGGCCGGTGCTTGTGGCCGTCGGCGCCCACATATTCGGCGTCCAGACGCTCGGGCAGGTTGGGGTCCACCTGCAGGGTGCCGCATTGCCAGTCGCGCCCGATCGCGTCGGTCAGCACGAACTCCAGCTTGGGACCGTAGAACGCGCCTTCGCCGGGGAAGATCGTGAAGTCATGGCCCGCCGCCTTGCAGGCGTTGCCAAGGGCGGCTTCTGCCCGGTCCCAGCTTTCCTCGGTCCCGATGCGCTTTTCGGGCCGCGTGGACAGCTTGATGCGCCAGCCGTCGAACCCCAGGTCGGAATAGATCCCCGCGAGGAAGTCGATGAACTTCTTGGTTTCGGCCTCGATCTGCTCCTCGGTGCAGAAGATATGCGCGTCGTCCTGCGTGAAACCGCGCACCCGCATGATGCCGTGCAGCGCGCCAGAGGGCTCGTACCGGTTGCATGACCCGAACTCGGCCATGCGCAGCGGTAGATCGCGATAGGATTTCAGGCCGTGGTTGAACACCTGCACGTGGCAGGGACAGTTCATCGGCTTGAGCGCGTTCACCGCCTTCGTCTTTGCATGTTCCTCGTCCACTTCGACGATGAACATGTTTTCCTGATAGTTGTCCCAGTGACCGGATTCCTCCCACAGCTTGCGGCTGACGACCTGGGGCGTGTTCACCTCCACATAGCCGTCGGCGCGCTGCTTGCGGCGCATGTAGTCCTGCAGCGTGGTGTAGATGTTCCAGCCGTTCGGGTGCCAGAAGATCTGGCCGGGCGCCTCTTCCTGCATGTGGAACAGGTCCATCTCGCGGCCCAGCTTGCGGTGGTCGCGCTTGGCGGCCTCCTCCAGCATGTGCAGGTGGGCCTTCAGGTCGTCACGGTTGCGGAAGGCGACGCCATAGATGCGCTGCAGCATCGGGCGGCTGGCATCGCCCAGCCAGTAGGCGCCGGCGATATGGGTCAGTTTGAAAGCATCGGCGGGCAGCTGGGCGGTGTTCTGCAGGTGCGGGCCGCGGCAGAGGTCCTGCCAGTCGCCGTGCCAGTACATCCGCAGGTCCTCGCCCTCGGGGATGCGGTCGATCAGCTCGACCTTGAAGGGTTCGCCGCGGTCCTTGTAGTAGCCGATGGCGCGTTCGCGGTCCCAGACCTCGGTGCGGACGGGTTCGCGGGCGTTGATGATGTCCTTCATCTTCGCCTCGATCCGACCCAGATCCTCGGGCGTGAAGGGCTCGGCGCGGTCGAAGTCGTAGAACCAGCCGTAGTCGCGCACCGGGCCGATGGTGACCTTCACGTCGGGCCAGATCTCCTGCACGGCGCGGGCCATGACATGGGCGAAGTCGTGGCGGATCAGCTCCAGCGCCGGCGCCTCGTCCTTCAGGGTGTGGATCGCGATGGCGCCGCTGCCCGTGATCGGCCATTGCAGGTCGATGTGCCGGCCGTCGAGGCTGGCCGAGATGGCGCGCTTGGCCAGGCTGGGCGCGATGCTTTCGGCGACGGCAGCTGCCGTCACGCCGGCGGGATAATCGCGCGAATTGCCATCGGGAAAGGTAAGGGAGATCTGGGACATGACGTCCTCCTCGTCGGTTTGGCGCCCACGGAACGCCCGGCTGCGGGTATGTCGGGCCGCAGGGATGGACCCCGGCGGCAGAACTGTCAAGATAAGCGCGACCGGAACTGGAAGGAGCCGAAGATGACCGACATGCTCGACACGCCCTCGGGGCGGCGACTGGCCTATGAGCGGACAAAGGGGCAGGGGCCCGGGGTGGTCTTTCTGGGCGGGTTCAGGTCGGACATGCAGGGCACCAAGGCGGTGCATCTTCGGGACTGGGCGCAAGCGCGCGGCAGGGCCTTCCTGCGCTTCGACTATTCCGGCCACGGCGACAGCGAGGGCCGGTTCGACGACGGCTGCATCGGCGACTGGACCGCAGACGCGACGGCCGCCATCGAGGCATTGACCGAGGGGCCGCAGGTGCTGGTCGGATCATCGATGGGCGGCTGGATCAGCCTGCTGATCGCGCGGGCGATGCCGGCGCGGGTGGCCGGGCTGGTGACGATCGCCGCAGCGCCCGACTTCACCGAGCGCGGGTTCTGGGCCGGATTTTCTGACACCCACCGCGCTGCGCTGATGCGCGACGGGCAGGTCCCGGTGCCGAGCGATTATGGTGAGCCGCTGGTTATCACCCGGCGGCTGATCGAAGACGGACGACGGCAGCTGGTGCTGGACCAGCCGCTGCACCTGCCGTTCCCGGTGCGGATGCTGCAGGGCACTGCGGACGAGGATGTGCCGGTTTCATGGTCGCACGACCTGCTGGACCACATGACCGGCGACGACATCCGCCTGACGCTGGTGAAGGGCGCCGATCATCGGTTCTCGACGCCCGATTGCCTGCGCCTGATCACCGACAGCGTCGAGACGCTGCCTCAGAAGGTCAGCGAGTAGTGTTCGCCCATGTCTGGCTTGGCGCCGGTGACCTTGGACTTGGCAATCTCGAAGAAGAAGCGGATGTTGCCGCCGGTGGCCCAGACCTCGGCCTCTGACAGGTCCATGCGCAGCAGCTGGACGTCGGGGTCGTTCTCGCCGTCCTCGAACCAGCTGGAGGCGACGGCGTTCCAGATCTCGTCCAGCTTGGCGCGGTCGTCCGACAGCGCGAGGCGGCCGTGGATACGGGCATAGAGCCCCTCGTCACGGTCGCTGACGACGTGGATCGCGGGCTTGGAGCCGGTCAGGCTGCGCGCCAGGTCGGTTCCCTTGGCGGTGATGAACCACAGCGTGCGGTTGTCGCGGTCGACATAGTGCGACATCGGCACGAGGCGCGGGTCCTCGGTCAAGCCCAGCATCCCCGAGTTGATGTCGTCGAGGCGGTCCCAGAACGTGTGGGCGTGGTCGGTCATGATGGTCCTTTCCTGCCGCGACAGGCGGCGTTCGGGACCATAACAACCGCCCCGTAGGACAGGTTCCTTGCGCTCAGACGGCGATCTTGTCGCTGTCGACCGGGTCGTTCACGCCGCAATCGGCGGTCGATCCGCCTTGCTTCCGCCGCCGCGTGGGCTTGGTATCCTGGGCCGGGCTGGCATTATCGTCGATGAAGTCCAGCACCAGCGGGCGGATGTTCAGACGCCACGACTTGCCGGCAAAGATGCCGTAATGGCCCGCCCCCGGTTCCAGATGCTGGATTTTCTTCGAGGCCGCCACGCCGCTGCAGAGGTCGAGCGCCGCGACGCATTGGCCGGGGGCAGAGATGTCGTCGTTCGCGCCTTCGACCGTCATCACGGCGACGTCGGTGATCTTGCCGATGTCGATGGCGCGGCCATCCACGGTGAAGCGGTTCTGCGCAATCTCAAGGTTCTTGAAGATCCGCTCGACGGTAGAAAGGTAGAATTCCGCCGTCATGTCCATCACGGCCAGGTATTCGTCGTAGAAGCGGTTGTGCTTGTCGCCGTCCGAGGCGGTTCCCCGCGCCTCGGCGAAGATCTGGTTGATGAAGGCGCGACTGTGGCTTTCGGCGTTCATGCTGATGAAGCTGCTCAGCTGCGCGAGCCCCGGATAGACCATCCGGCCTGCGCCGCGATACTTGAAGCCGACGGACTGGATCACGAAGTGCTCCAGCTCTCCCATGGTGATGCGGTTGCCGAAATCGGTGACGTCGGTCGCGGCGGCGTCGGGATCGACGGGGCCGCCGATCAGGGTCAGCGTGCGGGGCTGCGCCGCGGGATCGTCCTCGGCCAGCATGGCGGTCGCGGCCAGGGCCAGGGGCGCGGGCTGGCAGACGGCGATCACGTTCACGTCGGGGCCCAGGTGGCGGATGAAGTCGACGAGGTATTTCGTGTAATCCTCGACGTCGAACTTGCCTTCGCTGACTGCGATGTCGCGGGCGTTGTGCCAGTCGGTGACATAAACTTCGCAGTCCGACAGCAGCGAGGTGACGGTCGAGCGCATCAGCGTCGCGTAGTGTCCCGACATGGGCGCCACGAGCAGCACCTTGCGGGGCATCGGGTCGCGACGGGCGACGCGGAAGTGGATCAGGTCGCCGAAGGGACGCTTCACGACCGGTTCGACATAGACGATGTGGTCCTGGCCTTCGGCGCCGGCGATGGCGGGGATCTCCCAGTCAGGCTTGATCACCATGCGGGCGAAGCTGCGTTCGGTGACGCGGCCCCAGGCGCTGAGCATGCGGAACGCAGGATGGGGAACCAGCGCAAAAGCCGGATAGGATCCCATGGCGCGGGCCGTCGCGCCCAGCCATTCGTTGGTGTTCCGGATCGTCTCCATCGCGTCGTAGGACAGGACGCCCTTGAGTCCCTTGGACGGCATGTTGCACCCCTTGCTGCACTGCGGCACCTAAAACGTCACGCGGGGGATCGTCAGGGTCGAAACGTAACAAAAGCTGGGTTTACGCCTTGCCTGCCCTGCGCATATCATCAAGCCATCAATAAGAGGGAATCCAGGTCATGGCAAGGCAGCCGGACGGGGCGGGTAAAACTGTCCGCAGATCGCGGACGACCAAAGCGCAGAAGGAAGAGGCCCCGACAGACGCGGGCGCGGACGCTGGTTCGCCGGCCGCGCCGAAGATGCGCCGTCGCGCCAAGGGCGCAACGGCAACAGTGCCCAAAGAGCCGGCCCGCGCCAGTCGCGAAAAGCCCGCCGCCGAGACGCCCCCGCAACCCGCGACAGCGCCCGAGGCTGCTTCCGAGGTGCAGGACATGACAGCCGAGACTTTGTCTCGTCTTGTGCAGGTCGGCCACGCGCCGACCGCCCAGAAGCTGGCCCAGAACATCGAGCGGATCGAGACGTTGGGCCAACGCCTCATGGCCGCCTTCGCGGAACGCAACCTGCCCAATCCCGGAGTCGAGGGGCCGGGGGCGGATCTCTACATGACCGCGGCCGCGGGCTTCGTGAAGACGCTGACCGAGCAGCCGGCCAAGATGATCGGCACCCAGGTCAGCTATTGGGGCGAGACGCTGGCCAACTATGCCCGCGCCCAGCAGGCCTTGGCGCAGGGGCAGCTGACGGCGCCCGACGACGGCAGCCCGGCCGACAAGCGCTTCGCGAACCCGCTGTGGCAGAGCCACCCGTATTTCAACCTGGTCAAGAAGCAGTACCTGACCAACGCACGCGCCCTGAAAGAAGCGGCGCAGGGGCTGGAACTTCCCGACGAGGTCGCGCGCCGTCGCGTCACCTGGCTGACGAACCAGATCGTCGACATGATGGCGCCCACGAACTTCCTGGCGACAAACCCCGATGCGCTGGAAAAGGCGATCGAGACGGAAGGCGAAAGCCTTGTCCGGGGGCTGGAGAACCTTGTGCGCGACGTCGAGCAGAACGGCGGCGAAATGGTCGTGACCTTGGCGGACCGAGGCGCCTTCACGGTCGGCGAGAACATCGGCACCGCGCCAGGTTCTGTCGCCCACCGTACCGATCTCTACGAATTGATCCAGTACGCGCCGACGACCGACACGGTCCACGCGATGCCCCTGATCATCTTTCCGCCCTGGATCAACAAGTTCTACATCCTGGACCTCAAGCCGCAGAACAGCCTGATCCGCTGGCTGGTGGAACAGGGCCACACGCTGTTCGTCGTCAGTTGGCGCAACCCGACGTCGGACTTCGCCGAGCTGGGCATGGAGGATTACATCGGCGCTTACCTGGACGCCATGGACCGCGTCCGCGACCTGACCGGGCAGCGGCAGCTGAACGCCGTGGGCTATTGCATCGCCGGGACGACGCTGTCGCTGACGCTGGCCTTGCTGAACCAGCGCGGCGACGACCGCGTCAACGCGGCGACCCTGTTCACGACGCTGACGGATTTCTCCGAGCAGGGCGAGTTCACCAGCTTCCTGCAAGAGGATTTCGTCGCCGGCATCGCGGAAGAGGTCCAGCGCCACGGCCTGATGCGCGCGCAGCTGATGGCACGCACCATGAGCTTTCTGCGCGCCAACGACCTGGTCTGGGGGCCCGCAATCCGCAGCTACATGATGGGCGAGACGCCGCCCGCCTTCGACCTGCTGTTCTGGAACGGCGACAGCACGAACCTGCCGGGGCGCATGGCCCTGCAGTATCTGCGCGGACTGTGCCAGCAGAATGCCTTTGCGGGCGAGGGGTTCGAGCTGCTGGGCCATAAACTGCGGCTGTCGGACGTCGACGTGCCGCTCTGCGCCATCGCCTGCGAGTCGGATCACATCGCGCCCTGGAAGGACTGCTGGCGCGGCGTGGCGCAGATGGGATCGCGCGACAAGACCTTCATCCTGTCGCAGTCGGGACATATCGCAGGGATCGTGAACCCGCCGTCGAAGAAGAAATACGGCCATTACCTGAGCAACCACGGCTTCGGCGAAGGGGCCGAGACATGGCGGGAAAAGGCCAGCTTCGCCGATGGAAGCTGGTGGCCGCACTGGGGCGAATGGCTGGCGGAGCGTGCCGGACCCATGGTGGCTGCGCGGCATCCGGAGGAGGGGCTGGAGCCAGCGCCGGGCCGCTATGTCCACGACCGGGCGGCCTGATCCTGCATGGTCAATGCCTTAGCTTGAAGTGCCTGTTGCCGCAGGAAACTTTCTGCGCCGCAGAAGAAAATTCTTGAAATGCTGCACTGCAGCATCCATATTGGGTGGACGGAAAAAGCGGTGATGGCCACTCTGTCTTCGAACCGCTGCACCTTCAGGAGTGAATGACATGGCAAAGACCCCCGATTTCGCCAAGACCATGCAGGACATGATGGCGAACTTCCCGATCGACACCAGCTCGATGAAAGACGCGATGAAATCGCAGACCATGCTGGGCGAGCGTCTGACCCGCGTGGCGCTGACCGCGGCCGAGCGTTCGACCGACATCTCGGCCCAGTGGGCCAAGGACTCGATCGCCCGGATGGGCGAGCTTGCCGCCATCAAGGAAGAGCCGACCGACTACGCCAAGGCCATGAGCGACTTCGCCTCGGCGTCGGCTGAAATGGCTGCCGAACACATGGCGTCCTTCGCCGAGGTTGCCAAGAAGGTCCAGATGGACACCGTCGACCTGATGCTGAAGGCCGGCAAGGATCTGTCCGCTGAAGGCCAGAACGTTGCCGAAAAGGCCGCCGCTGACAACGCGGCAACGGTCAAGAAGGCCGCGGCGACCGTCGCGGCGAAGTGATCGCTTCGCGATGATCCTGCACAGGGGCGGCCCGGCCGCCCCTTTTGCATGTTCGGCCGGCAAGTTTTTCCTTTGCCTTTTGCCTGTCCAGCTTCCATCATGGTCCAAATGCATTGCAAGGACCCTGTAATGGCTGCATCGACTGCGCCGCTGCTGATCAAGCGTTACGCCAGCCGCCGTCTCTACAATACCGAAACAAGCGACTACGTCACGCTCGAGGACATCGCCCTGTTCATCCGCGAAGGGCGCGAGGTGAAGATCGTGGATCTGAAGTCCGGCGACGACCTGACGCGGCAATATCTTCTTCAGATCATCGCCGAGCACGAAAGCCGGGGCGAGAACGTGCTGCCGCTGGATGTGTTGACCGATCTTGTCCGCAGCTATGCCGGCAACGCGCAATCCGTGGTCCCGCAGTTCCTGGCCGCCAGCTTCGAGATGCTGCGCGAGGGTCAGTCGAAGCTGATGGAGAACATGTCCACCATTCCCAACCCGATGGCCACCATGCCCGGCTTCGACGCTCTGCAGCGACAGCAGCAGGCATTTCTCAGCGCGATGATGGGCGGCTGGCGCGGCGCAACCAAGGGCCAGATGCCGGACGATCCGGGGGACGGGGACGCATCCTCGCCGTCAACGACCACGGACGACGCCCGCGACATGGCCGAGATCCGGCGTCAGCTTGCAGAGCTGCAAAAGCGTGTCTCGAAGCTCTGACATCCGACTTGCGCCGCGCGTCGTCCCGAGCTAGACCCGCCTCACGGAGCGGTGGCCGAGTGGTCGAAGGCGCACGCCTGGAAAGTGTGTAGGCGGGAAACCGTCTCGAGGGTTCGAATCCCTCTCGCTCCGCCACTTGCCCCCGCGAAAGCGTTCTCCCGATCCGGCCGCGGCCGGATTTTTCCGTTGTTTTCGAGGGTTATGCGGGAGGGGCTGTTAACCGGCCCAAGCCCCGAAAGGCGCGCACG
>NZ_JAOTBD010000012.1 GCF_026162625.1 Paracoccus beibuensis | reverse complement strand
TTCGCCCGCAGGCGATCCTCGATCGGATCATGCGCGCCTGCGTCACGCAGTAGCGAAAAGGACGAGCTGTCGGTATTCTGCTTCATGGCGTGATCTCCCTGGCGTTGCCGCCGCCGGTCGGACGGGTGAGTGTCCACCTGCAGATCACGCCGCCAGCCAATTTCCACCAGGTCCGAGACACAACCCCGTCAGGCCCGGTGCGGCCTCGTGTAACAATCGTCGTTCATGGCGCGCTGAGCCCGCAGCCCACGCCCTTCCCGCTGAAGGTCGCGCTGCGCCACAACCTGTCCCTGCGCGGCTATGTCTACTCGGAAGTAACCGGCAACCCGGAAGTCTTGGCCCGCGCCGCAAGGTTTGCCGCAGAGGCGATCGCCGCGAGTATCCTGATGCCCCGGATCGACCGGGTTTTCCCGCTGGACAGGATCGTCGACGCGAACCGTTGACGTCTCAACATCTGCTGCCGTTCGAACTCGGCGGGTGACAGCATCGTGTTTCTCGCATGCTTGCGCTTCGGGTTGTAGAACATCTCGATGTCATCGAACACGTCCTGCCTTGCTTCGTCGCGGGTCCGATAGGTTCCGCGCCTGATCCGTTCACGCTCGAGCAGGTTGAGGAAGCTCTCGGCCGACCTGCATGGCATTCCAGCTTGACCCTTTCGTTCATTTGGGATGTGACGCCGGCATCCGCGCCGGCTGTGAGACCGGCGCAGGCTGAACACGAGGAAAACAATGGCCAGGCTGCGCGAATTGGGGATCAAGCCGGGCGCGCTGCCGCCTGGTGTTGCGAACTGCATTACCGATGTCGAAGGCGTCAGGGTAGGGCACGTCACACTGACGGGGGGCGGCATCAACACGGGCGTGACGGCTATCATCCCGCAGCCCGGCAACCTGTTCGAGACCAAGCTGACGGCCGCGGTCGAGGTGATCAACGGCTTCGGCAAGAGCGCGGGGCTCGTCCAACTCGCCGAGCTTGGCACCCTCGAGACGCCGATCCTGCTGACGAACACCTTCGGCGTCGGGACATGCAGCAATGCGCTGATCCGGCGCGCGATCGCGCAAAGCCCGGATATCGGGCGCGGGACGTCGACGGTGAACCCCGTCGTTTGCGAGTGCAATGACGGCGTTCTCTCGGACATACAAGCCATGGCGGTGTCCGAGGCGGATGCACTGCAGGCGATCGAGCAGGCCGGCACCGAGGTTGTCGAAGGGTCGGTCGGGGCCGGGACGGGGATGGTGGCTTTTGGCTTCAAAGCCGGGATTGGCACGGCATCGCGCCGGATCGACCTTGAGACGGGGCAGCACGTCCTTGGGGTTCTGGTTCTGGCGAATTTCGGCAGGGCCGGGGATCTGGTCCTGCCGGATGGGCGCCGGCCGGAGCCGCAGCGGGCGGGCGAAGCCGAGAAGGGCTCGGTCATCGTGATCCTTGCCACGGACCTGCCCCTGGACCAGCGCCAGCTGGCCCGCGTCTGCCGAAGGGCAGGGGCAGGGTTGGCGCGGCTTGGAGCGTTTTACGGCAATGGCAGCGGCGATATCGTGGTGGGCTTCACGACGCGGAACCGTGTGTCCCACCGCCCCGAGGTCGATGTAACGGCGCTCGAGCGGCTGGCGGACACGCGGATCGACGTCGCGTTCCAAGCCGCCTGCGAGGCGACCGAGGAGGCGGTGCTGAACGCGCTGTGCCAGGCGACGGCGGTTGAAGGGCGCGATGGCGCGGCGCGGCCGTTGCTGTCAGACTGGATGAGGTCGCTGCCCACCGAATAGGCACATTGGCTGCCGATGAAAAAAATTACGGTAGAAGAATCGCCGGATGAAAATAAAAGGTTCACAATGTGCCGCTGCGCCGGCTAAGACTATGCATCATAGGCAAGGAGCAGTCTGCCCATGACGGGTCTCAAGAGCATCATCGACGCACATTGGGCGGAGCTGACCTCCAACCAGCAGCGCGTCGGCGATTTCGTCCTGTCGAACCCATTCCTCGTCGCGACCATGGGGATCGAGGATTTGGCCGAGGCGGCCCGCGTCTCTCCGGCGACCATCACCCGTTTCGTCCGGCAGCTGGGGTTGAAGAACTACGCCGAGTTCCGCGCCATCGCGGTGCGGCGTTATCAGGATCTGCTTCGGCCGATCGAGAACGTCAGCCGGGCGCAGGACGCCTCCAGCGCGGATGTCGTCGCCTCGTCCATCGCATCGGCGCGCGCCAATCTGGGCGGGCTCGATGCGATGGCGGCCACCACCTGCGAGGCTTTGGTCGACCAGATGGTGGCCGCGAACCAGGTCGGCCTTCTGGGCTTCGGCAGCAGCGCGCGCTGCCTGACCTATCTGTACGGTCTGGCCGAGCCCTTCATTCGCAATCAGCATCTTCTGGACGGGACCGCGGGGCATGAGCGGATGGCCCGTCTGATCGGGCGCATGGGACCACGCGATCTGATCATCGCCATGACCCTGCCGCGCTACTCGGTCGCGACGATGGAATTCGTGCGGCTGGCGCGGGCCTCGGGCATACCGACGGTGGGGATCACCGACAGCGCGCATTCCCCGCTGACCGCGCTTTGCGACGACACGATCCTGCTGCCGGCAACGCATCCCGTGCTGAACAGCTCGGCCTTGGTCGGCTTCGCCTTCTTCGAGACGATCGCCGCCCTTTTGACCGCCCGATACCAAAGCACGTCCGACGCGACGGCTGTGACGCGCCTGATCTTTCCCTATCTCTACACGGACGAAGTCTCGTCCGGCACGGCCGCGAAGGACCTGGAATGACGACAGCACGACCCGACGCTTCAACTCCGACGATCCGCGTCGAGGGCCTCGACGTCGAATTTCGCACCGAGGACGGCGCCTTCAAGGCGGTCAAGAACCTCTCATTCGAAATCCGGGCGGGCGAGACCCTTGCCGTCGTGGGCGAGTCCGGGTCGGGCAAATCCGTCAGTTCGCTCTCTGTCATGCGGCTGGTCGAGTTCGGCGGCGGTCGGATCACCGGCGGCTCGGTTCGCCTCATCGGGCGCGACGGCAGCCCGCGCGAGCTGACGACGGTGCCGCTGCCGCAGATGGAGGCGATCCGCGGCAACGACGTCGCGATGATCTTTCAGGAGCCGATGACCTCGCTCAACCCGGTCTTCACGGTCGGCGAGCAGATCGCCGAGGCCGTGCGCCTCCATCAGGACTGCAGCAAGGCCGAAGCACGCGCCGAGGCACTGCGGATGCTGGAGAAGGTGCGGATCCCGGACGCCGCCAGCATTCTCGACCGGCACCCGCACCAGCTGTCGGGCGGCATGCGCCAGCGGGTGATGATCGCGATGGCGCTGTCCTGCAAGCCGCGCCTGCTGATCGCGGACGAACCGACGACCGCGCTTGACGTGACGATCCAGGCCCAGATCCTGCGCCTGATCCGCCTGCTTCAGGATGAAATGGGCATGGCGGTTCTGTTCATCACCCATGACATGGGCGTGGTGGCCGAGGTCGCCGACCGCGTGCTGGTCATGCGCCACGGCGAGAAGGTCGAGGAGGGCGCAGTCCACGAGATCTTTAACGCGCCGCAGCATCGCTATACCAAGGCGCTGCTGGCCGCCGTTCCTCGGCTTGGGGCGTTGAACGGGCAGAACCTGCCGCGGCCCTTCCCGCTTCTGAAGGACGGTGGCGACTATCGCAGCGCCGAGGGGTTTCACGACTACCCCGCGCAAGACACCGTAGCGTCCGACGAGCCGGTGCTGCAGGTGCGTGACCTGGTCACGCGTTTTGATATCCGCAAGGGCCTGCTGTCGCGGGTCACGGGCCGGGTCCATGCGGTCGAAGGGCTGAACTTTGATCTGCGGCAAGGCGAAACGCTGGCGCTGGTCGGTGAATCAGGCTGCGGCAAGTCCACCACTGGCCGCACGCTGATGATGCTGCAAGAGGCGACTTCGGGGCAGGTCATCTACAAGGGCCAGAATATCTTCGGGTTGCCTGCGCGGGAACGGAAGGCCGTTCGGCGCAAGATCCAGTATGTCTTCCAAGACCCCTTCGCCTCGCTCGATCCGCGACTGACCGTGGGCTTCTCGATCGCCGAGCCGTTGCTGACGCACGGATTGGCCTCGGGGCGGGACGTCGATGCGCGGGTGGCAGAGCTGCTGAAAGACGTGGGACTGCGCCCCGAACACGCGCATCGCTATCCCTACGAATTCTCCGGCGGGCAGCGCCAGCGGATTTGCATCGCCCGGGCTCTTGCGGGCGAGCCGGACGTCCTGATCACGGACGAGGCGGTCGCCGCGCTCGACGTGTCGATCCAGGCGCAGGTCATCAACCTGCTGATGGAGCTGCAGCGCAAGCGGGGCCTGTCCTACATCTTCATCAGCCATGATATGGCCGTGGTCGAGCGTGTCAGCCACCGCGTCGCCGTCATGTATCTGGGCCAGATCGTCGAGATCGGCCCCCGCAAGCAGGTCTTCGAGAACCCGCAGCACCCCTATACCCGCCGGCTGCTGGCCGCCGTGCCCGTCGCCTCGCCAGAGGCGAGGAATCGCGAGCGCCCGCTGATCGAAGGCGAGATCCCCAGCCCCATGCGTCGCGTGGACGACCCGCCGCAAATCGCCCCGCTGGCCCAGGTCGGCCCGATGCACTTCGTGGCCCGCCACCCGGTCGGCACCTACGCCTGACCGCCCAACAACCAAAAGGAGAGGTAAATGTCCCTGAAATCCCTGATGATCTCGTCCGCGCTCGGCGCGATGCTGCTGGCCCCCGGAGCGGCCGTGGCTCGCGATCTGACCGTCGCGATCCAGAACAACCTGACCGGGCTGGACCCCACCAACGTCAACGACACCCTGTCGCAGACATCGCTGCGCCTCATCTATCAGGGTCTGTTCGGCTTCGACCCCGAGATGAACCTGGTGCCGCTTCTGGCCGAAAGCTACGAGAGCAACGCCGACGCGACCGAATTCACCATCACCCTGCGCGAGGGCGTCGAGTTCCACGACGGCACACCCTTCAACGCCGAGGCGGTCAAGGTGAATATCGACCGGCTGCGCAACCCCGACAACAACCTGTCGCGCCGCAGCCTTGTCTCGATGGTCCAGGAGGTCGAGGTCGTCGATGACCGCACCGTGAAGCTGATCCTCGATGCACCCTTCGGCGCGATGATCGCGTCGCTCGCCCATCCGGGTGCGATGATGATCTCGCCCGCCGCGCTCGAGGAATACGGCAACGACATCGACCGCAACCCGGTCGGCACCGGCGCCTTCACCTTCACCAACTGGTCGGCCGACACGCTGGAGGTCGCGCGCAACGACGACTATTGGAAAGGGCCTGCAGAGGTCGACAACATCATTATCCGCTCGGTTCCGGAATCCGGCGCACGAATGGCGATGCTGCAGACCGGAGAGGCGCAGTTCGTCCCGAACTTTCCGCCTGAACTGCTGCAGGTCGTCCAGAACAACCCGGACCTGACGGTCGAGACCTCGCCTTCTATCGTCGAATGGTATGTGGCGCTGAACAACAACAAGGAGCCGTTCGGCAACAAGCAGGTCCGGCAGGCGTTGAACCACGCCGTCGACAAGGACGCCTTCTGCCAGGTCGTCTTCAGCGGCCTCTGCACGCCGGCTGACTCAATCATCCCGCAAGGCCTTGCCTTCCACGTCACCGCCGGTGAATACGAATACGATCTGGACCGCGCGCGCGAACTGCTTGCCGAGGCAGGCTACGAGGACGGGTTCTCGGCCGAAATCTGGGCCAACTCGAACACCGAATCCCTGCGCGCGCTGCAGTTCCTTCAGCAGCAGCTGGCGCAGATCAATGTCCAGCTGAACGTCGTCCCGCTTGAGGCCGGCGTCGCCGCGCAGCGCATCTGGTCGATAGAATCGCCCGAGGATGCCGAGGTGCAGATGTATTACGGCGGCTGGTCGTCCTCGACCGGGGATGCCGACTGGGGCATCCGTCCGCTGCTTCTGGGTGAGAACACCCCGCCCTCGATGTTCAACGTTGCCTACTATGCCAACGACGAACTGGACGCGGCGATCAACGGCGCCATCGGCACCGCTGATCCTGACGAGCGCGCGGCCTATTACGAAACCGCACAGAACCTGGCATGGGAAGGCGCACCGTGGATCTTCCTTGGCGTGACTGACCTGGTCGCGGCGCAGTCTTCGGACGTCACCGGCGTCCACATGCTGCCCGACCGCGGCTTCCTGCTGGAAGACGCAGCCTTCACCGAATGATGCACCTGCGGGGGCGGCCTTGTGCCGTCCCCGCCCTTCGACATGCGCGGGCCGGCCGACGGTCGGCGCCGTGATCCGGGGTGACCCGGCCGGGACAGGAACCTGATGCTCTCCTTTCTGATCAAGCGACTTCTGGGCACGGCCCCGGTCGTCCTGATGGTGATGATCGCCGTCTTCGCCTTCGTCCATCTTCTGCCCGGCGACCCGGCCCGTCTGGTTGCCGGCCCCGAGGCGACCGCGCAGGACGTCGCCGCCGTGCGCGCCTCGCTTGGGCTCGACAAGCCGCTGCCGCAGCAGTTCGTCACCTATGTAAGCAATACGCTGCAGGGGGATTTCGGCACCTCGCTGCGCACCCGCCGCCCGGTCGTGGAAGAGATCGGCATGCGCCTGATGCCGACGGTCTGGCTGACGCTGTTCGCGATGCTTTGGGCCGTGGCGATCGGGCTGCTGATCGGCGTCGTCTCGGCCGTCAGGCGTGGACGCTGGCAAGATTACGGCGGCATGATCCTCGCGGTCTCTGGGATTTCGTTTCCACCATTCTGGCTGGGCCTTCTGCTGATCAACCTGTTTTCGGTCCGGCTTGGCTGGCTGCCGACGGGGGGCTACGGCACCTGGCAGCATTTCCTGATGCCGTCCTTCACGCTCGGCCTCGGCGTTGCAGCCGTCATGGCCCGCTTCACCCGCTCGGCCTTCATCGAGATCGCGCGCGAGGACTATGTCCGCACCGCACGCGCCAAGGGTGTGCCGGAACGCCGGGTCATCTGGCACCATTCACTTCGCAACGCGCTGATCCCGATCATCACCATGGTCGGGCTGCAATTCGGCTTTCTTCTGGGCGGGTCGATCGTGATCGAGGCTGTCTTCGCATGGCCCGGCGTCGGGCGCCTGCTGGTCGATTCCGTTAGTTATCGTGACTATCCGGTCATCCAGGCGCTGGTGCTGATGTTCTCGATTCAGTTCATCCTGATCAACCTGCTGGTCGATGTCCTCTATGTCCTTGCCAACCCGGAGATCCGCTACCAATGAGCGACATCAGCACCAATCCAGGCGATATCGGCAAGACCCGCAAGCCCCTGGCCGAGTTCTGGCGGCGCTTTCTGAGACAGAAGGTTGCGCTGGTCGCATTGGCCTTCCTGGTCCTGCTGATCGCGGCCGCCATCCTGGCGCCTTGGATCGCCCCATATGATCCTTCGGCCCCCGACTACATGAACGTCCTGCAGGGCCCCAGCGCCGCCCATTGGGCCGGCACCGACACCTATGGGCGCGACATCTTCAGCCGCATCATCTGGGGCGCGCGCATTTCGCTGACGGTCGGCTTCCTGTCGGTCAGCCTCGGCGCACTTGGCGGCGTGGGGCTTGGCATCATCGCAGGCTATTACGGGCGCTGGATCGACAGCGCGGTCATGCGGCTCTGCGATCTGCTGCTGGCCTTTCCGGGCATCCTGCTGGCCATCGCGGTGATCGCGATCCTGGGGCCGGGGATCACCAACGTCATTTATGCCGTCGCGATCTTCTCGATCCCGGTCTTCGCACGGCTGGCGCGCGGCACCACGCTGCAGCTCAAGCGCGCGGTCTACGTCGACGCGGCACGCGCGGTAGGCGTGGCCGACGGCACCATCATGCTGCGCCACATCCTGCCGGGTACCCTGCCGAACGTGATCGTCTATTTCTCGATGCGCATCGGCACGTCGATCCTGACTGCGGCGGCACTGTCCTTCATCGGCCTAGGCGCGCAGCCGCCCTCGCCCGAATGGGGGGCGATGCTGGCGGACGGGCGCACCTACATGGGCGTGGCCGACCATCTGACGCTGTTTCCGGGCTTGGCGATTTTCCTGACGGTGCTGGGCTTCAACCTTCTGGGCGACGGGCTGCGCGATGCGCTGGACCCCAAGCTGCGCAACGGGTGAGGGGCGGGCATGCGCGTCTACATTTCCGCCGATATCGAGGGGGTGGCGGGCGTCGTGGCGCCCCAGCAGGGGCAGGCGGGCCATCCCGAGCACGAGAAGGCGCGGATCCTGATGACGCAGGAGGTCAACGCGCTGGTCGAGGGGCTGATCGAGGGCGGCGCAACCGAGGTGCTGGTGAACGACTCCCACGGGCAGATGACCAACCTTCTGCCCGAGCTGATGCATCCGGCTGCCGACCTGATCCTTGGCAAACCCAAGCCGATGAACATGGCTTGTGGTCTTGACGCGGGCTTCGACCTCTTCTGCATGCTGGGGCATCATTCGCGGGCAGGGGCGGGTGGGGTTCTGGCCCATACGACCAACGGGTTCGCCTTCGCCGAGGTCCGGGTAAATGGCACCCCGATGGGAGAGCCTGCAATCTATGGCCTCTACGCGGCTGAACTGGGCATTCCTGTCGGCCTGATCTCCGGCGATGATCTGACCGAAGCCGAGAACAGGCCTCTGTTCCCTGACGCGGAATTTGCCGTGGTCAAGCAAACCATTGGCCAACGCGCCGCGCGCCAGATGTCAGTGGCCCGCGCGCGGGCGCTGCTCCGCGAAGCGGGGCGGCGGGCGGCAAGTCGGAAGGATCGTCCCGCGCCGATCGCCCCGCAGGGCCCGTTCCGGGTGGAGTTTGCCGTAACCAGGGCGGTGTTGGCCGATCAGTTTGCGGTCCTGCCGCCCGTGAGGAGGCTCGACGCCATGACCGTGGCCTTCGACTGCGCCAGCATCGCCGAGGTCATCGGCTGGATGACTGCCCTTTCCGCGATGAGTTTTGCTGTCCGTTAACCTTACCCATAAGAGGCCGACCTTGACGACCTTCATCCCAGCCATCGCTCTGCACGGCGGTGCAGGCACGATCCTCCCCAGCAAGATTACCCCCGAAAAGGAAGCTGCGTTGCATGCCGCGCTTCGCAGCTGCCTCGAGGCGGGGCTGGTTCTCCTGCGCGATGGCGCGTCTGCGCTTGACGCGGTAACGGCATCCGTGATGGCGCTGGAGGATGATTCCCTCTTCAACGCCGGTCGCGGGGCGGTTTTTACCTCGGACGGCACGCACGAAATGGATGCGGCGGTGATGAACGGGACGACACGCGCCTGCGGAGCAGTCGCGGGCATCTGCGGCCCCCGCCATCCCATCCTCGCCGCCCGTGCCGTGATGGAGCAGAGCGAGCATGTCCTGTTGACCGGAGAGGGTGCCGCAAAGTTCTGCGCCTCTGCAGGACTGGAGATGATGACCCCCGAGTGGTTCGGCACCGACGCCCGCCGCGAGGCGCTTGAGGCCGAGCTGGAGCGGCGTCGCCTGAACCTGCCTGACGACGGAGATCCGGCCCGCAAGCATGGCACCGTAGGGGCTGTGGCCTGCGACATGCGCGGCCATCTCGCTGCCGCCACCTCTACCGGCGGCATGACGGCCAAGCTGCCCGGACGTGTGGGTGACAGCCCTGTCATCGGTGCAGGCACCTGGGCCGACGATGAGACGCTGGCCATGTCCGCCACCGGCCACGGCGAGTTCTTCATTCGGTGGGCAGTCGGTCACGAGATCGACGCCCGCATGAGATGGGCCGGTCAGGACCTGACGCGCGCGGCCGGCGATGTCGTCGCCGAATTGGGCGCGCGCGGCGGATCGGGCGGGCTGGTGGCTGTCGACCGAACCGGCACGGTCACGCTGCCGTTCAACAGCCCCGGCATGTATCGCGCCTGGTGCGACAAAAGCGGCGAGATCAGAACTGCAATATTCTCTGACTGATGGCCCACGTAAGGCGGATGGTCGTCCGGTGGGGCGCAGGGCGTTGTTCGGTGATGCTCGTTGCATCATGAGGTGGACCAAAGATCTCGCGGCAGCCCAAGCTGATGCAGACGCAAGAGCTGATCGACGTTCAAAGCCGCCTCCGCCACTCGCCGCGAAGTGCTAGAGTCTCAGATTTCGATCGAGGGCTGAATACAACCTTCGGATTATCTTTTGAGAAGCGAGAACCAGGTGAACAAGCTTTCCCGGCGCTAGAGGCTGCCTCAAGCGGGGGAAGGCCATGTACCAGCGCAAATTCCATAGCGTCGCGCTGGCATCGGGAAAATGAAGCTGCGCAAGCTGATGCAAAGCGATGGAAGCGCGGGTCAGGCTGATCCCATAAGCGACCCTGCAGCATCAAAGCAGCTTCTGCGCTCAAGGCAGTGAACGGCCGTCACCGCCGCATAGGCGCGGATAGGGTTCATGCCATGCGCCCCTCGACCAACCGGATGACGTCCATCAGCCGGCAGGCATAGCCCCTTTCGTTGTCGTACGAGGCATAGATCTTTACCTGCATGCCGTTCCGCCCAAATCGTGCAGCAGCGCATTGGCGAAGATCGTCCGGGCGTATCTTCCGAGCAGATGAAGAGGACAACGTGGGTCTCTCCGTTCCGAGCGGCGCCACCAGGTTGGGCCACTCCCGTCCCAGATCCAGCGCCAGATAGCGAAGCAGCGCCTCGGTCCGCCCCAGGTCGACTGGATAATGCAGCGAACGTCCGTCGCGCCGCACCTGCGCCAGTCCGCAGTCGGTCTGGTCCGACAGGTGGTGGGACAGAGTGTTGGGCTTCATCGCCAGCGCCTGCGCGATCTCGGTCAGACGCACCCCGCGCGGGGCGAATCGCATCAGCAGCCGGAGAATGGCGAGACGGCAGGGATGGCCAAGAACGATTGTGCGGCACACTTTCCTTCTTCCGGAAAACCGGAAATCATCATGTCGTCGAGCGAAGTTTCCACGACGCCGTGACAGCCATCAGAGGGACAGGTGGCTTGACAGACCCTCCCGCACGATCAGATCCACCGCCTTCCCTGCGATCGGAGGAGCGATATGTAAGCCAACCTGTGCGGCCGCGGGTCAAAAGTGTGAAGCGGACATCGGTGCAGCCGGGCAGCTAAGTGTTCATGCCACCTTTTGTTCCACCGATCGGCGACCGCGCCTCTTCTTTTGACACGCGGGCTCGAAGCGTGCGGGATGCCTTGAGACAGATCGCGTCGATCATGATTGTCTCGGGCGCACGACACTGACCCGGCAGTCCGACCTGACGTCGCTCGGCGGCGGCGGGATCAAAGCCCACTGTGCCACGATCTCCCGGAGCATGATGGGCAATCTGGAGCGTATCCTCGTGCGCGCCCGACGAGATTCGTATCGATGGTGGGGAAAGCCTACGACCTTATCGACATTGTCTTGCCCTGTCCAGGAGCAGCGCGATCGATGGCGCGGACCCACCTTTCCAGCTTCTGTCTCGCGGTCGCAGCAACGCCGACCGTCCAGCGGATCTTCGTCAATTTGCCCCGGAAGCAACCTGCATGGCTGGGACGCCCGCAACTGCAGTCGTGAAGCTGTGACCGTAAGGGTCCGTCAATCCCGGGTCACCATGAGAGGTCGAGATATATGCAGTTCGAGCCTGCTACATTGACGTTCGGCATGTGGATCGGGGTCTCTGCCGCGCATGCGGAACCGCTTTCTGATCGAATGCAGATCGATGTCTCGCCCTATACGCCACGTTCGCAGGGCCGCAAGAGATCCTTGAGCGGTCGGAAGACCCTGAAGGACTGCGCCGCGTTCAACATCACGACGCCCGATCTCATGGTCTACCTGCCCGAGAACCCGAATTGTTCCGCGATGCTGGTGACCCCAAGTGGCTTGCGCGCGTGTCGTTTGCGCAAAGAGGCCGATGAGGTCGCACCGGCTCTGGATGAGGCCGGGACACGGTGTTCAGACTGCTTTACCGGCTCCTCGGCGACGGGCAGGCCACCAATGCACCAATAGCGGATGCGCAAAGGGCAATGCGGCTGATCCGCACCAATGCCTCCAAGTGGGGACTGGATGCCCCGCGCGTGCGGCGTGTTCCAAGTGTCAATGTGGGCCTGGACGGTGTGGCTTCTTGTGCGGCCCTGACGTGGCGCGGCGTGCTGATGTCGCATGACGCCTACATCTACGACGGGCGTGTCTCCAGCAGTTTCGGCACGCCGATGTGGCTGCCATATGCCTGATCTCTTTCGGAGTTTCAGTGTTCGGGTTGCAGTTCTTGCTGATCATCCTCGGAGCCGGAGACCCCGCAAGGGCCGCGAGTTTCGATGGTCGTGCGTTCTCAACTTTGTCGGACCTTGTCCCGCAGAATGTCCATACAAGCGTACTTCGCCCTGCATTTATCGAGCTGTATGCCGATTGCACGTTGACCAGAAACTGACGGTGGCACGATTCCGGCATCATCAACCTTTGCTGATTGCTTGAAATTGGGCGTTTGTCAGTTCCGGCCGGCATCGGCGCTTGATCATCCAGGCGAACTGCCACGAGAGGTTTCAGCCTAAGCGATGAATCCTTGCGACTGGAGGTCGTCCGCCACGACGCCCGCCGCGTATAAAGCTGCGCCGGAAGGACACACGAGGGCAGGGGACTGTGCGTGCTGCACGGCATCGCAGCTGTCGCCGACTCCTCGCGCAATCGATGGGCCGTCCTGAACTTTTCACGATCTTGCGCCATCTCGTCGAACGCCTGCGCAGGTCATTCTGGTCGTTTCAAGGTCCGGCAATCCACTGCTCCTGCTGCGGGACCCGCGTTCGTCGGATGGCATCACTTGACGAGGCCTCGATAGGGGACGCACGTTCCACTGGTCCGAAAAGACGAGAACATGGCCGAAAGAAGATGAACTGGGCGATCTCGCTGATGAGGGCAGGGTCCCTCGGGCCGCGGTGTGGTGTAGCTGGCCGTTGCGGGGATCTCGCTCTACTCGATCTTGCAGGGCGGCCAGGCGCAGGACACTTCGTCCGCCTTGGGCTGGCTTAGAACAGCTGGGGTGGCGGCATGGCCCTGTTCCTCATCCTGATCGGCATGTTTGCCTATGCGTTCCGGATGCCGCGTATGACCTGGAAGATCAAGGCAGCGACGGGAAGGGCATCGTCGCCCGCATCGGAATGCTGCACACGGGCGGCGTTCACCTGGGGATCGGTATCCTTGCCTTTCGCTGCTGTTTGGCAGCGGCGGCTCGGGCAAGGGGTCCAGCATCCCACGCCATGTCGGCGCGGTGATGCAGTGGCCGAAAGGGCGCTGGATCATCGGGGTCGGCGCGATCCTGATCCTGGCGACGGGCGCGTACTACGGGCGAAGGCGGGAAGAAAGAGTATAGCGAGCATCTTCGGGCAAGCCAATTCACCACGCGCTGGAAGCCAATCCTGAAGGCGGGTTTGATCGCGCATGGCCTCGTCATCGGGGTGATCGGGCTGCTCTTCCTGTTCGCGGTCTGGCGGGCGATCCGCAATCCGCCGGTGGCGCGGGCGAGGCATTCTGGTGGCTTTCGAACCAGGTCTACGGTCGGGTCCTGGTCGTTGCCGTATGTATCGGTCCGGTCGGCTTTGCCATCTTCCCCTTCTATCGCATCATTCCAAAGGCATCCGGCCCCGATACCGAAACCCTGGCCGCCAGGCCGGCCAGGTAGCACGCCTCATCCAGCGTCGCCTGCTGCGGTTCATGCCGAACGGCAGCGGCCGCGGCAGGACGGTCCGGAACGAATTCGCGCGGAGCAACGTTCGGCTTCGACAGTCAACGCGGGAAAGCAGAACCATGGCGGCTACGACCTTCCACGACGGCGCGGATGCAACGGTTCCCGGTCTGTCGACATTGAACCATTTTTCCGCAGCATTCTTCACCCTCACGCTGCTGACGGACGTCCTCTACATGCGGACAGTGGTGCTGATGTGGCAGGATTTCTCGTCGTGGTTGCTGTTCTTCGGTCTGATCTCGGGCGGGGTTGCCGTTCTGCTCTGGCTGATCGGCGTTGCGACCGGGCGGCCTCGCGTCGGCTGGGGCGTCGTCATCCTTCAAGTCCTGGTGCTCGTCCTCGCGGTGATCAACAGCCTGGTTCATGCAGGTGACGGCTGGACCGCCGTCGTCCCATGGGGGATCGGACTGTCGGCCGTGACCTGCGTGCTGATGCTTGTCGCCGCTGCGTTGGGTCGCCGGACGATGAACCGTCACCGCACATAAGAAGGACGACCCGCAGATGATGATTTCCAACCCTTCCTTGCAGCGGCTCGTGCTTTTGGGCGGCAGCGCCGCATTGGCGCTGGGGCTTGCGGCGCCGAGCGGCCACGCCCAGCAGAACGCTGCAGACGACTTCGACGTGACAAGCCAGATCGGCCCCGACCCGGTCCTGCCCGAACCGAATTTCGTGAATCTGCTCCCCAGCGTGAAGGTGGCCGAGGTCGTCGGTTGGGAAGAAGGTCAGACGCCGACCGTCCCCGAAGGACTGAGGGTCACCGCCTATGCCACCGATCTGGCCCACCCGCGCACCGTCCACACGCTGCCCAACGGCGACGTGCTGGTCGTGCAGTCGCGCGCCCCCGAAGGAAAGCCGAAGTACCGTCCCAAGGACTTCATCCGCGGCTGGATCATGTCGCTGGCGGCAGGCGGCGGCGGACCGCAGCCCGAGAGCAACCTGATCACCCTTCTGCGCGACACGGATCGCGATGGCGTCGTTGATGAGCGCCACGATCTGCTGACCGGGCTGCATTCCCCCTTCGGCGTCGCCTGGATCGACGATACGCTCTATGTGGCCGAGGCCGATGCGGTGGTCTCCTATCCCTATGCCTTGGGCGAGACTGCCATCACGGCCGAGCCCACGATGCTGTCGCCCTTGCCCGGCGGGCCGCTGAACCATCACTGGACCAAGGACCTGGCTCTCAGCCCTGACGGCACGATGCTCTATGCCTCGGTCGGCTCCAACTCCAATGCTGCCGAGAACGGGATGGAAGCCGAGAAGGGCCGCGCGGCCATCTGGCAGATCGACCGCGCCAACGGAGCGGCCAGGATATACGCTTCGGGGTTGCGCAACCCGAACGGAGTGACGTTCCACCCGGAAACGGGCGAGCTCTGGGCGGTCATCAACGAACGGGACGAGCTTGGCCCGAACCTGGTCCCGGACTACATGACTTCGGTTCAGGAAGGGGCGTTCTACGGATGGCCCTACAGCTATTTCGGTGATCATGTGGACGAACGTGTGCGCCCCGCCCGGCCCGACCTTGTCGCCGCTGCCGTCGCGCCCGACTATGCCCTGTCCAGCCACGTCGCGGCCCTCGGCCTCGCCTTCAGCAACGGCTCGGCGATGCCCGAGCCATATGCCAACGGCGCGTTCGTCGGGCAGCATGGCAGCTGGAACCGCGATGCGTTCAATGGCTACAAGGTCTCTTA
Source organism: Paracoccus beibuensis (assembly GCF_026162625.1). Classification (GTDB taxonomy): domain Bacteria; phylum Pseudomonadota; class Alphaproteobacteria; order Rhodobacterales; family Rhodobacteraceae; genus Paracoccus; species Paracoccus beibuensis. The sequence goes on along the minus strand of NZ_JAOTBD010000012.1, from coordinate 77,911 downwards.
CGTGCCGTTCAGTGACGGGCGACCATCCGGCATGGCGCAGGACGTGGTCACCGGTTTCATCGACGGCGATCAGGCTCACGGGCGCCCCGTCGGCGTGGGCATCGACGGGACGGGCGCCTTGCTTGTCGCCGACGATGCCGGCAACACCGTCTGGCGCGTCGCAGCTGCGGATGGCGCGGTCACGGACGGTCCTGTCGGTAGCGACCGGGTCGAGGTGCCAGGCAACGCAACGACGTCTGCGACCGACCTGCCCGCGCCATTCGAGCCGCAGGGCGAGGCACCGACGGTGGAAACTGCACCGGGTTCGGGCGCAGAACCCCAGCCAGCGAACTGACAGCACGGGCGTCTTGTTCCGGCCTGGCCGCTGCTCCGCTCGATGAGCGGGGCAGCGGCTTGTCAGTCTGCTCGTCATCCGGGCCCGACAGGCTCTGTCGCGCAATGATCATGCCATTGTTGCAACACAGGTGGCGCTGCTGACCGTTGGCCGAAGGCGTGTCGAGGCGACGCCGTGACAGCCATGACCTGCGATCCGCCCGAGGCCTGTAAATGCAGACGTGCAGCGGATACCGCCAGGGGCAGTGTCGTCAAGGCGTCTGAAAGGAACGCAATGCCGACCTCTGCTGTCTGTTCATGACCCGCGATTGTTGCACCTTCCCAGCCTCGGGCGCAGGATCGGCGCTCTAGGACAAATCCTGCCTGCCTGATCGTAGGCGAATCCCTGGGGCTTTGCGGACCGGGTCTGGAAATGGTATCCATGGAAATGAGCGCGCCAGAACGGCGCCAATTGGATGGTGCAGTCATCGTTCAGCTTGCGCGGGAATCGGAGCATCGACCTCTTGGTGATGATCGGGCTGCCAGCCCCCTGCCTTATGATCCTGAAGAATGGAAGCGACGCGTGGCGGCCGCTCGCGTCCAGCGCGAAGAGGTCCTGCGGCAGCGTGCGGAAGAGCATCGGCGGATCGGCGGCGCCCAGATCGGTGGGCCGGCCGGGCCAACCGACTTGCTTGTCAACCTGCCGGACCGGGATGAGCCGGTGCTGGCGACGACTTTCTTGGGCAAGCAGCCCGAAGTTGCACGCGACATACCGCGTTCCGCGGATCCGCGCCGGATACTTGCGGGCTGGGCAAGGACAATGGGTCTCGACCGGTTTGCCTTGCGTCGGCATCCGATGCTGTTCGGGCTGGTCCTCGGGTGCCTGGCAGGCGCTTCTCTGGCCGGGCTTGCCGCAACCCGCCTCAACGGCCTGGGTTTGAGCAGCCGGATCGGACCATCTGTCTCTTCTGGTCCCTCCTTCGACGCTGCGGGTCTCCATCCACCCGAAATGATGGCGCCAACGGTAACCGTTTCGCCTGCAGGTCCCGGCACAGCACCGGCTGCCGATGCGCACAAGACCACGTTCGCGTCGCTCGATGTGGTGATTGCCCCATCGGCGCATGGGCTGGCACTGCCTGTCCTGTCGGCTGCGACCGCCCTGCCACGCCTGCCAGACGTCTCTGCACAACCTGCCGCGCTGGAGCGACCAGCGTCGACAACCACCCATGAGGTCGCAGCGCTCAGTCAAGGTCGGCAGGCTATCTTCGTCTCGAGGTCCCAGATGATCCGTCTCCAGACGCCGGCAAGGGACGCCAGCCCCCGACAGCTGCTGTCCACTTCAGGACCGGCGGAAATGCGGTTGGCCGTTTATGCCCCGGAACGCCTGCCCGCCGAACTGCGAGAGCAGGCCATGGCCCATCTTGCACAAACAGGCTGGACGCCAGAAGAGGCTTCGACGCCGTTCACGATCGGCGAGACTCATGTCCGGTACTTCCACCCGCAGGATCAGGCGGCAGCCGAGGACTTGGCCGCCTTGCTCGACACTGCAGCACGCGATTTCGTCAGTTTCACCCCGTCTCCCGAAGAGGGTTACCTGGAACTCTGGCTAGGGGGGCGAGGAGCCCCCCAGAAGGCCAATCCGGTCATGATGCGCGAACCTGTGCCAGCTTCAGCCGAGGCTGATGGGAGGAGAAGCGCCACGAGGGCGCCGCAGGTAGCTGCCAAAGCCGAACCGGCCGTTCCTGGCAGGGGGGACGACGAATGGCTGCGAACTCCGAAGGCTCGCAGTTCGGCGGCTGTCGGAAGCCGCGCACAAGGTTCCGGCGGGACCAGCCTCGGCAGATCTGATGGACGCATCGGTGAGGGCAAAGCTGGCGACTACGGATGGAATGCCGGCAGCAGCGGGAGCGGTGCCAACAGCGGTGGCAGCAGCCGCGGTGGGAGCAGTGGCAGCGCAGGGAGCGACAGCGGCAGAGGAACCAGCGGCGGCAGCGGGAATGGCGGTGGCAACGGTAATGGTGGTGGCAATGGGAACGGCGGCGGCAACGGGAACGGCGGGGGCAACGGGAACGGCGGGGGGAACGGGAAGGGCGGGGGCAACGGGAACGGCGGTGGGGGCGGCAATGGAGGTGGCAAGGGCGGCGGGGACTGAACGTGTGCCCGGCGCCGTGCAACCCTTGCCAAGGTAGCCACCGTTGAGGATCGCAACCTCGACCGCATGAAGCATGGATTGGCGCGCGCGCTTCTTCCCTTCGCATCAGGGTCAGCCTGCGCCGTCGCCGCGCCTGGCGGGGCTGATGTATCTCCAGCATGCCTTCAAGCTGTCGGACGAGGCCGTCGTCGCCCTTTGGGTCGAGAAGCCGTATCATCAGCACTTCACCGGCGAGACGTTCTTCCGGCACCGCCCGCCGATCGATCCCTCGTCGCTGGTGCGCTGGCGCAAGCGGATCGGCGAGGAAGGAGTGGAGTGGCTGCTGACCAGGACCCCTTGAAGCAGGCCGAGCCGCCGGCGCGGGCGGCGACAAGAGCCTGAAGCGGGTCGCGGTCGACACAACCGTGATGGAAAAAGCCATCGCCCATCCCACGGATGCGCGGCTTTCCGAGCGGGCGCGCGCACGGCTAGTGGGGTTGGCGAAGGAAGCCAGGATCGATCTGCGCCAGAGCTACGCCCGTCTTGCCCCGCGACTGGCCCTTCAAGTCGGGCGGTATGCCCATACCCGGAAAATTCTAGCGCATGCCCAAGGCCCTGCGTCAGATCAAGAACTTTGCTGGAAGGCTCTGCCGGGACCTGCGCCGCCACTCGCAGGACATTTCCGAAGGTCCGCTGCGCGGACGGGTGCTGGAGGCGCTCTGGCTGGTCGGCCGCCTGCTCGAGCAGACGCCGCAGAGCAAGAACAGGGTCCATTCCCTGCACGAGCCGGAGGTCGACAGCATCTCCAGGGGCAAGGCCCGCATCCGCTACGAGTTCGGCACCAAGGTCAGCCTCGCCACAACCCTCGACGGAGGCCTCGCTGTCGGCGCCCGCAGCTTCCCCGGCAACCCCCACGACGGCCATACCCTGGCGCCTGCGCTGGAACAGGTCGCCATCCTGACCGGCCAGGTGCCGGCTCTGGCCGTGGTCGGCCGCGGCTATCGCGGCCACGGCGTGGAGACGGCCAGGGTCCTGATCAGCGGCACGAGACGCGGCATCACCCCCGCTATCGGCCAAGCTCATCAAGCGACGAAGCGCCCTCGAGCCTGAGATCGGGCACATGAACACAGGCGGTCGCCTCGCCAGGCGCCCGCTGAAAGGCCGCATCGGCGATGCCGTCCTCTGCGCCTGCGGCCACAACATCCGCAAGATCCTCGCCCGTATGAGGGTTCGTTGGTGTCTGCTGCTTCACCTGACCAAGGCCAGTATCTGGCGCGAAAGACACTACCAGAGCTTCGCGCTGGCCGTCTGACACAGTTGTTCAGGCCGGACTGAATAGCCTCGTTCAGCGCCTCGACGCAGAAGTCGACGTCCAGCGTGTTTGAGATCCGCCAAGCCAGCACCCTGCGAGTGAACCAGTTCTTGATCGCCACGATCCTGTGGCGCTGAGCCTCAGCCACCAGTGGCGCGGTGCGCGCCTATCGGCCCGCCAGACCCGCACCGCACCGCTGGTCGCAGCCTTCGGCGAATGGCTCCAAGCGCAACGTCGCAAAATCCCGCTTGGGCGAAAAGCTGACCTACATCCATAATCACTGGGACGGGTTGCAAACCTTCCTGACCGACGGGCGCATCGAGATCGGCTCCAACAGGGTCGAAAACCTGATCCGCCCCATCGCCCTCAATCGCAAGAATGCGCTCTTCGCCGGCCTTGACGAGGGCGGCGTCGCGTGGGGCCGCATCGGGTCACTGATCGGAACCTGCAAGATCAACGGCGGCGAGCCCTTCGCCTACCTCAAAGCCACCCTGACGGCGATCGCCAACGGCCACCCGCAAAGCGACATCGATGACCTGCTGCCCTGGAACTTCAAGTCGTCAAGCTGAACGGCCGGTGATCCCAGCAAACGCTTACTCTCCGCTACGACCCGCGCCTTCACCTCATCTGGCCACTTTCGATCCCGACGGCTGCGGCCGTTAACCGGGAGAAACTTCAATGCAGGCTCCATGGAGAAACTCCATTCCAACACGCATTCCGGTCCAATGAACCGATCAGGACGCATATTGGAAGGTGGGACCAATCTACGCTTGCGGTTTTGCTCCGTCTCACCCGATGGCTCGTGGGAGAACGACGAGCGTGAGATCGGCAGAAGGCGGCACTGCGCCCGAGATGGTCCCGCTCAATCATCGCGCGCCTCATCTGCCGGTCCACGGCTTGAGCATCAGTGAAAATATCGTTGGCGACGACCAACTCTCCGATCTTGGCGCGCAGTGACCGGCCTGTTTCTTCATCCACCTCCGCAGGCGTTCGGCTGCCCCGCGCGAAGATATCCGCAGCGCGGCCCAGCAGCAATTTCTTCCACGGGTGGTCATCGTCGGATGCACGCCATATCCGGCCGCCAGCTCCGACACCGTGCGCGCGCCCTCAACGGCCTCCAGCATCACACGGGCCTTGAAGCCCGCGTGGTGGTTTCCGCGCTTGGGCATTCCGGATCTCCACGTCTTTGGAGATCAGCAAACGGAAGATCGTAGCTTCCGTCACTGTCCGATTTGCGGGGAGGAGCACATGCGGCGCAAGTTTGAACTGCCGTCAGTTCGCAACGTCGAGAGGCCATCGCAAGGCTAGATGCGCGCTTGCTGCTGCAGGACCCTCACCTGTTCTGCAGTAAGATAGCCGGTCTCGGCAAGGCCATTGTCACCCTGCCAGCGGCCGATGGCACCTCGTGTCGCCGATCCGAATACCCCATCGGCTTGTCCGTTCAGGTAGCTCAAGCCGATGAGCTGTTGCTGGATCTTCACCAGTTCAGTCCGCGTCAGCCCCAGCAGGTCTTCGTCGATCGCTGCCGCGCGGCGTCCTGTCGTCTCCGAGTTGCGCGCCGTGGCATCGGCACGAAGCGATTTGACCTGCGCCGCCGTCACATAGCCTGTCGCGCGCTGGCCCTTGTTGCGCTGCCACGCCTTGACGGCGTCACGCGTTCCAGAGCCGAACAGGCCGTCCACCCCCTTCGGGTCATATCCCAGCGCATCAAGGTCGCGTTGTATCTGCGCACGCTGCGTCCGCGTCAGACCAAGGTTCAGTTCTGCTTGTGCAGCCGATATGGCAGGATCTTCCAGGGTCGGTGCCGCTGGAGCGGGCGCTGCCGTTGCCCGCCCGAGCAGCACAGGAAGTTGCCGCCTGGTCAGATATCCGGTGCCATCAAAGTCGTTGGCGGTCTGCCACGCCCTGATCGCCCGCCGCGTCCCCGATCCGAAGTCACCGTCGATGCCGGACCTGTAGAACCCACGCGCGGCAAGTTCGCGCTGGACGTCAAGGCGGTTCGCCTGTGTCAGTCCAAGCTGTGCCTCGGCTCTCGCTCCCTCACTGTCTGCGGCCGCCCTGGCCTCTAGCTGCGCCAACTGGTCGCGCGCCCTTTGCGCATTCGGACCGCCCGGATACGTGTTCAGATATTGCCGGTAGGCAGCCGCAGATCCGTTCTCGATGACGCCCTCCCATAGCGCCCTCTCTTGCGCGGCCTGCTGTTGTTCAAGAACGTTCCTCGCGATGGTGCCTACGACCTCGCCCAGGTCCGGCTCTGCGTAAGCGGAATGTCCGTGCACGGACATGATGCCCACGGTGATTGCGGCTAGGAAATTCGGCTTCACCATCTTGTCCTCCTGCTCCGGCATATAATGATGTGTGGAAACAGACGCCGGCAATCCGGATCAATCCGGCAAGTCGCACACAGGTTCCCGCTGTCAATGATTCCTGGCCGATAGGTGGCGTCAACCAACCGCGGCGCTTGCGGGCCGATCAAGCTCTTTCGCCCTAGCAGGCAGTTCTTCCGCCGATGCGCGATCGCTTCGATGGCCGGAAGATGTGCCTGCGCTGCTTCTTCGCCAAGAGTATGTGCGGGAACGCCTTTCGCCTGCGAATTCGAATGGTTGCGCCGGCAGACGCCGGCTGAGAGAAGACGATTGTCTGCCAGGGAAAGTTGGCGCCTTTCAGTGGCTCGCGGGCCTCTCGCCATCCAATGAGTATAGTCGCGTTGCGACACGCCTTCCAGCAACTGCCATCGAATTGTCCGAAGATCGGCAGAAGCGGAATATGCGCCGTCTCTTGCGCAGCAACCTTCGACCAGCCGACCAGCTTGATCACCACGGATGCGACAAAGCGGCCCCAGCCCGACGTTGCTTGCAACCTGCCAAGCGCCGATTTTTAACCGACCCCGTCGCGGCTGATCGACGCCTGCGATATCGACATCTCCTGCACCCACGCGCTTGGCGGACGCTTGTGTCTGCGTGTGTCAAAGTCATTGGCGCGTCGCGGCCGCTGCGGACGGCACGGCAAGGCGGTCGCTGCGGACGGCACGGCAAGGCGGTCGCTTTGGTCCTTCTGTCAATCTCGTAAACGACGAGGATGGAATTTCCCACCTCGTCGTTTCCGTATGAAGATCAGCCTAACGCGAGCTGCCGCCCAAAAGCTTGTTCAGCAGCCGTGAGAATATCGAGCCACCGTTTCGCGCCGGTGGATGCGACTCCTGGCTTCTCCCATGCGTTGCTGTCGCAGGTGGCCGCGATTCCGCAGCCGCTGGCGCGGCGCTTTGCCTTGCCGCAGTCGGCTCGGGCTTGGCCTGTCGATTGGCTGCATGGGTGGCGATGGCATCCATCAGTGGCGGCGACAACGTGTCGTAGGGCGTAAGCCCCAGCTCGCGGAGCCGCTCGCGGATGCCGTCCATACGTGAGGGATCTACCCCGGATTCGATGACAGAGCTGACAAATGCCGCGAATTCGGGAGCGGACCATCCGTCTGCGTCCGACAATTCCGTATGAACAAAGTCCAACCCATAGAACGGATGGTCCTTGTTCTCGATCCGGCCATACATGTGAACGCCGCACTCGCTGCAGGCGTAACGCTGGATCGGCGCGTCCTTGTTGACGACCTGCAGCTTGTCGCCGTTCTCCAGGATCTCGATGGCATCGCGCGACACGACGGCCACTTGGCTGAAGATGGCGCCCTGGGGCTTCCAGCACTTGGTGCAGCCGCAGACATGGTTGTGCGCCGTCTGCGCCCCGACGCGGACCTTGACGGGCCTGCTGGCGCAATGGCACGTCAGGACGCCGCCGGAAAAGTCCGGGTTGCTTCGCCTGACGCCGTTGTCGACTGCAGGATGAATTTTCACGGTTTGTGTGTTCGCCATGGTCCTCTCCTCCGATGACCAAATCAGCTCAGCCTCTCCCGCGTGGGAGAGATCGACAAGATAGCAGAAAGTTGCAGATGCATGACGGCCTGCATCTGGTCGAGAAAGATCGGCAGCCAAGCCTCACCAGCAGTTCCGGTCACGCCTCGGAAGCCAGCTGCTGGCGGCAGAGCGATGCGCCCCGGCAGCACGGGCCAGAAAAGGGCGGCCGCCGTCGATCAGGCGCGAAGGAACCCCGGCCCCGGCACCACGCGTCCCCGCGAAGTGACAGGCCTGCTTGACGGTCTCAAAACATCGCAACGATACGCGCCGGGCCGCCGGTGCCGCCGCGGTGTTTGGGTGCGCCGATGAAGATCGTGGCGCCGGCCGCCGGAAGCACATCCAGATTGGCCAGCCCTTCGATCCCGAAGCGCCCTGCAGGCAGCCAGGAAGAGTGGACGGCAAAATCGGAGGAATTGCCGGGATCCAGGGACAGGGTGTCGACGCCGATCGAGGCGGCCCCCGTCTCGGCCAGCAGATCCGTTGCGGCCTTCGAGAAGCCTGGGAAGGCCAGGCTGCCATCGGGAAGGTTCCTCCACGACGGATCACCCATTCGCGCCGACCAACCGGAATTCATAGCCACGCATGCACCCGCGGGGATGGCGCCATGGGCCGATATCCACGCCTCGATATCGGCCGGTTCGACCACCGCGTTCGGCTCCTCGGCGGCCTTGTCCTTGATGTCGACGACGCAAAGAGGGGCGATCAGGTTTTCGACCGGCAGCAAATCGACCGACGCGCCGCCTTCCGCGAAATGCAGCGGGGCGTCGATATGCGTGCCGGTATGTTCGAAGATGGTCAGCTTGAAGAGGTGATACCCATCCGGGTCGAAACTCTTGTCCACCTCGTAGAGAATGCCGGGCTTGCCGTCGAAGGTCGGAAAGTCGCTGTCATAGCTGTGCGTCAGGTCGACCACGCGCCCCGTGGCCTGCGCCAGCGCGGGTCTTGCAGACAGAACCCCTGCGGCAGCCCCCATTGCCGCGGTTGCCGCAGCCCCCGAGAACAGGCTGCGGCGCGAAAGCATGTGGCGTTTCACGTCCTCGATCAGGCAGGCGGTGCACATCTCCGGTGTCCTTGTCCAAGCTGCTTCATCGAACTCCCGCAAGATCGGTGCTGTCAAGCGTCGCGTGCCGGGCGATGTCGCTCTGCAGTCTTTCCAGGCAAGAAGTCTGGCCGGAGAACGTGGTGCAGGTGGACGCTCAGGCTCCTCTCTCGGCTGCGGACTGTCGCGCTGCAATGGGCACTCGAGCGGTGAAACCGGCCAAGTCGAATGAAATACGCGGCGCACTGCTTTTCTCGCGGCGATTGTGTCGTTGGCAAGCGACGGGGGTAGGTGTGGCGCGGTACGCAGGCGACGGGCGACAGCGCCGGCCGATTCGGTCGCATTGGCCGGCCTGGGCGGCCACTTTGTGTTGGTGTCGATCCTGAGGCTGGCGCCGATCCAGGCATCGACATCGGGATCAGCCTCGCCCTCGGACCAAGTCTGCCACGCGCCCGCGTTCGGTTGCGCGTCTTGCTTGTGGCGTGCTTCCGCTTCCGGCTGGCTCGTCGCGACTGCCCTCTACTATGCGCTGTTGGCCGGCAGCCCCGCGTGCATTCACTCGGGTCCGGGGATTGTTGACGCGGACAGAGCGGTACGGTCGTTCCGGGCCAGTTCGCCGGAGCAATCTTGCCGCTGGCGGTATCGCACCGTCCGGGACCAAAACAACGAGAGGCGCCGCAGGTCGGTTTTCCTCCGGCAGGACGGAGCTGCGGCCCGGCGCCGGCAAAGCAGCGCCAGGATGACGGTCAAGGGGCGGTCGTTGCGATGGCCGCCACCGCGCCGCCGGCACCTGTGGCGATCTGCAGCCCGGCCCATTCCTTCGCGGCGTCGTTGCGGGCCGAGGCGGCCTGCAGTCGGGCCGCGGCGCGCTGGCGGTCGGCGTCGAGCAGATCGACCAGGGGCAAGGCGCCTGCCTCGAAGTTCGTCCGGGCAAGGTCGTAGGCTCGGTTGTAGGACTGCGCCGCCTCGTCCAGGGCCGCCACGCGCTGGCGGTAGCGGCGCAGGTTCGACTGACTGGTCTGCACGTCCTCGACCGCCGACGCCACCTGGCTGCGCCATGCCAGATCCGCCTGCCGCGCCTCGGAGATGCGCCGGGTGCGGGTGGCCTGCAGGATGCCCTGGTTCGCCACTGGCAGGCTGATCCGGGGGCCGAAGCCCCAACTGTCCGACCCCCCGGTGTCGCTGACGGTCCCGCTGAGCGAGAGCGACGGCAAGAGATCCGCCGTCGCGACCCCGACCTCGGCCAGCGCCTGAACGAGATCCTGCTGCGCAGCACGGACGTCGGGACGGTTGCGCAGCAGCTCTGCCGGAACGCCGGTGCCCGGACCGGGCGGAATGCGCAGCGCGCCGCTGCCGTCCTGCATCCGCGTCATCAGCGGGCTTGCCTGCTGGTTCAGCAGCGTCGAAAGGCGATAAACCTGCGCGTTGAAGAGCGCCTCGTAGTTCGGCAGGTCGGCGCGAGCCGTCTGTAGCAGCGCGCGGGTCTGGGCGATGTCGTAGTCTGTCGCCAAACCCAGCGACAGCATGTCGTTCGTCACCTCCAGCGTGCTTTCCCGGGCGCGGATCGTGTCGCGCGTCAAGGCCAGCGCCTGCTGATAGAAGCGGGCGTCGGAATAGGCGCTGATCACCTCGGCCAGCCAGGCCAGGCGGGTGACCTGCACCTGCGCTTCGGCCGAGGCATAGGCCGCGGCGGCGCCCTGGCGGGCCCGCCGCGCGCCACCGAAGATGTCGAAGACGAAGCCCGCAGACAGGTTGGCGCTGCTGGTATAGCTGTCGGCGCGGCCATCGCCCCCCGACCGGACGCGGCTGGCCGAGGCGGGCTCTCCGCTGATCTGGGCGGCCAGCGGCTGGGTTGCCTGCAGGTCGGCGGCGGCGGCGCGGATGCGTTCGTTCGCCGCGATGATGTCCAGGTTGGTGCCAAGCCCCTGCGCGATCAGCCTCGACAGCGTCGGGTCCTGGTAGCCGGACCAGAAGGCGTTGGTGCCCACCTGTCCTGCCGGGGCGGCCTCGCCTTCGGCGAAGCTGTCCTGCACGCGCGCGTCCGGCAGTTCCGTGGGATCGGGCCCGACGGCGGCGCAGGCGGACAGCATCAGCGCCGCCGTCAGCGACAGCGCCTTTGAGTGGCGTGGGAAGGTCACGAGGTCTTTTCCTTTCTCGAGAAGATCGAGCGCAGCTTCAGGACGGCGACATAGAAGACCGGCACCAGGAAGATCCCGATGACGGCGGACGACGCCATGCCGCCCAGAACGCCGATACCGATCGAGTTCTGCGCCCCGGCACCTGCACCCGAGGCGATGGCCAGCGGCAGCACGCCCAGCATGAAGGCGAAGGTGGTCATCAGGATCGGCCGCAGTCGCTGGCGTGCCGCGATCAGGGCGGCCTCGATGACGGTCTTGCCCTCGTGCACCTGGGCCTGGGCGAATTCCACGATCAGAATCGCGTTCCGCGCGGCCAGACCGATGGTCGTCAGCAGGCCCACCTTGAAGTAGACGTCATTCGACTGCCCGAAATAGAGCGCGGCCGCCAGCGCGCCCAGGATGCCGACCGGCACGGTCAGCATGACCGCCAGCGGCACGGTCCAGCTTTCGTAGAGTGCGGCCAGCGACAGGAACACGACCAGCGCCGACAGCGCGAACAGCAATGGCGCCTGGTTGCCCGACAACCGTTCCTGGTAGGACAGGCCGGTCCAGGCGGTGCCGTAGTTGCCGTCGAGATCGGCCACCATCTGCTCCATCGCGTTCATGCCGTCGCCCGAGGACAGTCCCACGGCAGCGGAACCGCTCAGTTCAAGCGCACGGGTGCCGCCATAGCGGGCCAGCGCCTGCGGTTCCTGTTCCCACCGCTGGTCCGAGAAGGCGCCGAAAGACACCATCTCGCCCTGCGCGTTGCGCGCGTACCAGCGGTTGATGTCCTCGGGCTGGGACCTGGCATTGGCCTCGCCCTGAACGACCACCGGCCGCAGATCATTGCCGAGTGCGAAATCGTTGACGTCGCGGCCGGCGAAGATGACCGACAGCATGGCGTTCACCTCGGGGATGGACAGCCCGAAGGCCGCAGCCTTCTGCTGGTCGATGTCGAGCCGCAGCGCCGTCTGGGTCGTCGCCTCGTTTCCGCGCAGGCCGGTGACGCGGCCGTCGGCCTGGGCATTGGCGACCAACTGGTCGGCCGCGGCTGTCAGCGCCTCTTGCCCGGCGCCCGCCTGGTCGATCAGGTACATGGTGAAGCCCGACGAGGTGCCGAGGCCCTGGATCGCGGGCGGCTGCAGCACGAAGATCTGCCCCTGCCGGTTGGTGGTGAAGAAGTACCCGTTCGCCCGGTTCACCAGGGATGCAATGTCCAGCCCCTCGCGCTCCTCGTAGTCGCGCAGCTTCATGAAGACCATCGCATTGTTCTGGCCGCTTCCACCGAAGCTGAAGCCCAGGACCGAAAAGACGGATTCCACCGTCTCGCTTTCCTCGTTCAGCAGATAGCCTTCGACCTTCTCGACCAGCGCCCTGGTCTGTTCGGTGGTCGAGCCGTCAGGTCCTTGGATAATGACCAGGGCGACGCCCTGGTCCTCATCGGGAAGGAACGATCCGGGCAGACGATCGAAGAGGGCGTAGACCCCGAAGCCGATGGCGGCCAGCACGATCAGCATCCGCATCGGACGCTTGACCAGCCGCGTCACCACGCCGACGAAGCCATCCGTGGTGCGGTCGAGGTTGCGGTTGAACCAGCGCGCCGGTGCGATGCCGTCGCCATGCCTGCGCGGCTTCAGAAGGCTGGCGCACATGGCGGGCGTCAGGATGACGGCGACGCCAAGCGACAGCACCATGGCCGTGATGATGGTGATCGAGAACTGTCGATAGATCACGCCCGTCGCGCCGGTCATGAAGGCCATCGGCAGGAACACCGCCGACAGGACCAGCACGATGCCCACCAGGGCGCTGGTGATCTCGTCCATGCTCTTTTCGGTGGCCTCGACGGGCCCCAGACCCTCTTCCTCCATCACGCGTTCGACGTTTTCCACGACGACGATGGCGTCATCGACCAGAAGGCCAATGGCCAGCACCATCGCGAACATCGTCAGCGTGTTGATGGAATAGCCCGCCGCCGCCAGCACCGCGAAGGTGCCCAGCAGCACGACCGGGATGGCGACCACCGGGATGATCGTCGCGCGCCAGCTTTGCAGGAAGACCAGGATCACCAGGAATACCAGCACCACGGCCTCGGCCAGGGTATGATAGACTTGGTTGATCGATTCCTCGACGAAGGGCGAGGTGTCGTAAGGATAGATGATCTCGACCCCGGCAGGCAGGGATCCTGCCAGTCCGTTGATCGTCTCGCGCACGGCATGGGCGGTGTCGACCGCGTTGGCGCCGGTCGCCAGGTTCACGGCGAAGCCAGCGGCCGGGTTGCCGTTGTGGCGCGAGGCGCCGCCATAGCTTTCCTGCCCGATCTCGATCCGGGCCACGTCGCCCAGGAAGACGGTCGAGCCGTCGGGATCGACGCGCAGCAGGATGCTCTCGAATTCCTCGACGGTGGACAGCTGTGATTGCGCCGACACGGACACGGTCAGCCGCTGGCCCTGCGCCGCGGGCTGCGCGCCCAGGTCGCCTACCGTGACGTTGGTGTTCTGCGCCGCGACGGCGGCGGTCACGTCGGCAGGCGTCACCTGGTACTGGACCATCTTCATCGGGTCCATCCAGATGCGCATCGCATAGCCCGACCCGAAGGTGTTGATCGACCCCACGCCCGGCGTGCGCTTGACCGGGTCCTCGATCAGCTGGGCGATCAGGTCGCCAAGCTCGACCGTGGTATAGCCGCCGTCGGGCGCCGTCAGCGCCCCCACCAGAAGGATCGAACTGGTCGAGCGCGCAACCTGCACGCCCTGCTGCTGCACCACGTCGGGCAGCTGCGACGTCACCAGCTGCAGCTTGTTCTGCACCTGCACCTGCGCGATGTCGGCATCGACCGTGTCGTCGAAGGTCAGCGTGACCGAGGCCGAACCCGGCGTCGAGTTCGACGTCATGTAGATCAGCCCGTCGATGCCGGTCATGGCATCCTCGATGACGGTCGTCACCGAGGACTCGACGATCTCGGCCGAGGCGCCGTTATAGGTCGCGCTGACGCGCACCGTCGTCGGCGCGATTTGCGGATATTGCTCGATCGCCAAGGTGTTCAGGCCAAGCGCGCCAACCAGCATGGTGACGAGGGCCAGCACCCAGGCGAAGACCGGGCGATGAATGAAAAAGCGTGCCATCGGTCCTTACTCCGTCGCGGGCGCGTCGGCAGGCGCGTCGCCTGCCGGTTCTGCGGGGGCCGGTTCTGTGGTGGCCGGCGCTTCGGATGCCGGCTCATCGGATGCCGGCGCCGCCGCGGCGCCGTCCTGCGTGGCGGCATCCGCGGGGGGCGCGATGTCGCGCACCACGCCGTTCTCGTCGAAGGTGACGGGAACGGTGACGACCTCGGCGCCTTCCGCCAGGCCGGCCAGCCCGTCGACGACCAGCATGTCGCCTTCCTCGATCCCGTCGGTTACGATCCACTGGTTCTGGTAGGTACCGTCCTCGGTCAGTCGACGCTGGCTGACCTTTCCGTCCTCGACCACCCAGGCCGAGAGGTTGCCGATCTTGTCGCGGACGGCCGCCGACTGCGACACCAGGAATGCGGGCGTCACGCCCAGTTCCACCTGGCCACGCAGGAACATGCCCGGCAGCAGCAGGTTGTTCGGGTTGTCGAAGCGGAACCGCGTGTCGATCGATCCGGTCGAGGTCGAGACCGTCACGCCCGGCGCCACAAGTTCGCCTACCGCCTGGTAGGTCTGGCCGTCCTCGAGCGTCAGCTTGGCGTTCAGCTCGTCGTTCAGGCGCAGGTTGCCCGCGCCGATGTCGTCCAGAAGGCTCAGGAAGCGGGCGGCGGGTTCGTACATGTCGACCTCGATCGGGTCGAGCTGGATCACCGTCGCCATGGCGTCGGCCTGTCCCGCCGTCACAAGATCGCCGACCGAGGTTTCGGAAACGGTGGCGATGCCGGCGATGGGGCTGGTCACGGTGGTCCATCCAAGCTCGGCCCGGGCCAACGTCAGGGCGGCGGCAGCCGACTGCACCGCCGCGCGAGCCTGGTCCAGCGTGGCGCGCGCCGTCTCGACCTGGGCCTGCGTCGTGCCGGACCCCAGAAGCTGTTCGGTCCGGCTATAGGCCGATTCCGCCTGCGTCACCTGCGCCTCGGCCGAGGCGACCTGCGCCTCGGCGCTGGCGAGGTTCGCCTGATAGGTCGTGTCGTCGATCTTGAACATCGGGGTGCCGGCATCGATCGGCTTGCCGGGCTGGTAGAGGATGTCGGTCACGATGCCGCCGACGCGCGGACGGATGTCGGTCGAATTCGCGGCCACCGCCCGGCCGGGCAGGGTGACGATGCGCGGCACGTCCTGCAGCGCCACCTCGACCACGCCGACCTGCTTGGGGGGCATCCCTTCCGGGGCCTGCGCCACGGCCGGCTGCGTCAGGAACATTGCCGCGGCCATGACCGTCCCGGCGTTAAGGCTGAACTCGCGCATCATGTGAACTATCCCGATCTTGCCCCGAAGGCACCATGTTTGGTGCGCTCATTGCACAATCCTGCGGAGTGTGCAATGTTTGCTTTCACTGCAATAGGGGGTTGCACGAGAAATGAATACCAATCTTCGCGACCGCCGTCGCCGCGAGACCGCGCGAGAGATCCAGATGGCCGCGCTGAACGTCGCGCTGCGCATGGGCTATGGCACCGCGACGACCGAGGCGATTGCGGCCGAGGCGGGCATCAGCCCGCGCACCTTCTTCAACTATTATTGCAACAAGCAGGCGGCAATCCTGGGCCAGCCCCCGGCCCTGGATGTCGAGGCGGCAAGCTGGATCGTCACATCGAACGGGTCGCTGATCGACGACATCTCGCGGCTGCTGGGGAACATGCTGTGCGAAGACCGCCCCGACCGGGCCCTGCTGCAGCGGATCATCGAAGTCGTGGACCATACGCCCGAACTGCTGGCGGTCTTTCGCAAGAGCATGGACGAGATGGCGCTGGCCCTTGCCGGTCTGCTGGAGGCGCGGCTGGGGCGCGACATGGCCTTCGAGGCGCGGCTGCTGGCGGAACTGGGAACGCACGCGCTGTCGAACTCTGTCAGGGCTTGGGCCGAGGGCACGATCAGCAGCGACGACGACATCCGGGCGATGACCCGCGAGCAGCTGGAAAGGGTTGCGGCGCTTCTGTGCTAAGCGTCAGAAGCGCAGGCGGGTCCGACGTTCCAGCGCGTCCTGCGTGATGTCCAGATCGCTGCCGATCTGTGCCGCCGCGCCTTCCAGCAGAACCGACCCGAAGCCGCTGTCGGCCTGCTGCTCGGGACGCTCGGCGGCATAGGTCTCGATCCAGTCGAGGACGATCTGTTCGTCGATCACCCGCCATGCCACCGTCAGCCTGCCCTCGACCGGACCGAGGACGCCGTACTTGAAGGCGTTTGTCGCAAGCTCGTGCAGGATCAGCGACAAGGGCACGACGCGGCCCGGAAGCACCACCGCACCGTCACCGTCCAGCACGATCTCGGCGCCGCGATAGGGCGCCAGCGAGGTGTCGATCAGCCGGCGCAGCTCGATCTCGGCGCTGCTGCCGCGTTCCGTGGTCAGGCTGTGCGAATTGGCCAGGGCCGAAATGCGCTCGCATACCTGCTCGACCACCTCCTGCGCATCGTCGGTCTCGCGGCCCGCCATGCGCAGCATCGCCGAAATTTGCGTGAAGAGGTTCTTGACCCGGTGGTCCATCTCGGAAATCACCGCCTCGCGCAGCTTGGCGGCGGATTGCGCGGCCGTCACGTCGACCATGACCCCCAGGACCTGCGCCTCGTCGCCACCGAAACGCTCTCCGGCGGCTTCAAGGCGCACGTTCGACAGCGCCTTCGCCGATGGCGACAGCACGCGACGGAACGGCGTGCCGACCATGCAGGCGGCCATGTCCTCTTGCAGACCGTCGCGATCCTCGGGGGCGATCAGGGCCGCAAAGGCCGGCAGGGGCAGGCGGGCGGTCTGCCCGATCCCCAGCAGGTTGGAGCTGTCGTCGATCGTCAGCGTCTGGCCATCGCTGTCCAGGTGCCACACCGTGATCCGCGCCATCGAGCGGACGGCCTTCAGGCGTTCGTCCTGGCGCTCGACCTCGACCCGCAGGTCGCGCAGCGCCGTGACATCCTCGAAGACCAGCATGGCGCCGTCCAGATGGCCGTCGGCGCCGCGATAGGGCTTCGCATCCACGCGCCAGGCGCGTTCCCGGCCCTGCTCGTGAAGCTCGGTCCCCTGCGCCTCACCGCGGCGGACGACATCGGCCGCCATCTGCTGCAGGATGTCGCTGCCGAAGACGTTGGACACATCGGCCAGCGGCCGGCCGTGGTCCGACCGGCGCAGCGGAAAGATCTGCAGCGCGGCGGCCGTGAAGTTGCGCACTCGCACGTCGCGGTCCACAACCAGCAGCGGGATCTTGGTAGCCGAGAAGAAATTCTGCAGATCGCTGTTCGCTGCCGTCAGGTCGTCGATCTTGGACTTCAGCTCGTCGTTGACGGTGCTCAGCTCCTCGTTCGTCGACTGAAGCTCCTCGTTCATCGACATCATTTCTTCGTTGGAGCTCTTCAGCTCCTCGTTCGCTGTCTCGAGCTCTTGAACGGCACCGTGCAGCTCGATCCGCGTCAGGCGCAGCCGCTCCTCCAGAAGGTCGGCCCGCGATTCGGTGACGCGCAGCTCGTCGGCGTCGTCGGAAAGCTCGGCCTTGCCCTGAAGGCCGGCTTCCTGAAAGACGATCAGGATCGTCCTGTCGGGCAGGGGCTCGACGAAGAGCGTCACAGGCTGCGCGCCGATATCCGACCGCGCCAGCAGATCGCGCACGATCACCGCCCTGCCGCTGGAGGCCACCTGTTCAAGCGCGGCTGTCACAGGCTCCTTGAGGCCTGAATGGACAATTGACGCAGCCAGCGCGGGCTGGCGGGCCGTCGGGTCGACCGACAGGAACCGGCCAAGCCGCCCGGCCGTCCAAAGCACCTCGCCGGTGGGCGACACCTGCAGCGCTGCTGGTGCGAAGCGGTCCAGCACCCGACGCTGCGCCGCCAGTCCATGGTGGCTGGTGCGACCGTTGCCGTTGCCGGTGGTCCGCGCGATGCCTCCGCGGTCGGCGTCGGACCGGGTGAAGGGCAGCGACAGCGGCAGGCGAGCCGGCATCTCGTCGCGCTGGTAAAGGCGGGCAGGACGGTCCAGCTCGGCGAAATGCGCCGATTCCCGGCGCACCCCTTCCGAGGGGCCAAGGAACAGGAAGCCCCCCGGCCGCAGCGCATAATGGAACAGCGGCAGCACCCGCGACTGCAGGTCCTCGTCAAGGTAGATCAGCAGGTTCCGGCATGAAATCAGGTCGACTCGCGCGAAGGGCGGGTCGCGCAGCACGCTGTGCAGCGAGAACCGCACCCGGTCGCGCAGGTGCGGCGTGATCTGCATCAGCGCGTCGCGATGCGTGGTGTAGGGGGCGCGAAGCCGTTCGGGAATATCGGCAAGCGCGCTGATCGGATAGGTCGCGGCGCGGGCAACCTCGACCATCTTCTTGTCGATGTCGGTGGCAAAAACCGTGAGGCGCGGGCGCAGGCCGGCGGCACGCATCTCGGAATCGATCAGCATTGCGACGCTGTAGGCTTCCTCGCCACTGGAGCAGCCGGGCACCCAGACCCGCAGCTCCTCTCCCTCGGCGCTGGCGACCATCGGCCGGATCGCCTTGTCGCGCAGCGCCTCGAACAGCTCCGGATCGCGGAAGAAGCGGGTGACGTTGATCAGGAACTCGTTGACCAGTGCGTCAACCTCGACCGGGTCACGCTGCAGGTGGTCCAGGTATTGCCGCGTGTCGGTGATGTTCAGAACCTGCAGCCGCCGCCGGATGCGCCGCACCAGGGTGGACATCTTGTAGCCAGAGAAGTCGTGGCCGCTGCGTTCCAGCAGCAGCTTGCAAATGCGGCGCGCGTCGGCCAGCAGCACGTCCTCGGCCAGTTCGGCGTCGCTGGAGCCGAAGAACTGCAGGATCGCCGGGA
Source organism: Paracoccus beibuensis (assembly GCF_026162625.1). Taxonomy (GTDB): domain Bacteria; phylum Pseudomonadota; class Alphaproteobacteria; order Rhodobacterales; family Rhodobacteraceae; genus Paracoccus; species Paracoccus beibuensis. The sequence continues at coordinate 59,159 of NZ_JAOTBD010000012.1, read as the reverse complement.
CGATCCGGTCGGGCGGCAGGACGAAATCGACCAGGCCGGTCGCCTCGGCCGATAACGGCATCCCGTCATAGCGCGCAGTGCGGGGTTCCTGGACCACGCACATGCCGCCGTTTTCCTTGATCGCCCGCAGTCCCAAGGTGCCGTCGGCACCGGTCCCCGACAGGATCACACAGGCGGCCGAGGCGCCGCGGTCTTCGGCCAGGCTTTCGAAGAAGTCGTCGATCGGGCGGCGCAATCCGCGCGGCTGGTCGAAATCCGTCAGCCGCAGCAGGCCGTCGCGGATCAGCATCCTTGATCCGGGCGGGATGGTATAGACATGGCCGGCCTGCAGCCGCATCCCCTCGGTCGCCTGCTGGACGGTCAGCGCGGTGCGGCGGTCCAGAAGTTCGGCCAGGACGCTGTCATGGTTCGGGTCCAGATGCTGGATCACCACATAGGCGGCGGGATCGTCGCGTTGGGCGTCGCGCAACAGGTCGTGCAGCGCCTCGAGCCCGCCGGCCGAGGCGCCGATGCCGACCACGGCGAAATCGTCGCGCTGCCGCGACTGCTGGAAAGAGACGTCATTCATCGCGCACCGCGATCCGTGCGAGCGTGCTGACCGACCGCGCCAGCAGCGCAGATGTATCCGAGAGGATCAGACCGAACTGCGCCGCCGCCACCCGCAGGTCGCCCACGCTGCGGGTCAGCGCGGCGTCGTTTTGCCGCTGCGCGGTGGCGCGGTCGGCGACGCTCTGGTCAAACTGAGAGGCAATGACGAAGCGGACCCGTCCGTCCTGCCCACGCAGCTTCGACATGAAGACGAGGTTCGTGAACACCCGACCCTGCCGCGTGCGGTTCAGGACCGGAAACCGCCCGTCGTCGCGATCGTCCGCGTGCAGGAACCGGGTCATCTCCCGAACCTGTTCGGGCGGAGTGTCCGGCGTCCGAAGAAAGCGGCAGTTGCGGCCATGAACCGCGTCTGCGTCATATCCGCTCAGGCGGAAGAAGGCATCATTGGCCAGGCAGAGCGGCATGTCTGGGGCATCCGCGGTGGCCAGTGACAGGGCGACTGTCGATCGGGCGATCTGAGCGCGCAGGGCTTCCGGTAACTCGGCTTCGGGCATAGGCATCCTGTGGTGGCAGGATGATGCCCGCCGCTGGCGAAAAGTCTAGAAACTCGGATCAGCGGCCACAAGTCATGATTTCGACAGATCCGCCGGGGCAGGGGCCGTGCTGTCGCGGATCAGCAGATCCACGCCGAGCGTCGTGCTGTCCGTGATTTCCTCTCCGCGCATCCGGGCCAGCAGCAATTCCGCCGCGCGCTGCCCCAGGCGCGCCCGGTACTGACGGATCGTGGTCAGGCCCGGCAGGCAGAAGGCCGACATCTCGATGTTGTCGAAGCCGATGACCGACATGTCCTGCGGCACCCGCAGGCCCGCCCGCATCAGTCCGTTCATCAGCCCTATCGCCATTTCGTCGTTATCGCAAAAGACCGCAGTGGGGCGGTCTTCCAGCGCCAGCAGTCGCTCGGCCGCCTCCAGCCCGAAGCGGGCGGTGAAGTCGCCTTCGATCCGCAGGTCCGGCGTGGCGTCGGGCAGGCCGGCCTCGGCCAGGCCGGCGGCGAAGCCTTCGCGCCGCGCCACGGTCAGAGAGTTTCGGGCAGGGCCGGTGACATGCATGATGCGGCGGTGGCCGAGGCTTGTCAGGTGGCAGGCCGCCAGACGGCCGCCCTCGACATTGTCGGCCAGAACGCGGGGGGCGGGCAGTCCCGCGATCCATTCGCAGGCCTGCACCAGCGGCGGACATCCGGGCTGGTCGAACAGCCGGGGATCGAGGTTGCCGTCCAGCACGATCACCCCGTCGGACCGCGACCGGTTCAGATATGGCCCCAGCACCTTCATCGCCGACTGGTCAGGCGCGGCGGTCGTGTCCAGCACCAGCAGGCTGAGGTCCCTTGTCCGCAGAACGCCCGAGATCCCGGCCAGGATCTGCGAGAAGAACGGGTTCGACAGTTTCGGCACCAGGGCCAGGACGCCTCCGACCTGCTGCTGGCGCAGGTTCCGCGCGGTGAAGTTCAGCGTATAGCCCATCTGGGCAATGGCTTCCTCGACCGCCTTTCGCGTCGCCTCGGAAACGATCGACGGGTTCGAGATTGCGCGGCTGACGGTCGCCACGGACACGCCCGCAAGCTTGGCGACGTCGCTGATGCGGGGCGGGCGGGCTTGAGCGGACACGGCATTCTCGCTGCTGGATCATCACAGGCTTTAGCCGAAAAAATCCTGTTGTAAACGACTTCATGTTGTGAGAGCGTCAATATGAAACCGATTACATGGGGATCTTCGGCTTCAGGAGGATACATGAAGACGATCCAGGGGCCCGGGTTGTTTCTGGCGCAGTTCGTGGGAACGTCGGCGCCATTCGACAGCTTTGGCGCGATCACGAAATGGGCGGCGGAATGCGGCTATCTGGGGGTGCAGGTTCCTTCGGGCGCGACGCCGCTGATGGATCTCGATCTGGCGGCGACCTCAAGCGGCTATTGCGACGAACTGAGGGGGCAGGCTGATGACAACGGCGTCCGCATCACCGAGCTTTCGGCCCATGTGCAGGGCCAACTGGTCGCGGTCCATCCGGCCTTCGACGCGGCCTTCGACGGATTTGCACCACAGGCCATGCGCGGCAATCCGGTCGCGCGGCAGGCTTGGGCGGTCGATCAGGTCAGAAAGACCATCGACGCCTCGGCCAATCTCGGCCTAGACCGGATGGCGGCGTTTTCGGGCGCGCTGGCCTGGCCCTACTTCTACCCCTGGCCGCAGCGCCCCGAAGGTCTGGTCGAGGCGGCCTTCGACGAGCTTGCCGCCCGCTGGCGCCCGATCCTGGATCATGCCGACAGCCGCGGCGTCGACATCTGCTTCGAGATCCACCCCGGAGAGGACCTGCACGACGGCATCAGCTTCGAGATGTTTTTGGACCGCGTGGACCAGCATCCCCGGGCGAAGATGCTCTACGATCCTTCGCACTACCTGTTGCAGCAGCTGGACTACCTGCAGAACATCGACATCTATGCCGACCGGATCGGCATGTTCCACGTCAAGGATGCCGAGTTCAACCCGACCGGCCGGCAAGGCGTCTATGGCGGCTATCAGCCGTGGGTCGATCGCGCGGGGCGGTTCCGCAGCCCTGGCGACGGGCAGGTTGACTTCAAGGCCATCTTCTCCAAGCTGACGACGATCGGGTTCGACGGGTGGGCCGTGGTGGAATGGGAATGTGCCTTGAAGCACCCCGAGGATGGCGCACGCGAAGGTGCGGCCTTCGTGCGAGACCATATCATTCGCGTCACCGACCGCGCCTTTGACGATTTTGCGAACGGAGGGGCCGACATGGCCGCAAATCGCCGGATGCTGGGGCTGGACAGATGACCCGGCACGTTCCCATTCGCCTTGGCATGGTCGGCGGCGGGGCCGGGGCCATGATCGGCAACGTGCACCGGATCGCGTCGCGGCTGGACGGGCAGTTCGACCTGGTGGCAGGGGCGCTGTCATCGGACCCCGCTCGCGCGGCCGCCAGCGCGGCCGAGGTGGGCATCGCCCGCAGCTATGCCGATTTCGAGGAAATGGCCCGCGGGGAAGCCGGCCGCGACGACGGCATCCAGGCCGTGTCAGTCTGCACCCCGAACCATCTGCATTTCCCGGTTGCGCGCGCCTTCCTGGCACAAGGCATCCATGTCATCTGCGACAAGCCGATGACCGCGACGATGGAGGAGGCGCAAGAGCTTGCCGCCATCGCACGTTCGTCCGATGCGATGTTCGTCCTGACCCACAACTATTCGGCCTATCCAATGATCAGGCAGGCGCGGGCGATGATCGCGCGCGGCGATCTGGGCACCTTGCGCCTGGTGCAGGTGGAATATGCCCAGGACTGGCTGACCGAGGACAGCGACAGCAAGCAGGCATCGTGGCGTGGCGATCCGTCGAAGGCCGGAGCAGGCGGGGCGATTGGTGACATCGGCACCCACGCATTCCAACTGGCGCGCTTCGCGACCGGGATGCGGCCCGAACGGCTGGCGGCCGATCTGTCGAGCTTTGTTGTGGGCCGCCGGCTGGACGACAACGCGCATATCCTGATGCGTTATGCAGATGGCGCCAAGGGGATGCTCTGGGCCTCGCAGGTCGCACCGGGAACCGAGAACGGTATGAAGCTGCGCGTCTATGGCGACAAGGGCGGGCTGGAGTGGCAGCACGAGGCGCCCGAGACACTATGGTTCACCCCGTTCGGTCAGCCGACGCAGAAGCTGCGCCGCGGCGGCCCCGGCACGGTGGCCGGCAACAGCCGAGTGCCGCCGGGCCATCCCGAAGGTTATCTGGAAGGGTTCGCGAACCTTTATTCCGAAGCGGCCGAGGCAATCCGCACGGGGCGCATCCCAGACACCCTGCCGGGCATTGATGACGGCCTGGAAGGCCTGCACTTCATCGATGCCTGCATCCGCTCGAACGCCGCCGACGCCGGCTGGGTCGAGGTAATGGCATGACAAGCCCTGTCCTGGCGCTGGAAGGCGTCACGAAGTCCTTCGGTCCCATCGAAATCCTGCACGGCGTCGATTTCGCGCTGCATCCCGGAGAGGTGCATGCGCTGATCGGCGAGAACGGCGCAGGCAAGTCCACGACGATGAAGATCCTGGCGGGCTATCTGGATCCCACCGGCGGCCAGGTGACCTTTGACGGCAAGCCCATCCGATTTGCCGGCTCGGACGAGGCCGAGGATCGGGGGATCATCATGATCCACCAGGAATTCAACCTGGCCGAGCACCTGTCGGTCGACCAGAACGTCTTTTTGGGGCGCGAACTGAGACGCGGGCCGTTCCTGGACCACAAGTCGATGCGCGCCCGGACGGCGGAGCTTCTGTCGCAGCTGGAATGCCGTGTCGATCCTGCAACGCCCGTGAACCAGTTGTCGGTCCCCGACAAGCAGATGGTCGAGATCGCCAAGGCCCTGTCGCGCAAGGCGCGCGTCCTGATCATGGACGAGCCGACCGCGGTGCTGACCGGCCGGGAAACCGAGGTGCTGTTCCGCCAGATCGAGCGGCTGCGCGCCGAAGGCGTGGCGATCCTCTATACGTCGCACAAGCTGGGCGAGGTGAAGCGCATCGCCGACCGGGTGACGGTCCTGCGCGACGGCACGATGATCCGCTCCGACAGGACAACGGACGTGACCGAGGACGACATGGCCGCCGCCATGGTCGGGCGCGAGCTGTCCGACCTGTTCCCGGCGAAGGTCGGCGGGGGCGCCGACGCGATCCTTGAAGTCGGCGGCGTCTCGGTTCCCGGCGTCGTCGAGGGTGCCAGTCTGAGCCTGCGCAAAGGAGAGGTGCTGGGCATCGGCGGGCTGGTGGGGTCCGGCCGCACCGAACTGGCCGAGGCCATCGCGGGATTGCGCCCGCGCAGCGGCACGGTGCGCCTGAAGGGGCAGGAACTGCCGCCGAACCAGGTGGCCCATGCGATGCGCGCTGGCCTTGCCTACCTGACCGAGGACCGCAAGGGCGCAGGCCTGCTTCTGGACAAGACCCTGCGCGAGAACCTGACGCTGCCGCTGCTGGAGACATTCGGCCGCCCGCTGATCGACCGCGGGCGCGAGGAAGCGGCGCTGGACCGCGCCATCGACGACTTCGCCATCCGGGCACCGGAACGCGGCATGGCGGTGGGCGATCTGTCGGGGGGCAACCAGCAGAAGCTGCTTCTCGCAAAGACGCTTCTGTCGGACCCCGAGGTCGTCATCATCGACGAGCCGACGCGCGGCATCGACATCGGCACCAAGCAACAGATCTATACCCTCATCGCCAAGCTGGCCGCCGAAGGCCGCAGCATCATCGTGATCTCGTCCGAGATGCCGGAGCTTATCGGCCTCGCGGGGCGCGTCATCGTCATGCATGCCGGCCGCATCGCCGGAGAGCTGGCGGGTGACGCGGTCACCGAAGGCAATATCGTGCGACTGGCGATGGGGATGGACGACAACAAAGAGGACAGTGCGGCATGAGCACGGCAACCCTTCAACAGACGCGCCGGCCCAAGATAAACCTGGCCGTCATCGCGCCAATCGTGGCGCTGGTCGTGCTGGTGCTGATCGGCATCGCGATGAACCCGAACTTCCTCAGCTTTGCCAACATCACCAACGTGCTGGCGCGGTCCGCGTTCATCGGCATCATCGCCATCGGCATGACCTTCGTCATCACCGCGGGGGGGCTGGACCTCTCCGTGGGCTCGATGGCGGCCTTTGTCGCGGGTCTGATGATTCTGGTGATGAACCTGTTGACCGAGAACATGGGGGGCGGGCTGCCCGTCATCCTGATCGGCGTGGCGCTTGCGCTGTTCGCGGGGCTGGCGGCGGGGTTCATCAACGGCATCCTGATTACCCGCGCGGGCATCGAGGCGTTCATCCTGACCCTTGGCACCATGGGCATCTATCGCAGCCTGGTCACCTGGCTGGCCGACGGCGGCACGCTGTCGCTGGGTTACGAGATGCGGGAACTGTACCGCCCCGTCTATTACGGCGGCATCATGGGCATCAGCTGGCCGATCATCGTCTTCGCGGCCTTGGCCATCCTGGGCGAGATCGTGATGCGCCACACGGCCTTCGGCCGGCACTGCGCCGCCATCGGGTCCAATGAGAAGGTGGCCCGCTATTCGTCCGTGGCGGTACTGCGGGTGCGGCTGATGACCTATGTCATGCTGGGCCTTCTGGTCGGCATCGCGGTGGTCATGTACGTCCCGCGCCTCGGTTCGGCCTCGGCCACCACCGGCCTTCTGTGGGAGCTTGAGGCTATCGCGGCCGTCATCATCGGCGGCACGCTTTTGAAGGGCGGCTTCGGCCGGGTCTGGGGCACGGTCGTGGGGGTGCTGATCCTGTCGCTGATCGGCAACCTGCTGAACCTGACCGACTTCGTCAGCCCGTATCTGAACGGTGCCATCCAGGGCGTCGTCATCATCCTGGCCGTCGTGCTGCAACGGAATACCGGCACCGCGCGCTGATTTTCACCTGTGGGAGGAGTAACTACCATGAGAAAGACCCTGATCGCCACGACCGCGCTGCTTGGCCTGACGGCCGTACCGGCGCTGTCGGAAACCATCGGCATCTCGATCCCGGCCGCGACGCATGGCTGGGCGGGGGCGCTGAACTTTCACGCCGAACGCACTGTCGAACGGCTGTCCGAGGCAAATCCCGATCTGGAATTCGTGCTGACCACGACCTCGGACCCGGGCCAGCAGGTGTCCGACCTCGAGGACATGGTCGCCACGCGCGGCATCGACGCGCTGGTCGTTCTGCCCTTCGAATCCGAGCCGCTGACCGGTCCGATCCAGCGCATCGCCGACAGCGGTGTCTGGGTAACGGTCGTCGACCGCGGCCTGACGCAGGAAGGGATCGAGAACCTCTATGTCGCCGGCGACAACGACAGCTTCGGCCGCACGGCGGGGCAGTATTTTGCCGACACGCTGGACGAGGGCGCGAAGGTCGTGGTGATGCGCGGCATCGCCTCCACCGTCGACAATGAGCGCGTGGCGGGCTTCGAGTCGGCCATCGAAGGGGCGGGCATCGAAGTCCTGGCGATGGACCACGGCAATTGGAACCGCGACACGGCCTTCAACCTGATGCAGGACTGGCTGTCGCGCTTCCCCGAGATCGACGCGGTCTGGGCGGCCGACGACGACATGGCCGTGGGCGCCCTGGCAGCCATCGACCAAGCCGGCCGCACCGACGAAATGTTCGTCGTCGGCGGTGCCGGCATGAAGGAAATGGTCGACCGCATCAGAAACGACGACCCGACGGTTCCGGTGAACGTGACCTATCCGCCGGCGATGATCTCGACCGCGATAGAGATGACGGCCCTGGGCCTGACCTCGGGCGCGCCCATGTCGGGCGAGTTCATCATCGCGTCCGAGCTGATCACGCCGGAAAACGCCGACAACTTCTATTTCGAAGACAGCCCCTATTGATCTGATATCGCGGCGCGGGTCCATCCCGCGCCGCTTCGACCCGGAGGAGGGTCGTTCCGCCCCGCTGTGTAAACGGTTTCATTCTGGCGACCGGGGCCACCACACCAAGGGAGGAAGACCATGACCGATCTGTCGGACCGGATGCCTGTGGCCATGTCCCGCCGCGGCCTGTTCCAAGGGGCGGGTGCCCTCGCCCTAGGGGCGTCGTTGGGTGGCGCGGCCAGCGCCCAAGGCTCCGGGTTGCAGGGCAACATCAACCATTCGGTCGCGCGCTGGACATTCGGCGACATGTCCCTGCCGGACCTCTGCATCCTGGCGCGGCAGGTGGGGCTGGGGGCCATCGACCTCTGCGGGCGGGACGACTGGCCCACGCTGCGCGAGCACGGGCTGGAAAGCTCGATGTGCAACGGGGCCGAGATCAGCCTCGAGGATGGCTGGGCCGAACCGGACAATCATGCCGAGCTGGTCGAGCGGTACACCCGCCACATCGACCTTGTGGCCGAGGCGGGATACACGAACCTGATCCTCTTCAGCGGCAACCGCCGCGGCATGAGTGACCAGGAAGGGCTGGACAACTGCGTCCAGGGCTTGTCGCAGATCCTGCCGCGCGCCGAGGCTGCCGGGGTCGTGCTGCAGATGGAACTGCTGAACAGCCGGGTCAATCACCCCGACTACATGTGCGATCGCAGCGCCTGGGGGGTCGACCTCTGCCGGCGGCTGGACAGCGCGAATTTCAAGCTGCTCTACGACATCTATCACATGCAGATCATGGAAGGCGACGTGATCCGCACGATTGCCGACAACCATCAGTGGTTCGGTCACTACCACACCGCCGGCAACCCCGGCCGGAACGAGCCGGACGACAGCCAGGAACTGAACTACCCGGCGATCTGCCGGGCGATCCGGGACACGGGGTTCCAAGGCTGGCTCGCGCAGGAGTTCATCCCCTCGGACAAGTCCCCAGATGCCGCCGCGGCGGCGCTGCGGGATGCTGTCCTGACCTGCGACGTCTGAAGAAGCCGCTAGCAAAGCTGAAAGGAAAGCCAGATGGCAGAGAACATGCATTACGACGCGATCGTCGTCGGATCGGGCATCAGCGGCGGTTGGGCCGCCAAGGAACTGACCGAAAGGGGCCTGAAGGTCCTGATGCTCGAGCGCGGCCGCAACATCGAGCACCTGACCGACTATGTGAACGCCGACAAGGAAGCCTGGGACTATCCCCATCGCGGCACCGCGACGATCGAGATGAAGGACAACTATCCGGTCCTGCGCCGCGACTACCCTCTGAACGAGCAGACCTTCGGCATGTGGGCCAACGAGCAGGAGAACCCCTATACCGAGGCCAAACGCTTCGACTGGTTCCGCGGCTATCATGTCGGTGGCCGGTCGCTGATGTGGGGGCGCCAGTCCTATCGCCTGTCCGACACCGACTTCACCGCCAACGAGCGGGAGGGGATCGCGACCGACTGGCCTATCCGCTATGCCGATATCGCGCCGTGGTACGACCACGTGGAACGCTTTGCCGGGATCTCGGGGTCGCAGGAGGGGCTGGACATCCTGCCCGATGGACAATTCCTGCCGCCGATCCCGCTGAACATCGTGGAAAAGGACGTCGCCGCGCGCCTGCGCAAGGCCTTCGGCGGCAAGCGCTACCTGATCAACGCACGGGTGGCCAATATCACCGAGGCCAAGCCAGAGCAGAACCGCATCGCCTGCCAGTACCGGAACAAATGCTGGCTGGGCTGCCCCTATGGCGCCTATTTCAGCACGCAGTCGGCAACCCTTCCGGTGGCCATGGCAACCGGCAACCTGACGCTGCGGCCGTTTTCCATCGTGAAGGAGGTCCTCTACGACAAGGACCGCAAGCGCGCCCGCGGGGTCGAGATCATCGACGCCGAAACCAACATGACTTACGAATACACCGCCGATGTGGTGTTCCTGAACGCCTCCAGCTTCAACTCCACCTGGGTGCTGATGAATTCTGCGACCGATGTCTGGGAAGGCGGGCTGGGATCGTCGTCCGGTGAATTGGGTCACAACGTCATGGACCACCATTTCCGCGTGGGCGCCGAAGGCCGGGTCGAGGGCTATGACGACAAGTACTATTTCGGCCGCCGTCCCGCCGGCTTCTACATCCCGCGCTTTCGCAACACCGAGGGCGAGGAGCGCCCCTATACCCGTGGCTTCGGCTATCAGGGATCGGCCAGCCGGCAGGGCTGGCGGCGCGAGGTCGCCGAGCTGAACATCGGCGCCGACATGAAGGAGGCGCTGTCCAAGCCCGGCGACTGGACCATCGGCATGACCGGCTTTGGCGAGATGCTGCCCTATCATGACAACTTCATTGCGCTGGACCGGTCGAAGACCGACAAGTGGGGCCTGCCGGTCCTGTCGATCAGCGTGGACCTGCGCGAGAACGAGATGCGCATGCGCCAGGACATGAAGCAGGACGCGGTTGATATCCTCGAGGCCGCCGGCGTCGTCGACGTGAAGCCCACCGAAAGCGACTATGCCCCCGGCATGGGCATCCACGAGATGGGCACGGCGCGGATGGGCCGCGACCCGGCATCCTCGGTCCTGAACGGCAACAACCAGGTCTGGGACGCGCCGAACGTCTATGTGACGGACGGGGCCTGCATGACCTCGGCCAGCTGCGTGAACCCGTCGCTGACCTACATGGCGCTGACCGCGCGGGCGGCGGAGCACGCCGTCAACGCCCTGAAGAACGGAGATCTGTGATGAACCGCCGCCAACTTCTGTCGATGATCGCCGCCGTCACCGGCACGGCCATGCTGGGCGGACAGCGAGCCTTTGCCTATCTGCCGACGCCGGTGGGCGAGAACATCTTCTCGGACGCGGACGCCGCCTTCCTGGACGAGGTGGCCGAGACCATCATTCCCGCCACCGATACGCCGGGCGCCAAGGAGGCCGGGGTCGGCGCCTTCATGACGCGCTTTGTCAGCGACTGCTATACGGCCGAGGAGCAGGCGGCCTTCCGCGACGGGATGGAGACACTGAAGGTCAAGGCGCAGGAGGAGTATGGCAGGACCTTCGAGGAGATGACGGCCGAGGAACGCCGCGAGATGCTGCAGGCCGCATCCGTGGCCGCACGCGAGGAGTCGGCCCGCGCCCTCGCCGAGCTGGAAGAGCGGAGGGAGCAGTCGATCGACCAGCAGAGCTCGGCCGATACCGCCGCCGACGAGCAGCCCGAGGAGGCGGCCGAGCCGCGGATGCACTGGTTCACCCCGATCCAGCAGTTGACGCTGTTTGGCTTTTTCACGTCCGAGGTCGGGGCCACGCAGGTCCTCCGCTATGAACCAGTGCCGGGCGAATACATCGGCGATCTGGACTATGACGGAGAGCCTGCCTGGGCGACCTGATCTTCCTCCGGGCCCCGGCACCACGCCGGGGCCCGCTTTCTTCGCGAAAGGATCACGACATGAAGAAACTGACCCTGATGGCCGCTGGCCTGGTGCTGGCCGGGCCGGCCTTGGCGCAGGACATGGACCGCCAGGCACAGTCCCGCGTCACCGAAGTCGAGGGACCGGTGCCGGCGACCGTGCAGACGCCCGAAGACCAGCCGCCCTCCGACGCGGTGGTGCTGTTCGACGGGACGAACCTCGATGGTTGGGAGAGTGTGGATGGCGGTCCTGCCGAATGGACGGTCGAGGACGGGATCCTGCGGGTGAACCGCGGATCGGGCGACATCCGCACGACGCAGAGCTTTTGCGATGCACAGCTGCATGTCGAATGGCGCTCTCCTCCGAACGACGAGGGGCATGACGGCCAGGACCGCGGCAACAGCGGCATCTTGCTGCAGGGACGCTACGAGGTGCAGGTGCTGGACAGCTTCGAGAACCCAGCCTATCCGAACGGCCAGGCAGGGTCGATCTACAAGCAGCACATCCCTCTCGTGAACGCGTCGCGGGAGCCCGGCGAATGGCAGAGCTATGACATCATCTTTCAGGCGCCGGTCTTCTCGGATGACGGCGCGCTGCGTCGGCCGGCCCATGTGACGGTGTTGCAGAACGGGGTGGTGGTTCAGAACCATGCTCAGATCCAGGGCGCGACCGAGTGGATCGGCTATCCGACCTACGAGGCGCATGACTGTGCGCCGATCTCGCTTCAGGACCATGATGCCGATGTCAGCTATCGCAACATCTGGATCCGACCGATGTAACAACGGCAACCTGCCGGTGTCTTGGCCCGTCCCTTGTGGGGGCGGGTCTTTCTCGTGGCGGTCCGGCACTCCCGAACGCATGAAAAAGGGGCCGCGAAGGATCGCGGCCCCAGTCACCTGTTCGGCAGGGAGGTCAGCGCGTCGCGCTCTCCGGCAGGTGTTCGGTCAGGAAGGTCGCGCCGGTCATGACCACTTCGGCCGCATCGATCGGCTGGTCGTGTTCGATGATGTACCACTGCGCGCCAGCTTCCTCGGCGGCGGGCAGGATGGCGGACCAGTCCAGCGTGCCTTCACCCAGGGCCTTGAAGCCACGTTCGTCGGCAGCCTCGCCCTCGGGAGCGTTGTCCTTGGCGTGGATCGCGAAGACGCGGTCGTCGAAACGGCCGAGATACTCGACCGGATCCAAGCCACCGCGCGCCACCCAGGCCAGGTCCAGCTCGGCCATGACATCCTCGCCGGCGGCTTCCATCATGATCTCGAGCGCGGTGCGGCCGTCATACTCGGCCATCTCGAAATCGTGGTTGTGATAGGCCAGCGTCATGTCCTCGGCTTCGAGGGTCTCGGACAGCGCGGCCAGTTCCTCTCCCAGGGCGGTCCAGCCCGCGGCATCGGTGGGACGATCCTCTTCCGCCAGATAGGGAACGGTGATCACGTCGTTGCCAATGGCCTTGTTGAAGTCGACCACCGCCTGCGGGTCCGAGCGCAGATCGGCCAGCTGCGCATGGGTCGAGATGGCTTCGATCCCATATTCGTCCAGAAGCGCCTTCAGATCCTCGGCGCTGCTGTCCTGCATGCCAACGGTCTCGACGGCGGTCACCCCTGCAGCCTGCACGGCAGCCAGCTGTTCCTGCAGCGCGCCGTGATCGCGCAGCGTATACATCTGCACGGCGATGGGCAGGTCGCCGGTGCGCGCATCCTGGGCCATGGCCCCCAACGACATCACGGAAAGCGTCATCAATGACGCACCGGCGAACAGCGCGGATTTCGCGAAATTCATCAAGTCCTCCTGGTTCCGACCCCGCTCCTCAGGGGCTCTCTGAAATGTAATGGGTTTCATGAGGAATGAAAAGGATTACATCGCCAGAAGGTTGAAGACCGACCCAAGGAATTGTGCGTGGTGGGGCAGAACGAACAGGTTGATCCCGGCATTGTTTGGCCCTAGGCACCCGATCCACGACCCAGAGGAAAAGATGGCCCAAAACGATCTGGAAACCCGCCACCTCGAGACGCTGGACCGCGATCTCGGCCGTTACTCGCAGCTTGAGCTGGCGGGCACGGCGCTGTCGCGGGGGCTTGTCGCGCCCGGCGTCGCGCTGGCTTTCGTGCTGCTGGCGGGGCTGGGCGCGATGCTCTCCTTCGGCCAGACAAGCAACATGCTGGTCGTGGTCATGGGGGCGGTCATCGGGGCCTACATGGCGCTGAACATCGGCGCGAACGACGTCGCCAACAACATGGGCCCGGCGGTGGGCGCGAATGCGCTGAGCATGGGAGGCGCCATCGCCATCGCCGCCATCTTCGAGACAGGCGGCGCGCTGATCGCGGGTGGCGACGTGGTCGGAACGATCTCTCGTGGGATCGTGGCACCAGAGAGCATCGGTACGCAGGCGGTCTTCGTGTGGGCCATGATGGCGGCGCTGCTGTCGTCGGCGCTTTGGGTGAACCTCGCGACGTGGATCGGCGCGCCTGTCTCGACCACGCATTCGGTGGTCGGTGGCGTGATGGGGGCGGGCATCGCCGCTGCGGGCTTCGGCGCAGTCAGCTGGCCGACCATGGCGACGATCGCGGCAAGCTGGGTCGTCTCGCCGCTGCTGGGCGGCGTGATCGCGGCAGGGTTCCTCTGGTTCATCAAGGCGCGCATCATCTACCGGACCGACAAGATCGCGGCGGCGCGGGTCTGGGTGCCGGTCCTGATCGGCATCATGGCGGGGGCGTTCGCCGCGTACCTGGCGCTCAAGGGGCTTGGGAAGGTGATCGACGTCTCTTTCGGCGGTGCACTTGTTCTGGGCGCGGCGATTGGCTTGGCGACCTGGCTTGTCTGCATCCCGGTGATCCGCCGCCAGTCGCGGGGGCTGGAAAACCGCAACAAGTCGCTGAAGGTGCTGTTCGGCATTCCGCTGGTCGTCTCGGCAGCGCTGCTCAGCTTCGCGCATGGCGCCAACGATGTCGCCAACGCGGTCGGACCGCTGGCCGCCATCGTGCAGGCTTCGACCTCTGGCAGCGTGACCGAGGCGGTGTCGATCCCCCTCTGGGTCATGCTGATCGGCGCGTTCGGGCTGTCATTCGGCCTCTTCCTCTTCGGGCCGAAGCTGATCCGCATGGTCGGCAGCCAGATCACCAAGCTGAACCCGATGCGCGCCTATTGCGTGTCGCTGTCCGCGGCCCTGACGGTGATCGTGGCCAGCTGGCTGGGCCTGCCCGTCAGCTCGACCCATATCGCCGTCGGCGCGATCTTCGGTGTCGGCTTCTTTCGCGAATGGGATGCCGAGCGTCGCCTGCGCACTGCCGCCGGCGCCGCGCCAGAGCGTCCTCGCCTTGCGCCCGAAGAGCGCCGGCGCCGCAAGCTGGTGCGCCGGTCGCACGTGCTGACCATCGCGGCGGCCTGGGTGGTCACGGTGCCGGCGGCTGCGGCGCTGTCGGCGGCCCTCTTCTGGGTGCTCAGCAGCATCGGCGGCTGAGCGGCGCCTCAGCCCTGCGGGCGTTCGCTGCAGGCCTCCAGCCAGCGGGCCAGAACCTCCAGCGAGGCGGGCTCGTCCAGCCACGGCACATGGGCGCGGCCGGGAACGTCGGCCCTGATCAGGTCGGGGCGCATCTGCTGCATCCGCTCGGCCACGGCCGCCGACAGAAGGTCCGAGTTGCCGCCACGGATCAGCGCCACGGGCAGGTCGCGCGTCGCCTGCCACAGCGGCCACAGGTCTGCGGGATCGCCCTGAAAGGCGGCCAGGAACGCCTCGCGCAGTGCCGGGTCATAGTTGATGCGCAGGCCGTCGGCCGTTTCGTGATAATGGCGCCGCGCATCCTCCAGCCAGCGGCCATCCGGAACGTCGTCGAAGCCCGTCATCACCGCCGGCAGCCGGGCCGCCAGCGCGTCGTGCGTGGCCGAGGCGGGATTGCGGCCGACATAGTCGAAGATCCGCTCCAGCCCCGCGCGTTCGATCTCGGGGCCGACATCGTTCAGGCACAGACCCAGCAGCCGGTCATGCGCCGTCGCCGCCAGAAAAAGGCCGTTCAGCCCGCCGCGCGACGTCCCCAGGATGGCGGCCTTCGCCACGCCCAGGTGGTCCAGCAGCTCGACCGCATCCCGCGCTTCCCGCGGCACGGTATAGCTGTCGGGGCCGGTCCATTCGGACCCGCCGCGCCCGCGATAATCCATGCGGATCAGCCGGACGTCCGGAAGATGAGGCGCGACATAGTCGAAATCGGCCAGCGTCCGCGTCAGCCCGGCAAGGCACAGCACAGGCAGCCCCGCACCCTCGTCAGAAAATGCGATCCGCGCTCCGTCGCTGGCCTCGAATTCACCCATGCGCAGCCCCTTTGCCGTTACGTCCGGAAACTCCGTCGCAAGCCGATGATGCAGACCTGCCGCTAGAGGTTCTCGCTCTGCGGCATGCCCAGCACGTGGTACCCGCCGTCGACGGTCACGATTTCGCCGGTGGTGCAGGCGCCCCAGTCGGACATCAGCCAGACAGCCGTGCCGCCAATCGCCTCGAGCGTGGCATTCGCACGGAGCGGCGCGTTAGCCTCGGTATGGCGGAAGGTGCGGCGCGCGCCGCCGATGGCCGCGCCGGCCAGCGTCTTCATCGGGCCGGGGCTGATCGCGTTGACGCGGATACCATCAGGGCCAAGATCGTTGGCCAGGTAGCGCACGCTGCTTTCCAGCGCCGCCTTGGCCACCCCCATGACGTTGTAGAACGGCGTGACCCGGTTCGAGCCGCCATAGGTCAGCGTGATGATCGACCCGCCTTCGGCCATCAGCGGATGGGCGCGGCGCGCAACCTCGATCAGCGAATAGCACGAGATTTCAAGGCTGCGCTTGAAGTTGGCGCGGCTGGTGTTCATGAATCGGCCGGTCAGCTCGTCCTTGTTCGAAAAGGCGACGGCATGGACCAGGAAGTCCAGCTTGCCCCAGCGCTGGCCGATGGCGCCGAAGGCCGCGTCCAGCGACGCGTCGTCGGTGACATCCACGTCGACAAGGAAATCCGACCCCACGCTTGCTGCCAGCGGTTCGACCCGCTTGCCGAACGCCTCGCCCTGATAGCTGAAGGCAAGCTCTGCCCCCTCGGTCGCGACCGCCTTCGCGATGCCCCACGCGATGGAGCGGTCATTGGCGACCCCCATCACAAGCCCACGCTTGCCCTTCAGAAGATCGCCCATGACTGCCCCTTTGGTTCTTATGTCATTCGTTGAAGCGGGACATCACCAGTGTCGCGTTGGTGCCGCCAAAACCGAAGCTGTTCGACAGCACCGAATCCAACCCCGCATTGTCCACGCGGCTAGTGGCAATTTCGCCCGATTGTATCTCGGGGTCCAGCGTCGTCACATTTGCGGATGCTGCAATGAAGTCATTTTGCAACATCAGCAGGCTGTAGATCGCCTCGTGCACGCCGGTCGCCCCCAGCGAATGTCCGGTCAACGACTTGGTCGAGCTGACGGGAGGCGTGCTGCCTTCCCCGAAGATACGGCGGATCGCCCTGATCTCGCCCATGTCGCCGACGGGGGTCGAGGTGCCATGTGCGTTGATATAGCTGACCTTGCGGCCCTCGGGCAGGGTCTCCAGCGCGACGCGCATGGCGCGTTCGCCGCCTTCGCCCGAAGGCGCGACCATGTCGTATCCGTCGCTGGTGGCGCCGTAGCCGGTGACCTCCGCATAGATCTTGGCGCCGCGGGCCTTTGCGTGCTCCAGCTCCTCCAGCACGACGACGCCGCCGCCGCCGGCGATCACGAACCCGTCACGGGTTGCGTCATAGGGGCGGGACGCGGTCTGGGGCGTGTCGTTGTATTTCGACGACATCGCACCCATCGCGTCGAACAGGCAGGACAGCGTCCAGTCCAGCTCTTCGCCACCGCCCGCGAAGACGATGTCCTGCTTGCCCATCTGGATCTGCTCGACCCCGTTGCCGATGCAATGCGCGGACGTTGCGCAGGCCGAGGTGATCGAGTAGTTCACGCCCTTGATCTTGAAGGGCGTGGCCAGGCAGGCGGAATTCGTGGAGGACATGCAGCGCGTCACCATGAACGGGCCCATCCGCTTGGGGCTGCCCTTTTCGATGACGGTCTGGTGCGCCTGAAAGAAGTTGCTGGTCGACGGCCCCCCCGATCCCATGATCAGGCCGGTGCGCGGGTTCGAGACGTCGTCCTCTTCCAGCCCGCTGTCCTTGATCGCCTGTTCCATGGCGATGAAGTTGTAGGCCGCGCCGGGTCCCATGAAGCGCAGGTTGCGCTTGTCGACATGGTCCTCCAGCACGATCTGCGGCATGCCGTGGACCTGGCTGCGAAAGCCGTGTTCGGCATATTCGGGCGCAAAGACAATGCCCGACCGGCTCGTGCGCAGGCTTTCCGTGACCTCGTCGGCGTTGTTGCCGATGGGCGATACGATCCCGAGCCCGGTGATGACGACGCGTCGCATTAGGGGGCCTCCTTGAAATTGATTGATGTCAGCTGGCCGACAGGGCCACCTTCATGTCCTTGACCTGATAGATCAGTTCGCCGTCCGCCTCGACCCGGCCGTCGGCGACGCCCATCGTCAGGCGGCGGGTCTGCACGGCCTTGGTGAAATCGACGGTATAGCGCAGCATCTTGCGGTCGGGCCGGACCATGCCGGTCAGCTTGACCTCTCCGACACCAAGCGCATAGCCGCGGCCTTCCCAGCCCCGCCAGCCCAGGTTGAAGCCGGTCAGCTGCCACAGACCGTCGAGGCCAAGGCAGCCGGGCATGATCGGGTTGCCGGGAAAGTGGCATTTGAAGAACCAGGCCTCGGGGTCGATGTCGAATTCGGCGACGACGTGGCCCTTGCCGTGTTCGCCGCGATCTTCCGAGATGTCGGTAATGCGGTCCATCATCAGCATGGGCGGTTCGGGCAGCTGCGCATTGCCGGGGCCGAACAGTTCTCCGCGCGCGCAGGCAAGCAGGTCGTCGCGGTCGAAGCTGGTCTGGGTCATCGCCATGCGGATCGTGCCTTCCGTGTTCGGCCGCAAGCGGCCGGTCCTGTTGTCAAGTTGCCGCACGGTCTATCATCTGGGGTCAGCGCGACGCAAGGGCAAGCCCCTCCGAGGTCGATCGCCTAGAACCACTGCCCCGGCTCCATCAGCCCCAGGTCCATCAGCTGCTGCCCGCTCCACTCGAAGCGGCAGGAATTGCGCCAGGCGAGGTCGCCGACCTCGTCGCGCGACCCCGGGTTGGTGACAAGCGCCTTGGCCACCCGGAACGATGCGACAACCGCCGTCAGGTTGTGGTGCCATGGACAGGAATAGGTGTTGTATTCCTCGACCGAGAAGCGGTGGTCGGGCGTCAGGCGAAGGTTCGGCGCGCTGCGGAAGATCGAGATGCGGTCGATGCGGCGGCGGTCCGACGCCAGGAATTCCTCGAACCGCCAGCGCAGGCCGCCATGGAAGTCCAGCTGCCGCTCGCAAGGCGAGCCGTCGGGCGCCCGGCGGCCAAGCGCGTAGTATCCCGTACGGTCGAACAGCGGCGCGTCTAGGTCGACGGCGTTCGCGTGTTGCCCAAGATCGCCTGCGTAGAGGTCGATGACATAGGTCAGCATCGCCGCGCGCCGTTCCTCGGTGTGGAAGGCCAGCATCTCGCCGACGGTGCGCGTCTCGCAGAAGGGATGGAACAGGAACTCGGCGTTGAAGCAGTAGAAGATCCACGTTCCAGCGGGGACTGCGGCGGCCACGGCATTGACGGCGTCAACATGCGCATCGGGACGCCGCGTGTCATAGTGAAGCTGGGTGACCCGGGGCGTCATCTCCTCGGGCAGGTGCTGGGGCCGGTCCGAGAGCAGCAGGATGTGGCGGAAGCCGCGCTGCAGGTGGTGCGCCACCGTCTGCGGAACGGCGACGTCGTCCTCGACCAGTATGATCGCCAGGGGACCCTTGGCCAAGGCGGTCGGCTGCTGGGCGAGGGTCTGGCGGAAGTCCAGGATCGGCAGCGCCGGCATCAGCGCATGACTGCCTTGACCTGCTCGAGCGCGGCGGACAGCAGTTCGGGATTGCCTTCGGCCGTAGCGACAAGACGCTTCAGCGTGGCCTTCTGGGGGTCTGTGATGGCCGCGTCGTCGATGATGCGGTCGACCTCTGCCCGGTCGAAGCCTTCGGGCGTCAGAAGCGCCTCGATCCGCGCGGCGACCGAAGTTGCGTC
This sequence comes from Paracoccus beibuensis, assembly GCF_026162625.1. Classification (GTDB taxonomy): domain Bacteria; phylum Pseudomonadota; class Alphaproteobacteria; order Rhodobacterales; family Rhodobacteraceae; genus Paracoccus; species Paracoccus beibuensis. The sequence continues at coordinate 39,668 of NZ_JAOTBD010000012.1, read as the reverse complement.
GGCGGTGGCGGTGGCCGCCTCGGCGGCATCCTGTGCGGCGGTGGCGGCTTCCTCGGCCGCGGCCGTGGGGGCCGTCGCACCAGCGGCCGCGGCGGCGGCTGCGCGGTCGGCGGCGTCCAGGGCGGCTTCGGCCGCGGCCTCGGCGGCTTCGGCGGCGGCGCTTGCGGGCGCAGCGCCGGTCTCCTCGGATGCGCGGGCAGCTTCGGCTGCGGCATCGGCGGCAATGGCTGCGGCATCCGCTGCGGCGTCGGCCGCGGCGTCTGCGGCCTCGGATTCGTCGGTCACGTCGGGGGTGGCGGCGACGTCCTCGGCCGTTTCGGCAGCTTCCTCGGCCAGTCGCGCGGCATCTCCGGCGGCCGTGTCGGGCGCGGTCAGCTCGGCGGTCTCCACCGCCGCCGGCGCGGCGTCCCCGTCGGGCTGGCGGTCCATCCAGATCCACCCGCCTGCAAGCGCCAGCACCAGAATCACGACGATCGGCAGAACTCTCGACATGCGGCACCCTTCGCGCTGACCTTATCTGCACCCTCTATGGCACAGGCCCCGTCGCTGGAAAAGGCGGCGAAGGCCGCCCGAAACGCGGAAATCCTGTCCGGGACGCGGCCTCGGGCATCAATTCCGGTTGAAAGACGCGGTCCGTGGCCTTATTTTCCCGTCACTTCCGAATTGGCTATCAAAGGAGCAACGCCATAGCCCGTCGACCGCATAATGCACCGCCCACCCGTGATACCGGACCCCGCGTCAACGAACGCATCCGCGTGGCCGAAATTCGCCTGATCGGCCCCGAGGGCGAAAATGTCGGCGTCGTGCCGCCGTCGGTCGGGCTTCAGATGGCGCAGGACGCCGGGCTGGACCTGGTCGAGATTTCGCCGAACGCGGCCCCGCCGGTCTGCAAGGTCATGGACCTCGGCAAGTTCAAGTACGAACAGCAGAAACGCGAGGCCGAGGCGCGCAAGAAGCAGAAGATCATCGAGGTCAAGGAAATCAAGTTCCGTCCCGGGACCGACAGCCACGACTATGACGTGAAGATGCGCAGCGTGCTGAAGTTCCTGGAAGGCGGCGACAAGGTCAAGGTGACCCTGCGCTTCCGCGGCCGCGAGATGGCCCACCAGGACCTGGGGCTGGAATTGCTGAACCGCGTTCGCGACGATGTCGGAGAGACGGGCAAGGTCGAATCCATGCCCAAGCTGGAAGGCCGGCAGATGGTCATGATGATCGCTCCGCGCTGATCGGTCGGGACTGCGACGACATGGGGCCGCGTGGGCATTGCCGCGCGGCCTTTTGCGCTGCAAGGATGCGCCATGACAGAAGCTTCCCTGATCCGCGTGATGCGCCTTCCCGATGCCGACCCGGCACTGCCGCTGCCCACCTATCGCACGGCAGGCGCGGCGGGGGCTGATCTTTGCGCCAACCTGCCGCCGGACCGGCGTGACGGTGGTATCACCCTGCCGCCGCTGGGTCGCGCGCTGATCCCGACGGGGCTGGCGCTGGCGATACCGCCGGGATGGGAGGTTCAGGTCCGCCCCCGGTCGGGCCTGGCGCTGAAGCATGGCGTGACGCTGTTGAACGCGCCCGGCACGATCGACAGCGACTATCGCGGGCCGGTGGGCGTGATCCTGGTCAACCTGGGATCGCAGCCCTTCGTCGTCGCCCATGGCGACCGCATCGCGCAGATGATCCTTGCGCCCGCACCCCAAGCCCGCTTCGCCGAGGTCGAGGCACTGGACGAGACCGTGCGGGGCAGTGGCGGCTTCGGCTCGACCGGGACGGATTCGGGCGGCTGGGGCGCGGCAGGTCGAAAGGAAGGATGATGCTGGGCCTGTGGCTGATCGTGATGCTGCTGATCCTGGGGCGCGTGCTGCGCATGCCGGGGCGGGTCACGCTGACGATGATCGCCGTGCTGTGGGCGGGGATGCTGATCCTGCAGCTGACCTTGCCGGGCAGCTCCGCCGCACGGGCCGTGGGCGGCAATGCGGCGGGCTGGCTGGTGCTGGGTGCGGTCGTCGCGCTGGTCGTCGCCTATCGCAGGCTGCTGGCGATGCTGCGCCGTCGCGCCGCGCCGCCGCCTGCGGACCCGGTCCAGGACGCGGGCCTATCGGACGCCGAGCTTGACCGCTACGCCCGCCACCTGGTGCTGCGCCAGATCGGCGGGTCGGGGCAGACGCGCCTCAAGTCGGCGCGGGTTCTGGTCGTGGGGGCAGGGGGGCTGGGCTCGCCCGTCTGCCTTTATCTTGCGGCGGCGGGCGTGGGGCATGTCACTCTGGCCGATGACGACACGGTCAGCCTGTCGAACCTGCAGCGGCAGGTGATCTTTCGCGACGAGCTGCGGGGGGAGCCCAAGACCTATGCCGCCGCCGAGGCGATGCTGAAGCTGAACCCGCACATCGACGTCACGCCCCTGGTCCGCCGCATCTCCGAGGATGATCGCGACCTGATCGCGGACTACGACCTTGTCATCGACGGCACCGACAGCTTCAAGGGGCGCGCGTCGATCAACCGCGCCTGCGTCGCGGCGGGCGTCCCGCTGATCTGGGGCTCGATCGCGCAGTGGGAAGGGCAGGTGACCCTGTTTCATCCGGCGCTCGGCGGACCCTGCATGGCCTGCCTGTTCCGCAATCCCCCGGTCCATGACGCCCCTTGCGCCGAGGCCGGAGTCGTTGGCGCATTGCCGGGCGTCATTGGCAGCATGATGGCGTTGGAGGCGATCAAGCACCTGACCGGCGCGGGCCAAGGGCTGCGCGGGCGAATGATGCTCTTCGACGGCCTTTACGGCGAAAGCCGGATGATCGAGGTGGCGCGGGACCCGGCCTGCCCGGTCTGCGGCACGCAGCCTCTGGCACCCGGCGCGGCGTGACCCTAGGCTGACCTCCGATGAAGGAGGTCCCGATGAACCGACAGCTGACCCGATGGACCGGCCCCGAGGGGCTGCCCCGCTTCGACCAGATCGCGGACAGGGATTTCGCCCCGGCTTTCGACCGCGAACTGGCCGCGGCCGAGGCTGCGCACGAGGCGATTGCCGCCAATCCCGACGCGCCGACGTTCGAGAACACGATCGCCGCAATGGAGGTGGCCGACGAAGGGCTGAACCGCGTCCTGTCGATCTTCTACACGTTGGCGGGCGTCGATTCGAACGAGGCGCGGCAGGCGCTGCAGCGCGACTTCGCGCCGCGGTTGGCCGAATACGGCAGTCGGATCAGCATGGACCCGCGGCTTTATGCGCGGGTGAAGGCCGTGGCCGAGGGGGCCGGGGCGCTGGCGCCAGAAGGCCGGCGGATCACGGAACTGGCGCTGCGGGACCTGACGCGGGCGGGCGCGGGGCTTGAGCCTGCGGGGCGCGAGCGGATGGCCGAAATCCGGGCGCGGCTGGCGGTCCTGACCACGCAGTTCACCCAGAATGTGCTGGCGGATGAGCGCGACTATGTCCTGCCCGTCGCGGACGGCAGGCTGACAGGGCTGCCCGGCTGGCTGGTCCGCGCCATGCGCGCCGCCGCCCGCGAACGGGGTCACGAGGGCCAGATCGTGACGCTGAACCGGTCGCTGATCGTGCCGTTCCTGGAACATGCGGAGGACCGGGCGCTGCGCGAGACGGCCTTCCGCGCCTGGACCGCGCGCGGGTCGGGGCAGGGCGCCGGCGGCGACGCGACCGACAACCTGCCGCTGGTCCACGAAATCCTGGCCCTGCGCCACGAACGGGCGCGGCTTCTGGGACATGCCGACTTCGCCAGCTGGAAGCTGGAGACGCAGATGGCCGCGACCCCCGACCGGGTTCAGGACCTGCTGTCGCAGGTCTGGGCCGCCGCCCGCGCCCGCGCGGCCGAGGACCAGGAGAAGCTGACGGCGATGCTGCATGCCGACGGCCTCAATGGCGCGCTGGAGGCCTGGGACTGGCGGCTTTATGCAGAGCGCCTGCGCCAGCGCGACCACCAGTTCGATGCGGACCAGATCGCGCCCTATCTGACGCTGGAGGCGATGCTGGGCGCGGTCTTCGACGTGGCGCACCGGCTGTTCGGGCTGGAGTTCCAGCCGCTGGACGCGCCGCTCTGGGCGCCGGACGTGCGGGCTTGGCGGGTCACGCGCGGCGGACGGCTGATGGCGATCTTCGTGGGCGACTTTTTCGCGCGGCCGTCCAAGCGGTCGGGGGCGTGGTGCTCGGCCCTGCAGATGCAGCACAAGATCGGCGACGAGCAGCGCGCCATCGTCGTGAACGTCTGCAACTTCACCCCGCCCGAGAAAGACGGGGAGCCCGCCTTCCTGTCGTGGGACGACGCACGGACGCTGTTCCACGAGTTCGGCCACGCGACGCATCACATTCTGTCCGACGTGACCTGGCCGTCGATCTCGGGAACCTCGGTCGCGCAGGATTTCGTGGAGCTGCCGAGCCAGCTTTATGAGCACTGGCTGGAGCAGCCTTCGGTTCTGGACGCTCATGCGCGACATCACGAGACGGGGGCGCCGCTGCCGGCGGACCTGCGCGACCGTCTGCTGGCGGCCGGAACGGCGGATGCCGGATTCTCGACCGTCGAATACCTGGAGAGCGCGCTGGTGGACCTGGCCTTCCACCGGGGCGCACCGCCGGCGGACGCGATGGCGCAGCAGGCCGAGGTCCTGGCGGGGCTGGGGGCACCGGATGCCATCCCGATGCGCCACGCGACGCCGCATTTCGCCCATGTCTTTGCGGGCGACGGCTATGCGGCTGGCTACTACAGCTACATGTGGTCCGAGGTGATGGACGCCGACGCCTTTGCGGCCTTCGAGGAGGCGGGCGACATCTTCGACCCGGCGACGGCGAAGCGGCTGGAGGAGACGATCCTGTCGCGTGGTGGATCGGCACCTGCGGACGCGCTGTGGATGGAGTTCCGCGGGCGCATGCCGGGCGTGGACGCGTTGCTGAAGGGGCGCGGCCTGAGCTGAAACCGGAGGAGCCGACCGTCGGTCGGCGCCCTGCCGGGCAGGCCGGGGGGCGCGCCGCTGTCGCAGCGCGCGGGCGGTATGGAACCTGCGCCCGTGGCTCTGGCCGATGCGGCCGAAGGTCAATCGCGGATCTCGTCCGGGTCGACCCCCCAGATCGCGGGCTTGGGCACCCAGCCGCGCTGGCCCCCGCCCGAAACGCGGCACCAGTCGGGCTCGCATTCGTTCAGGCGCAGGATCGCCCCGGCCTCGGCCCGGGCGACGATGTCGGCGTCCCGGTGCGGGCGCGAGCGCAGTTCCAGCATGTCCTGGGTCACCAGCGCCGTTCGGACGCCCGACAGCAGCGCATAATGCACCCAGCCGCCGGCGCCGTCCTTGTCCTCGACCCGGCGCCAGTGGCCGAACTCGGCCACGACGCGGAGCGGCATGCCGGCGTGGCGGAACACCCAGTCGATGCGATGCGAGAGGCTGGGGCCGCGCCGGGCATTGCCCTCGTTGCCCTTGAGGCTGACATAGCGGGGCAGGGGCAGGTTCGTCACCGGTCCGCGCTGTTCGGCCTGCGCCTCCGGCGCAGGCTGGGCCGTCACCGGTCCGGGCACCGCCACCATCAAGGCGGCGGCCAGCGCAAGGGCCCCCGATGCGCCGCGTGTCCTGCCTGTCGCTGATCTCATCCGCTGTCCGTTCCTGTCCTCTGCGTCGCGCCCGCCGCGCCCATGGGGGGCTGGCGGGTCGACCTTCTGGGGTCTTGTGCCGGCCCCTCAACGCGGGCAGTTTGCCAAAAGCGCCGGGCCATTGGAAGGGCACCGCGACACGAGACCGACACAGTGAGGTGACCATGCCAGCCGCCACCCCCTCGTCCCGCCAGAAGCTGCGCGTGGCAGTGACCCGCCGCCTGCCGGAAGCGGTCGAGACCCGCATGTCGGAGCTTTTCGACGTGGTCCTGCGCGACGACGACCGCAAGCTGAGCCAGGACGAGATCGTGGCGCTGATGCACGGGGTCGACGTGCTGGTGCCGACGGTGACGGATCAGATCAGCGCCAACATGCTGGCCCGCGCCGGAGAGCGGCTGAAGCTGATCGCCAACTTTGGGGCGGGGGTGGACCATATCGACGTGATGTCCGCGCGCCAGCGGGGGGTCCTGGTCAGCAACACGCCCGGCGTGGTGACCGAGGACACGGCCGACATGACGCTGGCGCTGATCCTGGCCGTGACGCGTCGCATCCCCGAAGGGCTGGCCGAGATGCAGGCCGGGCGCTGGCAGGGCTGGTCGCCCACGGCGCATCTGGGCGGCCGCGTCGGCGGGCGGCGGCTTGGCATCCTGGGCATGGGGCGCATCGGTCAGGCGGTCGCGCGCCGTGCCAACGCCTTCGGGATGCAGGTCCACTATCACAACCGCAAGCGCCTGCGCCCCGAGATCGAGGACGAATTGCAGGCCACCTGGTGGGAGAGCCTGGATCAGATGCTGGCGCGCATGGACATCGTCAGCGTGAATGCGCCGCACACGCCCTCGACCTTTCACCTGCTGAACGCGCGGCGGCTGAAGCTGATGAAGCCTACCGCGGTGATCGTGAACACGTCCCGCGGCGAGGTCATCGACGAGAACGCCCTGACGCGGATGCTGCGCGCCGGAGAGATCGCGGGCGCGGGTCTGGACGTCTTCGAGCACGGCCACGAGATCAACCCGCGCCTGCGCGAATTGCCCAACGTCGTGTTGCTGCCCCACATGGGTTCGGCGACCGTCGAAGGCCGTGCCGAGATGGGCGAAAAAGTCATCATCAACATCAAGACCTTCGCCGACGGGCACCGGCCGCCGGACCTCGTCGTGCCGTCGATGCTGTGACCGTGCCGGGCGTGACCGTCCGTTGGGCGGTATCGATGCTGTTCTTCGTGAACGGGCTGATCGTCGGCAGCTGGGCGCCGAAGCTGCCGGTGCTGATGTCGCGGCTGGACATCACCGAGGCAACGCTGGGGCTGATCGTCCTGGGGCTGGGGATCGGGTCGCTGTGCATGATGCCGGTCTTCGGTGCGATGGTCGCACGGGCTGGTTCCAGGCGCGCCGTCACGCTCAGCGCATGGCTGGCCGCGCCGTCGCTGATCTGGATCTCGGCCGCGCCGAACCTGTGGACGGTGGCGGCGGCGGTGTTCCTGTTCGGCGGCCTGATCGGCGGGATGGATGTCGCCATGAACGCCAACGCGGTAGCGGTCGAACGTGCGCGCGCGCGGGCGATCATGTCGTCCTGCCACGGGTTCTGGAGCCTCGGGGCTTTTACCGGCGCTGGCGTGGGCGGCGCGATCATTCAGGCAGGCGGCGACACCCTGCATGCGGTGGTCGTCAGCGCCGTGGCTTTTGCCGCACTGGCCTGGGCGCTGCCGCGCCTGCTGGCGGATGCCCCGGCACCCGGTGAAGCGAAGGCCCCCCTGCGCCTGCCGCGAACGGCGCTGCCCTATCTGCTGGGGCTGATGGCGCTGACCTCGATGATCCCCGAGGGCGCGATCCTCGATTGGGCCGCCGTCTATCTGGAGCGCGAGATGGGCGCATCGCTGACGGTCTCGGGCTGGGGGTTCGCTGCCTGCGCCGGGACGATGGCCATGATGCGCTTCCTGGGCGACGGGTTGCGGCTGCGCTTCGGCGCGGTCCGGACGCTGCAGGTCAGCGCTGGCATCGCGATGTCCGGCCTGGCGTTGGCGGGTCTGGCGGGCGGTCCGATGCTGGCCATCGCGGGCTTTGCGCTGGCGGGGATCGGCATCGCCAACATGATGCCCATCGCCCTGTCGGCGGCGGGCAACGTGCCGGGGCTGGCATCCGGCGTGGGCCTGTCGGTCGTCACGATCATGGGCTATTCCGGCATCCTTCTGGCGCCAAGCAGCATCGGCTGGCTGGCCGAAAGGCTGAGCCTCGGGACGATCTACCTGGGGCTGGCCGTCCTGCTGCTGATCCCGCTGGCGCTGTCGCGTCTGGCCGCCACCGCCGATTTCGAGAGCCGCTGACGGGCAGCGGTCGTAACAGTCTGCATGCGAATCAAGATCGCCGCAGTCGGTCTTGTAGAATGCGCCGACGCTTGTCCGGTCGCCCTGCGCATGACCGGTCTCCAAGGCGTCGCCGCCCCTTGGGCGCGCATCAGCTTCACAATTTTTCGTCGCTCGGACGTCCCTATGCTTCGGGTGCCGCCGACTTCATTGGTTTGATCCGAATGGCGACGGATTTCTGCTGCGCAGAGAGACCGAGCACGCTTAGCGCGGTGATCCGCAAGATGCAGAACGGCGGCCAGGCGCCGGGACGGGTGCGCAGTCAGGTTGGTCTGACATGTCCGGCTTGTCCAGCGGAACCGAACCGGCTGGAAAATTTCAGCCGTCAGGGTCTAGCGATAGACCTGCGCCTCGGCGGGAAAGCTGCGGTCGCGGACGGCGGCGGCGTAGTCGGCGATGGCCTCATCCGCGCGGCTGCCAAGGTCGCCGAACTTGCGAACGAAGCGCGGCACCCGGCCCGACAGGCCCAGCATGTCGTCCAGCACCAGGATCTGCCCGTCGCAGCGGGCCGAGGCGCCGATGCCGATGGTCGGGATCACCACTGTTTCGGTCATGCGGTCTGCCAAGGCTTCCATCACGCCCTCGACGACAACCGAGAACGCCCCGGCCTCGGCCACGGCCCGGGCGTCGGTCAGGTGGGCGGGCCAGCTGGACTGGTCGCGGCCTTGGGTCTTGAACCCGCCCATGACGTTCGTCGACTGCGGGGTCAGCCCGACATGCGCCATCACCGGGATGCCGCGATCCACCAGGAAGCGGATGGTGGGGGCCATGCGGCTGCCACCTTCCAGCTTGACCGCCCCGCAGCCGGTTTCGGCCATGACGCGGGCGGCGTTGCGGAAGGCCTGTTCCGGGCTTTCCTCGTAGCTGCCGAAGGGCATGTCGATGACGACCATCGCGCGCTGGCTGCCGCGCATCACGGCCTTGCCATGCAGGATCATCATTTCGAGCGTTACGCCGACCGTCGAGGTCATGCCATGGACCACCATCCCCAGCGAATCGCCCACCAGGATGATGTCGGCATGCGCATCGACCAGCGCCGCCATCGGCGCGGTATACGCTGTCAGCGCAACCAGGGGCGTCGCGCCCTTCGCCTGCATGATCTGCGGGACGGTGACGCGCTTTACGGGGGCTTGTGCGGACATGGGGCGAACCTTTCAGGGATGTGCGACGCGCTGGTCGATCAGCAGCACGTCGCCGAAGCGGACGGCCAGCAGGATGACCACCGAACCCGACGGAGCGGCGATGCGCGTCAGGGTGCGGGCGTCGCGGATGTCGACGGACTGCACCTCGGCCTGGGACTCGAGCCGCAGGATGTCGCGGATCTGGCGGCGGACCTGCGACAGGGGCTGGCCTTGGGCCACCATCGCCTGTGCATGGTCCAGGGCGCGGTTCAGGACTGGCGCGGCGGCGCGGTCGGCGGGCGCCAGGCGCGCGTTCCGCGACGACATGGCCAGCCCGTCGGCTTCGCGCACGGTCGGAACCGGCAGGATCTGCACCGGCACGTCAAGGTCGGCGACCATCTGCCGGATCAGGGTCAGCTGCTGGTAGTCCTTTTCGCCGAAGGCGGCGGCATCCGGCCCGACGATGTTGAAAAGCTTGGTCACCACCGTCGCCACGCCGCGAAAATGGCCCGGGCGCAGACGGCCGATCAGCATTCGGCCAAGGCCCGCGACCTCCACATGGGTCTGGGCGCCGGGACGATAGATGTCGGGTACGGTGGGCAGGAACACCCCGTCGCAGCCCGCCCGGCGCAGCAGCGCCAGATCGCCCGCCTCGTCGCGCGGATACTTGTCCAGGTCCTCGTTCGGGCCGAACTGCGTCGGGTTCACGAAGATCGAGGTGACGACGCGGCCGCCGCCTTCGGCTTCGACCCAATCCCGTGCGCGGGCCACCAGCGCCAGATGGCCGTCATGCAGCGCGCCCATCGTCGGCACCAGCGCCACGCGGGCACCGGCGGCGCGCCAGTCGCGCGTGCAGGCGCGCATGTCTTGCGTGCTGCGGCAAATCTGCATGATCGTCCCCCAAAGCGTGCGCCGCAACCTAGCCGCCAGACCTCCCCCGGGCAAGGGCGGCGACGCGGCGCATGGCTTTCCGCCACAGGGAATCACCACGTGAATGACGCGCTGCATCAGATCGGGATAAAGTTGCATGGGTGGCGGCGCGGGGGGCTGTGGGACGGCCCGTCATTTGGCCGAGGCGGAACGGGAGCCGCTGCTGATCGAGAGGTACGAGTTGTCTGCCGGGTCGCCCTGTTACGCGGCGGGCTTGTTGCCGCTGTTCAACGGGCTACGCGATCTGCATAGCTCTCTGCCGGACTGGAGGCCGAGGAGCCGAAATCCGGCTTCACCCGATGCGTCAAACTGCGCATGGTGCAGACCGACGAGCGGATGGGCGAAGACATCCTCAACCGCCAAGACGGCTGATCAGGTGACCGGCTGCTGGTCGTCCTGGACCAGCAGCCGCAGCAGCGTTGCGAGTTCTACTTGGGGCAGCGGAGAATCAGGGGGTCGCGGCTGGCCGAGGCCCATCATCGCATAGCCATGAACCATGCTCAGGATGGCCACTTCCGAGGCTGGGGAACCCCTAGAGGGGTGCAGTTGCGCCCGCGCCTCGTGCAGAAGCTGATAGGCGCTTGCCGCGCTGCAGCGGAGCGACGCTTCGCCTTTCGAAAGTTCCTGGAACATCAGCCGGAACAGCGCCGAATGTGCATCGGCGAAGCGGATATAGGCGTGGCATAACGCCAGCAGCCGCTCAAAGGCGTCCTGGATGTCCCGAGTTGCCCCCGACAGATCCCGTCGAAGCCAAGTAAAGCCTTGGTTCGCCACGGCATTTCTAAGCCCCGGCAGGCCCCTGAAATGGTGCGCGGGCGCGGCATGGGACACCCCGGCTCGCGCAGCCACAGCCCTGAGGCTCAGGTCCGTGCCGGCTGCTTCATCAAGCATCTCGATCGTCGTATCGACAAGTTGCTTAGCCAGCTGCGACGAACTCTGATTCATCAATTTATGCTGCGATGCAGCGAACGCTTGACAGTGTCAAGCAGGCTGCGCAAGGTTCTGGTGCGCGGTCCTGTGCGGGCGGTCAACAATGGTCTGGAAACGGACGCAGTTGTCTCGCGTTGCGTGTCGGGTGACCCGCAGGCGGCCTTGGTTGGCTTGTGCATGGTTGAAATTTCGAGATTGACGCCGCCAGGGCCGTCTTCATCCCCTGTCGAACAAAGTTCCGTCCGGACGATTCAAGACTGCAAGCAAAAGGCCGGACCCTGAGGTCCGGCCTTTTTGTTTTGGAGCGGGCGATGAGATTCGAACTCACGACCCTAACCTTGGCAAGGTTATGCTCTACCCCTGAGCTACGCCCGCGCTCCGTTCCGTCTGCAATCCGTTTCCGTTTCCGGTCACCGTCTCGCCTTCGGTGAGCGGTGATTTACGGGAGGCGGCGGGGGTCTGCAAGAGGAAAAACCACCATGGTCCGAACTTTTTTGCGGCGCCTTCAGACCACCGGTCATTCGGCCGCGCGTAGCCGTGCCGGCTTGAGCATCGGCCCAAGATAGCGGCCTGTGTGGCTGGCTTCGACCTTCGCGACGGCCTCGGGAGTGCCCGTGGCGACCACCTGTCCGCCGCCGTCGCCGCCCTCGGGGCCGATGTCGATGATCCAGTCGGCGGTCTTGATGACGTCGAGATTGTGTTCAATCACCACGACCGTGTTGCCCTGGTCCACCAGCGAATGCAGCACCTCTAAAAGCTTCCTCACATCCTCGAAATGCAGGCCGGTCGTCGGCTCGTCCAGGATGTACAGGGTCCGGCCCGTGGACCGGCGCGACAACTCCTTCGAGAGCTTCACGCGCTGCGCCTCGCCGCCCGACAGGGTGGTCGCCTGCTGGCCGACCTTGATATAGCCAAGGCCAACCTGCATCAGCGCATCCATCTTTTCGCGAATCGACGGGACGGCGTTGAAGAAGGTCTGCGCATCCTCGACCGTCATGTCCAGCACGTCCGCGATGGACTTGCCCTTGAACTGCACCTCCAGCGTCTCGCGGTTATAGCGCTTGCCCTTGCAGGTCTCGCACTCGACATAGACGTCGGGGAGGAAGTGCATCTCGATCTTGATGACGCCGTCGCCCTGGCAGGCTTCGCAGCGGCCGCCCTTGACGTTGAAGCTGAAGCGGCCGGGCTTGTAGCCGCGCGCCTTCGATTCGGGCAGGTTCGCGAACCAGTCGCGGATGGGCGTGAAGGCGCCGGTGTAGGTTGCGGGGTTCGACCGCGGCGTGCGGCCGATGGGGCGCTGGTCGATGTCGATGACCTTGTCCAGATGCTCCAGCCCCTTGATCGTCTCGCAGGGGGCAGGGGTCTGGCGCGCACCGTTGAGGCGCAGCGACGCGGTCTTGAACAGCGTCTCGATGGTTAGGGTGGACTTGCCGCCGCCCGACACGCCGCTGACGCAGACGAACTTGCCCAACGGGAAGTCCGCCGTGACGTTCTTGAGGTTGTTGCCCGTCGCCCTGACCACCGTGATCTTCTTGCCGTTGCCCTTCCGACGCTCGGACGGCACATCGATGGCGCGGGTGCCCGACAGATACTGCCCTGTCAGGCTGTCGGGGTCCGCCGCGATCTGGTCCGGGGTGCCGTGGCTGACCACCGTGCCGCCATGAACGCCCGCGCCGGGGCCCATGTCGAAGACATAGTCGGCATGGCGAATCGCGTCCTCGTCATGCTCGACCACCAGGACCGAATTTCCTTGGTCGCGCAGGTTCATCAGCGTGGTCAGCAGCCGGTCGTTGTCGCGCTGGTGCAGGCCGATGGACGGCTCGTCCAGCACATAGAGCACGCCCGTCAACCCGCTGCCGATCTGGCTGGCCAGGCGGATGCGCTGGCTTTCGCCGCCCGACAGCGTGCCCGCCGCGCGCGACAGGGTCAGGTAATCGAGGCCCACGTTGACCAGGAACCCCAGCCGTTCGCGGATCTCCTTCAGGATCGCCACTGCGATCTCGTTCTTCTGCTTAGAGAGGTGCTCCGGCGCCGCCTCGATCCAGGCCAGCGCCTCCTTGATGGACAGTTCGACCAACTGGCCGATATGGGCGCCGCCGATCTTGACGGCCAGCGCCTCGGGCTTGAGGCGATAGCCCGCGCAGGCGCCGCAGGGGCGGTTGTTCTGGTAACGCTCGAACTCCTCCCGGACCCACTGGCTGTCCGATTCGCGCAGCCGGCGTTCCATGTTCGGGATCACGCCTTCGAAGGTGCGGGCGATTTCATAGACGCGGCCGGCATCGTCGAAGCGGAACTTGACCTCCTCCGTGCCAGAGCCACGCAGGAACATCCCGCGGATGTCGTCGGTAAGGTCCTTCCAGGCGGTCTTCTTGTCAAAGCCGTAATGCTTGGCCAATGCGTTGACGGTCTGCGTCAGGTAGGCCGATTTGGACTTGGCCCAGGGGGCGATGGCGCCCTTGTCCACGGACAGGGCGGCGTCGGGCACGATGAGGCGTTCGTCGAAGAACAGCTCGACCCCCAGGCCGTCGCAGACCGGGCAGGCGCCGAAGGGCGCGTTGAAGCTGAACAGGCGCGGCTCGATCTCGGGGATGGTGAAGCCGCTGACGGGGCAGGCGAACTTCTCGCTGAAGGTCAGGCGCTGCGGTTCGTCCTCGGCAGTTTCCAGGTGCGCGATACCGTCGGCCAGGTCCAGCGCCGTGCGCAAGCTGTCGGCCAGCCGCGTCTCCAGCCCCTCGCGCACGACGATGCGGTCGACGACGATGTCGATGTTGTGGCGGAACTTCTTGTCCAGCGTGGGCGCGTCTTCCAGGTCGTGGAAGGTGCCGTTGATCTTGACGCGCTGGAAGCCCTGGCGGCGCAGCTCCAGCAGCTCTTTCTTGTACTCGCCCTTGCGGTCGCGGACGATGGGCGCCAGCAGATAGGCGCGCGTGCCCTCGGGCAGGGCCATGACGCGATCGACCATGTCCTGCACCTGCTGCGCCTCGATCGGCAGGCCGGTCGCGGGGGAATAGGGCGTGCCGGCGCGGGCGAACAGCAGGCGCAGGTAGTCGTAGATCTCGGTGACCGTGCCGACCGTCGACCGGGGGTTCTTCGAGGTCGTCTTCTGCTCGATGCTGATGGCGGGGGACAGGCCGCTGATGTGGTCGACGTCCGGCTTGCCCATCATGTCCAGGAACTGGCGCGCATAGGCCGACAGGCTTTCGACATAGCGCCGCTGCCCTTCGGCATAGACCGTGTCGAAGGCCAGGGACGACTTTCCGCTGCCCGACAGGCCGGTGATCACCACCAGCTGGTCGCGCGGGATGTCCATGTCCACGCCCTTGAGATTGTGTTCGCGCGCGCCGCGCACCTCGATGAACTTCTGTTCCATCACGTGCCCCTCTGCCAAGTCGCATCACATAGGGACGCATGCCTGAAAAGCAAGTTCCAAATATGAACGGAGAGTGAACATCAAACGCGTCTCCGCCTTTCGTCGCCCTTGCCTCATGACGATGGCGGTGCTTGCGCTGCAACGCAGCACGGCTAGGATGCGGCCGACGAGGACAAGGGGGACGGCATGTTCAAGAAGATTCTGATCGCGAACCGTGGCGAGATCGCGATCCGCGTGATGCGGGCGGCGAACGAGCTGGGCAAGAAGACGGTCGCGGTCTATGCCGAGGAAGACAAGCTGGGCCTGCACCGTTTCAAGGCGGACGAGGCCTATCGCATCGGCGAAGGCTTGGGCCCCGTCGCGGCCTATCTGTCGATCCCCGAGATCATCCGCGTGGCCAGGCTGTCGGGCGCCGACGCGATCCACCCGGGATACGGCCTGCTGTCGGAAAACCCCGACTTCGTGGATGCCTGCGCGGCGGCGGGCATCACCTTCATCGGCCCGCGCGCTGACACGATGCGCGCCCTTGGCGACAAGGCCAGCGCCCGGCGCGTGGCCATTCAGGCGGGTGTTCCGGTCATTCCGGCGACCGAGGTTCTGGGCGAGGATTTCGACGCCATCAGCCGCGAGGCAGCCGAGGTCGGCTATCCGCTGATGCTGAAGGCCAGCTGGGGCGGCGGCGGGCGCGGCATGCGGCCCATAAACAAGCCCGAGGAACTGGTCGAGAAGGTCCGCGAGGGCCGGCGCGAGGCCGAGGCGGCCTTTGGCAACGGCGAGGGCTATCTGGAAAAGATGATCCTGCGCGCCCGCCACGTCGAGGTGCAGCTTCTGGGCGACACGCATGGCGGCCTCTATCACCTCTATGAGCGCGACTGCACCGTGCAGCGCCGCAACCAGAAGGTCGTCGAACGCGCGCCCGCGCCCTATCTGACCGAGGCGCAGCGCGAGGAAGTCTGCGCGCTGGCGCTGAAGATCGGCCAGGCGGTCGGTTACCAGAACGCCGGCACGGTCGAGTTCCTGATGGATATGGACAGCCAGCAGTTCTACTTCATCGAGGTGAACCCGCGTGTTCAGGTCGAACACACCGTGACCGAGGAGGTCACCGGCATCGACATCGTCCAGTCCCAGATCAAGATCGCCGAAGGCGCGACACTGGCCGAGGCCACCGGCCATCCCCGGCAAGAGGACGTGACCCTGTCAGGCCACGCGCTGCAGTGCCGCGTGACGACGGAAGACCCGCAGAACAACTTCATCCCCGATTATGGCCGCATCACGGCCTATCGGTCGGCCACCGGCATGGGCATCCGCCTGGACGGCGGCACGGCCTATTCCGGCGGCGTCATCACCCGGTATTACGATTCGCTGCTGGTCAAGGTGACGGCCTGGGCGCAGACGCCCGACCAGGCGATCAAGCGCATGGACCGCGCGCTGCGCGAGTTCCGGGTGCGCGGCGTGTCGACGAACATCGACTTCGTGATCAACCTGCTGAAGCACCCGACCTTCCTGAACGACACCTACACGACCAAGTTCATCGACACGACCGACGACCTGTTCGACTTCAAGAAGCGGCAGGACCGGGCGACCAAAATCCTGACCTACCTGGCCGACATCAGCGTGAACGGTCATCCGGAAACGGCGGGCCGCCCGCTGCCGCCGGCGCAGGCGCGGCCCCCGGTGCCGCCCGCGCCCGTGGCGGGCCCCGCGCCGGGCACCCGCCAGCTGCTGGAGGAGAAGGGCGCGCAGGCCGTGGCCGACTGGATGGCGGCGCAGAAGCAGCTGTTGATCACCGACACGACCATGCGCGACGGGCACCAGTCGCTGCTGGCGACCCGGATGCGGTCGATCGACATGATCCGTGTGGCGCCCTCCTATGCCGCGAACCTGCCGCAGCTGTTCAGCGTGGAATGCTGGGGCGGGGCGACCTTCGACGTGGCCTATCGGTTCCTGCAGGAATGCCCCTGGCAGCGGCTGCGCGACATCCGGGCGGGCATGCCGAACCTGATGACGCAGATGCTGCTGCGCGCGTCGAACGGGGTGGGGTACACCAACTATCCCGACAACGTGGTGCAGTCCTTCGTGGCGCAGGCCGCAAGGACCGGCATCGACGTCTTCCGCGTCTTCGACAGCCTCAACTGGGTCGAGAACATGCGCGTCGCCATGGACGCCGTGATCGAGTCCGGCAAGATCTGCGAAGGCACCGTCTGCTATACCGGCAACATGTTGGACCCCGAGCGGTCGAAGTATGACCTGCAGTACTATGTCCGCACCGCGCAGGACCTGAAGGCGGCCGGCGCGCATGTGCTGGGGCTGAAGGACATGGCGGGGCTTCTGAAGCCCGCCGCCGCCCGCATCCTGATCAAGGCCCTGAAGGAGGAGGTCGGCTTGCCGATCCACTTCCACACCCATGACACCAGCGGCATGGGCGGCGCGACCATCCTGGCCGCGGCCGAGGCGGGCGTGGACGCCGTCGACTGCGCGATGGATGCGCTGTCGGGAAATACCAGCCAGCCGACGCTGGGGTCCGTGGTCGAGGCGCTGGCCCAGACCGATCGCGACACGGGCCTGGACATCGGCGCGATCCGCTCGATCAGCAACTATTGGGAGCGGGTCCGCGAAAGTTATGCCGCCTTTGAGTCGGGCCTGCAGTCGCCCGCGTCAGAGGTCTATCTGCACGAGATGCCGGGCGGACAGTTCACCAACCTCAAATCGCAGGCGCGGTCGATGGGGCTGGAGGATCGCTGGCACGAGGTCGCCCAAGCCTATGCCGACGTGAACCGGATGTTCGGCGACATCGTGAAGGTCACGCCCAGTTCCAAGGTCGTGGGGGACATGGCGCTGATGATGGTGTCTCAGAACCTGACACCGGCCGACGTGGCGGACCCCGACCGCGACATGTCCTTCCCCGACAGTGTCGTGGACATGATGCGCGGCAACCTGGGCCAGCCTCCCGGCGGCTGGCCCGAGGCCATCCAGAAGAAGGTCCTGAAGGGTGAAGCGCCCATCACCGACCGCCCCGGCGCGCATCTGGAACCGGTCGATATCGAGGCCGTGCGCCAAAAGCTGATCGAGGATCTGGATGTCGAGATCGACGACGAGGATCTGAACGGGTACCTGATGTATCCCAAGGTCTTCACCGATTACATGCAGCGCCACCAGACCTATGGCCCGGTGCGCACCCTGCCGACGCGGACCTTCTTTTACGGCATGGAGCCGGGGCAGGAGATCAGCGTCGAGATCGACCCCGGCAAGACGCTGGAGATTCGCCTGCTGACCCTGGGCGAGACCGACGACAAGGGCGAGATGAAGGTCTTCTTCGAACTGAACGGCCAGCCGCGCCAGGTGCGGGTCCCGAACCGCAAGGCGGTCGGCGCCTCGGCCGCGCGGCCCAAGGCCGATCCCACCAACGACGGTCATGTCGGCGCGCCCATGCCGGGGGTCATCGCCTCGGTCGGCGTGACGGCGGGGCAGGCGGTCACGCAGGGCGATCTGCTGCTGACCATCGAGGCGATGAAGATGGAAACCGGCCTTCACGCCGACCGCGACGGCACCATCAAGGCCCTCCACGTCAGCCCCGGCCAGCAGATCGACGCAAAGGACCTGCTGGTCGAGATCGAGTGACATTCTGCCGCGGCCCCCGGGGCAATCATGCCCTTGCGGGGTCGCGGCAGCGCCCCCACCTGTCGGAACAAGTCGCCCGCGCTTCGTTGCGGCGCCGGCCTTGGATTCTGCACGATTGCGTCCAATGCCCCGCTTTTCGCCGTTTCGGAGCCGTTGACCCCGCAGCCTGCCGGGTCTAAACGGCACTCAGCCAACCCGTCGCGAGGTGAGCCGTGATCCCCGCGACCGACAAGGGGATCAACGCCCGTGGAAAACCTTCTGCAGGATTATCTGCCCATCCTCGTCTTTCTGGGGATGGCGTCGGCACTTGCACTGATCTTGCTGCTGTCCGCCATCGTCATCGCCGTGCGCAACCCGGACCCCGAAAAGGTCAGCGCCTATGAAAGCGGGTTCAACCCGTTCGACGACGCAAGGATGAAATTCGACGTGCGATTCTACCTTGTGTCGATCCTGTTCATCATCTTCGACCTCGAGGTGGCCTTCCTGTTTCCCTGGGCGACGACGTTTCAGTTCCTCAGCGACGGGGCGTTCTGGTCGATGATGGTGTTCCTGGGCGTGCTGACCGTGGGCTTCGCCTACGAATGGAAGAAAGGGGCCTTGGAATGGGCGTGATGACCGGAGCGAACACTGCCGGTCCCGACCGCGAGGTCGCGACCGCCACCCTGAACCGCGAGCTGCAGGACAAGGGTTTCCTGCTGACCACGACCGAGGACATCATCAACTGGGCCCGCAACGGGTCGCTGCACTGGATGACCTTCGGCCTGGCCTGCTGCGCGGTGGAGATGATGCACACCTCGATGCCGCGCTATGACCTCGAACGCTTTGGAACGGCGCCGCGGGCATCCCCGCGCCAGTCGGACCTGATGATCATCGCAGGGACGCTGACCAACAAGATGGCCCCGGCACTTCGCAAGGTCTATGACCAGATGCCGGAACCCCGCTATGTCATCAGCATGGGCAGCTGCGCCAATGGCGGCGGCTATTACCACTACAGCTACTCTGTGGTGCGCGGCGCCGACCGCGTGGTGCCGGTGGACATCTATGTCCCCGGCTGCCCGCCCACGGCCGAGGCGCTGCTTTACGGCATCCTGCAACTCCAGCGCCGCATCCGGCGCACCGGCACCCTGGTGAGGTAACGATGGCCGTCTATCCCGACCTCGACGCGCTGGACCAACTGGCCGAACATATCCGCACCCGCCGCCCGGCCGAGGTGGTCGGCGCGGCCGTCGCGAACGGCGACCTGACGGTGACCGCGACCGCCGCGGGCATCCTTGACCTGATCGAGTTCCTGCGCAGCGACAGCAGCTGCCGGTTCTCGACGCTCGTGGACATCACCGCCGTCGACTATCCGTCGCGCCAGCAGCGCTTCGACGTGGTCTGGCACTTCCTGTCGATGTACCAGAACCAGCGCATCCGCGTGAAGGTCGCGATTCGCGAAGACGAGATGCTGCCGTCGCTGACGCGCATCCACCCGTCGGCCAACTGGTTCGAGCGCGAGGTCTTCGACATGTTCGGCATCCTCTTCACGGGGCATCCGGACATGCGGCGCATCCTGACCGACTATGGCTTTGCTGGCCACCCGCTGCGCAAGGACTTCCCGACCACGGGCTATGTCGAGGTCCGCTATGACGAGGCCGAGAAGCGGGTGATCTACGAACCGGTCAACCTGGTGCAGGAATACCGCCAGTTCGACTTCCTCTCGCCGTGGGAGGGGACCCAATACGTCCTGCCCGGCGACGAAAAGAGCAAGGGGTAAGGCCATGGACGGCGATATCCGCGACAACCAGTATGGCGACGGGTCGAAGGACGCCCTGACCGGCGAACAGCGCATCCGCAACTTCAATATCAACTTCGGTCCCCAGCACCCGGCAGCCCACGGCGTGCTGCGCATGGTGCTGGAATTGGACGGCGAGATCGTCGAGCGCGCCGATCCGCATATCGGCCTGCTGCACCGCGGCACCGAGAAGCTGATGGAAAGTCGCACCTACCTGCAGAACCTGCCCTATTTCGACCGGCTGGATTACGTCTCGCCGATGAACCAGGAGCATGCCTGGTGCCTGGCGATCGAGCGTCTGACTGGCACCGTCGTGCCGCGCCGCGCCAGCCTGATCCGGGTTCTCTATTGCGAGATCGGCCGCATCCTGAACCACCTGCTGGGCCTGACCACCGGCGCGTTGGACGTGGGCGCGCTGACACCGCCGCTCTGGGGGTTCGAGGCGCGCGAAGACCTGATGATCTTCTATGAACGCGCCAGCGGCGCGCGCCTGCATGCGGCCTACTTCCGGCCCGGCGGCGTCCACCAGGACCTGCCGCCCGATCTTCTGGACGATATAGAGGCCTGGTGCGACCAGTTCCCCAAGGTGCTGGACGACCTGGATACGCTGCTGACCGAGAACCGGATCTTCAAGCAGCGCCTGGTCGGCATCGGCGTGGTCAGCGAACAGGACGCGCTGGACTGGGGCTTTTCGGGCGTGATGGTGCGCGGTTCGGGCATGGCCTGGGACCTGCGCCGCTCGCAGCCCTACGAGTGCTATGACGAGTTTGACTTCAAGATCCCGGTCGGCACCAATGGCGACTGCTATGACCGCTTCCTCTGCCGGATGCAGGAGATGCGGGAATCGACCAGCATCATGCGCCAGGCGATCCACAAGCTGCGGGCCGAGCCGATGGGCGACATCCTGGCGCGCGGCAAGCTGACGCCGCCCAAGCGCGGCGACATGAAGCGCGACATGGAGAGCCTGATCCACCACTTCAAGCTTTACACCGAGGGCTTCCACGTCCCGGCGGGCGAGATCTATGCCGCCGTCGAGGCCCCCAAGGGCGAGTTCGGCGTCTATCTGGTCAGCGACGGCACCAACAAGCCCTATCGCGCCAAGCTGCGGGCGCCGGGCTTCCTGCACCTGCAATCCATGGACTGGATGGCCAAGGGTCACCTGCTGGCGGACGTGCCGGCGCTGATCGCCACCCAGGATATCGTCTTCGGAGAGGTTGACCGCTGATGCTGCGCCGCCTTCACCCCGTCCAGCCGGACAGCTTCGAATTCACGCCCGCGAACCTTGAATGGGCGCGGGCGCAGATGACGAAGTATCCCGAGGGTCGCCAGCAGTCGGCGATCATTCCGCTTCTGTGGCGCGCGCAGGAACAGGAGGGCTGGCTTTCGCGGCCCGCGATCGAAACCTGCGCCGAGATGCTGGGCATGGCCTATATCCGTGCGCTGGAAGTGGCGACGTTCTACTTCATGTTT
The DNA here is from genome assembly GCF_026162625.1 of Paracoccus beibuensis. Taxonomy (GTDB): domain Bacteria; phylum Pseudomonadota; class Alphaproteobacteria; order Rhodobacterales; family Rhodobacteraceae; genus Paracoccus; species Paracoccus beibuensis. The sequence continues at coordinate 18,523 of NZ_JAOTBD010000012.1, read as the reverse complement.
CAGCTGCAACCGGTTGGCACCGTGGCGAATATTCAGATCTGCGGCACCACCACCTGCATGATCTGCGGTGCCGAGGCGCTGATCGAGGTCTGCAAGCGCAAGATCGCGCCGACGCCCCACACGCTGTCGGCGGACGGCAAGTTCAGCTGGGAAGAGGTCGAGTGCCTGGGCGCCTGCGCCAACGCACCAATGGCCCAGATCGGCAAGGACTATTACGAGGACCTGACGCCCGAGAGCCTCGAGGCGCTGATCGACCGGATGTCCGCAGGCGAAGTGCCGCAGCCGGGATCTCAGGTCGGGCGCTTCGCGTCCGAACCCGCGACCGGCCGGACCAGTCTGACCGAGATCGAGGGCAGCGAAATGAATGCCAGCGTCCAGTTGGCTACGGATCTGGGCGAGACGCTGAAGCGCATCGACGGGACAGAGGTGCCGATCCTGACCAAGTGGCGCAGGACGCCCGACGCGGCGGTTGACGACCGCACCGGCCGCGACACCGCGCCCGAAATCGAGCCGCGTCCGTCGAAGGGCATGCCCGTCGATGAAACCGGCGTAACCGAGCAGGAGGCCGAGGCGGCATCCGCTGCGCGGCCACGGTCGAAGCGCGAACCCCAGGGCGTGCGCGCCGAGGAAGCACGCGACGGCAACAAGGACTGAGGATCGCGGCCAGGCCGCCCGAGCGGAGCAAGGAATGCCAGCCAGGACGACTTCCCCCAGCAGCATGACCAGCGCCGCGACGACGGTGCTGATCATGCTTGCGATTGGACTGTCCGGCACCGTGGGCTGGCTGGCCGTGCTTGTTCTGGCGGTCATCGCTGGCTTGCTTCTGGCGACCGTGGTGCACTGGATGATCGAGGCCGGGTCGGTGGCCATGGACGGTGACGAGCGGGCGCCCGGGGCGCTGGTGCTGCCGGATCCGATGGTCGCGGCGGGCTCAGACAACGGTCGCGGCATCGGAGGCAAGATCGAGGCGGCGCTGCGGGCTGCGGGCGTGACGCGCTTTGCGCAGTGGGACGACGCGCAAGTCGACCAGGTCGCCGCGCGCATCGGTCGGCAGGCGGCCCTGATCCGCCGCGACGATCGGGTGGGCCAGGCGCGTGCGCTGGCCGCCGAAGGGCGCGCCTGATGGCGGGCCGGGATGAACAGGACGCACGCCAGATGCGGCTGGTCGCGATCGTCATCGCGGTGACCATGCTGATCTGGATCGCCATTCAGGCGGTCGGGAAGGAATATGACTGGGCGGGACGGTGGGCCTATCTGGCCGACCTCGCCGCCATCGGCGCTTTTGTCTGGTCGCTGATCGTGACCTGGCGTATCTGGCGGCGCAGGAATGCGTGACGCCGGAATGAGAGGATCGAACGGATGCTGAAAGACCAGGATCGCATTTTCACCAACCTCTACGGGATGGGCGACCGCAGCTTGGCCGGCGCGCAGAAACGCGGGCACTGGGACGGCACCGCCGAGATCCTGGGCCGAGGCCGCGACAAGATCATCGAGCAGATGAAGGCATCCGGCCTGCGCGGACGCGGGGGCGCGGGCTTTCCCACCGGGCTGAAGTGGTCGTTCATGCCCAAGGAATCGGACGGGCGCCCGGCCTATCTGGTCATCAATGCCGACGAATCCGAACCCGCAACGTGCAAGGACCGCGAGATCATGCGTCATGATCCGCACACGCTGATCGAAGGCGCGCTGATCGCCAGCTTCGCGATGAACGCTCATGCCTGCTACATCTACCTGCGCGGCGAATACATCCGAGAGCGCGAGGCCCTGCAGTCCGCAATCGACGAATGCTATGACGCGGGTCTGCTGGGGGCGAATGCCGCCGGCTCGGGCTGGGATTTCGACCTCTACCTGCACCACGGCGCAGGCGCCTATATCTGCGGCGAGGAGACGGCGCTTCTGGAGAGCCTGGAAGGCAAGAAGGGCATGCCCCGGATGAAGCCGCCCTTCCCGGCGGGCGCGGGGCTTTATGGCTGCCCGACCACGGTGAACAACGTCGAATCGATCGCGGTCGTGCCGACGATCCTGCGGCGCGGGCCGGAATGGTTCGCGGGCTTCGGCCGTCCGAACAACGCGGGCGTCAAGCTGTTCGGCCTGACCGGTCACCTGAACGCGCCCTGCGTGGTCGAGGAGGCCATGTCGATCCCCATGCGCGAGCTGATCGAGAAGCATGGCGGCGGCGTGCGCGGCGGCTGGAAGAACCTCAAGGCGGTGATCCCCGGCGGCGCCTCTTGCCCGATCCTGACGGCCGAGCAGTGCGAGAACGCCATCATGGACTATGACGGCATGCGCGAATTGCGGTCGTCCTTCGGCACCGCTTGCATGATCGTGATGGACCAGGACACCGACGTCATCAAGGCCGTCTGGCGGCTGTCCAAGTTCTTCAAGCACGAAAGCTGCGGCCAGTGCACGCCCTGCCGCGAAGGCACCGGCTGGATGATGCGCGTGATGGAGCGTCTGGTCACCGGCGAGGCCGAGGTCGAGGAAATCGACATGCTGCTGGACGTGACCAAGCAGGTCGAGGGCCACACCATCTGTGCGCTTGGCGACGCGGCCGCCTGGCCGATCCAGGGCCTGATCCGCAACTTCCGCGGAGAGATCGAGGATCGGCTGAAGGCGAAGAAGACCGGGCGCATGGGCGCACTGGCGGCGGAATGATGACGCGGGGGGCATATCACGGCGGCCGCACGGCCTCGTGTCGGGCAGATGGCCTGCCGGGTAGTTATGTGGGGACACATCATCACCGGAAGGATCGTGCCATGCTGCGCCCCCTGATCGCTGCCGCCCTGCTGGCGGCCACCCCCGCCGTCGCGCTGGAGCCGCTGAGCCAGAACGCCTACGTGAACGACCGCCTCGTGCAGGCCCGCGTCGCGGATCTGGTCCGCCGCGGTTGCCCCAGCATAGACGCGCGGATCATCCGGGCCTTCTCGGAGGCGCGGAAGCTCAAGCGGTACGCGCTGGACCAGGGCTACAGCGAAGCGCAGATCGACGCCTTCCTCGACAGCCGCGACGATCGCAGGCGCATCTACGCGACCGCCGACCGCTACATGGTCGAGCGTGGCGTCGTGAACGGGCAGCCGGAAACCTTTTGCCGCCTCGGGCGGGACGAAATCGCACGGCAGACGGTCGCGGGATCGTTGCTGAGTGCCAGGTAAGGAACACATCATGGCCGATTTGCGGACAATCAAGATCGATGGCATGGAAATCGAGGTCGATCCCAACCTGACCCTGATCCAGGCATGCGAGCTGGCCGGGATCGAGATCCCGCGCTTCTGCTATCACGAGCGCCTGTCTATCGCCGGCAACTGCCGCATGTGCCTGGTCGAGGTCGTGGGCGGCCCGCCCAAGCCCGCCGCCAGCTGCGCCATGCAGGTCAAGGACCTGCGCCCCGGCCCCGAAGGCGCGCCGTCCGAGATCCGCACCAACAGCCCCATGGTCAAGAAGGCCCGCGAGGGAGTGATGGAGTTCCTGCTCATCAACCATCCGCTGGACTGCCCGATCTGCGACCAAGGCGGCGAATGCGACCTGCAGGACCAGGCGATGGCCTACGGCGTCGATTTCAGCCGCTATCGCGAGCCCAAGCGCGCCGCCGAGGAGTTGAACCTGGGCCCGTTGGTCGAGACCCACATGACCCGCTGCATCAGCTGCACCCGCTGCGTGCGCTTCACCAGCGAGGTCGCGGGCATCAGCCAGATGGGCCAGACCGGGCGCGGCGAGGACAGCGAGATCACCAGCTATCTGAACCAGACGCTGGCATCGAACCTGCAGGGCAACATCATCGACCTCTGCCCGGTGGGCGCATTGGTGTCGAAGCCCTATGCCTTCACCGCCCGCCCGTGGGAGCTGTCGAAGACCGAAACGATCGACGTCATGGACGCGCTTGGCAGCAGCATTCGCGTGGATACCAAGGGGCGCGAAGTGATGCGCATCCTGCCGCGCAACCATGACGGCGTGAACGAGGAGTGGATCAGCGACAAGACCCGCTTCGTCTGGGACGGCCTGCGCCGGCAGCGGCTGGACAAGCCCTATCTGCGCGAGAACGGCAAGCTGCGTCCGGCCACCTGGCCCGAGGCACTGACCGCCGCCGCTCTTGCGATGCAGGGCCGGAAGGTCGCAGGCCTGGTCGGCGACCTGGCCTCGGTCGAGGCGGCCTTCAGCCTGAAGACGCTGGTCGAGGCGCTGGGTGGTTCGGTCGAATGCCGGACCGACGGCACGAGGCTGCCGGCGGGGAACCGGTCGGGCTATGTCGGCAACGCGACCATTGCGGACATCGACGGCGCGGTTAGCATCGTGCTGATCGGCACCAACCCGCGCGACGAGGCGCCGGTCCTGAACGCCCGCATCCGGAAGGCCTGGGTGCATGGGGCGCAGGTGACGGTGATCGGCCAGGCGGTCGACCTGACCTATGACTATGACCACGCCGGCACCGACCGTGCGGCGCTGTCCACGCTGCTCGAGAAGGCCGAGGCGTCGGACAAGCCGGGCGTGGTGATCGTGGGGCAGGGCGCCCTGCGCGAGGCCGACGGCGAGGGCGTCCTGGCCCATGCACAGGCCTTGGCCGAGACGACGGGCGCCCGCCTGTTGGTGCTGCACAGCGCGGCGTCGCGCGTCGGCGCGATGGATGTGGGTGCGGTGACCGAAGGCGGTCTGAACGCCGCCATCGACGGGGCCGAGGTGATCTTCAACCTTGGCGCCGACGAGGTCGAGATCGCGCCGGGCGCGACCGTGATCTATCAGGGCAGCCATGGCGACAGGGGCGCGCACCGCGCCGACATCATCCTGCCCGCCGCCTGCTATACCGAGGAGATGGGCCTCTTCGTGAACACCGAAGGCCGGCCCCAGCTGGCGCTGCGTGCGAACTTCGCGCCCGGCGAGGCCAAGGAGAACTGGGCGATCCTGCGCGCGTTGTCGGCCGAACTGGGGCACACGCTGCCCTGGGACAGCCTGGCGCAACTGCGCCGCAAGCTGGTCGAGGCCGTTCCGCATCTGGGCCGCATCGACCAGGTCGTCGAAAGCGACTGGCAGCGCCTGCCGATGCGCGACCTGGGTCGCGCCAGCTTCGTGAACCCGATCAGGGACTTCTACCTGACGAACCCGATCGCGCGCTGCTCCCCTCTGATGGGGGAACTATCGCGCATGGCGGCGGCGCGCGGCCTGCCTGCGCTGGCGGCGGAGTAGCCGGATGAGGATGCGCATCATCCTAACGGGCATCACGGTCCTGACGCTCGGCGGTTGCTTCTCCGATACCGGTGAAGACACCGACCGGCCCCGGTCCAAGCCCGCGCAACTGTCCGCGCTGGTCGCGGCGCCCGGCGACACGGCCGGTTTGGGCCGCGCGCGGATCTCGACCAAGTCCGGAGAGATCCTGATCCTCGAGGAGGACGGCAGCGTGACCACGATGGACCTCGACAGCCCGGCCGGGCGCGATGCCTTCCAGGTGACCGAGGCCGATCTTGTGGCGCTGAACGCCAACCTGGACCTCGATCTCTCGGGCATGGTCGCGCCGAACCTGCCGCGCGAGAAGACCGCGCAGGAAAAGGCGCTGGAGGCGTTCGCCGCCCGGAGCGGCCCGGCCCTGCCGGCGATGCGCGAAGGGATCGAAATCGACTCCGCGCAGTTCATCGCCGCCAGGGTCGAGGTCCTGGGGTCCGGCGACGGCAACGACTTGGTCGAGGTGACCGCCAATCTGCAGCAGGGGGTGGACGCGGATATCGCGTTCTCGTATGCCACCTGCGCGCTGGCCGGTTGGGCCGAAGCGAACGGCGCCCCCTATGGACGCCACATCCGGACATTGCAGGCAGAGCGGGACGGCAAGCTGCTGATCGGTTCCGCCTTCACCCTGTCGCAGGACAAGCCGATGGGGCTCCGGGTAATGGAAACGAAAAACACCCTGCGCGAATGCAGGGCACGCGGCATTCCTGCGGCGTAAGGAAGAGGAACAGGCATCATGGCTGATTTTTGGGCATCTTCCTGGGGCATCGCGATCATCCTGCTGGCGCAGGGTCTGGCGATCATCGCCTTCGTGATGCTGTCGCTGGTCTACATGGTCTATGGCGACCGCAAGATCTGGGCCGCCGTGCAGATGCGCCGCGGACCGAATGTCGTGGGCCCCTGGGGGATCCTGCAGACATTCGCGGATGCGCTGAAGTTCGTGGTCAAGGAAGTGGTCGTGCCGGCGGGCGCGGACAAGTTCGTCTTCTTCCTGGCGCCCTTCCTGTCGATGATGCTGGCGCTGCTGGCTTTCGTGGCGATTCCGTTCGCCCCAGGCTGGGTGATGGCCGACATCAATGTCGGAATCCTCTTCATCTTTGCGGTCTCCTCGCTGGAGGTGTACGGCGTGATCATGGGGGGCTGGGCCTCGAACTCGAAGTTCCCGTTCCTCGGCTCGCTGCGGTCGGCGGCGCAGATGATCTCCTACGAGGTCAGCCTGGGCCTGATCATCATCGGCGTCATCATCTCAAGTGGGTCCATGAACCTGTCGCTGATCGTCGAGGCGCAGCGCGGGGCGGGGATCCTCTCCTGGTACTGGCTGCCGCACCTGCCGATGGTCGTGCTGTTCTTTGTCTCGGCCCTGGCCGAGACAAACCGCCCGCCCTTCGACCTGCCCGAGGCGGAATCGGAACTGGTCGCGGGCTTCATGACCGAATATTCCTCGACCCCCTACCTGCTGTTCATGGCGGGCGAATACATCGCGATGTGGCTGATGTGCGCGCTGATCAGCATCCTCTTCTTCGGCGGCTGGCTGTCGCCCATCCCGGGCCTGCCGGACGGCGCGATCTGGATGTTCCTGAAGATGGTCTTCTGGTTCTTCATGTTCGCGATGGTGAAGGCGATCGTGCCGCGGTACCGCTATGACCAGCTGATGCGGATCGGCTGGAAGGTGTTCCTGCCGCTGTCCCTGGGCTGGGTGGTGATCGTCGCGTTCCTTGCGAAATTCGAAGTCTTCGGTGGGTTCTGGGCCCGTTGGGCAGGAGTGTAAGTCATGGCTTATTCGAACAAGATCGCCGAGGCGCTGGCCCGTGCCAGCGAATCCGACAAGGCCGAGTTCGCGCATTTCCTGTCGAACAACCTCGACCGCGAAAAGGCCGACGATGCCAGGTTGCGCGACTATGTGGCGGCCTTCGACCGCTTCGCCGCGCCCAAGCAAGGAGAGCAGTTCTGATGGCTTTCGACATCGCGCGCGCCACCAAGTACTTCCTGATGGTGGACTTCATCAAAGGCTTTGGCTTGGGCCTGCGGTACTTCTTCGCGCCCAAGGCGACGATCAACTATCCGCACGAAAAGGGCCCGCTGTCGCCGCGCTTCCGCGGCGAACACGCCCTGCGCCGCTATCCCAACGGCGAGGAACGCTGCATCGCCTGCAAGCTGTGCGAGGCAATCTGCCCCGCGCAGGCCATCACCATCGATGCCGAGCCGCGCGACGACGGCTCGCGGCGCACGACGCGCTATGACATCGACATGACCAAGTGCATCTATTGCGGCTTCTGCCAAGAGGCCTGCCCGGTCGACGCCATCGTCGAAGGGCCGAATTTCGAGTTCGCGACCGAGACCCGCGAGGAGCTGTTCTACGACAAGGAACGCCTGCTGGACAACGGGCTGCGCTGGGAAGCCGAGATTGCTCGCAATCTGGCCACGGACGCGCCGTACAGATGACCGATCCGTTCACCAAGATGTTCCAGCAGATGCTGACGCAGGGCCAGGAGATGGCGCGGACCTTCAATCCCGCGCTGGAGCATTTCGACCCCAAGGCCTTCGAGAAGATGTTCCCGACCATGCCGGCCGACATGCTGGAGATGTGGTTCGGCCGGACCTTCAACCGCGACGGGCTGGACGCCAAGACGCGCCTGCTTGTGACCATCGCCGCGATGACGGTGCAGGGCGCCATGGCCGAGCCGCAGCTGCGCCTGACCATCCGCCATGCCATCGAGGCCGGCGCCACCCCGCGCGAGATCGCCGAGGTGATCTACCAGATGGGGATGTTCGGCGGCATCCCGGCGATGCAGAAGGCGCTGGAGATCGCGCGGTCGGTCTTTACCGAAACGGAAGGAAGCTCCGAATGATCACCTTTGCCTTCTACCTGTTCGCGATCACCGTCTGCGTGGCGGGCTTCATGGTCGTCCTGGCCCGCAACCCGGTCCATTCGGTGCTGTGGCTGATCCTGTCCTTCCTGTCTGCCGCCGGCCTCTTCGTGCTGCTGGGGGCCGAGTTCGTGGCGATGCTGCTGGTCATCGTCTATGTCGGCGCTGTCGCGGTTCTGTTCCTTTTCGTGGTCATGATGCTCGACGTCGACTTCAAGGAGCTGAAGGGCGAATTCGCGCAGTACCTGCCGCTGGCGGGCCTGATCGCGATCATCCTGCTTGCGCAGCTGGCCATCGCCTTCGGCGCCTGGGAATCCTCGGACCGGTCAGCGACGCTGCGGTCGGTGCCGATGCCGGTGCCGGCACTGAACACCAACGCCATTGGCCTGGTTCTCTATGACCGCTACATCCTGCCGTTCCAGGTCGCCGGCCTGATCCTGCTGGTCGCGATGATCGGAGCCATCACGCTGACCATGCGGCATCGCACCAACGTCAAGCGCCAGGACGTGATCGCGCAGATGCACCGCGACCCGGCCAAGGCCATGCAGCTGCGTGACGTGAGGCCCGGCCAGGGCCTGTGAACGCGGCGGGCTGGACGGCGGTGGCGATCGGCATCGCCACGGCCGTTCTTGTCGCGAACGGATATTTCAACGGGTGACAGACCCGGAGGGACTGAAAAGATGATCGGATTGACACATTACCTTGTCGTGGGGGCGGTCCTCTTCGTTGCCGGGATCTTCGGCATCTTCGTGAATCGCAAGAACGTCATCGTCATCCTGATGTCGATCGAGCTGATGCTTCTGGCGGTCAACATCAACTTCGTCGCCTTTTCTGCCCATCTGGGCGATCTGGGAGGGCAGATCTTCACGATGTTCATCCTGACAGTCGCCGCCGCCGAGGCGGCCATCGGCCTGGCCATTCTGGTCGTCTTCTTCCGGAACCGCGGCACGATCGCGGTGGAAGACATCAACGTGATGAAGGGGTAAGGAACCCATGGCGCAATTCATCCTCTTTGCCCCGCTGCTGGGCGCGCTGATCGCCGGCTTCGGCTGGCGCCTGATCGGCGAGCGTGGGGCGCAGGTCCTGACGACGGCCATTCTGTTCGCCGCCGCGGCCTTGTCCTGGATCGTCTTCCTGACGCTGGACGGCGAACTGCGGCAGATCCCCGTCTTCGACTGGATCGTGTCGGGCGACTTCGCCGCGGAATGGGCGATACGGCTGGACCGGCTGACGGCCATCATGCTGATCGTCATCACCACGGTCTCGGCGCTCGTGCACCTGTATTCCTTCGGCTACATGGCGCATGACGAGAATTTCTCGGACGCCGAGCCCTACCGGGCGAGGTTCTTCGCCTACCTGTCCTTCTTCACCTTCGCCATGCTGATGCTGGTGACGGCCGACAACCTGCTGCAGATGTTCTTCGGCTGGGAGGGCGTGGGCGTCGCGTCCTATCTGCTGATCGGCTTCTACTATAAGAAGCAGTCGGCGGGCGCCGCCGCGATGAAGGCCTTCATCGTCAACCGCGTCGGCGATTTCGGCTTCCTCCTGGGGATCTTCGGGCTGTGGTGGCTGACCGGCTCGATCCAGTTCGACCAGATCTTCGCCCAGCTTCCGATGCTGGCCGACACGCAGATGACCTTCCTGTGGCGCGACTGGAACGCGGCAAACGTGCTGGCGGTGCTGCTGTTCATCGGCGCGATGGGCAAGTCCGCGCAGCTGTTCCTGCACACCTGGCTGCCCGACGCCATGGAGGGTCCGACGCCCGTGTCGGCGCTGATCCACGCGGCGACGATGGTGACGGCGGGCGTGTTCCTGGTCTGCCGGATGTCGCCGCTTTACGAGTTCGCGCCCGAGGCCAAGCTGTTCATCGTCATCATCGGCGCTTCGACCGCCTTCTTCGCGGCAACGGTCGGTCTGGTGCAGAACGACATCAAACGCGTCATCGCCTATTCCACCTGTTCGCAGCTGGGCTACATGTTCGTGGCCGCGGGCGTCGGCGTCTATTCGGTGGCGATGTTTCACCTGTTCACGCATGCCTTCTTCAAGGCGATGCTGTTCCTGGGTGCCGGTTCTGTCATCCACGCGATGCACCACGAACAGGACATGCGGAACTATGGCGGGCTGCGGAAGAAGATCCCGCTGACCTTCTGGGCGATGGTGATCGGCACGATGGCCATCACCGGCGTCGGTATTCCCCTGACCCATATCGGTTTCGCGGGCTTCCTGTCCAAGGACGCCGTGATCGAGAGCGCCTATGCCTCCGGCAACGGCTATGCCTTCTGGATGCTGGTGATCGCCGCGGCCATGACCAGCTTCTACAGCTGGCGGCTGATCTTCATGACCTTCTTCGGCAAGCCGCGCGGCGATCATCATGCGCATGACCATGCCCATGAGAGCCCGCGCGTGATGACCATTCCGCTTGGCATTCTGGCGCTCGGGGCGATCTTCTCGGGGATGGTCTGGTACGGCAGCTTCTTCGGCGACAACGTCGAGCGGTTCTTCGGCCTGCCGCCCGCTGCGCATCACGATGCCGGTGCCGACCACGCCAACGAGGACGCGACCGCGCTGGAAGGCAGCGTGGCCGAGGGCGCGCATGACAACCCGGAGGGAGCGGCGACACATGCCGCGGCAGGCGCCGCCGAAGATCCCGCCGAAGCCCATGCACCCGTCGCCGGCTACGAACGCGGGGCGATCTTCATGGGCACCGAGAACCAGGTCATGCACGACGCGCACTCGGTCCCGGCGTGGGTCAAGCTGTCGCCCTTCGTCGCGATGATCCTGGGGCTCGGCCTTGCCTGGCTGATGTACATCCGTCAGCCGGAAGCGCCGGCGAAGCTCGCCCGTCAGCAACACGGTCTCTACCAGTTCCTGCTGAACAAGTGGTATTTCGACGAGGCATATGACGCGATGTTCGTGCGTCCGACCCGCTGGATCGGCCGCAAGCTGTGGACGGCCGGTGACGGAGCCGTTATCGACGGCGCCATCAACGGGATCGCCTTGGGAATCATCCCGCGCCTGACACGGTTCGCCGGTCGGGTGCAGTCGGGCTATCTGTTCCATTATGCCTTCGCGATGGTTCTGGGCATCGTGGGCTTGCTGATCTGGGTGATGATGCGGGGCACGTACTGATCATGACGAACCTTCTTTCGATCATCACCTTCCTGCCGATCGTTGCGGCGGGGATACTGGCGCTGTTCCTGCGTGGCGACGACGCCGCCTCGCAGAAGAACGCCAAGTACCTTGCGCTGATCGCGACCACCGCGACCTTCCTGATCTCGCTGTTCCTGCTGGCAGGGTTCGATCCGTCGAACACCGGCTTCCAGTTCGTCGAGGATCATGCCTGGATCATGGGCCTGCGCTACAAGATGGGCGTCGACGGCATCTCGATCCTGTTCGTGCTGCTGACGACCTTCCTGATGCCGCTGACGATCCTGTCCACCTGGGACGTCAAGACGCGGGTCAAGGAATACATGATCGCCTTCCTGGTGCTGGAAGGGTTGATGATCGGCGTCTTCGCGGCGCTGGACCTGATCCTGTTCTACCTGTTCTTCGAGGCCGGCCTGATCCCGATGTTCCTGATCATCGGCATCTGGGGCGGGGCGAACCGCATCTACGCGACGTTCAAGTTCTTCCTCTATACCTTCATCGGCTCGGTCCTGATGCTGGTCGCGATGATCGCCATGGCCCGCACGGCAGGCACGACCGACATCGCGCAGCTGCTGGCCTTCGACTTCCCGTCGCAGACCATGCAGGTGCTGGGCTTCACCGTGGTGGGCGGCATGCAGACGCTGCTGTTCCTGGCCTTCTTCGCCAGCTTCGCGGTCAAGATGCCGATGTGGCCGGTCCATACCTGGCTGCCCGACGCGCACGTCCAGGCGCCGACGGCCGGATCGGTGGTGCTGGCGGCGGTGCTGCTGAAGATGGGCGGCTACGGCTTCCTGCGCTTCAGCCTTCCAATGTTCCCCGTGGCGGCGGACCTGCTGCAGGGGCTGGTGCTGTGGATGTCGGCGATCGCCATTGTCTACACCTCGCTGGTGGCGCTGGCGCAGTCCGACATGAAGAAGCTGATCGCCTATTCCTCGGTCGCGCACATGGGCTACGTGACCATGGGCATCTTCGCCGCGAACCAGCAGGGCCTGGACGGCGCGATCTTCCAGATGCTGTCGCACGGCTTCATCTCGGGGGCGCTGTTCCTCTGCGTGGGTGTCATCTACGACCGCATGCATACGCGTGAAATCGACGCCTATGGCGGCCTGGTGAACCGGATGCCGGTCTATGCGCTGATCTTCATGTTCTTCACCATGTCGAACGTGGGCCTGCCGGGCACCTCGGGCTTCGTGGGCGAATTCCTGACGCTGCTGGGCGCGTTCCGCGCGAACACCTGGGTGGCCTTCGTGGCCTGCACGGGCGTCATCTTCTCGGCCGCCTATGCGCTCTGGCTCTATCGCCGCGTGACGATGGGCGCGCTGATCAAGGAAAGCCTGCGCACCATTACCGACATGACCCCGCGCGAAAAGTGGATCTTCGTTCCGCTGATTGCCATGACCCTGATCCTGGGCGTCTATCCGCGCCTGGTGACCGACATCACCGGCCCCTCGGTCCAGGCGCTGCTGGTGAACATTCACGACGCGCTGCCCGAAGACGCAGCGACGGACGACCTGGCCGCGGCCACCGTCAGCCATTGAGGAACGCAAGATGACCGGACTGGATCTTTCCACCATTCTGCCCGAGCTGCTGCTTGCGATCTATGCGCTGGCGGCGCTGCTGGCGGGGGCCTATTTCGGCAAGGACCAGATCGCGCGGCCGATCCTCTGGGCCAGCGTGCTGGCGCTGCTGGTGGCCGGCATGTATGTAGGCGTCACCGACCGGCCTCAGCAGCCCGCGTTCTTCGGCATGTTCATGGACGACGCCTTCGCGCGCTTTGCCAAGGTCACGATCCTGCTGTCCGCCGCCGCCGTCCTCGCGATGAGCGCGGACTACATGAGCCGCCACGGGCTGATGAAGTTCGAATACCCGATCCTGATGGTTCTTTCGACGGTCGGCATGATGCTCATGGTGTCGGCCGGCGACCTGCTGACCCTCTACATGGGCTTGGAGCTTCAGTCGCTGTCGATCTATGTCCTGGCCGCCTCGAGGCGCGAAAGCGCCAAGTCGTCCGAAGCCGGCTTGAAGTACTTCATCCTCGGCTCGCTCAGCTCTGGCCTGCTGCTCTATGGTGCGTCGCTGGTCTACGGCTTTGCCGGCACTACCAGCTTCGCGGGCATCATCACCGCCGTGACCCTTGGCGCGCTGCCCCTTGGGCTGCTGTTCGGCCTGGTATTCCTGCTGGTCGGTCTGGCCTTCAAGGTCTCGGCCGTGCCGTTCCACATGTGGACGCCCGACGTCTACGAGGGTGCGCCTTCGCCGGTGACGGCCTTCATGGCGACCGCGCCCAAGGTCGCGGCGACAGCGCTGATCGCACGGCTGATGTTCGACGCCTTCGGGAACGTTCCCGCCGACTGGACGCAGATCATCGCGGTCCTGGCCGTGCTGTCGATGTTCCTGGGGTCCATCGCCGGCATCGGTCAGCGCAACGTCAAGCGCCTGATGGCCTATTCCTCGATCGCCCACATGGGCTTTGCACTGGTGGGTCTGGCGGCCGGCACGGCCGTCGGCGTGCAGGCGATGCTGATGTACATGGCGATCTATGCCGTCATGAACGTCGGCACCTTCGCCTTCATCCTGTCGCTGGAGCGTGAGGGGCGTCCCGTCACCGACCTCGCCAGCCTGCACCGCTTCGCGCAGGGCGAGCCGCTGAAGAGCTTTGCCGTCCTGTTCCTGATGTTCAGCCTGGCCGGTGTGCCGCCCTTCCTGGGCTTCTTCGCCAAGTACGGCGTACTGACGGCGGCGGTCGATGCCGGCATGTCCTGGCTGGCCGTCCTGGGCGTCATCGCGTCGGTCATCGGGGCGTTCTATTACCTCCGCATCGTCTACTACATGTTCTTCGGCGAAGAGGCCGAGCCGGTCGTCAGCCGCATGGGCGCGGTCCAGTACGCCGCCCTGATGGTCCCGGCGGCCGCGCTGCTGCTGGGCGCCGTCACCATGGTCGGCGTCGACGACGCGGCTGCCACGGCAGCGCTGTCGCTGGTCGAGCCGCTGGTGGTCGTCGACCCGGCCACCGCCGTCGATCCGGCCGTGGTCATCGTTGAATAACGCCGCGCCCGTTGTCTGGCCCGAGGGTGTGGCGCGCCACGTCCTCGACCGGGTGGACAGCACAAATGCGGAGGCCATGCGGCTGGCGCCGTCTCTTGCGGGACCGGCATGGATCATGGCGCGGCGGCAAGAAGCCGGGCGCGGTCGTCGGGGCCGGGCCTGGACCGACCCGCCGGGAAACCTTGCGGCAAGCTTGGTGATGCGCCCGACGGGCGGTCCGGCTGATGCGGCGCGATTGTCCTTCGTGGCCGCCTTGGCGGTCTACGACGCGCTGCGGATGCTCTGCGGCCCCAGCCTGAACCTGGCGCTGAAGTGGCCGAACGACGTGCTGCTGAACGGCGGCAAGCTGTCCGGGATCCTGCTGGAAAGCGCCGGGGCAGGCGGACAGGTGGCAACGCTGGTGATCGGCATCGGCGTGAACCTGGCAGCGGCCCCCGATCTTTCAGAGGTCGAGGAGGGCGCGCTGCGTCCCGTCAGCCTGGCCGGAGAGACGGGGCTGCAAGTCAGCCCCGACGACCTGCTGGACGCCCTCGCCGCCAGCTTCGACGGCTGGCAGCGCCAGGTGGCCGCCTACGGATTCGGCCCGATCCGCAACGCCTGGATGGCCCGCGCTGCAAGACTGGGCGAGACGATCACCGCCCGCACCGGCAAGACCCTGATGCAGGGCCGGTTCGAGGGCATCGACGACAGCGGCGCGCTGCTTCTTGTGACGGCACAGGGGCGGCAGGCGATTTCGGCTGCAGATATTCATTTTGACGGGTAGGCCCATGCTGCTTTGCATCGACACCGGCAACACCAACACGGTCTTCTCGATCTGGGACGGCAGCCGCTTCCTGGCGCATTGGCGCATTCGGACGGATCATCGCCGGACCGCCGACGAATATTATGTCTGGCTGTCCACGCTGATCGCCGTCCAGAAGTTCGAGCTGCAGATCGACGCCTGCATCATCAGCGCAACGGCCCCGCGGGTGGTCTTCAACCTGCGTGTCCTGTGCAACCGCTACTTCGAGACGCGTCCACTTGTCGTGGGCAAGCCGGATTGCCTGCTGCCGGTGCCGCCGCGGGTCGATCCAGGAACCACCGTCGGCCCGGATCGGCTGGTCAACACCGTTGGCGCCTATGACCGGCATGGGCCGGATCTGATTGTGGTGGATTTCGGCACGGCCACGACCTTCGACGTGGTGGACGTCGACGGGGCCTATATCGGCGGGGCAATCGCGCCGGGCGTCAACCTGTCGCTCGAGGCGCTGCACATGGGCGCGGCGTCGCTTCCTCATGTCGATGTGACGATGCCGCAGAGGGTGATCGGCACGAATACGGTTGCATGTATCCAGTCAGGCGTGTTCTGGGGATATGTCGGTCTGGTCGACGGTATCGTGGACAAGATCCGCGCCGAGCGCGACCGTCCGATGAAAGTGATAGCCACCGGCGGGCTTGCGCCGTTGTTCGATCAGGGGTTTGACCTGTTCGACGCCATAGAAGACGATTTGACGATGCACGGGCTGCGTCTGATTCACGATTACAACAAGGAGATGGGCAATGGCTGACCGCCTGATCTATCTGCCGCTTGGCGGCGCGGGCGAAATCGGCATGAACGCCTATGTCTATGGATATGGCGCGCCGGGGAAGGAGAGGCTGATCCTGGTGGATCTGGGCGTCACCTTCGGGGATATGGATGCCAGCCCCGGCATCGACCTGATCATGCCGGACCTGACCTGGCTGGAGCAGAACCGCCATCGGCTGGAGGCGATCTTCATCACCCACGGCCACGAGGACCATATCGGCGCCATCGGGCATCTGTGGGGGCGTCTTGACGTGCCGATCTATGCGCGCCGCTTTACCGGGACGCTGGTGCGACTGAAGATGGAGGAGATGGGTCTGCCGGTCGAGGCGGTGAACATCACCGAGGCGCGGCCCGCCGTGACGCAGGTGGGACCGTTCACGGTGCAGTTCCTGCCGATCAGCCACTCGATCCCCGAAAGCTCGGCTCTGGTGATCGACACGCCGGCGGGGCGGATCGTGCACACGGGCGATTTCAAGACGGACGTGACTCCGATTGTCGGCGACGCCTTCGACCCCATCGGCCTGGCCGAGATCGCCGCCGAGGGCGAGGGCGTGAAGGTGCTGGCCTGCGACAGCACCAACATCTTCTCGACCCATCCCGGCCGGTCCGAGGCGCTTTTGGCGACGCCGATCCTGGAATGGGTCATGGCGCAGCCGAACCTGGTGGTGGCAACGACATTTGCCAGCAACATCGCGCGGCTGAAGACGCTGGCCGATGCGGCCAGGGCGTCAGGGCGCAAGGTCTGTCTGCTGGGACGGGCGATGCGGCGCATGGTCAGCGTCGGGCTGGACAGCGGCGTCCTGCGCGACTTTCCGGACACGATCGGCCCCGATGAGGCCGCCAAGCTGCCGCGCAGCGAGGTGCTGCTGCTGGTGACCGGCAGCCAGGGCGAGCGCAGGGCCGCCAGCGCACAGCTGTCGCGAGGCCGCTATCTTGGCCTGTCGCTGAAGGAAGGGGACAGCTTCCTCTTCAGTTCAAAGACGATCCCGGGGAACGAGCGCTCGGTCGGGAGGATCATGAACGCGCTGAGCGAGAACGGCATCGAGGTCTATGACGCCGATGACGGGCTTTATCACGTCTCGGGGCACGCGAACCGGCCCGACATCGAGGCGATGCACGACATCCTCAAGCCGCGGATCGTGGTCCCCATGCACGGGGAGCACCTGCACCTGCGAGAGCACGTGATGCTGGCCCGCAGCAAGGGCATGGCCGCCGAGATCGTCGTCAACGGTGCCATGCTGGACCTGACGGGGACGACGCCGAAGGTGGTCGACCATGTCGAGACCGGCAGGCTCTACCTCGACGGCAACGTCCTGATCGGGTCGATGGACGGCGTTGTCCGCGACCGGATCCGGATGGCGCTGAATGGCCACGCGACCGTCAGCGTCATCGTCGACGAAGACGACAACGTCCTGCCGGATGCCTGGGTCGAGGTCATGGGCCTGTCCGAGCGCGGTCGAGGCGGCGCCGATCTGGTTCGTCAGATCGAGGGCGAGCTGTCCGAGTTCCTGGACCGTGCGGATGCCCGAACGGTTCGTGACGACGGCAAGCTGGACGAGGCGATCCGAAAGATCACGCGTCAGGTCGCCATGGAAGAGATCGGCAAGAAGCCCGAGGTCACGGTAATCATCAGCCGGCTGATGGCCGACTGAGCGGCGGCGCCATTGCGTCCCGCGGCGGCCGGGGGGGGCCGGCCCCCCGGACCCCCCGCTGTGGTCCTGAAGCTGGCGGCTTGGCTCTCTGTGCCTGTGCGACGGCGTGATGGGGCTTGAAACCGACTGCGGCTTGCGGCAATGCCGCCGCATGAGCGATACATCCAAGTCCAGCTTCGATCCCGATCCGCCGCGCCGCAACTTCTACGGCCGCAGGCACGGAAAGACCCTGCGCCAGAGCCAGAAGGGGTATCTTTCAGAGGATCTGGGCGAGCTTCGGCCCCGCGGCATCTCGTTAGATGAGAACCCGGGGCGGCGACAGATCGACCCACGGGCGATCTTCGGTGACCAGCGCCCGGTTTGGCTTGAGGTCGGCTTCGGCGGCGGCGAGCATATGGTGCACATGGCGAAGACCTATCCCGGGATCGGTATCATCGGCTGCGAACCGTTCATCAACGGCGTCGCGATGCTTCTGGGCAAGATCCGGGCGGCGGAGGTCGCGAATGTCAGCGTTCATCCGGGCGATGCACGCGACCTGATGGACGTGCTGCCGGACGCCAGCATCGAGCGGTCGTTCCTGATGTACCCTGACCCATGGCCGAAGGCGCGGCACCATCGCCGTCGTTTCGTGACGCCCGAGCACCTGCTGCCGCTGGCGCGGGTGATGGCGCCCGGCGGGATCTTTCGGGTGGCCAGCGACATTCCCGACTATATCCGCCAAGCCCGGGAGGAGGTTCCGCCGGTCGGGTTCGAGATGATCCTGGACACCGACCGGGCCTGGGACGACTGGATCCGCACGAGGTACGAGCAGAAGGCGCTGCGCGCGGGGCGAGCGCCCCACTACCTCACCTTCCGCCGCACCTGACGCGCGGGTCCGTCTGCCCCCGCGACGCGAGGAGCAAGCGATCCTACGATCTATTCCACGGTTACGGATTTTGCGAGGTTTCTGGGCTGGTCGACGTCTGTGCCTTTTGCGACGGCGGTGTGGTAGGCGAGGTACTGCATTGGGACGGCGTAGAGGATGGGGCGGAAGATGCCGC
>NZ_JAOTBD010000011.1 GCF_026162625.1 Paracoccus beibuensis | reverse complement strand
GTTATACGCTGGCCAGTTCTTGGTCTTGTAGCTCGGCGGCGTGGGTCTGCTCATGCAGCACGGCTACCACGCCAGATTCGCCAGCTGAATCCCCCTTAAGACTTTGTGCAACAAAGCCTCACGCATCCGAACAGGTCGATCTGCAACTGCTTGTAGGCTGCATTGCCGATCCGCACCGGACGCGACTGTGCAAAGCCCGGCAGCCAGTCCAGGATCACCTCGTCGTTGCGATGCTCGGCCCCGATGCCGTAAAGCGGCTGCACCTGAGAGGCCGCGCCTGCGACCGCGCGCAAAAGCCAGTTGCACCAGTTCTCGGCTTCCTTGCGATAACCGGCGTTCAGAAGCGACACGAGCGAGAACGACGCATCGCGGAGCCAGCAGAAGCGATAGTCCCAGTTCCGCGCGCCGCCCGGATGTTCCGGCCACGAGGTGGTCGGTGCGGCGACGATGCCGCCGGACGGACGACAGGTCAGCACCTTGACCGTGACCAGCGACCGCATCACCGCGTCCTTCCACGGGCCATCGTAATGGCAGCGGCCAGCCCAGTCCGGCCAGAAGCGCTCGGTCTCGACCAAGGCCGCGAACGGCTGGCAGCTTTGCGGAATGGGAAGGTGCGACTCCGAATAGGCGAGAGAGAAGGGGACCTGCTGGCCTTCGCTGATCGTGAAAGCAGCCACCAGCGTCTGGTCCGGGTCGTGGACGGCAACCGGTGCCATGAGCCGCACCGCATGGGGTCCGGCGCGGGCGCACGCCGTCCTCGGCCTCGGCCTCGCTGACCACGGGATGATGCGCCCGTAGTCGAAGCGTAGGCTCAACTCCATTCGCCCGCGGCGGCCAGCGACGATCCTGACCACGTCCGAGATCTGCCTGTCGATGCGCACCGGCATGAAGTCGATGATCGTGGCCGCGCCCTCGTCGGTTTCGGATTCAACGGATACCTCCCAGCTGCGGGCTACAGCCTCCCTTGATTGGAGGCCGCGAGGGTGCAGGGCGACGGACCAAGGCGTGCCTTCGAGTTCGATTTTCTGGCCGACGCGGGGGCCGGGCTTCGAGAAAGAATGGCAGATTTTGTAGAGCCCGTCCGCGACCTTCCGGATATCGACCATGTGTGATCCGGCCCGCGCCTTGCGGGTTCGAGGGCGAAGATCGACAGTGCGGCTGGCCATCTCCCCGGTGGCCAAAGCCAACAGACCCCGTGCAACTCGTCGAGACACCCGACCGCGCCAGGCGTGATACGGTCCTGCGGCCCGAGATCGAGCGCGTCTTCGCGGAGAACTGGCGTGGCTATGGTGTCCGGAAGGTCGGGGCGAGCGGAAGGTCTGGCGACAGCTGGTTCGGGATGGCTTCGCTGTCGCCCCGTGCACAGTCGCCAGGATCGTGAAGGGTTTGGATGTTCAATGCATTATCCGCGGCAAGCCGCACAGAACAACGGCGCCCGACAAGAAGGCTCCATGCCCATCGGACAAGATGAAGAGGCAGTTCCACGTGTCCGCTTCGAACATGCTTTGGGTCAGCGACTTTACCCATGTCGCCACCTGGAGGGGTTCGTTTATGTGGTGTTCGTCATCGACGCCTATGCCCGGCGGATCGTCGGCTGGCGGGTCGACAACCGCCGCCTGCTCGAGACGATCGGGAACATCCCGTCAGCAGAAGCCGAGGCAAACTTCAAGGCCGTTCTGGAAACTGCAAACATGGCCGCGTCACGAGCTGAAATCAGCCTCCGGCGAACCCGGCGCGGTTCAGTGCAACCGAAGTCGCAGGCGTAAGTTGATGCAGGAATAGATCGCAAGGAAGCCTGACCCAGATGCGCGCACTGTTGTTCCACAATCCCGCCGCGGGTTCCGGCGATCACTCGAGAAAAGAACTTCTCGCAGAGCTGGAGGCGGAAGGCATCCAAGCCGACTATTGTTCCTCCGCCAGCCGTGCGTTCCCAGAGTGCCTGGCCAAAGACTTCGACGTCGTGGTCGTGGCTGGGGGTGACGGCACGGTGTGCAAGCTCGTCGCGCAAATGCCAGACCGCAGCCGTCCATTCGGCATCATCCCGTTGGGGGGCTCGAACAACGTCGCCACCAGCCTGGGGTTCGGGCGCCACTCACTGCTTTCTGGCGGCTGGCCGGAGGCAGCGGAACAGCGCCCCTTCCATGTTGGCCGGATCCGCACGTCTTCGGGTGAGCGGATCATCCTCGAAGGCGCGGGCTTCGGTGCCCTTGCCACATCGATCGACCACAAGAAGCCGACACCGATCAGCAGACGTGAAAAGATCCTCAATGGTCGCCGCGGCCTCGCCACGGCACTGGCCGATATCGACCCCGTGTCCGCCGAGATGGTGGTCGATGGCCAGCGGATCAGGGGGCGCTGGCTGATGGCCGAGGCGCTGACGATGAGCCATTCTGGCCCCCGCCTTCCATTGGCACCAGCGGTCGGCGCATATGACGGCCGGTTCTCGGTTGTTCTGCTGGGGAAGGAGCGGCGGCTGGACATGCTGGAATGGCTGAACGCACCGGACGAGGCAGCGCCTCCGGTGCAGGTCCTGTCGGGCCGTAACGTGTCATTCGAGGTGGATCGACAGATCCTGCTCAGAATCGACGATCACGTCGAAGAGGTCGGCGGGCAGCGGATCGAACTTAGGATCGATGACGATCCCCGCCACGTTCTTCTGCCTGCTGCAGCCCCGAAGAAGAGGTGACTGAAGATGACAGACCCCAACGTCGATCCACCCGTTGATCCCGCAACTCTTGCGGAGATCGAGCAACTGGCCGTCGAACTGGCGCGACTTGCCGCGGCCGAGATCCAGGGCGCCTTGGGCACGTTGCTGACAGTGCGTTACAAGACTTCGGAGGCGGGACAGGACGCCCTGCGCGATCCGGTGTCCGAGGTCGACCAACGCGTCGAGAAGATCGTCCGCATGCGCCTGAACGAACATTTTCCGGAGCATGACATCATCGGCGAAGAGTATGACGACCGGCCGGGCAGGAACCACGACTTTGTCTGGGCGGTCGATCCGATCGACGGGACCACCAACTTCGTCAACGGGTTTCCCCTCTTCGCCGCGGCCATTGGCGTCGTCTACAAGGGCAGGCCCATCGCAGGCGCCACCTGGTGCTCGACCAGCCATGCCCTGCGGCCCGGTGTCTATCACGCATGCAAGGGCGGTCATCTGCGGTTCGATGGGGAGGAAGTTGAGCTTGCTGCAAACCCGGCGGTACGGCGGCGCCTGGTGGGCCTACCGCAGATCCCGGCAACAACTGGTTCCCGTGATGGTCGAAAGACGGGTTCAGCAGCCATCGAGCTTGCCTTCGTCGCTGCCGGACTGCTGGAGGCCTGCCGCATTGACACGCCGAATATCTGGGATGTCGCTTCGGGTCTGGTGCTTGTCGAGGCGGCTGGCGGAATGGTCGCCACTCGAATCGACAAGAGTTGGCAGCCGTTCAGGACCTTTGGGTCGGCAGCCCAGGGGGAGGGGGACGACCTGCGGCAATGGAAGCAGGCGATCCTGGCGGGGAGGCTGGCGGATCATGACGCTCTGGTTGCCGCCGTCGCGACGTGAAGTCTGAGCTCCTTCCCGCAAATCGGACAGTGACGGAGGCTACGATCTGACGTTTGCTGATCTCCAAAGACGAGGAGATCCGGAATGCGGAAGCGCAGAAATCATCACGCGGGCTTCAAGGCCCGTGTGGCGCTGGAGGCCGTTGAGGGCGCGCGCACGGTGTCGGAGCTGGCGGCCGGATATGGCGTGGATCCGACGATGATCCACCTGTGGAAGAAATCGCTTCTGGACGGCGCTGCGGATATCTTCGCGCGGGGCAGCCGAAAGCCTGCGGAGGTGGATGAGGAAACGGGTCGGTCACTGCGCGCCAAGATCGGAGAGCTGGTCGTCGCCAACGATTTTTGTCACTGATGCTCAAGCCGTGGACCGGCAAATGAGGCGCGACAGAGCTCAGATGCCGCCGCTTCCGAAGCCGCATCAGTAGGAGACCCTTTCCTCGTCGAATTCTTCGGCGGAAGTCGGAACATAGATCTCGCCGGCGATGACAGGGGTCGTCTGCAAGTCCGGGGTTGGGAACGTCGCTAGCGGGGATGACAAGGTGGAACTCGATCGCAAGGCGCACCACTCTTACCCATTGACCGAGGCGCCGGCAGTCAAAGGCAGCGCCGGAACGGCGAAGTTACAAGGTTTCATGAAGCTAGACTGAGTAACCTCGAGTTGTGATTCGGATCACATCGTGAGATCGCACTTGTCGAGTGCAAGAAGACTATTACTTCGGTCGGAAGATACGGTCTGAAGGTCTCAGTCGGGTCTTCAACATATGCTGGTCCGCGCGCGCATTTCCGGACGATTTCCCCGATGCGGTCTTCGGGGGTCACCGAAGCAAGGCAAGGTGTCGGGTGGCAGGCATCATCAATTCGCGCTATGGTTGTGATTGTTCCTTCCCTGTGACTGGCCCTGCCTTTCTGGCAGGGCCATTTTTGCGGCCCCACTGACGATGCGCCGCCGGTGTCTGGAGCTTGCCACCAGCCGCTTGGATCTGCGCCACCATGCAGGACGTCAAACGGGTCGGTCTTGCCGTCGCATGTGGCTTCGACGTCGTAGCGCCGCAGGAGGTAGCTTTGGAGCCCAAGTCCCAGACACCACATGAACTGCGTGTCCTCTCAACCTTCTTTCCGTGCCATTTCGGGAAGGGAGGAATTCCCCATGATGGATCATCGAAGACCGGGAAGTCTCCGCCGCACGATGCTGTCGGCAAGGTGGCGCTGCAGCGCATGAGCGTGCTGGAACTTGCGCGCGAGTTGGCGATGTGGCGGAAGCGTGCGGCCGGCGGGGGATGGACCGCACCGGCTTTCATGAATGGGAGCGGCGTTTTCAGACCCGGGGCTTCGAGGGCCTGAAAGACCTGCCGCCGATCCACACGTCCCACTCGCAGGCGACCGCCCCGGAGGTCGTGGGAGCGGATCAAGGCGCTGGCCCTCGAGCACCCGGCCCATGGCTGCAACCGGCTGGAGGCGATCCTCTCGCTTGAAGGCACGCGGTCTGCCGTCACCAATCAGAAGCTGCTCAACGACAACGGCCTGGGCACCAGGATCGAGCGCTGGCTGGCTCTGGAGGAGGCCGATGCCGGCCGCGCCATCGACATCACGCCCGAGCGGGCTGCCTTTCCGGAGAAATCGAACCCCTGCTTCCGCGAGCGGCATGTGGTGACGCGCCGGGCGAACTCTTGTCAGCCGAGACCTTCCTTGCCGGCAACCTGAAGGGCGTAGGAAAGGTCTACCTGCATGCGGTGGCCGCCACCTGCGGCTCCTGTGCCTTCGCTTGTCTCGCACGTCTCCAAGCACCCGGCGGCGGCTGTCCTGCACGATGACATGCTGCCCTTCTGCGCCGACCTGGGCCTGCCGGTGCAAGCCGTGCCGACCGACAACGGCCGG
This sequence comes from Paracoccus beibuensis, assembly GCF_026162625.1. Classification (GTDB taxonomy): domain Bacteria; phylum Pseudomonadota; class Alphaproteobacteria; order Rhodobacterales; family Rhodobacteraceae; genus Paracoccus; species Paracoccus beibuensis. The sequence goes on along the minus strand of NZ_JAOTBD010000011.1, from coordinate 88,719 downwards.
GAATTCTGCGGGGCCGAGAACCACCCCTACGAGCTCCACCTCGACCTCAACGGCATCGAGCATCGTCGCACAAAAGTCCGGATGCCGAAAACCAACGGTTCCGTCGAGCGATTGAACGGCACCACCCTGGAAGATTTCTTCCGCATCAAGATGCACGAGACGTTCCACGACAGCATCGAGACCCTGCAGGCCGAGCTCGAGGCCCGGCTCATCCACTGCAACCCAGAACGGCCACATCTCGGCTATCGCAACATGGGCCGCAGACCGGTCGATAACCGTCATGTAATTCGTCAGCCAAGAAGGTTAAGAAGACATGGGTCCCATCTTTGCTTGGTCCAGCAACACGTTGTGCGCGTCCGGTTCCGACGACGCATCCTTTGAGGAATATACCAGTGTCCGGACCGTTCGATCGACCGGACGCCTGTTGTCTGAATGGGGCGGCGGGTCAGCCGGCCAGAAGTGCCGCGTTGCCGCCGGCGGCGGTTGTGTCGACGCAGAGGTGCCGCTCGTGGCAAAGATGGGCGCGATCCGGCATCGCGGTGATCAGCGCCACCAGCGGGCCCGATCGGCGCGACAGCGCCTGCGCCAGGGCGCGACCGATCTCGTCGTCGCCCCACCAGAGGACGCCCGCAAGGTTCGGCAGCGACTCGAGCCACTGCGGATCGATCGTTCCGCTTGCGGCGACGGCTTGACCGCCGCCACGGGTGACGGCCTGCACCTGGGCGGCCGTCGCCTCTGGACCGGGGCCGAGGCACAGCACAGGACCGCGCGCCAGCGTCTGCAGGCGGTTCAGTTCGCCGGTCGGTCCGGGCATCAGCGTCTCCTCGGGCGCGGGGGCCGGCGGGGGCGAGGCCAGTTCGCCGGCCAGCCGGTCATGGCTGTCGGCCGTTCGCCAGGGCGCGCCGGCCTTGGGCGTGGCGGGTGCGAAGAAGCGCGGCAGGTAAAGCGGACCGCCCGCCTTGGGGCCGGTGCCCGACAGGCCCTCGCCACCGAAGGGCTGGCTGCCCACGGTCGCGCCGACCTGGTTGCGGTTGACATAGATGTTGCCGACGTTGATCGCCTCGGTCACCTCCTGCACGCGGCTGTCGATCCGGGTGTGCAGGCCGAAGGTCAGGCCATAGCCCCGGCCGTTGATCGCCGCCACGACCTTGTCCAGGTCGCGCGACTTGTAGGTGGCGACATGCAGGACGGGGCCGAAAACCTCTTGGTCCATCTCCTCGATGCCGGACACCTTCATCAGGGTCGGCGGGACGAAACGGCCCTGCGACGGCACAGGCACCTGGTGCAGGATGCGGCGTTTGCCGTCTGCCAGATAGGCCATGATGCCGGACTGCGCCTCGGCGTCGATGACAGGGCCGACGTCGGTCGCCAGGTTCCAGGGGTCGCCGACGGTCAGTTCGTCCATCGCGCCTTGGATCATGCGGATCACGTGCGGCGCGACGTCTTCCTGCACATAGAGGCAGCGCAGCGCCGAGCAGCGCTGACCCGCCGACCGGAAGCTGGAGGCGACGATGTCGCGCACCGCCTGTTCGGGCAGGGCGGTGCTGTCCACGATCATCGCGTTCAGGCCGCCGGTTTCGGCGACCAGCGGCGTGCCGGGGCGCATGTGCTTGGCCATGCTGGTGGCAATCAGCCGCGCCGTGTCCGTGCCGCCGGTGAAGACCACGCCGTCGATGCGCACAGCGCGGGTCAGCGCCGCACCGACGGTCGCCCCGTCGCCCGGCAGCAGCTGCAGCGCTGTCGCCGGCACGCCCGCCTGGTGCAGCAGACGCACGGCCAGCGCGGCGATCAGCGGCGTTTGTTCGGCCGGCTTGGCCAGGACGCCGTTCCCCGCCATGAGCGCGGCCGCGATCTGGCCGGTGAAGATCGCCAGCGGGAAGTTCCAGGGGCTGATCGCGGCGATGATGCCGCGCGGAGCCTCGCTCCGACTTTCGCCCTGCTGCGCGTAATAGCGCAGAAAGTCGACGGCCTCGCGCAACTCGGCCACGGCGTCGTTCAGCGTCTTGCCGGCTTCGCGCGCCACGAGGCCGAAGATAGGACCGAACTCGGCCTCGTAGAGGTCGGCAGCGCGGCGCAAAACGCCAGCGCGGGTGGCGGCGGGCGCGTCCCAGGTGCAAGCGGCGTCGATCGCGCGGGCGACGGTCCCCTCGTCGGCTTCGGTAATCTGGGCCAGCACATCGCCCGTGGCGGGGTTCAGGACCGGGACGGCGGCTCCGGTCGCCTCGGCTGTTGTGGCTGGACCGGCATTCGCAATGGCAACGTCGCGGGCGGCGAAGATGCGGGCCAGCTCATCCTCGGCCGTCTGGTCGAAGCCACGGGCGTTAACGCGGCCGTCGCCATAGATGGCGTCGGGCGCCAGCAGCGCCTCGGGCACCCGCGCAGTGGCAAGGGCATCGAACGGATCGCGGGCGATCTCCTCGGGCGAGACGGCGTCGTCGACGATCTGGTTCACGAAGCTGGAGTTCGCGCCGTTTTCCAGCAGGCGGCGGACCAGGTAGGCCAGCAGGTCCCGGTGCGCGCCGACCGGGGCATAGATGCGGCAGGCAGTGCCGTGGTCGCGCAGGACGATGTCATGCAGACGCTCGCCCATGCCGTGCAGGCGCTGGAACTCGAACGTGCCCTCGGCGGCGCCCAGGTTGCCGGCCAGTTCCAGCACCGCAGCCACCGAATGTGCGTTGTGCGTGGCGAACTGCGGATAGATCCGGTCCGACATGCGCAACAGCCTGGTCGCCAGCGACAGGTAGCTGACATCCGTCGCCGTCTTCGAGGTATAGAGCGGGAAGCCCGGCAGGCCTTCGACCTGGGCGCGCTTCATCTCTGTGTCCCAATAGGCGCCCTTGACCAGGCGCACCATGATGCGGCGGTCCAGCCGCGTGGCCAGCGCATGAAGGCGGTCAATGGCCGCACCGGCGCGCTTGCCATAGGCCTGCACCACGACGCCGAAGCCGTCCCAGCCGGCCAGCGACGGGCCGGACAGCACGGCCTCGATCACCTTCAGCGACAGGGCCAGGCGGTCCTGCTCCTCGGCGTCGATGTTCAGGCCCATGTTGGCGGCGCGCGCCTGCTGCGCCAGTTCCAGCACCACCGGCACCAGTTCGGCCATGACGCGGGCCTCGTTCGCGACCTCGTAGCGCGGATGCAGCGCCGAGAGCTTGATCGAGATGCCGGGGTTCTTGCGGACCGAGCCCTTCGTGCAGGACCCGGCGATGGCGGCGATGGCCTTGCGGTATTCGGCGGCATAGCGGCCAGCATCGCGGGCGGTCATCGCCGCCTCGCCCAGCATGTCGTAGCTGTAGGAATAGCCCTTGGCTTCCTGCCCCTTGGCCCGCTCCAGCGCGGCTTCGATGGTCTGGCCCAGGACGAACTGACGGCCCATCTCGCGCATGGCGCGGGTGACGGCCGTGCGGATCACGGGTTCCCCAAGGCGGCGAATCGCGCCGCGCAGGGTGCCGGCAAGGCCCGGTTGCGCATCCTCCAGAACGCGGCCCGTCAGCATCAGCGCCCAGGTCGAGGCGTTGACCATGCTGGAGGAGCTTTCGCCCAGGTGCTTGCCCCAATCGGACGGCGCGATCTTGTCCTCGATCAGGGCATCCATCGTGGCGCGGTCGGGCACGCGCAGCATCGCCTCGGCCAGGCACATCAGGGCCACGCCCTCGCGCGTCGAAAGGCCGTATTCCGCCAACATCAGCTCCATCATGGTGGGCTTCGATTCGGCACGGATGCGCCGGATCAGCGTGGCTGCACGGGCGCTGATGCGGGCGCGCGTCTGGTCGGACAGGGCAGCCTCGCGGATCAGGCGATCCAGCAGGGGGCCTTCTGGCTGGAACTTGGCGTCCAGTCCTAGATCGGTCGGGTCGAGATCGTACATTCGGCGGTCCCCTTTGGATGTTCGCCGCAAGATACAGCGTCGCATCTGGACGTTGTGCCCATCTTCGGGGCAAACTACAGCCGAACAGACCATTTTGACGGACGAAAATGCGGTGAACGAACTTCTGGACCCGACCAACCGGCGCATCCTGGCCGAACTGACCGCCAACGCCCGCATCCCGGTGACCGAGCTTGCGCGCAAGGTAGGCCTGTCCAAGACGCCCGTGGCGCTGCGGATCAGGCAGCTGGAGGATGCGGGGCTGATCACCGGCTATCGCGCGACCCTGTCGCCGGTGCGGCTTGGCCTGACCCATGTCACCTATGTGGAGGTACGGATGACGGACACGCGCCAGAAGGCGCTCGAGGCGTTCAACGCCGCCGTCCGCCTCATCCCCGAGGTCGAGGAATGCTACATGATCGCCGGCGGCTTCGACTATCTTCTGAAGGTCCGCTCTCGCGACATGACCGACTATCGCCGCATCATGGCCGAGAAGATCTCGTCTCTGCCGCATGTGAACGCCACCTCCAGCTATGTCGCGATGGAGGCGGTGATCGAGCAGGGCGGCCTCACGCTCTAGCCGAAAAGATCCAGCCGGTGCGGGTCAGCCGCCGCAGGTCGCCGCGTCGCAGGGTAACGCCGTGGCGGTCGAAGACGTCCGAGATCTCGACGGCGACCTTGCGGCCGTCCTGGACGCGGTCGCGGAAGGCGGCGGCGGTGAACCAGCCATCGGAGGACTCTGCGGCGACGTCGCGCAGGATCGCGACCATCCGCGCCGTCACCTCGCGCGCGAAGAATTGGTCCTGCGCGATCTGGTCCGTCCGCCCCAGCCTCTGCGTCAGCTTCAGGACACGGCGGACCTTGCGTTCGTCGATGCCGTGCTCGGCGGCAAAGTGGCGGACGCGGGGCGGGCGAAAGCACATCTCGCCCAGAAGGGCCGGGTGGATCCGGTCCCACAGCGCCTCGTCATCTGGTGTCAGGCGGACCTCGTGGCCGGGCAGGCGCAGGAGGGCGCTGTCCATCACGATCTCTCCCGCGTCGGCGGCCCGTCGCAGGAAAGCCGGATGCGCGTCCTTGGAGAGGCGCGGCAACAACGACAGGCGCAGGCGCTGGCGGCCCAAACCCGGCGGGTCCGGGTTATCTGCGTGGCACTGCGCCAACTGGCCCTGCAGGCCGCGATCAACGCCTGCAGATCGTCCACCGAGAGGTCCAGCCCACCGACAGCAGTCCCGCCCGCCCGATCCAGCGCGGCCTGCGCCTGGCTCGGGGGTCAGGCCACGGTCGCAGGTGACGCTGCAGGTCCACGGGCGCGATCAGCAGCATTCCCGCCAGAGCTTCGGCGGGATCCGGCGCCGATCAAGGCCAGCCGTTCGGACGTGCGCCGCGTGTGCGCCGCGGGACACAGGTTCAGGAAGGCCCCGCCGCCGATGGTCCGGCTGGCCGACATGTTGCGCAGGATGAAACCGTCGTCGATTGCTGCCGCGACCGGCCGATCCGCGACGATCTGCACCGGCCCCGCCTTTCTGGGCGCGATGGGGTCGGCCAGTGGAACGATGCGCGCCCCGACCTCGGTCGCGTGACTGTGCAGGCGGGCCGGAAACGAGGTGCCAATGGGCTTCGGCTCGGTCCCCAGAACGATCAGCGTCGTGTCGATCCTGTCGGTCAGCGCGTGGAGCGCGGGCGACAGAACCACGTCGCCCCGGCGAACGGCGTCCTTTGCGATTGCCTCTCCGGCAAGGTTCAGGGCGCAGCGCTGGCCCGCCAACACCTCGGTCGCCGCGCGATTCTGGGCATGGATGCCGCGAACGCGGGCGGCTAGGCGGGACGGTGGTTTGTTCGTCAAAGGCCACGCGGCCCGAGAGAACGGTGCCGGGCACCACCGTGCCCGCCCCTTGCAGCGTGAAGCTGCGGTTGACTGGAACGGACCCTCGGCCGCGCGGGCCTCAGCGAGGCGCTCGGCTTCCACAACGGCCGCGCGGAGCGTGTCCAGCCCCTCTCCGGTCACGGTCGAGATAGGACTGATCGGCGCTGCCGCAAGGCAACTGTCGCGCAGCAGTGCGCTGATCTGGCCGGTCACCTCCTGCCGCCGGCGATCATCCGCAAGGACCGCCTTGATCAAGGCAGCCAGCCTGCGGGACAGGCCCAGCAGGTTCAGGATCGCCAGATGCTCGGCCGTTTGCGGCATCACGCCGTCGTCGCAAGCCACCACCAGCAGGGCCAGGTCGGTGCCCGCTGCGCCGGCCAGCGTGGTGTGGATCAGCCGCTCGTGTCCCGGAACGTCCACAAAGCCGGTGACGACGCCACCTTCCAGATCAGCATAGGCGAAGCCAAGGTCGATCGTGATGCCGCGCGGCTTTTCCTCGGCCAGATGGTCGGCATCGGTGCCGGTCAGGGCCTTCATCAGGGCGGTCTTGCCATGGTCGAGATTTCCCGCCGTTCCGACGATCAAAGGTCCGCCAGCGCCCCCGGCAGGTCGGCGTCGGCGTCGGCGTGAAGGCAGCGCAGGTCCAGGATCAGCGCGCCATCACGGATTTGGCCGCCCACGGGACGGGGCAGGGCGCACAGCAGGGCCGCCAGCCGGTCGGGTGCATCGCCGCTCCGTCCCGTCAGCCGCAACCCGGCCGACGGGATCGTGGCCGTCGGCAGCGCGCCCGACCGGCTGGCTGGCGCAGTCGCAAGGTTGCGCCTTGCGCCGACGGGCGCAAACGCGGCGACCTTCGGCGCTTGGCCTGCGCCGCTATGTCCGGCTGCGGCCGTGCCAGCATCTGCAGCACGGCCAGCCGGTTCGCCAGCCGGTCCGGATCGCGACAGAGCCGCAGCGTCGCCTGCAGCGCCGCGATGCGGATCTTGTCCAGCCGCAGGGCTTGCTTCAGCGGGTTCCTGTTGATCTGAGCAATCAGGTCGCGGTGGCCAACGATGAATCCCGCCTGGGGCCCGCCCAGCAGCTTGTCGCCCGAAAAGGTGGCAAGGTCACCGCCCTCTGCCACGGTGGGCTCGCGGCGCAGGCCCCAGCGTGACAGATCGACCACCGTCCCAACACCGAGGTTGTTCAGCGGCACGACGCCCGCGTCAGGCGCCGCCGGGGACAGTTGCGGGGCTGGGCCGAGGAGCCATCGATCCGGTAGTTCGACCTGGTGGACCTTGAGGATCAGGCCCGTCCGGTCCAACAGCGCATCCTGGTAAATCGCGCAGGTGGGTGCGATTCTTCGTCTCCACCTCGACCAGCTTCGTTCCTGTGCGGACCATGATGTCTGGCATCCGCAGGAATATCTGCGCCATGATCCGGGTGTCGTGCTTGGCCTCGCCCGGCGGCGACGCGCCCGGCCAGTGCCATTGCAGCCAATGGCCCGACCTGACCAGGGCGCCCTCTTCCTCGGCGAAGCAGGTCGTTGGCAACTCCAGCACCTCGGTCTGGATGGCCGACGGATCCACGTCATCGTGGATGCCGTTATTCTGCCAGACGTGCGAGGCTTCAGAGGACAGCGGGTCCATCACCCCCAGCATCTTCAGCTTGGACAGTGACCGCGTGATCCTTTCCCGGTTGGCAGTCGACAGCATCTGATTGAAGCCCTGGAAGAAGTAGAGGTTCACCCGGCCGTGGTCCATCAGCTCGAACATGCGCAGGGTGTCATAGGCGGGGACATCCAGGTTGGGCAGGCAATCATAGGCGCAGTTGTTCCCGACCGTGGCGGCGTCGCCCCCCATGGCCTTCATGAAGCTAACCATGAACTTGGGATAGCTCTGCCGATAGCTGGTCTGGCCCGGCCACAGCGGCGTGAAGGTCCGCATCGACAGGTAGGTCTGCCAGTCGACTCCTTCTCCGTCGGGATGTTCAGGTATTCGGGATCAGGTTCGACATCAGTCCCACATCGGTCAGGCCCTGAATGTTGGAGTGGCCGCGCAACGCGTTCATCCCGCCGCCGGGCATCTCGAACTTGCCCGGGATCAGCTGCAGCATCGCCATGCCGCGGATGTTCTGGGCACGCCTGGAATGCTGGGGCCAGCCAAGCGCGTACATCGATGTCATCACCTTGTCCGGCGCGCTGCATTCGCCGATCATCTCGCAGATGGTCAGGAACTTGTCGCGCGAGGTGCCGGTGACGTTTCTCGACGAATTCGGGCGTGTAGACATCGATATGCTGGCGCAGCAACTGCCGGACGCAACGGGGTCCTGCAGCGTCGGGTCGGTCAGCGCATAGCCGTCGCCGCCGATCTGGTAGTCCCAGCTGGACTTGTCGAAACGTCCGGCGCACGAGCCAAGTCAAGATCCGGCGGCTTGCGCCAGGGGCAGGGCCCGCGCTAGAAGGGCCGCGCAAGCCGGTGCGCCGGGTGCGCTCGGGCCGGAGGGCGCGCCGCATGTCGGGGGCTTGATCACGGTGCGAGGCCCGGCCCGCCGTTTCGCCCAAGTCCGACCACGATTAACCAAGGTGCCCCTGATGACCCCGCGTCTTTTTGCCCCGCTGCTTGCGGCCTGCCTGACCCTGTCGGGCGCGGCCGCCGCCCAGGACACGCTCTATTTCTCGGCCATTCCCGACGAGGACGAGACCCGGCTGGCCGAACGCTTCGGTGCCGTGGCCGAGTACCTGTCCGAGGAGCTGGACGTCCCGGTCGAATTCGTGGCGGTCAAGTCCTATCCCGCCGCCGTCACGGCCTTCCGCAACGACCAGGTCCAGCTGGCCTGGTTCGGCGGACTGTCGGGTGTCCAGGCTCGGCTATTGGTTCCGGGCGCCCGCGCCATCGCGCAAGGTGACGAGGATACCAAGTTCGTCAGCTATTTCATCGCCCATGAAGACACCGGCCTCACGCGATCCGAGAAGTTTCCCGAGGAAGCCCGCGGCATGTCCTTCACCTTCGGGGCCAAGACCTCCACCTCGGGCCGGCTGATGCCGGAATACGCGATCCGCCAGAACACCGGCGAGGCGCCGGACGAGTTCTTCGGCCGCGTCGGATTCTCGGGCGATCACAGCCAGACGCTCCGGCTGGTCGCGTCGGGCGCCTGGCAGGTCGGCGCGCTGAACTTTGCGGTCTATGACCAGGCCGTCGCCGACGGCGCGCCAGAGGTCGAGACCGCCAAGATCATCTGGCAGACGCCGCCTTATCCCGACTACAACTGGACGATCCGCGGCGACGTGGACGAGCGCTGGGGCGAGGGTTTTGCCGACAAGGTCCAGGCGGCGCTGGTCGGGATGGACGATCCCGAGCTGCTGGCGGCCTTCCCGCGCAATGCGTTCATCCCGGCTGATAATCAGGATTATGTCGCAATTGAGGAAGTCGGCCGAGAGCTGGACCTGCTGGAGTAACTCATGCTGTTGCTGCACGGCGCCGATCTTGGCTATGGCGGCGCGCCGGTCCTGCGCGACGTCCGGCTGAACGTCGCCCCCGGCGAACGCGTGGCGCTGCTGGGGCGCAGCGGGTCCGGCAAGTCGACGCTGTTGGCGGCGCTTCATGCGGCGGCGGTGCGGGATCTGCGCGTGGCGCTGGTCCCGCAGGACGCGGCACTGGTGCCGCAGCTGTCGGCGCTGCGCAACGTCCTGATGGGTCGGCTGGACGACCACGGGGCGTGGCGCAACCTGCGGACGCTGATCCGGCCCGCGCGGGCCGACCGTGACGCCGCGCTGTCGGACCTGTCGCGCGTGGGCTTGGCCCCCGAGGCCGATCGCGCGGTCGAGGGCCTGTCCGGCGGCCAGAAGCAGCGCGTCGCGCTGGCGCGCGCCCTGCATCGCGGCGGCGACCTGATCCTGGGGGACGAGCCGCTGTCTGCGGTCGACCCCCGGCAGGCGGATGCGCTGGCGGCAACGATCCGCGATGCCTTCCCGAGTGCCGTCCTGGCGCTGCATGATGTGGGCATTGCGCGCGCCTTCGCGACGCGGGTGGTCGGCCTGCGCCAAGGCGCGTTACTCTTCGACCTGCCGGTGGCCGACCTGGACGCCGCGCGGCTCGAGGCGCTTTATGCGCGTTGAGCTGTCGCGGACCGGCGTCGTCGCGGCCTTCCTGTTTGTCGCGGCGCTCTGCCTGCCCTTTGCGGACCTGACGACGGCGGGACATGATCCGTGGGCAACCCTGTCCCGCATGGCGGGGGGCTTCCTGTCGCCCGAATTCAATGCCATCGAGCAGATCGCCCGCGCCGTCGCCCTGACCGTCGCCTTCGCCATCGCGGGCGTTGCCATCGGCGGGCTGGCGGGGCTGTGCCTGGCGCCCTTCTATCGCCTGCGCGTGGTTCGCATCCCTGCCATCGCGCTGCGCTCGGTCCACGAGCTCTTCTGGGCGCTGATGCTGATGCAGGTCTTCGGGATCGGCGTCTGGACCGGGCTTCTGGCAATCGCTCTGCCGTATTGCGGCATCTTTGCCAAAGTCCTGTCCGAGATCCTGGACGAGGCCGACCGCCGTCCCGCCGACTGGCTGGGGCCAAGGGTCGACCCGCTGACGCGGTTCCTGTGGGCCCGGGTGCCATTGGCGCGGCCGCAGATGGTCAGCTACGCGCTCTATCGCCTGGAATGCGGGCTGAGGTCGTCGGCGGTGCTGGGATTCGTCGGACTTCCGACGCTTGGCTTCCAGTTGGACAGCTTCTTCAAGCAGGGCGAATATGGCGCGGCGGGGGCCGTCATGGCCATCTATATCGCGCTGATCGCCAGCGTCCGCGTCTGGATGCGGCCGCGACTGCTGCCGGCCTGGCTGGTTGCGGCGGGGGTGATGCTGTCGCAGGTGACGGCGCCGCCGATGGGCAGCGGCGCGCTGTGGCGGTTCCTGTCGGAGGACATCGTGCCGGCCCCGCTGCGCCAAGGGAACTTGGGGGAACTGGGACCGTGGCTGTGGGACCTGCTGCAGGGCGCGATCCTGCCGGGGCTGGCGGCGACGCTGGTCGTGGCGCAGCTGGCGCTGATCGTCGCGGGACTGGTGGCTTTCGTCGGACAGGCGCTGATCGTGCCGCGCGTGACCGGCCGCATCGGCGCGGCGGCGGGGCACCTGCTGCTGGTCGTGCTGCGGTCGTTTCCCGAATACATGCTGGCCTACCTGTTCCTGCAGGTCTGGGGACCGTCGATGCTGCCCGCGATCCTGGCCCTCGGCCTGCACAACGGCGCGATCATCGGCCACCTGCTGGGCCGGCAGGCCGAGGGCCTGACGCTGCGACCCGATGCGCCGAAGGGCCTGACCCTCTGGGGGTGGGAGATCGTGCCGAGGCTGTTCGGCAGCTTCGTCGCCCTGTGTCTCTACCGGTGGGAGATCATCATCCGCGAATCCGCGATCATGGGCATCCTGGGCATCGCGACCCTGGGATTCTACCTGGACGACGCCATCGTCGCGCTGCGCATCGACCGCGCAGTCGTCATCCTTGCCGCGACCGGGCTGATCACGGTCGGCATCGACGCGCTGTCGCGCGCCATCCGCGCGCGGCTTGGCGCGGGTTCGCTGCGGCGGACCGAGCCCCGGCCGGGGATGACTCCCGGCCGGGCTTCCGGCTGCTGACGCCCTAGTGTGCGACGCTGCCGTGCACCGGCTCGCGCACGGCGCAGGCAAAGGCCAGGAACTTGCCGTCGTCGTTCGACACCAGGTCGCCCATCGGACGCGGCGTCCAGCCAAGCCGGGTGGCCATCCGCAGGAAGGCGGGCGGTCCCAGGAACAGACAGTCCGTGGCGCCAACCCTGTGCAGGTAGTCGTTCGACACGTCGAGGATCCTTTCGGCCAGGCCGGGGATCGGCAGCGATGCGAAGCGCGTCAGTTCCCAAGCCTGGGCATCGACGGGCGGCTCCTCGTGGCAGAGGTTCGTGGGCATGCCCGGCAGCAGCCCCAGATGCGCATCGCGAATCATGTACGAGTAGACGACCTTGCCCCCCCCGAACGACCGATCCGTCCGCTTGAGGCGCGCCCCGCCAAGCGCGCGACCGTCCTGGTGGGCGATCACGTAGGCGGTGTCGAAGGTGTCGTACTGCTCGAACTCGATCCCGTCGGCGTGGTGCAGGGGCCACGCCATCCGGTCCACGAAGATCTGCTTGCGCAGCCTGAGGAAGCTGGCGACCAGATCGAAGCGCGACATGTCGCGGGGCAGGTTGATGACCTCGACCTTCAGGTCGCTTGCGGTCGTGACCGTGATTTCGTCCCTCATTGCCGCACCCCGTCCGGAAGCTTGGCAAGGCCCAGGAACTGGCGGCCGCCGGTTGTCTTGTTGGGCAGCCAGAGGCCCCACGAGGTAACCTCGACCTTCAGCACACCCTCGTCCGCATAAGCGTCGAAATAGGTGAGCATGGTCTCGACCATGTCGCGGCTGAATTCAGCCGTGGCCAGTTTCGGTTCTCTTATTCCCATCGTCGTTCTCCTGTTAAAAGGTATTAACGGGATGGGCCTCCTGCCCCCGCTTGTCGCGGAAAATCGGGTGAACCTGCCTTTTCATTATGTCCGAAAAGACATACGGTCCGGCCATGCCGTCCAGAGGGCTTTCATGCTGCACGACCTGATCCCGAACTTTGACAACGAGATTGCGCAGATGCACGCCTTGGCCCCGACCGGGTGGATCATGGGATTCAATCTGACGTTCCGGGGACCGGAACACCTGTTCAACGCCTATCCCGATGCCTGGCGCGCCATCTATGAGGAGCGCAACTACTTCTTCGGCGACCCGATCGCGATGTGGACCATGACCCATGACGGCGCAGCCCGCTGGTCCGAGGTGCGCATTCCGGACCTGCGCGGCGTCATGCAGGCAGCCCGACGGTTCAAGCTGAACCACGGGGTGGCCATCTCTCGCAAGGTGGCGGGCAAGCGGTCCTTCCTGACGCTGTCGCATCCGGATCGGGAGTTTAGCGATGACGAGATCGCAACCTGCGTCGCGCGGTTCAATCTGTGGACCGACCTTGTCCTGAACCGAGCGGCGCTGACGCCGGCCGAACTGGACGTGCTGCGCTGCTTCCGCGATGGCCACGGTCAGCTGGAAACGGCGACGCAGTTGGGCATTGCCGAATCCACGGTCAAGCAGCGCGCCCTGAAAGCCTGCGCCAAGCTGGGGGCAAGAAGCCGGACGCAGGCCGTGGCGATCGCCGTGGCGCGAAACTATCTCTGACCTGCTGACGCGGCTTTCCTCCGTCAGCTTTGGCAGGCTCACGCTTCCGTGAACAGCCCCACCGGAACGTCCGCCCGATGCATCGGTTGAAGATTCAGATGCAGTCGATCGGAGCGCCCATGACCCCCTGCCCTGCCCATCCGAACGGCCTGTGGTGATGGGGGAGCATCGCAACCTTCACTGCGACGTCGCAGTCATCGGCGCCGGAACCGCCGGTATCGCGGTCGAACGTGCCGCCCGCAAGGCAGGCGCCCGCACTCTGTTGATCGATCCCGAGTTTCGAGGCACGCTGTGTGCCAACACGGGCTGCATGCCCTCCAAGCTGCTGATTGCGGCCGCCCATGCGGCACATGCGGTGCGTCGTGCGCCGGTCTTCGGGGTGGTTCCCGCCAGCGTCGCCATCGACGGCCCCGCCGTGATGGCCCGCGTAAGGGAGGAACGGGACCAGTTCGTCGCCTTCACGAAAGAGAGCTTCGACGACCTGCCCGAGGGCACCGCCGTCACCGGTCGCGCCCGGTTTGACGGGCCGGGGCAGCTGGTGCTGGAGGATGGCCGCAGGATTTCCGCCCGGTCCGTGGTCATCGCCACGGGATCGCTCGCCACTATCCCCCCGCCGTTCAGGGGCCTGGGTCCGCGGGTCCTGACCACCGAGACGCTGTTCGAGCTGCCCGACCTGCCCCAGCGTCTGGCCGTGATCGGCGGCGGCCCGATCGGGTTGGAGATGGCGCAGGCCATGGGTCGGCTCGGCGTCAAGGTGACGCTCTTTGACAAGGAGACGAGGCTGGCCAAGGCCCGCTGCGATGCGGTCCATGCGGCGCTGAAGGATGCCGTGTCGCGCGACCTGACGCTGAGGCTTGGCTGCGACACCTCGGCCGAGGCGGTCGAGGACGGCATCCGCATCGACTGGACCGGCGACGATCCGGGCCGGGCGGTGTTCAGCCACGTTCTTGTGGCGACGGGACGGCCGCCGAACCTGAAGCAGCTGAACCTGAAGGCCTCGAGTCTTGAGCTGGACGACCGCGGAACCCCGGTCTTCGACCGCCGGACGATGCAGTGCGGCGATGCTGCGGTCTTCATGGCCGGGGACGCCGATGCGGATGCGCCCCTGCTGCACGAGGCCTCGACCGAGGGTGCCATCGCGGGTCGGAACGCTGCGACTTATCCCGACGTTGCGCCGCAGGACCGCAACACGCCCTTCACGCTGACCTTCACCGACCCGCCTGTGGCGAGCATCGGCGCCGCCCCTGGGGATGGCACCATCTGTGGCCGGTCCGACTATGGCAACCAGGGCCGCGCCCGCACCGAAGCCAGGGCCGAGGGCGTGATGTCGGTTTACGCCGACGGTGACGGGCGGCTGACCGGCGCCGACCTCTGCTGCCCGGGGGCCGAACATCTGTCGCATCTTCTGGCCTGGACCATCGAGACCGGCGCGACCGCGCCGCAGGTCCTCGCCAGGCCCTTCTACCACCCGACCTTGGAGGAAGGGATGAAAACCGCGCTGCGCGAGATCTGCCGCAAGACCAGTCAGCCCGTCCCCGAGTCGCGCGACTCGGGGAATCTGCCAGGGGGCTGAGGGTGACCGAGGCGATCCATGACCTGGGCCACGGCTTCTGGTCGATCCGCGGCGACTTGCGGATCGGCGGGGTCCTGAACGTCGGCACCCAGGCGTCGCTGGTCAGGCTGACCTCGGGGCAGTTCGTCATGCTGGACAGCTATCCCCTGCGCGGAGAGATCCGCGACCGCGTGATGGCCCTGACCGACCAGGGACGCGCGGTGGCGGCCGTTTTGAACCTGCACCCATTCCACACCTTGCATTGCGCCGCCACGGCCCGGGACTTTCCGCAAGCCGCGCTGTTTGGGTCCTATCGTCATCGGCGCCAGCACCCGGATCTCGACTGGCGGTCCGAGCCGGTCGAAAGCCCCGAGGTGGCCGACATGTTCTCGCGCGATCTGGTCCTGACCCTGCCGCGCGGCATCGACTATGTCAGCACGAACGAGCGGGTGCATGCGGGGTCGCTGCTGGCCTGGCACCCGGCCAGCCGCAGCCTGCATGTCGACGACACGATCAACCTGATGCCGGTGCCGTCGCTTCTGCGCCGCTTCGTGCGGAAACCGCGGCTGTTCCTGCACCCCTCGCTGCCCCAGGCCCTCCAGCAGCACCCCGCCGCTCTGGCCGAATTCAGGACTTGGCTGCGGGGGCTGGCGACCGAGGCTGCCGACCTGCGCTGGCTCTGCGCCGCGCATTCGGGCGTTCGACGGTTTGCGCCGGGCCAGTTCACCACGGAACTGGCCGCGGCATTCAGTCGGATCGAGCCGAAGCTGGCCCGCGCCGAGGCCCGGAATCGGTGATCCTGGGGGCTTGCCTTGCAGTCGGCAATCCAGCAAACCGGTTCCCGAAAAGGGAGACGCCGTTGACGATTGACTGGATCGCTGCCGATTGGGGTACGACGAACCTGCGCCTCTGGGCGATGTCTGGACGAAATGCGGTCGAGGCACGCGTCCTTGACCGCGGCATGGGCGGGTTGCGGCCTGACGAATTTGCGCCGGTGCTGGCCGATGGAACCGCAGGCTGGCCCGCCGTTCCGGTCATCGCCAGCGGCATGGTCGGCGCCCGCCAAGGCTGGATCGAGGCACCCTATGTCGCGGTCCCCTGCCCCGCCATACCGCACCTGGTCCCTGTTCCCGGCGATCCCGGCGGCCGCCCGGTCCGCATCGTCGCCGGCGTCAGCCAAGCCGGTCCCGCCGACGTCATGCGCGGCGAAGAAACTCAGGTCGCGGGCCTTCTGTCCCTGTCGCCCGAGTTCGACGGCATCGTCTGCCTGCCCGGCACGCATACCAAATGGGTCCGCGTCTCGGCCGGAGAGATTTGCAATTTCAAGAGCCTGATGACGGGCGAGCTGTTTGGCTTGATTGCCGGACAGTCGGTGCTGCGCCACACGGTCGCCACCGAAGGCAGCAACCCGCAGGTATTCCTAGCGGCGGTGTCGGACGCGATGGCGCGGCCGGAACGCGGCTTCGGCGGCCTCTTTCAGCTGCGGGCCGAGGCGCTGCTGGGGGACCTCGACCCCATCGAGGCGCGTGCGCGGCTGTCAGGCACCCTCATCGGATGGGAACTTGCTGCCGCAAAGCCGTGGTGGCTGGGCTGCGACGTGACCGTCATCGGCGCCCCTTCCCTGTCCGCGCTTTATGCCGAAGCCCTGGGCGCGCAGGGCGTGCCGGCTGCAAGGATGGCGGTCGAGGACGCCACGCTGGCGGGCCTGGCCGCCGCCCATCGCCAGTTCCTGGCCACCAGCTGAAGGTTTGCCCATGTCCCGCCCCCTGATCGCCATCCTTCGCGGCCTGACGCCAGCCGAGGCACCTGACGTCGCCTCTGCCCTGATCGACGCAGGCATCACGCGGCACGAGGTGCCACTGAACTCTCCGGACCCACTGGACAGCATCCGCATTCTTGCCCGCGACTTCGGGGACCGCGCCGTCATCGGTGCCGGCACCGTCCTGACGGTCGCGGATGTCGCGGCCGTGGCCGAGGCCGGCGGTCGCATGGTGTTGTCGCCAAACTGCGCCCCCGAGGTGATCCGCGCCACGCGCGACGCCGGCATGGAGAGCTATCCCGGCGTCATGACACCGTCAGAGTGCTTCGTGGCGCTTGGTGCCGGCGCCACCGGCCTGAAGCTGTTCCCCGGAGAGCTGATCGGCCCGGCGGGGCTGCGCGCGATGCGGGCGGTCCTGCCGAAGGGTACGGAATGCTGGGCCGTCGGCGGCGTATCCGCCGAGAACATGGAGGCGTGGCGCAAGGCGGGCGCAGTCGGCTTTGGCATCGGCTCGGCGCTTTATGCACCCGGCGACAGTGCCGAGATCGTCGCCGCCAAGGCCGCCCGCATGGTCGCGGCCTGGGACGCCGTCGCGTGACACCAGAATGGCAGGCCGACGGCGGCTGCCATTGCATCGACTCGGCATAGCGATCAGACCTCGACCTCGATCTTGCCCAAGGGGTTGGAACAGCAGGCCAGGATCCATCCTTCTTCGATGTCCTCGTCGCTGATGCCGCCATTATGGACCATGTGAACCTCGCCTGACACCTTGCGGATCCGGCAGGTGCCGCAAAGGCCGAAGGTGCAGCCCGACGGGATGTTCAGACCTGCCCGCTTGGCGACGGCAAGGACGGTGTCGGTTTCGGTGCAGGCGGCAGTCACGCCGCTTTCGGTGAAGATCACTTGGGCGCGGGCATCATCGTCCGGAGCGACGTTGTCCAGCACCGGGGCTTCGGCTTCCGTCGCGATCGGGGCGCCGAAGCTTTCCTGGTGATAATGTTCCATGTCGTAGCCCATAGAGATCAGCATTTCTCGGACGGCATGCATGAACGGCTCGGGACCGCAGCAGAAGATCTCGCGTTCCAGATAGTCATGCGCCATCAGGCCTAGCATCAGGCTGTTCAGGCGACCCTGATAGCCGTGCCAGACGCGATAGGGTTCGGGTTCCTCGACCGTCAGGCGCAACTGCAGGCCGGGCGCGCGGACGGCGTAATGTTCCAGAAGGTCGCGGAAGATGATCTCGGACGGGCGCCGGGCGGCGTGGACGAAGACAATGTCGGTTTCCTGCGCTTGGTCCCACGCCCAGGTCGTCATCGACATCATCGGCGTGATCCCCGACCCGGCCGAGATGAACAGGTACTTCTTCGCCTGGTGGCGGTGGAAGCTGAAGATCCCCGCCGGGCCATAGGCCTTGATGCGCATGCCCGGCTGCAGGTGGTCCAGCATCCAGCGAGTCCCGATCGAGGTCGACTGCGCCTTGACGGTCACCGTGATCGACAGCGGCCGCGAGGGGGATGAGCTGATCGTGTAGGTCCGCTGGATGTTGCCGCCCGGGACCGGCAAGTCCAGTGTGATGAATTGCCCCGGCTGATAGTCGAACCAGGCGCCAGAAGGTGCGCGGAAGGTGAAGGTCGCCGTGTCGCGAGTTTCGGGGACGATCATGACGCATTCCAGCGGCTCGTCGTCGGACCACGGCTCGGCGGCCCAGTTCAGGCGGGGTTTCTTCATCGGTCTCTTACTCGGCCGCTTGCTGCATGTTCAGGCGCGAGGCCATCAGCCCGCAATACCAGTCGATCAGGTGGATGACGCCGGCTTCCTGGCGCGGCGAATAGGGGCCGGGCTCGTAGGCGGGCGACAGGATGCCGCGCTGGTTCTCCTCGACGACCTGGCGGTCCTCGTCGTTGGTGTTCAGCCAGACGCGGGTCAGGGTCTCCAGGTCGTAGTCCTGCCCCTCGACCGCGTCCTTGTGGACCAGCCAGTGCGTGGTGACCTGCGTCTCGGTCGGGCTGATCGGCAGGATGCGGAAGACGATGGCATGATCCGGCAGGAAATGGTTCCAGCTGGACGGGAAGTGATAGAACATCAGGCTGCCGGCGTCGTTCCAGGGCATCGTGCCCATGCGGCGCGACACGGCCACCTTGCCCGACATGGTGAAGCTTTCCTGCGCATCCATCAGCGGCACGCGGGCCATGCGCCACTGCATGTCGGGGGCGTTCACGAAGCGGGCGGGCAGGTCGGCGGCATCGCAGCGCGCCCAGTGCTCCAGGATCTCGGGACTGGCGGCGTTCGGACCCTCCATCACCGTCATCAGCGGATCGTCCGAATAGGTCCGGCAGAGCGAGGGATGAGAGCCGCCGCAGTGATAGCACTCGCGGTTATTCTCCATCACCAGCTTCCAGTTGCCCTTTTCCACGATGGTCGAGGTGAAGGCGACCTTGGCATCGGCCAGGGCCGAGGGGGCGACATAGCGGGTCAAGTTCGCGGCCAGGTCGTTGATGGCCGGAGGCACCTTGGCCAAGCAGATGAAGATCATCCCGCCCAGGTCGATGCAGTGAACGGGCTTGAGGCTGTATTTCGACGGGTCGAAGGTCTCGCCCATGTCGCGTGCGAACAGCAGCTTGCCGTCGAGGTCGTAGGTCCACTGGTGATACGGGCAGACCAGCTTGGGGTTCGTGCCGTTCGACTTGGCGCACAGGCGCTGGCCGCGATGACGGCAGACGTTGTGGAAGGCGCGGATGCGTTTGTCGGTGCCGCGCGTCACGATGACGGGATAGTCGCCGACCTGCAGCGTCACGTAGCTGCCGGTCTTGGGCAGTTCGCAGGACGGGCCGACGAACAGCCACTCGCGGTACCAGATCTGTTCCAGATCGTCGCGATAGGCCTGCTCTCCGCAGTACAGGTCGCGGGGCAACGAATGATCGGGCTTGCGGGCTGCGATCAACTCTGCGGTGGAGGGGGTTTGGTGCGAGACATGTGTCATGGCGGTCGCTTTGGCTTGCGTGGCAGGGGCTTCGGGACTGAAATTAGCGACGCAGGCGCGTCATCTTGGCAGATTTGCGACACTCGGACGGCGGAAACAGACATGCTTGCATGAAAGCTGTTCCCTTAGGCGGAAAGTAGCGTTTCCCCAACAGCAAAAGAGATGGGAAACGCGGTTCCCGCAACGCCCCTTCGCCCGTAGAAACAGTTTTTCGGATTTAGTGGAAAACCCTTCCATTCATCTCTTGGCACCGACTTTGGTCTGAGTTAGGCCTGATGATGGCGCGACCCGCGCCCTGAAGGAGGATTCGAATGGACCGCAGCATCACGAACCGTCACGGGCTGGAGGTCGCCTCTGAC
Organism: Paracoccus beibuensis; assembly: GCF_026162625.1. Taxonomy (GTDB): domain Bacteria; phylum Pseudomonadota; class Alphaproteobacteria; order Rhodobacterales; family Rhodobacteraceae; genus Paracoccus; species Paracoccus beibuensis. The sequence goes on along the minus strand of NZ_JAOTBD010000011.1, from coordinate 69,152 downwards.
TTCGCCCTCTTCGTTGAAGATCAGGTGCTTGCGGGAACCGGCGTCGCGGCGGAGCGGTTCTGGAGCGGTTATGCCGACCTCGTGGACCAGTTCGCCAATGAAAACCGCGCCCTGCTGGAGAGGCGCGCCCAGCTTCAGTCGCAGATCGATGCGTGGCACAAGGCGCGGGGCAATCAGGCGTGGGATGGCGCGGCCTATCGCGCCTTCCTGACCGAGATCGGCTATCTGGTTCCCGAGCCTGCACCGTTCAGGATCGACAACGGCGACGTCGACCCCGAGATCGCCGCGACAGCCGGCCCGCAGCTGGTCGTGCCGGTCAGCAACGCCCGGTTCGCGCTGAACGCGGCCAACGCCCGCTGGGGATCGCTTTACGACGCAATGTACGGGTCCGACGTGGTGGGGCCGGTGCCGACCGGCGGCTTCGATTCGGTGCGGCGCGATGCCGTTGTGGCCCGCGCGACCGAGTTCCTGGACCAGACCTTTCCGCTGCTGGCGGGCAGTCATGGCGGTGTTGCCGAATATGCGGCCGACGCCGAAGGACTGGTCGCGACCATCGCAGGCCAGCCGGTGCGCCTGGCCAAGCCCGACGGCTTCGTCGGTACCCGCAGCGACGGTGCCGCGACCGCCTATGTGCTGCGCCACCACGGCCTGCATGTCGAGCTGCTGATCGACCGCGACCACCCCATCGGCGCGGCATCCGCCAGCGGCCTGCGCGACGTCGTGCTCGAGGCGGCGCTGACCGCCATCCAGGATTGCGAGGACAGCGTGGCGGCCGTCGATGCGGCGGACAAGATCGCGGTCTATCGCAACTGGCTGGGGCTGATGAAGGGCGACCTTGCGGAAAGCTTCGACAAGGGCGGCCGGACGATGACCCGGCGTCTGGCGGACGACCGGCGGATCAAGCGGCCCGATGGCAGCACGCTGACCTTGCCGGGGCGGGCGCTGCTGCTGGTGCGCAATGTCGGCCACCTGATGACCACGGATGTCGTTCGCAGAAACGGCCAGCCGACGCCCGAAGGCCTGATGGACGCGATGGTCACGGTCGCCGCTGCCCTCCACGATCTGAACCGGACAGCGGGGCTGGGCAACAGCCGCGCGGGCGCGATCTATGTCGTCAAGCCGAAGATGCACGGGCCTGACGAAGCAGCCTTCGCCGACCGCGTCTTCACCCATGTGGAACGCGTGCTGGGCCTTGCGCCCAACACCGTCAAGCTGGGCCTGATGGACGAGGAGCGCCGCACCAGCGCCAATCTGGCCGCCTGCATCCACGCGCTCCGCCACCGGATCGTGTTCATCAACACCGGATTCCTTGACCGCACCGGGGACGAGATCCACACCTCGATGCAGGCAGGTCCCTTCGTCGGCCGGGCGGGCATGAAGGGGGCGACGTGGCTCAGGGCCTACGAGGATCGCAACGTCCTGATCGGGCTGGCCGCCGGAATGCGGGGCCGCGCACAGATCGGCAAGGGCATGTGGGCCAAGCCCGACGCCATGGCCGAGATGCTGGAGGCGAAGATCGCGCATCCGCAGGCGGGTGCCTCGACGGCGTGGGTCCCCTCGCCCACGGCGGCGGTGCTGCATGCGCTGCATTACCACCAGGTCGACGTGGCCGCCCGACAGGCCGAACTGGAAGGACAGCCCCGGCCCGACCTGGATCTGCTGCTGACGCCGGCACTGGCCGATGGCCCGATGCCGCAGGATGAGGTCCTGCGCGAACTGGACAACAGCGCGCAGGGGATCCTCGGCTATGTGGTGCGGTGGGTCGACCAGGGGATCGGCTGTTCCAAGGTGCCGGACATCGACGATGTCCAGCTGATGGAAGACCGCGCCACTTGCCGGATCAGCGCACAGTATCTGGCCAACTGGCTGGAACACGGCGTCGTCAGTCGCGACCAGGTCGAGGACGCCCTGCGCCGTATGGCGGTCAAGGTCGACGGCCAGAACGCCGGCGACCCGGCCTATCGCCCCATGGCGCCGCGATTCGACGGTCCGGCCTTCCTTGCCGCGCGCGACCTTGTTCTGTCAGGCGCAGCGCAGCCTTCCGGCTATACCGAGCCTCTGCTGCATGCGCGAAGGGCAGAGGCCAAGGCACTGTCACAAGACTGAAACCCAGCGGAACGGCAGCGGTTGTCATGCCGCTGCCGCACGCTAAGGTGCGGCTGACCAAATGGAAGGGATGCACCTGAATGTCGGGAAAGAACATCGCCGTGGCCGGAATCGGTTATGTCGGCCTGTCGAACGCGGTTCTGCTGGCGGCACGCAACAGGGTGCGTGCGCTCGACGTGGACGAGGAACGTGTGGCGATGCTGAACAACCGTCGCTGCCCCATCGTCGACGACGAGATGGCCCGGCACCTGGCCACGCAAACGCTGGACCTGACGGCCACCACCGACCCGGCCACGGCCTATGACGATGCCGAGTTCGTGATCGTCGCGACACCTACGAATTACGACCCGGTCACGAACCGCTTCGACACCTCCAGCGTCGAGGCCGTCATCCGCGACGTGATGCGGCTGGCGCCGCAGGCGACGATCGTCGTCAAGTCGACGGTGCCGGTCGGCTTCGTCAAGGACGTCTCGGCGCGTCTTGGCACCGAACAGGTGATCTTCAGCCCGGAATTCCTGCGTGAAGGCCGCGCCCTGCACGACAACCTGCACCCGTCCCGCATCGTCGTGGGCGAGGACAGCCCCCGCGGCCGCGCCTTCGCCGGCCTGCTGGCAGAGGCTGCGCTGGACGACAACGTGCCCGTCCTGCTGACCGGCCCGACCGAGGCCGAGGCGATCAAGCTGTTCGCCAATACCTACCTTGCCCTGCGCGTCGCCTATTTCAACGAACTGGACAGCTATGCCCTGACGCATGGCCTCGACAGCCGGCAGATCATCGACGGCGTAGGCCTCGATCCGCGGATCGGGACGCACTACAACAATCCGTCCTTCGGCTATGGCGGCTATTGCCTTCCCAAGGACAGCAAGCAGCTGCTGGCGAACTATAGCAACGTGCCACAGAACCTGATCGCCGCCGTGGTCGAGGCGAACCGCACCCGCAAGGACGTGATCGCGGACCACATCCTGTCGCACCAGCCCAAGGTGGTCGGCATCTATCGGCTGGTCATGAAGTCCGGCTCGGACAACTTCCGGCAAAGCGCGGTGCAGGGCATCATGAAGCGGCTGAAGGCCAAGGGCGTCGAGATCATCATCTATGAACCTGCGATGACCGACAGACAGTTCTTCGGCTCCGACGTGCTCACCGACCTTGGCGAATTCAAGCGCAGGGCGCAGATCGTCGTGGCGAACCGCCTGACCCCCGACCTTCAGGACGTGGCGTCGCGGGTCTACACGCGCGACCTATTCGGCGCCGACTGAGGCGTCCTAGAGCATCGATTTCAGCTTCGACTGAATCTTGCGGCGACGATAGCGCGACCTGACCTGCTGGGTTTCCAGCGATGTGGGGCAGATCTGCATGTCGTCGCCGCGGCCAGCTATCCTGAAGACCCGCGAGGCCGCCGCGATGGCACTGTCGGCGGCGGTCACTGCCGCCACCGTGATCTCGATCTTGCTGATGTCGTTGGCGTCCAGGTCGTCGAAGCTGCTGTGCCTCGCGCGCTCCACGAGGTTGAGGACGCTGCCGATATCAACGGAGTCCCCTGACTTCAGCGGGCCCTGCAGCGTCGCTTCCCGCGGGGTCTTGTGCTGTTCGCGCGCGATCTCGGTCCGGTCGGCGACCGATGACATGCGCTCGCCCTGTTCGGTCCAGACCGTGAGCATGATTTCCAGCACATAGATCGGCTCGAATCCCAGGTTGCTGACCAGGATGCGTCCCGACATGTCGCGCGCGCCGCCCAGATGGATCAGGATTTCGGTCCGGCGCTGACGTCGCAGGCCGGAGACGATGATGTGCAGGTAGATCATCCAGACCAGCGCCGTCACCGCGGACATCGCCGCCTGAACAAGGCCGCTATTCGATTCGATCCAGTCCCACATGTCTCAGCTTCCATCCTTGCGTGCGGCAGGGAACACCTGCGATGCGGTGATGTTCCATGACCGATGCGACAGCGTGAACCCATCCGCCCCCATCGGCGTTCGCTGTCAGATCGGAGGTCAGCCATGGCATCACGCGCCGTCTGGAAGGGGCAGCTGCGCCTGTCCCTTGTCGCCATCCCCGTCGAGCTGCACGCCGCCACCAGTTCAGGCGCGCGGATCTCGTTCCGGCAGATCCACGGGCCATCGGGAAAACCCGTCCGCTACGAGAAGTCGGTCTCCGGCGTCGGTCCGGTGAAAAGCGACGACATCATGAAGGGATACGAGGTCGGCGATGGCGACTACCTGCTGCTGGACCCCGACGAGATCGCCTCGATCAAGCTCGAGACCAAGAAGACGCTGGAGCTGGTGCAGTTCGTGGACCAGTGCGAGATCCCGCCGCTGTATTACGAAAAGCCCTATTACGTCGTCCCCACGGATGAGCTGGCCGAGGACGCCTATCGCGTCGTTCGCGACGCCCTGCGGGCCGAGGGCAAGACCGCGCTTGGCCAGTTGACGATGCGCGGGCGCGAATACCTGTGCGCCATCCGCCCCTGCGGCGACGGCCTTTTGCTGGAAACGCTGCGTTACGAGGACGAGGTGCGCAAGGCGGACCCGCTCTTTTCCTCGATCGAGGACCAGACCAGCGACGAGGACCTGCTGGAGGTCGCGACCCAGCTGATCCGCCGCAAGAGCGCGCCGTTCAAGGCAGACGCCTTCCGCGACAATTATGACAAGGCGCTGCGCGATCTGATCGAAGCCAAGCGCAAGAACCGCAAGACGCCGCGCGCGAAGACCGGCGACAAGGCCGAGAGCCGTCCACAGGGGGAAAATGTCGTCGACTTGATGTCGGCCCTGAAGGAAAGCCTGAAGAAGGATGGCGGCAAGTCTGCCAAGGCACCCGCGCGGGCGACGAAGCCGCGCGCCAAGCCCAAGCCGAAGTCGGCGTGACATGAGCCTCGACCGTTATCGCGCCCGCCGCGACTTTGCGGCCACGCCCGAGCCGGTGGACGAGGGGCAACCGTCAGGCCTTGGCCTGCGCTATTCGATCCAGAACCACGACGCGACGCGGCTGCACTGGGACCTGAGGCTGGAATGGCAGGGCGTGCTGCTCAGCTGGGCGATCACGCGGGGGCCGTCGCTGGACCCGGCCGATAAGCGGCTGGCCGTGCGGACCGAGGATCACCCGCTCTCCTACCTGCGTTTCGAGGGGCGAATCCCCGAGGGTCAATACGGCGCGGGCACGGTCATGCTGTGGGATCTGGGCTGGTGGCAGCCGCTGGAGCCGGCAGGGCGGGGGCTGTCCAAAGGCCATCTGCGATTTCGCCTGCATGGCCGGCGGATGACCGGCGACTGGAACCTGGTCCGCATGCAGGGCCGCAAGTCGGGCGACGCCAAGCGCGAGAACTGGCTGCTGATCAAGTCCGACGACGATGCCGCGCACCGCGCCGACCCGGTCGAGACGTATCGCAGCAGCATCGCCACTGGGCGCAACTTTGCCGCCATTGCCGCCGACAAGCCCACCGTCCAAGGCGACCGCAGCGGCAAACGTCCCCGCCCGGTTCCCGTGCAGCTGGCCACGCTGACGGACGATCTGGCCGACAACGGCAGCCATTGGCACGAACTGAAGCTGGACGGCTATCGCGCGCAGGTGGCCCTTGGCAAGGGCGGCACGCGGGTCTGGACGCGCAACGGACATGACTGGACCGACCGCTTTGCCGGTATCGTGCCGGCTTTCGACGACATCGACTGCAACTCGGCGCTGCTGGACGGAGAGATCGTGGCCGGCGCGGGCCTGCAGGGCTTCGGCGCGCTGCAGAACGCCATCGGCGCCGGCGGACCCTTCGGCTTCGTCGCGTTCGACCTGCTGCAGCTTGACGGAACCGACCTGCGCAAGCGGCCGCTGACCGACCGCCGTCGCGCGCTCGAGACGCTGTTCGCCCCCCTGCCGCCGATGGGCGCGCTGGACCTGTCGCCGGTGATCGACGCCGAGCCCGACGAGGCCTTCGCCCTGGTCTGCGAAGCGGGCGGCGAAGGCGTGATCGCCAAGCGCCGCGACGCGCCCTATCGCGGCGGGCGGGGGCGCGACTGGCTGAAGATCAAGTGCCGCCGACGGGCCGAATTCGTGATCGTCGGCTGGCAGGCCAGCTCCAGCCGCGCGCGGCCCTTCGCCTCGCTTGCGGTGGCGGCGCGAAAGGGCGGAACGCTGGCCTACATGGGCAAGGTCGGGACCGGCTACGATCAGGACGCGATGACCGATCTGGCGGCCCGGATGGCCCCGTTGAAGCGCACGAAGCCGCCGGTCGAGGCGCCGAGGTCCGGGACGCGCGGTGTCACCTGGATCGAACCGCAACTGGTGGCCGAAGTCGACTATGCCGAGACGACCGGAGAAGGCCGGCTGCGCCACGCGGTCTTCCTGGGCCTGCGCGACGACAAGCCCGCCGATCACGTCCAGGTGGAGGAGCCCATGACCAGCAGCGACCGTGAGGACATCGCCGGCATTGCGCTGAGCAGCGGCGACAGGGTTGTCTTTCCCGATGCGAAGGTGACGAAGGCGGACCTGGCCCGCTATTACCGCGACATCGCGCCGCTGATGCTGCCGGAGATTGCGGACCGCCCGATGTCGCTTGTGCGCCTGCCCGATGGGCTGGACGGGCCACGGTTCTTCCAGAAGCACCCCGGCAAGGGCTTTCCCGATGCGCTGAAGACGACCGAAATCGCCGAAAGCGACGGCGACCCCCACCCCTATGCCTATGGAACGGATGCTGCCGGGCTTGTGGCCGCGGTGCAGATGGGGACGGTCGAATTTCACATCTGGGGCGCCCGCCGCGACAAGCTGGACCGGCCCGACCGGCTGGTCTTCGACCTGGACCCTGACGAGGACCTGGGGTTTGCCGTCACCCGCCGCGGCGCCATGGACCTGCGGGACCGGCTGGCCGATCTGGGGCTGGACTGCTGGGCGATGCTGTCGGGCGGAAAGGGCGTCCACCTGGTCGTGCCGCTGCGGCGCAGCGTGGGCTGGGAAGCCGTCAAGCTGTTCGCCCGCGGCGTCGCGACACTGGCCGCGCAGTCTGAACCCGACCGATTCACCGCCGAGATGTCCAAGGCCCGCCGCAAGGACCGGATCTTCATCGACTGGCTGAGAAACGAGCGCGGCTCGACCTCGGTCGCGCCGTTTTCGGTCCGTGCCCGCCCCGGTGCGCCCGTCGCCTGCCCCGTCACCTGGGACGAGCTGTCGCGCCTGCGTCGTCCCGCCCCCTTCAGCCTGCGCGACGCCTGCAAGCGGGGCTGGGCCGGGGTCACGCCGCCACCGGCGCAGGGGCTGACGCAGAAGGTCATCGCCGCGCTGGACCGCGCCCTGAAAGACGCCTGAGAAACGAGGAGGCCACGATGCCCAACGATCACGCTTATATCGAAACGCTGGAGGCGCGGGTTGACGCGCACCGCCGCCTGCTGGCCAAGCTGGTCGCGGCGCTTGACCCCGCCGCCCGTACGCCGCTGATCGACTGGCTGAGCCAGCGCGAGACCATGCGCGACGGCCAAGAGGACCCCGGCGCCGTCCCCGTCGAGGAAAACGGTCCCGGCATCGCCATGGCCGAGGAATTCCTGATGATCCGCCGCCTTGTCGCCGACCGCCTGCACGAGATGGGCGACTAGCGCCGCGCCGCCAGCTGGGCCTGCAGCCGGTCGGGGTCGATCAGGGCGTCCAGGTCTACGCCCGCCCCGATCCGCGCCAGCAGCAGGTAGAGTCCGCCGAACTTGCGGTGCAGGAACAGGATCTTGGGCGGCGGCATCTCGGCCCGCTGGCGGCTGCGGGCGATCTGCATCGCCTTTTCCGCGACGCGCTGCGGAATGTCGATCGAGGCGACGTCGCAGACGCCGCTCCGGCGCCGCGGCTGAAAGGCCATATCCATCACCTGCAGCAGCGCTTGGTGATCTGCATCCGTGTCGTCGCGGAGATAGCCGATGTCGATGGTCGCCCGCGGGATCGCGGCCCCATCATCCGCCAGCGCCGCCCGCAGCAGCGCCAGTTAGCGCAGTGCGACGGCGTCCGAGAAGCCGCGCGACGCGCCGGAATCCAGCAGAACGATGCGCCCGCTGTCAGGCTGCCAGCGGAAGGATGGGTCTGCATCAGGTTGAGGGCGAACAGCTCGTCCATGACAAGCCGCACCCGATCGGTGCCGACGCCGTCACCAGCGCCTGCGGCGCGTCCACGAGCGTCTCGATAGGGCGACTGTCGATGAAGTCCATCGCCAGCGTGTCGCGTGTGCAGAACTGGTCGTCTGGGGCGGGCAGCCGGGAGTCAGGCCTGTCCACCAGAAGCTGGCCGAAGCGGCGCATCTGCGCGGCCTCTTGCGTATAATCCGCTTCGGCATGCAACTGCTGGCGAGCCTCGGCCATCAGGGCGGGCAGGTCGATCCCCTGCGGGACGGCGCCCGGTACGCGAAACAAAAGGCGCAGGTTAGCGATGTCGCTGTCGGTGCTGGCCCTGACGCCCGGATATTGGCCCTTGGTCGCCAGATCGCGTCCGTCACTGGTCTGCGCTTGGTGCACCTGCCCAATCGAGGCGGCCGCGATGGGGCGACCCTGGAACCGGCTGAATTGCCGCGGCCAGCCGTCGCCCCAGGCCGAGTCAAGCACCCGCTGCAACTGCTTGGGCGGCATCGGGTCGGCATCGGCATACAGCCGGGCCAGGATCTGCGCCCGCTCTGCGGCAGGAAATCGCCGGCGTCCATCGAAATCAGGTGTCCCAGCTTCATCGCGGCCCCCGCATCTGCGCCAGTTGCTTCAGTTGCTTCAGTTGCTTCAGTTGCGCCGTCAGTCGCGCCGCGTTGGCCGACGTCAGCAGCAGGTCCTGCGCTCGCGGCCGCTGTCCGCTGACGATCTGCCGCGCCCCTGCGCCAGCGCCCGCCCGCCGATCCCCGAGGTCAGCCCGCCGATCCACAGCATCCGCCCCTCACGCGGGCGGTGGTCATCGGCCATCGCCTCAGCCCGCCAGCAGGTGCGCGGCCATGGCGCGGCCGCTGGCCCCGTCATCCTCGGTCGTGTGATCAAGGGTCCAGTCGCCGCCCACCGACGGACCTGCGGCATCGTGGGCCAGGAACGGCTGGTCCAGGGGCCGGTCAGTGCGCGCATAAAGCCAGCGGTGCGCCTCCTTGTGGCGGAGGTGGTGCGGTTCCGCGCCAAGCGCCTGCAGCAGCGGCGCGACCTGTCGGCTAGTCCGTCGAAGGGCAGGGCGATGTTCGCCATGCTCCAGTCCGGGTCGACCTGCACGACCCATGTCGTCAGCGGCGGCCCGCCGCGGCCGGCCTCGCGCCGTCCTGCGCAACTCAGGCCAAAGGCCCCTGCCCGTCCCGCGTCACGAAGGGGGCGTGGCGCGGAGGTGTCCAGTCCGACCATCACGGTGACGTTGGCCTGATTATGCACCTGCGCAAGCGGCGCGGCAAAGGCATTGTTCGCGCCCGGCAGATCCCGGGCCTGCGGGGCGGGAATTGCGACGATCAACCGCGCCGCCAGGTGATCCCCGACATCGATCCGCAGCCGCCAGCCGCCCCCGTCCGGCACGAGGTTCGTCACCCGCGCGCCCTGCACCACATCGAGGTCACGCGACAGCGCGCGCGGCAGCTGCGACATCGACGGTGCACCGATCGGCGCGCCCGCAGTCTCGTCCCACTCCGCCATCTGGCCCTCGCCGCGCAGATCCCCCAGCGGGGTCCGGAAATCGGGGTGGCGGGGCTGCAGGTGTCGCGCCGTGATCGAAGCGCAGACCGCCGTCGGTCCAGCGCGCCGCCAGCCGCCCGCCGACGCCGCGCCGCTTGTCGAACAACCGCACGCGAAGCTCTGCCGCCTGCAGGTCATGCGCACAGGTGATCCCGGTGATGCCCGCGCCGATGATCGCGACGTCCAGCCTGTCCTCCATGCCTGCCCCGCTCAGGGTCATGCCGACATGTGGTCAGCTTGACGCGGGCTGCGCAAAGCCGGCCGTTCGTCCCTGGGTTCAGGCGGTGCAGATCTGCGCGATGCGGGCCAGGATCGCCTCGGCCTGCCCGTCCAGCGCCGCCGCCTGGCGCGGCCGGTCCGCCCAGGCATCCAGCGGCCCCTGGCGGTCGGTGGGATTCATCATCGTGGTGCCAAGCGCGATGCCTTCCCAAGGGACGCGGACCTCGCCCTCGGTCAGGGTGAACAGGTCAGGGTCGGTCAGGAACACCGATGCGCAGCAATCATGAACCAGCATCCCGTCATAACCGGATCGCTTGTAGAACCCGACATAGCCCTGGGACAGGTCGGCAACCAGTTGCATGTCGGGACCGCCCTCTTGCGCCAGCCGGGCCAGCATCGGCCGCGTCATGAAGGTCCGCGTCGTCAGGTCCAGCGGGATCGCGGTGACGCGCCAGTCGGCGCCGAACACGATGTCGGCGGCCAGCGGATCGCCCCAGATATTAGCCTCGGCCGCCGGCGTGATGTTGCCAGGGACGCGAAAGGCCCCACCCATGATCACCACGTCGCGCACCAGGTCCGCGATGTCCGGCGCGATCTGCAGCGCGCGGGCAAGGTTCGTCATCCGGCCCACGGCCAGCACGCGAATCTGGCCCGGATGCGCGCGAATCGTATCGACAAGGAACTGGCTGGCCGTTTCGGGCTCGTCCGTCGGCTGGTCGGGCACGGGATGATCGCCAAGGCCGTTGCGGCCGTGGATATGGACGGGGAAGTCGTCCTGCGGCATGTCCGGCGTCAGCGCCGCAGCCGCACCGGGATGGACGGGGACCGGCTGGCCCCAGGATCGCAGCAGGAAGCGCGCATTCCGCGTCGTCAGGGTGACGGGGGCATTGCCGAAGACGGTGGTGACACCCAGCAGGTCGATCTCCGGGTGCCGCAGCAGGTAGAGCAGCGCCAGCGCGTCGTCCACGCCCGGATCGGTGTCGAAGATGACCTTTTGCTTGCCCATATGCCACCCTGCTTTCGTTCCCCAAGCGACTCCGTCGCCTTGACTGCGAGGCGTCATAGCGCGTCTGCCCGTCGGCGTCACCTGCCCCAGCCGGAACAGACCCAGGTGTTGTCGCAGCTGCGGGCACGTTGGCGGCCGAAATGCTCCGCCCGGTCAGGTTCGACCTGTTTTGCCACCGATTGCCCGCCGCGGCTGGCAGCCTGTGGATTTCAACGTTCAAGACATTGCCGCCCGCCAATTCGGCGCAGTCGTGCCGGAGCATTCTCGCCGCCGATCAATCCGGACGGCCGTGCAGCGCAGCCGCCCTCTAGGGTGGTTGTCGCAGCTTGAAGTGTTTTTCACCGCCCTTGCCCGCTGACTGGCGCAATCTCGCGGCAACTGACGAAGGAACTAAAGCGCGGCCAGCAGGGCGGCGGTGTCCGGCATCCGGGCCAGGCTGGCGTCGATGCGGTCCCGCCAGCGCGGGCCACGGGCGCGGGCGTCGTCCAGCGCCTCGGCTAGGTCGTCCGGGCGGTCCTGGGACAGGGCCTCGATCAGGTAGGCGGCCTGCGCACGATCCTTGGCCGACTTCATCCGATCCTCGGCCCGGCGACGGTCGGCCACGATCAGCTTGTGGACCGCGTAGCGCTCGGGGCGCGGGACCTGGACCAAGACGCCGCTGCGATAGGGGATCGCGGCGGGAATCGGATCGGCGATCAGGTAGTTCAGATGGTGCAGCGCCTGCGCCTGAACGCCAAGCGCCGGCAGGTCGCGCAGGCCCTCTTCTCCGAAAGAGGGGGTCAGGAACTCGACCAGCGCATTGCCGGCCGTCTGCCGCCATCGCCACGTCCGTCCCGGTTGCAGACTGGGGGCGGGGGCAAAGTCGAAATCTGCCAAGACCTGCTGGACCGGCGGCGCGGCGGCGTCCTCCAGCGCCAGCGACAGCCGTTCAAAGCTGGCGATATCCAGGTCGTCGGTCTGGGCTGTCTGCTCCAGCGACAGGCGCAGGTTCAGTTCACCCTCGTAGAGGCGAAAGGCGTGGGTGCCGACCACCGTTCCGCCAAGGCGGAAGACGCCGGACGCCGCCAGCGCCGCCATCAGGCTGCCGCTGGTCGGGTCGAGGCCCAGGAACCCCTCGGCCCGCAACAGGCGGACAAGCCGCGCCCGGTCGCGCCGGCGCTGCTCGGCCGGGGCGCGGTCGTCGCGCAGGGCGTGCATGCGGCTGGCAAGGTCCGGGCTGTCCTCGCCCAGATAATGCTTGCGAACCTCGGTTCCGACGCGGAAGCTGTCGTACCAGTAGCCGCGGCCATTGCGGCGCACCAGCGTCGGCGTGCCTCGCAGGTCGCGTAGCCCCTCGTCCCGCAGGGACCGCAGCAGGTCGTGGTAGGCGGCGTGGGCAAGGGCGGAATGGCGTGTCGGCATGGTCATGTTCAACAGTCAGGTCAACTGTTGAATATGGCCATGTTCAACAAATCGCAAGTCTGTTGAACACCCCGTCCCGCGCCTCGGCTATTCCCCGCAGCGCGATTCGGGATTATGCCTGCCGGTCTTGAAGGGGCCTGACGAATGCGGATCGACCTGATCATCTTTGACTGCGACGGCGTGATCGCCGACAGTGAGATCCTGTCGGCCGAGGTGCTGATCGACCAGCTGGCGCAGCTTGGGATCGTCATTACGCTGGACGACGTCCGGCGCGATTTCCTGGGCCGCAGCTTCCCCACCGTCGCCGCCAGCATCCGCGACCGCTTCGCCCGCGCCCTGCCCGAGGGGTTCGAGGCGACCTATCGTGCCCGCCTGCTGGAGCGCTTCGCTGTGGACCTGACGCCGACGCCCCGCATCGGAGAGGTGCTGACGGCGCTGACCCGGCCGGTCTGCGTGGCGACCTCGTCCAGCGCGCCGCGCGTGGCCCGGACCCTGCAGCTGCTGGGGCTGACCGAACGGTTTGGCCCGCATGTCTTCACGGCCAGTCAGGTGGCACGTGGCAAGCCCGCGCCCGACCTGTTTCTGCTGGCCGCCGACCGGATGGGCTGTGACCCCGCTCACGCGCTGGTTATCGAGGACAGTGTACCCGGATTGCAGGCCGCTCGCGCCGCAGGGATGCGCGCGCTGCACTATGCCGGCGGCGCCCATCTGGCGGGCCAGCCCGCCCCCGACGGCGCCCGCAGCTTTGCCGACTGGCGCGACTTCCTAGGCCTTCTGGCCTCGGTCGAGGGGGCCCCGGCATGAGCCAGAATCGCTTCACCCCGGAATCGACGCGGCTGGACGATGCCGCCCGCGCCGGGTGGCTCTATTACGTCGCGGGCAACACGCAGGACGAGATCGCGCGCAAGATGGGCGTCAGTCGCCAGACGGCGCAGCGCCTGGTCGCGATGGCCCTGTCCGAACGCCTGGTCAAGGTCCGGCTGGATCATCCCATCGGCCGCTGCATGGACCTGGCGGCCGCGCTGCGCGACCGTTTCGACCTCGGCATCTGCGAGGTTGCGCCCTCGGACCCCGAGGCGCCGGATCTTCTGACCGGAATCGCCATCGCCGCCGCGGCCGAGCTGGAGCGCGTGTTGAAATCGCCCGAGCGCAGGATCGTCAGCCTGGGCACCGGCCGCAACCTTCGCGCCATGGTCGAGCAGCTGCCGATCATGTCCTGCCCGCAGCACGTCGTCGTGTCCCGGCTTGGCAACATGATGGCCGACGGCTCGGCCACGCCCTACAACGCCACGATCCGCCTGGCCGAGCGGATCGGCGCGCCGCATTTCCCTTATCCCCTGCCCGTCCTGGCAAGCAGCACGCAAGAGCTGTCCGCGATGCAGCAGCAGCAGGCCGCGCGGAACACCATTGACCTCTGCGCGCGGGCCGACCTGTCGCTGGTCGGCATCGGCCAGATGGACCTGACCGCGCCCCTGCATGTCGACGGCTTCCTGTCCCGCGCCGAGATGGACGAACTGTCCGGGGCCGGCGCCGTGGGCGAGATCACCAGCTGGGTCTATGACCAACACGGCCACATCATCGATTGTGCCTTCAACCGCCGCGTCGCATCCGCCCCCCTGCCCCATTCCTCGGAACGGCCGATGGTCGCGGTCGCCTCGGGCCTTGCCAAGCTGCCGGCGATTCGCGCAGCATTGGCGGGACGGCTGATCAACGGCCTGATCACCTCCGAAGCCATGGCCGAGCGTCTGCTGAGCTGAAACTCCCGCTTTCGCCGTTCATTTGGTGCGAATGGCAAAGGGGGTTCCGGGGATGTTGACAGACTTGCAATGTCAGGCGAATATATGCCCATCGGAGGGGCAATTGCCCAACCGGCAAGGGAGGACACCATGAACTCGACTTTCCGCGCCCTTCTGGGCGCTACGGCCCTGTGCGCAGTGGGCGGCGCGGCTGCCGCGCAGGACCCCGTGACGCTGACGATCGCCACCGTGAACAACGGCGACATGATCCGCATGCAGTCGCTGACTCAGGATTTCACCGAAAAGAACCCGGACATCACGCTGGAATGGGTCACGCTCGAGGAGAACATCCTGCGCGAGCGCGTGACGACCGACATCGCCACGAATGGCGGTCAGTACGACGTCCTGACCATCGGCACCTACGAGGTTCCGATCTGGGCGCGCCAGGACTGGCTGACCCCGCTGGACGACCTGCCCGCGGAATACGACGTCGATGACCTTGTCCCCGCTGTCCGCGAGGCGCTGTCGGTGGACGGCACGCTCTATGCCGCGCCGTTCTATGCCGAATCGGCGATGGTGATGTACCGCACCGACCTGGCCGAGGCCGCAGGCGTCACCATTCCCGACAACCCGACCTGGACCGATATCAAGACCGCCGCCGAGGCGATGACCGACAAGGACAACGAGGTCTATGGCATCTGCCTGCGCGGCAAGCCGGGCTGGGGTGAAAACATGGCGTTCCTGACCGCCATGGCCAACAGCTATGGCGCGCGCTGGTTCGACGCCGATTGGGCGCCCCAGTTCGACAGCCCCGAATGGCAGGAAACGCTGACCGACTACCTGACGCTGATGAACGAATACGGGCCTCCGGGCGCGTCGTCCAACGGCTTCAACGAGAACCTGTCGCTGTTCCAGCAGGGCAAGTGCGGCATGTGGATCGACGCCACCGTCGCCGCCAGCTTCGTGACCGACCCCGAGGACTCAACTGTCGCCGACAGCGTGGGTTTTGCGCAGTTCCCCAACAAGGAAGGCGTCGACAACCACGGCAACTGGCTCTGGGCCTGGAACCTGGCGATCCCGGCCTCCAGCCAGAAGCAGGACGCCGCCAAGACCTTCGTGGCATGGGCGACCAGCAAGGAATACACCAACATGGTGGCCGAGGCCGAAGGCTGGCGCGCCGCACCTCCGGGCACGCGGACCTCGCTCTACGAGAACCCCGAATACCAGGAGGCCGCGCCCTTTGCCGCGATGACGCTGGAAGCGATCAATTCGGCCGATACGCAGAAGGCCTCGGTCCAGGACATCCCGTACACTGGCGGCCAATTCGTCGCGATCCCCGAATTCCAGGGCATCGGCACGATGGTCGGGCAGACCTTCTCGGCCGCGCTGGCGGGTCAGACGTCGGCGGATGATGCGCTGGCCGCAGCGCAATCCGCGACGGCACGCGAAATGGCCCGGGCGGGCTATCCTAAGTAAGCGGTTCCGCGCCGTCCCGGTTCGGGGCGGCGCACCTCCCCATCGCAAGGACGCAAGCCATGGCCACCCGCCAGACCGCAAGTCTTGCGCGCCTGATGCGCGCACCCGCAATCATCCTGCTGCTGATCTGGATGATCGTCCCGCTGGGGATGACGCTGTATTATTCGTTCCTGAACTACAACCTGCTGAACCCGGCGGGCACAAGCTGGGCGGGCTGGTTCAACTATCGCTATTTCTATACGGATCCGGCTTTCTTCGACGCGATCCGCAATACGCTGGTGCTGGTGCTGGGCGTCCTGGTCATCACGGTCGTGGGCGGCATCGCCATCGCGCTGCTGATCGACAAGCCGATCTGGGGACAGGGGATCGTCCGGATCCTGATCATCTCGCCGTTCTTCGTCATGCCGCCGGTCGCGGCGCTGATCTGGAAGAACATGATCATGCACCCCTCCTATGGCGTCTTCGCCGACATCGCGAAGTTCTTCGGCGCGCAGCCGGTGGACTGGTTCGCGCAGTTCCCGCTGACCTCGATCATCATCATCGTGGCCTGGCAATGGCTGCCCTTCGCCACGCTGATCCTGCTGACCGCGCTGCAATCGCTGGACGGCGAACAGATGGAAGCGGCCGAGATGGACGGCGCCGGCGCGTTGTCGCGCTTCATCCACCTGACGCTGCCGCACATGGCCCGCGCCATCACCGTGGTGATCCTGATCCAGACGATCTTCCTTCTGGGCATCTATGCCGAGATCCTGGTGACGACCAACGGCGGTCCAGGAAATGCCTCGACCAACCTGACCTACCTGATCTATCGCGCCGCACGGCTGAACTTCGACATCGGCGGTGCCGCCGCCGGGGGGATCATCGCGGTGATCCTGGCCAACCTGGTCGCCATCTTCCTGATGCGCGCCGTCGGCAAGAACCTGGATTGAGGAGCATCACATGGCCCGCGCCGTCTCATCCCGCGCCAAGGTCGGCTATACCGTCGCCGCCTGGATCGTCGCCCTGCTGATCTTCTTCCCGATCCTCTACACGATCATCACCAGCCTGAAATCGGAACAGGAGGCCATTGCAGGCTTTGACCTGATCCCGTCCTTCACGCTGGAAAGCTTTCGCGCCGTCCAGACCCAGAACGACTATTGGAAGCCCTTCACCAACTCGGTGATCCTGTCGATCGGCTCCACGTTGCTGGCGCTGGTCGTGGCGATCCCCGCGGCCTGGGCGATGGCGTTCTCGCCCACCAAGCGGACCAAGGACATTCTGATGTGGATGCTGTCCACAAAGATGATGCCCGCCGTGGCGGTGCTGGTGCCGATCTACCTGATCTTCCTGCGCACCGGCCTGATGGACACGCGGATCGGCCTGACGGTCATGCTGATGCTGATCAACCTGCCGATCGTGGTCTGGATGCTCTATACCTACTTCCGAGAGATCCCCGGCGAGATCCTGGAGGCCGCGCGCATGGACGGCGCGACCCTGCGGGACGAGATCATCCATGTCCTGACGCCGATGGCGATCCCGGGCATCGCCTCGACGCTGCTCTTGAACGTCATCCTGGCCTGGAACGAGGCGTTCTGGACGATCCAGCTGACGACAACCAACGCGGCGCCGCTGTCCGCCTTCATCGCCAGCTTCTCAAGCCCGCAGGGGCTGTTCTGGGCCAAGCTGTCGGCGGCGTCCGTCCTGGCCATCGCGCCGATCCTGATCCTGGGCTGGTTCAGCCAGAAACAACTTGTCCGCGGCCTGACCTTCGGCGCGGTGAAATAAGGGGACGACCATGGGACGCATCACCCTGGAAAACGTGACCAAGCGGTTCGGAGATGTCGAGGTCATCCCGCCCCTGAACCTGGACATCAACGACGGCGAATTCGTCGTCTTCGTCGGCCCCTCGGGCTGCGGCAAATCGACCCTGCTGCGCCTGATCGCGGGGCTGGAGGACACATCCGGCGGGCGCATCCTGATCGACGGGCAGGACGCCACCGCGACGCCCCCCGCCAAGCGCGGCCTTGCGATGGTGTTCCAGTCCTACGCCCTTTATCCGCACATGTCGGTCAGAAAGAACATCGCCTTCCCGATGCGCATGGCGGGGGTGCCGCAGGACGAACAGGACCGCCGGATCGAGGCCGCGGCCAAGGCCCTGAACCTGACGAACTACCTGGACCGCAAGCCGGGGCAGCTGTCGGGCGGCCAGCGCCAGCGCGTCGCCATCGGCCGCGCCATCGTGCGCGAGCCTTCCGCGTTCCTTTTCGACGAACCGCTGTCGAACCTCGACGCCGCCCTGCGCGTCGGCATGCGGCTGGAGATCAGCGAGCTGCACAACCGCCTGGACACCACGATGATCTATGTCACGCACGACCAGGTCGAGGCGATGACCATGGCCGACAAGATCGTCGTCCTGCAGGCCGGCCGGATCGAGCAGGTCGGCAGCCCGATGGAGCTTTATCGCGCGCCGAAGAACCTGTTCGTCGCGGGCTTCATCGGGTCCCCGAAGATGAACCTGATCGAGGGCCCCACCGCGGCCGAATTCGGCGCCACCACCATCGGCGTTCGTCCCGAACACATCGCCGTTTCGGGGACCGAGGGCAGGTGGAAGGGCCGCATCGGCGTCAGCGAGCACCTGGGCAGCGACACGTTCTTCTATGTCGAGGACACGGGCCTGGCCGAAACGATCACCGTCCGCGCCGGCGGAAACATTGACCTGCACCACGGCGACACGGTCTGGCTGACCCCGGACATCGCCGAGATGCACCGCTTCGACGCGCGCGGCGACCGGATCGCCTGATCCGTCCACCGCTGCCCGATAGACCCTGCCCCGCGCCAGACACGCGCCGGTGGCGCCCTGACAAGAGGTCCGGCCATGGCCACCCCCCTGACGCAAGCCGCCCTGCCCCATCTGTCCGACGAGGTCGCCCGCCCCGGCTATGACCGCGCCGCGCTGACCCGCGGCATACTGCATGTGGGCGTCGGCAACTTTCACCGCGCGCACCTGGCCTGGTATCTCGACCGGCTGTTCCAGTCGGGCCAAGGCCATGACTGGGCGCTGGTCGGCGCCGGCGTGCGCCCGGGCGATGCGGCGATGCGTGACCGCCTGCGGGCGCAAGACTGGCTGACGACGCTGGTCGAACTTGACCCCGAGGGCCTGTCGGCGCGGGTGTTGGGGTCCATGATCGACTTCGTGGACGTGGATCCGGCCGCAACGATCGCGGCCATGGCCGATCCGGCGATCCGCATCGTCTCGCTGACCATCACCGAGGGCGGATACTATGTCGACGCCAAGACGGACGACTTCGATGCCACGCATCCCGATATGGTCCATGACGCCGAACATCCGGACGATCCGCGTAGCGTCTTCGGGATGATCCTTGCGGCGCTGCGGGCGCGGCGGGCCGCGGGCGTGCCGCCCGTCACGGTCCTGTCCTGCGACAACCTGCCCGAAAACGGCCATGTCTGCGCCCGCACGGTAGTCGGCCTGGCGCGGCTGTCCGATCCGGCATTTGCCGACTGGATCACCGCCAACGTGGCCTTCCCCTGCGGCATGGTCGACTGCATCACGCCAGCGACCTCGGACCGCGAGCGCGCGCTGGTGCGTGACCGCTTCGGGATCAGCGACGCGGCCCCGGTCGTCTGCGAACCGTTCCGGCAATGGGTGCTGGAGGACCGCTTTCCCCAAGGCCGCCCCGCGATGGAAACCGTCGGCGTCGAGTTCGTCGAGGACGTGACCCGTCACGAGCTGATGAAGCTGCGCATCCTGAACGGCGGGCATGCGGCCATCGCCTATGCCTCGGCACTGCTGGGGCATCACTTCGTGCATGACGCGATGGCTGACGACCAGATCGCCGCTTGGCTACGGGCGCTGGAAACGCGAGAGATCATTCCGACGCTGCAGCCGATCCCCGGCGTCAGCTACGACGAGTACCTGGGCCTGATCGTGTCTCGCTTTTCAAACCCGCAGATCGGCGACACGATCCCGCGGCTGTGCCTCGACGGGTCGAACCGCCAGCCCAAGTTCATCCTGCCGACGCTGCGCGACCGTCTGGCGGCCGGCGCGCCGATCGACGGGCTGGCGCTGGAGCTTGCACTCTGGTGCCGCTATTGCGAGGGCACAACCGAGGCCGGAGAGGCGATGGCGCCGAACGACGACAGCCATGCTGTCCTCAAAGCGCATGCCCAGGCCGCGCGTGATAATCCTCAGGCGTTCCTGGACAACCGCGCTGTCTTCGGCGACCTCGGCGACAACGCGACGCTGGTGACTGCCTTTGCCGCCGCGCTGGCAAGCCTGCATCGGGACGGCGTCCGTGCGATGCTGGCGCGCTATATCGGCTGACGCCGGCCGCGGTCAGGGCCGAAGCAGGATCATGGCGATGGCGACCACGATGACCAGGACGACCGGGATGGCGATGGTCCCAAGGGCCAGCCGTGCCCCCGTCTTCTGCGTAGTGCGATAATAGTCCATGTCGCTCGGCGCGCCGGTCTCTCCGGCCGAGCGGTCGATGCCCGCCTCGCCGACCTGCGCCTGACCAGGTGTGATAGGGTCGCCGCTGGACGGATCGACCGGCCCATGGCTGCCATGGACCTGCGGGGTTTCGTGGGTTGCACCGTCGGATGGACGTGGGTCGTTGGTTGTCATTGGTCTGCCCCTTCTGCGGCCGATGCCGTGGCGCGTTCAACATGGCAGCACGCGCTTTGTTCCGCGCAACCAATGGCCCCGGCGCCCGATCGGGGCCCGGGACCGTCGTGACCTATTCGGTAGGAGTCCGCTTGGCCCGCGGTTTGGTTGCGCGGGGCTTCGTCGCCGCGGCCCGCTTCCTGGGCGCAGCCGATTTGGCAGCCGTCTGTTCCTCGGCCGGAGGCGTCGCATCAAGATCGCCCGACGCCATGTCCGACCGTTCCGCCGCGATCAGGTCGTCGGTCTCTACGGGATTGTCGATCGAGGTTACGCCGGCTTCCTCGGCCGGAACCTCTGTCCCGTCAACGTCGGCACCGGCATCGCGGAGCGTCACCGCGCCCTGCGGGCCTTCGGCGACTTCCTCGTCGCTGATCTCGGCCTCGGCACGCATCCAGTGCTCGGACTCGCGGCCCTCTGGGCAGCCCTCGCTTTCCCAGATCTCGTGCGCGCGGGCCCTGATGCGTTCATTCCTGTCCATGTCGTCCTCCATCTCTTTCGGCGCGCCCGGAACCGGGACCGCCTATGATTGTTCCTGCGGCGCCTTCACCAGGGCCACCACGCTCTGCCACGCCAGGGGAAGCGTGCCTTCCACCGGCTCGTCACAGGCCACGACGGCTTCGGCCGTGTCGATCCGCCGCCGCCACGTGCCCTCGGGCAGGTCAAAGTCGATGTCGTCGCCGGCGTTCACGATGATCAGCACCTGCGGCATGTCGTCCGATTTCAGCATCAGCCCCAGGCAGCGCTGTTCGCCATCCGACCAGTCGCCTTCGCCCATGGCGTCGCCGCGCGGATGCAGCCACTGGCTGACCGGCTGACCCGGCTGCGCATCCTCGGGTCCTGCGGCAAAGCGCGAATGCGACAGGCCGATCTCGGCCCTGAAGGCGGCAAGCGCCTGGACGGCGTCGCGCACATCGGCGCGGCCGGCGTCCCAGTTCAGCCAGCTGATCTCGTTGTCCTGACAATAGGCGTTGTTGTTGCCACCCTGACTGTGGCCCAGCTCGTCGCCCGCCAGGATCATCGGCACGCCCTGCGACAGAAACACCGTTGCCAGCATCCCGCGGACCCGGCGCAGGCGGGCGGTGTCGACCGCCTCGTCCTCGCTCGGGCCCTCGGTGCCCATGTTGTCCGAGATGTTGTGGTCGTGGCCGTCGCGGTTGTCCTCGCCATTGGCCTCGTTGTGCTTGTCGTTATAGCTGACGGTGTCCCACAGCGTGAAACCGTCATGCGCCGCCACGAAGTTCACCGATGACGTCGCCGGTCGCTCGCTGTGGTTGAACTGCACGGGTGAGCCATAGAGCCGTTCCGAGATCGGCCCAAGCATCCCCGGATCGCGCCGCCAGAAGGCGCGCGTGTCGTCGCGGAACTTGTCGTTCCATTCGCGGAACGGCCAGCGATAGCCGCCGACCTGATAGCCGCCGTCGCCCACGTCCCAAGGTTCGGCGATCAGCTTGATGCCCGACAGGATGGGGTCTTGGCGGATGGCGTTGAAAAAGCTGCCGTCGCGCTCGAAGCCCTCCGCCTCGCGGCCGAGGGTCGAGGCGAGGTCGAAGCGGAAGCCGTCGACATGCATCACCTGCACCCAGTACCGCAAGCTGTCCATCACCATCCGCAGCACCATCGGATGGGCGACATTCAGCGTGTTGCCGGTGCCGGTCGTGTCGAAGCTGTGGCGCTTGTCTTCAGCCAGCAGGTAATAGGACGCGTTGTCGATGCCGCGGAAGGACAAGGTCTGGCCCAATTCCGACCCCTCGCAGGTGTGGTTGAAGACCACGTCCAGGATCACCTCGATCCCGGCCTTGTGGAAGCGGCGGATGGCTTCCTTGACCTCGCGGATCTGGCCGGACTTCAGATAGGGCGCATGGGGCGCAAAGAAGGACAGGGTCGAATAGCCCCAATAGTTCGACAGCCCCTTTTCGACCAGATAGCGGTCGTTGGCAAACGCGTGGATCGGCAGCAGCTCCAGCGTGGTGACGCCGATCTCGTTCAGGTGCTCGATGATCGGATCGGTGGCAAGGCCTTGAAACGTGCCGCGCAGGTCCTCGGGCACCTGAGGGTGGCGCTGCGTCAGGCCCCTCACGTGGCCTTCATAGATCACCGTCTCGTTCCAGCCGGTGCGCAGCGCGCGGTCGCTGTCCCAGTCGAAGTCCGAATCCACCACCACGCCCTTGGGCATGAAGGGCGCGCTGTCGCGTTCGTCGAAGCTCAGGTCATCCTCACCGATGGTATAGCCGTGCAGCGCATCATCCCAGATGATCTCTCCACGCAGCTCACGGGCATAGGGGTCCAGCAGCAGCTTGTTGTGGTTGAAGCGGTGGCCTTCGGTCGGCTCGTAGGGGCCGTGGACGCGATAGCCATAGACCTGCCCCGGCATGATGCCCGGCAGGTAGCCGAACCAGATGCCGCCCTCCATTTCGGGAAGCGGCAGTCGGTGAAGCTCCTGCTTGCCGGTGGAGTCGAACAGGCACAGTTCGACGCTGGTGGCATTTTCGGAATAAAGCGCGAAATTCGTCCCTTCTCCGAAGAACTCGGCCCCAAGAAGGTCGGATCGCCCCCCCGAGATGTCGAAGGCGGGAGGGCGGCTGGCGTCACGCATGAAGTCCTCGTCTGTTCAGGGAAAGCGTCGTTCGGGCCGGCGCAAGGGAAATCCGGCTGCGGCGATGGGCGGCACGGCGGTCCAGCATGGGCTGCGTGATCAGCACGGTACCACCAGGGCTGCGGGTGAACCAGCGGGCGTCTTCGTCGGCGTCCTCTCCGGTGGTCAGGCCGTCGGGGACACGCGCGCCTGCCGCGACGATGGTGCAGGAGAGCCGCGCCGAGGTGGGAACGATCGCGCCCGGCATAGCAATGCTGCCCCGGCCCAGGTGCCAGTCGGTCGCCGGGCAGGCCCGCGGCAGGCGCGCGGGCTGCCCCATGGCAAAGTCCAGCTGCGCCAGCCGAAGGGAATCCAGCGTCCCCACGTCGCGCCAATAACTTTCGCCGCAGGGACCGGAGGGCAGCTGCCAGACGGCCGCGACCCCCTGCGCCACGGCCGCGGGAATGACGTCGTGGCCGAAATCAAGCGCCTCGACCGGCATGTCGAACAGCGCAGTCTGCAGCCAAGCCTTCGAGAAGACGTAGATCCCCATGGACACCATGGCACGGTCGGGCCGGCCGATGATTGCAGGCGGCTGGCTTGGTTTTTCGAGGAAGGACAGGATGCGCCCCGACGCGTTGGCCTGCATGACGCCAAAGCCGCGTGCCTCGGCCAGTGGGACCACGTCCACCGCCACGGTGACCCCCGCGCCCTGTGCCTGGTGCGCGGCCAGAAGCGCACCGTAGTCCATGTCGTAGACATGGTCGGCGGCCAGGACCAGCACCTCGTCGCCGTCCATCTCCTGCATGTCCGCCCAGTTCTGCCGCACCGCATCAGCGGTTCCCAGGTATCGGCCCTGACCGTCGCGCAACTGCAGGCCACCACGGTCCAGGTGCCCCGACCAGCGCTTGGGCAGGTGGTCGTGCAGCGTTTCGGGCGCATACTGGGTGGCCACGACCATGCGCCGGATGCCCGACCGCACCGCATTCGCCATCGCAAAGTCGATGATCCGGTTCGCCCCCGCGAAATGCACCGCCGGCTTGCTGTCGGTGGCTGTCAGCTCGTGCAGCCGTGTGCCCTTGCCGCCCGCCAGCAGGATCGTCGCAAGATCCAGCGGGGGCGTCCTGGGGTGCTTTTCCCGGCTGTCGTCGAGGATGATCGGGCGGTTGTCAGGGTGGTGATGCTTGGCGGGCACGGCGACATCCTCGGGGGCTGAAGGTTGATCTGGGGCGGCGGATGATCGCGTGCCCGTTGATGAACCTCTCGGACGGGTTGTTGTTCCTTGTGACGTCAAAAGTTAACCGAAGGTCAGGCTGACGCGGCATCCGTCCGGCGCCGACCAGTCGAGCATGCGTGCGCCGTCGCCAGCAGGCGTGCCCGGCATCTCCAGCCGGGAGACCAGCTTCCGGTCGCCGTGACGCCGGATGATCGCGATGCCCGTCCCGTCCATCCGGGCCTCCGCCGTCGCCTCGGCAAGGAACGTCCGCTGTTCCTTGCGCAGGGCCAGAAGCGTCGAGGTCCAGTGCGCCTTGCGCGCGCTTTCGTTGGGGATTTCCGGATCTTCGTGCAGGCGTTTCAGGGCCGCCCAATCGACGGGCCGGCGGTTGTCCGGGTCGGTCAGCGCCAGGAACAGCGCGTCCGTGGCACGATAGATGTCCGGAAAGCCCGGCATCACCATCTTGAACAGCAACTGCGCCAAGATCAGCGCGTCGCCCCGCGCCAACAGGCGCGACAGCGCCTGCGGCTTGTCCGACCACTGCTCCAGCAGGGCGGCGGCGAAGGATGCCGCGGCCTCCTCGGACGCGGTGTCGGGGCGTGTCCAGAAGCTTGTCTCCTTGGCTTCTCTCATGGCCTTCTGCAGATGCGCGCCAAGCCGCTCGGCAGCGTCCGGGGCGCCGAAAAGGCCAAGGGCGCATTGTGCGACATACCAGCGCCAGCGCGGATCGACCGCCCCAGCCTGCGGAAGGTCGCCGGCGGCCTGCCATAGCGCCTGGAAATCCTCGGGCAGATGGCTGATCGCCACCATCCGCATCCGCGCATCCTCGGACCGCTTGGTGTCGTGCGACGATGTCAGGATCATGTCGGACGGACGCCCCCGAGACAGCATGGCGGTCGCGTCATGCGCCGAGATACAGGGCTCGTCAGGCTCGGCCCCCACCTCGTTGGCGGGAAGGTAGCGGGTCCAGCGGAAGCCTGCGGTATCTTCTTGCGACTTGGCCAGAAGGGCGCCGGTCACCTGCTGAAGCCGTGTCACCAAGGCCTGTTCCGATCGCGACTGAGGGTCCGCCCAGATCTTTGCCAGCAGCCGGAGAACGGCGTCGGACCGCAAACCCTGTGCAGCCTCGTCGGTGATCTTGGAAATCAGCTGCCGATCCTCGGGCCTGGCATCACCGCCCTCCACATAGGTGCGATAGCGCGGCATCGCCACCAGAAGACGGGTCACCGCCTCGCGCAGCGTCTCGGGGCCCGCCTCGGCCTCGGCCCGGCCGTCCAGCGCGGCGGTGGCCAGCTGCACCAGCTGAATACGCTCTGCCGCCAACTCGTGGTCCAGGACCTCGCGCTTCGATTGCGCCAGCACCTCGCGGAAAGACGATCGGTCACCCGTCGCGTCGCGCCAGACCGTATCCAGCCGCGCGATCCCTTCGGAGGGCGTCAGCATCCGCGCGATCAGGCGCGCGGCCTCGTACCCGGTCGTGCCGACGGTGGCCCAGTTCTGCGGCAGGACCTCGTCGCCGACGAGGATCTTCTCGACCCAGACCGGCGTGTCAGGCAGGCGGTCGGCCAGTCGGCGCAGATAGGTCTCGGGGTCGGCCAGTCCGTCAATGTGATCCACGCGCAGCCCGTGCACCTGTCCCGACCGCACCAGGTCGAGGATCAGCGCATGGGTGTCGTCGAGGACGCGCTCGTCCTCGACCCGCATGCCGATCAGGCCGGTCACGTTGAAGAAGCGCCGATGGGTGATGCTGTCGCGTTCCTTTTCATAATGGACCAGCCGCCAGTGCTGCGCCTGGTGCAGCATGTCCAGGTCGTCGGTCGTGGCACTGCCCGGTGCCAGGGGGATCGCCATGTCGCCCACCATCCAGTCGTCGCCCATGACCCGGAACGCGCCATCCTTCAGCATCTTGCGGAACGGCTCGGCCAGGAAGGGCAGGACCAGCGGCCCGGCGTGCCAGTCGATGTCGAAATGCCGTGCATAGCGGCTGGCATGACCATGGCGCAGCACGTCGGCCAGCCACGGGTTCTGCGGCGTGAAGGCCGTGTGGTTCGGAACAATGTCCAGGATGATGCCCAGGCCACGTTCGGCCGCGGCCGCGGCCAGTCGGTCAAAGCCTTCGCGGCCGCCAAGCGCGGGATCTACCTCTGTGGGGTCGGTCACGTCATATCCGTGGGTGGATCCCGGCGTCGCCGTGAAGATCGGCGACAGGTAGAGGTGAGAGATGCCCAGGCTGACCAGCTGGTCCAGCCGCTGCTGCACCTCGGTAAAGTCGAACCCTTCCCGCAACTGGATGCGACAGGTGGCGGTCGGAAACTGCATGCTCATGCAAGGGCCTTCACGGTCAGGGAAAACGGCTCGTCGGGGCGGCCGAATTGCAGGTTGGGATCCAGAAGGGGTTGCGGGTCCGGCTGGCCCAAGGCCAGCGACAGCGCCAGCCCACCGTCGTTGAAGCGCCAGGTGGCGCGGATCAGCCGCGGCTTGGGTCGCGTCACGTCCGACGACAGAAGCCCGCTCTTCAGCAGCGGCACGACATGGCGGTTGCGGAACGCCAGGGCGCGGCGGGTCAGGCCAAGCCACGACTGCGCCGGCGCGTCTTCCCGCCAGCCCAGCTTCGAGCGCTGGAAGGTCTTTGGCGACAGCGGGTCGGGAACGGCATCGCCAAGCGCCGCGATGCCCGCGAATTCGGCCGCGCGCCCCTTGCGGACAGCCTCGGCCAGATCGCCGGTGAAGTCGGCGAAGAACTGGAACGGGTTCGACTCGCCACGTTCTTCGCCCATGAAGACCATCGGGATATAAGGCGACACCAGCAGCAGCGCATGCATGACCGCGACGGCCTGAGGGTCGGCCAGCGTCAGCAGCCGGTCGCCATGGGCGCGGTTGCCGACCTGATCATGCGTCTGCGTCGCGTTGACGAAGGCGGTCGGCGGAAGGTGCCCCGAAGGTGCGCCGCGACGTTCTGCGCTGGCGCGGGGCTGGCCTTGCTCGATGTGCCCGCGCGACAGTGCCAGGGCCAGGTCTGCGATCGGATCGACGGCGAAGTTGGCGTAATAGCTGTCGGACTCGCCAGTCAACGCGACATGAACGGCATGGTGGAAGTCGTCGTTCCAGCTGGCGTCATAGCCCATGTCTTCACGCAAGTCGGGAATGTTGCGCTCGTCTTCCGTGACCAGGTGGCGGCGGGGCGACAGGTCGTGCACCGACGCTGCCAGTTCGCGCATGAAGCCGTCCGCCCCCGGACCCGAGATCTGGTGCACGGCATCCAGCCGCAGCCCGTCCATGCGGTAATCCACCAGCCAGTGCCGCGCGCACGAGATCCAGTAGTCCCGTACCGCGTTGCGCGAAAAGTCGATCGACGCCCCCCAAGGGGTCTGGCGGTCGGCGTTGAAGAAATCGGGCGAGGAATGGTGCAGCCAGGCGCCGTCCGGCCCGAAATGGTTCATCACGAGGTCGAGGATGACCATGAGCCCGGCGTGGTGCGCGGCATCGACAAGGGCCTTCAGGTCGTCGGGCGTCCCGTAGGCCGGGTGCGGTGCAAAGGGCAGCACCCCGTCATAGCCCCAGCCCCGCTGGCCCGGAAACTGGCCCAGGGGCATCAGCTCGACGGCGGTGAAGCCGAGATCCGCCAGATAGGACATGCGTTCCGCCGCCGCCCTGAACGTGCCGTCCGGGGTGAAGCAGCCGACATGCAACTCATAGATCGACGCCTCGGGCCAGGGGCGGCCCTGCCAGTCTGCCTTCCAGTCGAACATGTCGCGACCGGTGACGACCGAGGGGCCGTGGACGCCGCCCGACTGCAGGCGGCTGGCGGGGTCGGGCATGTCCTGCCCGTCGATGCGGAACATGTAGGTGTCGCCCGGCCGCGCAGGCGCAAGACGCGTCCAGGTGCCCTCTGCCGCTTGCTCCATGGGCTGGGGCTGGCCGTTCAGGATCAGTTCGACTCCGGATGCCTGCGGTGCCCACAGCCGAAAGGTGCTGTCGCCCTCACCCGGAACGGTGCCCCAGAAGCCGTGCGTCATCGATGGTCTCTCCTGCAAACTGCAGGTTCAATGACGGCGGGGCCGGGCGCGTTCCACGTGCCGCGCAAAAAGCTGTCGCGGGCGCAGGTGGGGGCGTTCAGGCGTCTGCGGAAGGGCGCGGACCCACGAAGATCCGCTGGCCATCGGGCGTGATGGCCCACACGCCATCTCTGCTCAGTTCGACGGTCAGCGGGTCGTCCTCGGCCGTGGCCTCGAAGACGACGATCAGGTTGCGCAGCATTTTCATCGTGAACGGGACGCGAACGGTAGGGAAACATTCGCCGGGTGGAGTCCCCCCCGAGGTTTGAGTCATCGGATACCTCTTGACGCGGGCGTGAACTCTGAACGCCCGAAGCTTAGCAACAAGGGCAGGTTATCGCCATAGCCCTGCGTCGGTTCAGGTCTCGATGCGCGCAACTCCGCTTCCGGTTGTAACGGATGCGCCTTCCGGCTGAAGGTGCGCCAGACGGCCCGCCATCGGGGCGGTGACAGCGGTTTCCATCTTCATCGCCTCGATCACGGCGATGACCTGGCCGGCCTCGACCTGCGCGCCATCTGCGGCCTTCCACAGCGACAACGTCCCCGACACGACGGCCGAAACGATTTCAGGATCGGCCTTGGGCGGGTCCTGCTGCTGCGTTCTCGCGGGTGCCGCTGTCATAAGGCCGGGGGGCAGCGCCAGCATGTGCCGCCGTCCGTCGATCTCGATGGCCAGGCGCAGCATCGGCGGATCGTCGGCGGGTGTCACCCGCGCCGCCGGTGCGACGGCCGTGGCCATGCGGTCGGCGAAGTCGGTCTCGATCCAGCGCGTATGAACGGCGAACCCGTCCGTGGCCCGAAACTCTGGCGCGGTCAGCACTGTCCGGTGGAACGGCAGCGTCGAGGCGACGCCGTCGATCCTGAACTCGGCCAGCGCACGCGCCGCCCGGTTCAGCGCCGTCTGGCGGTCCGGTCCCCAGACGATCAGCTTGGCCATCATCGAATCGAATTGCGGCGGCACGGCATCCCCCTGCTCGACGCCGCTGTCGAGGCGGATGCCGATCCCGCCGGGCGGCTGCCACAGCGTGACCGGTCCCGGCGTCGGCAGAAAGCCGCGGCCTGGATCCTCGGCATTGATGCGGAACTCGATGGCGTGGCCCCGCGGCTGGGGCATGCGGTCATCGACCAGCCGCGCCCCGCGCGCCACGCTGATCTGGGCGCGCACGATATCGATGCCGGTGGTCTCCTCGGTCACGGGATGTTCGACCTGCAGGCGCGTGTTCACCTCGAGGAAAGAGATCGTCCCGCTTTCCGACATCAGGAACTCGACCGTTCCGGCGCCGCTATAGGCCGCACGGGCGCAGATGTCGCGGGCGGCGCCGGTGATGCGGTCCTGCTGATCGGGCGTCAGGAAGGGTGCGGGCGCTTCCTCGATCAGTTTTTGGTTGCGACGCTGCAGGGAACAGTCGCGGGTGCCCAGCACCTTGACCGTACCATGGCGGTCGGCCAGCACCTGCACCTCGACATGCCGGGGGCGGTCGAGGAACTGCTCCAGATAGCATTCGCCGCGTCCGAAGGCGGCCACGGCTTCGCGCGTGGCGCTTGCAAACAGCTCCTCGACCTCGTCGAGATCCCAGGCAACCTTCATCCCACGACCGCCGCCACCGAAGGCCGCCTTGATGGCGACGGGAAGGCCGTGGTCGCGCGCGAACGCCAGTGCCTCGGCCGCGCTGGCGACGGGTCCGGGGGTGCCCGCGACAAGCGGTGCCCCCACCTGCCGCGCAAACTCGCGGGCGCGGATCTTGTCGCCAAGCGCGTCGATGGCGGCCGGATCGGGGCCGATCCAGGTCAGGCCGGCATCCTGCACAGCCCGCGCAAATCGGGCGCTTTCCGACAGGAAGCCATAGCCCGGATGGACCGCATCGGCATGCGACAGGCGGGCAACTTCCAGGATGCGCGCGGTGTTCAGGTAGGTCTCGGACGGACGGGTGCCGTCCAGCGGGAACGCCTCGTCGGCCAGTCGCACAAACGGGGCATCGCGGTCGGGATCGGCATAGACGGCAATTGCGGCAATGCCTTCGTCCCGGCAGGCGCGGATGATCCGCAGCGCGATTTCGCCCCGATTGGCGATCAGGACGCGGGACATGGGGCCAAGCGGCGTGTCGTCGAAGATCGTCATGTCAGCCTTCCGGATCGATGGGCGCAAAGGGCGCGGCGGCATCGAAGCGGATGCGCGCGCCCGGCGGCAGCTGGCCCGCGAGGTCCAGCGTATCCGGTTGCAGGGTGGCGATGACGGGATAGCCGCCGGTCAGCGGGTGGTCCGCCAGGAACAGCACCGGCTGGCCGGAATGCGGCACCTGGATGGCACCGGCCGCGCAGCCCTCCGAGGGAAGCTCGGCGGCGTCCGGCCGCAGGATCGGGCCGCCCGAGAGCCGGATCCCCACGCGGGACGAATGCCGCGTCACCAGCCATTCCTGCGCCAGGAAACTTTGGACCGCGCTGTCGTCGAACCAGTCGGTCCGGGGGCCGAGGGTGACTGGCAGGTTCACGACGTCGCCGATTGCCGGCAGGTCCGGCGCCGGGTCGGGATCGCTGACTGCCATCGCGGCCTGGTGCGCCAGCGCCAGCGCATCGCCCGCAACCAAGGGGGACGGGCCAACATGCGCCAGCGTGTCGGTCGCCGCAGAGCCGAGCGTCCGCTGCACCTGAAACCCGCCGCGAACCGCAAGATAGCTGCGCATCCCGGCCGTCGCGGCGGCAATCTGCAGGTGGTCGCCGGCGTCCAGCGCGAAGGCCCCGCCCGGCTCGACCGCAGCGGCGCCGAAGGTTGCCCGCGCCGCGCCGGAAAGTGCCAGCGTCATCGAGACTTCCGCCAGAAGCCGCACGGGGCCTGAGGTAACCTCCAGCGCCGGCGCGCCCGCAGGGTTGCCGACGGCGCGGTTGGCGCGGCGCAAGGCGCCCCGGTCCAGCGCGCCGGACGCACTGACCCCCTGCCCTGCCTGCCCCGGGCGGCCCAGATCCTGCACAAGGATCGGAAACGCCGTCTCCTGAACCCGCAGCCCCTGCACCTTGGCCGTGGGCGCGGGGGTGTCGGACCGCACGACCACCCGCCCCGGCACGAAGCGGACCCGCATCCCCGGCCGCAGCAACGCGGGTGGCTCGCGCGACAGGTCCCACATCGCCGCATCGGTGCGGCCGATCAGCTGCCAGCCGCCGGGCGACTCTTGCGGATAGACGCCGCAGAACCGACCCGCCAGGGCGACCGAGCCTGCCGGGATCCGTGTCCGCGGCTCGGTCCGGCGGGGCAGATCGAAGCGGGCATCGTCGCAGGTCATGTAGGCGAAGCCGGGCGCGAAGCCGCAGAAGGCAACCTGCCAGATGGCGGCCTGGTGCGCCTTGATGACCTCTGCCACCGTCAGGTTCATCAGGCACGCGACCTCGTCCAGATCCTCGCCGTCATAGGTGACCGGCAGCTCGATCACATCGGCGATCCGGTCGCTGGCCTGCGGGGGCGCAGCCGCGCGGCCGCGGATCGCACGGGCAAGCGCCGCGTCAGCCGCGATGCCCGGCGCAGTGCGCACCATGATCGTGCGCGCCGCGGGCACCAGGTCGATCACACCCGGCAGCGGGTCGGCCAGCAGCGCGTCGTAAAGCGCCAGGGTAGCGTCGAGGTCCGCAAGCTCGGCCAGGAAGCAGCGTGGGCCGACGGGCAGGAAGCGGATCATGGTGCGAACGCCGCGATCCCGACCCCTCCGGCGATCAGGGCCTCTCGGATGCAGGCGGCCATTGCCACGGCGCCGGGGCTGTCGCCATGCACGCAGATGCTGCCCGCGCGCAGGGACAGCAGGGTGCCGTCCTGCGCCTCGATCTGGCCCTGGCGCGCCAGGCGGACCATGCGTTCGGCAATCTGGTCGGGATCGGTCAGGACGGCTCCGGAGGTGCCGCGCGCCAGCAGGGTCCCGTCGGCGGCGTAGCCCCGGTCCGCGAACGCCTCGGCCACGACGGACAGTCCGGCGGCGGCGGCCCGGTCCAGGATCGGGGCGCCCGCCAGCCCCATCAGCACCAACGACGGGTCGACCGCCAGCATCGCCGCGATCACCGCATCGGCCTGCCGCGCGTCATGGGCGATGGTGTTGTAAAGCGCGCCGTGCGGCTTGACGTAGGCAACCCGCGTCCCCGCGGCCCGCGCCAGCCCCTGCAGGGCGCCGATCTGGTAGATGACATCGGCTTCCAGATCGCCCGGCGCGACATCCATCGCCCGGCGTCCAAACCCCACGCGGTCGGGATAGCTGACATGCGCCCCCACCGCCACGCCTCGCCGCGCCGCCTCGCGCAGCGTCGCCAGCAGCCCCGCCGGATCGCCCGCGTGAAATCCGCAGGCGATATTGGCCGAGCTGACGATGCCCAGCATCGCCGCGTCGTCGCCCATCCGCCAGGCGCCGTAGCCTTCGCCCAAGTCGCTGTTCAGGTCGATCGTGGTCACATGCGCCCCCTTCTTCCGGGGCAGGATCAGGGGTTCGGAAGGGGGCGTCAAGGCCCTCAGCCGCGCCGCGATTCCAGCGCCGTCTTCAGCGCCAGCGCGACCAGCGCGATCAGCGTGAGGGTGGATGCGGCGGCAAAGGCACCGACGGTGTTCAGGTCGTTGAACAGCAGCTCCACATGCAGGGGCAGCGTGTTCGTCTGGCCGCGCACGCTGCCGGAAACGACGGACACGCCGCCAAATTCGCCAACCGCCCGTGCGGTGCAGAGGACCGCGCCGTAAAGCAGCGCCCACTTGATGTTGGGCAGCGTCACCCGCCGGAAGACCTGCCAGCCGGACGCGCCAAGCGTCACGGCGGCCTGTTCCTGGTCGGTGCCCTGCGCCTGCATCAGGGGCAGGACCTCGCGCGCCACAAAGGGGGCGGTCACGAACATCGTCACCAGAACGATGCCCGGCAATGCGAAGACCACCTGCAGGTCCATCTCTCGCAGCCATGGGCCCAGCAGCCCCTGCCGGCCATAGAGCAGCAGATAGCAGATGCCGGCGATGATCGGAGAGATTGAAAACGGGATCTCGATCATCGTGACCAGCACGCCTCGTCCGGGGAAGCGGTGCTTGGCGATGGCCCAGGCTGCGGCGATGCCGAAGCCGATGTTCAGCGGCACCACGATCACGGCGATCAGGCTGGTCAGCCAGATGGCGTGCAGCGTGTCGGGGTCCATGATGTTGGCGGCATAAACCTGCCAGCCTTCGGAAAAGGCGCGCACGAAGATATAGGTCAGCGGCGCCACCACGACCAGCAGCGTCAGGACAACGGCCAGCGCCACCAGCAGGCGCGCGCCGCCGGTGCGGGCGGGGCGGCCGTGATGTGGCGTCGCGCCGGGGGCGATCAGGGGCTGCGCGCTCATCTGGTGGCCTCGCGGTGGCGGGCAGCCCAGGATTGCAGGATGTTTGAAACGACCAGCAGCACCAGCGCGAAAGCCAGCAGGACCAGCGCAATGGCGGCAGCGCCGTTATAGTCGTATTCCTCAAGCCGGATATAAGCCAGCAGCGCGGCAATTTCCGTCTCGAACGGCAGGTTGCCGGCGATGAAGACGATCGCCCCGAATTCGCCAAGCGACCGGGCAAAGGCGGTCGTGCAGCCCGCCAGCCAGGCGGGCAGGATCGCCGGGAAGACGACGCGGGAAAAGATCTGCCAGGGGCGCGCGCCAAGCGTCTCGGCCGCCTGTTCCAGCGAGCTGTCCAAATCCTCCAGCACCGGCTGGACCGTGCGCACCACGAAGGGGATCGAGGTGAAGGCCATCGCCAGCGCGATTCCCCAGATGGTGTAGACGACCTGCAGCCCGGCGGCGTCCAGCACGGACCCGAACCAACCATTGGCGGAAAACAGCGCCGTCAGCGACAGTCCAGCCACCGCTGTCGGCAACGCGAAGGGAATGTCCATCAGCGCGTCCAGCAGGCGCTTGGCGGGAAAGTCGTACCGGACCAGCACCCACGCCATCAAGAGGCCATAAGCGGCGTTGAAGGCGGTGGCGATGGCCCCCGCAGTCAGCGTGATGCGAAAGGCCGCCACCGCCCGGTCGCTGCTGACGATGGCCCAGAAGGCGGCGGGACCGATCTCGGCCCCCTTCAGGACCAGCGCCGCGATCGGGATCAGAACGATCAGCACCAGATAGAGCAGCGTCGTCCCCAGGCTGAGCGTAAAGCCCGGCAGGACGCGCTTGGCGCGGATGGGGGCGGCCGCCGCGATCATCGGTTCACGAAGACCTGGTCCAGGATGCCGCCGCTGGCCAGGTGGTTTTCGGTCACGGCATCCCAACCGTCGAAGACCTCGTCCACGGTGACCAGTTCGACCGGGGCCTGTGCGTCGGCGAATTCGGCGGCAACCGCTTCGTCGGTCACACGATAATCACGCTCGGCCAGAATGCGCTGTGCCTCCGGGGTATAGAGCCAATCCAGATAGGCCTGCGCGACGTCGGTGGTGCCGTTATCCTCGGCATTCTCGGCCACGACGGCAACCGGGAAGGCGGCAAAGAGGCTCATCGACGGTGTCACGCGTTCGAAACCCTCGGCGGAGTATTGTTCTGCGATCTGGCCGGTCTCGGCTTCGAAGGTGACCAGCACGTCGCCGATGCCGCGTTCGGCGAAGGTCTGGGTGGCAGCACGCCCGCCCGTGTCAAAGACCGGCACACCGGCAAAGATCTTGCGCACGAAGTCCTGCGCCGCCGCTTCATCGCCATCGTTCTGGGCCAGCGCATAGGCATAGGCGGCCAGATAGGTATAGCGGGCATTGCCGCTGGTCTTGGGGTTCGGGAAGACGGGCGCCACATCCTCGCGCGCCAGGTCGTCCCAATCGTCGATGTTCTTCGGATTGCCTTCGCGCACCAGGAAGGCCGGCAGCGAATAGAAGGGCGAGGCGCCGTTCGGGAACGCGTCGCGCCAGTCCTCGGGCAGAAGGCCGCCCTCGGCCAGGACGTCGATATCGGTTTCCTGGTTGAAGGTCACCACGTCGGCCGGCAGCCCTTCCAGGATCGCGCGGGCCTGCTTGGACGACCCGCCATGCGACATGTCGATGGTGATGGTCCGGCCGGTCTCTTCTTGCCAATGTTCGGCAAAGGCCGGGTTCAGCACCTCGAACAACTCGCGGGCGACGTCATAGCTGACGTTCAACAGCTTGTCCTGCGCGGCGGCGGGACCGGCCAGTGTCAGGCCAACGGCGGCGGCCAGAAGGGGCAGTTTCATCGGGCGATTTCCTTTCGCAAGGGCAGGACGTGGGCCGCATGGTCGCGGCGGCTATAGGGGAATACCGCGGCGGCTTCGACGCCGAGGGTGACGGTGGCGCCACGGGTCAGGGCAGGCGCACCGCGGCGGGGCATCTGGACCTCGACCTCGGTGCCGTCGGGGCGGGAGGCGGTCAGATGCAGTTCGGCCCCGGTGCTGCCTAGGCTGCCGACCGTCCAGCAGCCGCCGGCATCGGGAACCGCGCGGATGTCGGCGGGGCGGGCAAGGATGTGCGCCGGACCATCCGGCAGCGCGCGGCGCGGCAGGGCGGTCAGGTCCAGCCCCGGCCCGCTGGCACGACCGGCGAGCAGCGTCACCGGCAGCTCGACCGTGGCGCCCATGAAGCGGGCGACGAAGGGGCTGGCCGGGTGGTCGTGGATCTCGTCGGCATGTCCGATCTGCTCGATCTGGCCTTGCCCCATGACGACGACGCGGTCGGCCAGCTCGAACGCCTCCTCCTGGTCGTGCGTCACGAAGATCGTGGTCGATCCGGTTGCCTCGTGCACGCCCCGCAGCCAGCGGCGCAGGTCGCGGCGGATCGCGGCGTCCAGTGCACCGAAAGGTTCGTCCAGCAGCAGCACGCGCGGCTGGATCGCCAGTGCCCGGCCCAGGGCCACGCGCTGGCGCTGGCCGCCCGACAACTGCGCCGGATAGCGGTCAGCCAGCTGGTCGATCTGCAGGAACGCCATCAGCTCATCGACCTTGGCGGCGATCTGTGCGCGGGACGGCCGTTGTCCCCGGGGCTGGACGTCAAGTCCAAAGGCGATGTTGTCGCGCACGCTCATGTGCGGGAACAGGGCGTAGTGCTGAAAGACGAACCCGATGCGGCGGTCGCGCGCGGCCAACTGCAGCCAGTCCTGCCCCGCCACCTGCAACTGTCCCGCGTCCGGCCATTCCAGACCCGCGATGATCTTCAGAAGCGTCGTCTTGCCCGACCCTGACGGCCCCAGCAGGGCCATCAGCTCTCCGTCGGCGACGTCGAGGTCGATGCCGCGCAGCACCTCGGTCCTGTCGAACCGCTTGGTCATTCCGCTGATCGTGATCGACATGGCGCGCCCCCTTCTGTCACCCCGTCAGCTAGCCAGCGCGCCCGCACCCGGCAAGCCCCGATCGCGACGCCGAGGCCATGCGGGGCGGGATCGCTGTTCCAAGGAAGGCGGCGCTGCGCAGACGTCCGTCAACGACACGGACAGGGCGGCGAACGCTGTTCCACAAGGTCGCTGCCCTGCGAACCGCATGTTCTTATTTCGTCGCTGCCGCACCCGGCACGGCGGGTCTTGCCACCGGCATCCGCTGCCCTAATCTTCGCGCAATGAGCAGCGACTCCTCCTCGACCGTGCCGGGTGCACCCACGACGCCGCCCCGCGCCCGGCGCGGGATCACGCGTGGTCAGGCGATCGCCGCGCTTCTGGGGGCGACGCTGGCAAAGATCGGGTTCTTCCTGTGGCTGGACCGGCCGGTCGGCTGCGACTGCGGGCGCATCTGGGCGCTTCCTTCGGAACCGCGGCTGAACTCTCAGGTGATGCTCGACCCCTATACGCTGCTGCATGTGGTGTTCGGGGCGGTTCTGGCCGTCGTCCTGATGCGCCTGCGGCCGCGCTGGACCGGGTGGACGCTGGTGATGGCCGTCGTCATCAGCAGCACCCTGTGGGAACTGGCCGAGAACCTGCCGCCGGTCATCCTGATGTTCAACTATGACGCAGGCGACCCCCTGGCCTATCACGGCGACAGCCTGCTGAACGCCTCGGCCGACACGGCGGCGGCGCTGCTGGGTGCCGGGATGGCGCGGCTGCTGCCGGTTCCGGCGGTCCTGCTGGCCGCCTTGGCGGTCGAGCTGTGGCTGTCGGCCTGGATCGGCGATGGCTTCGTCATCGCGACCCTGCGGGCGATCCCGGGCCTCGGCTAGCCGGGATCAGCCTTTATCGAAGTCTGCGCCGCGGGCGTTGTCATCGGTCAGCGCCGCCGCTGCCACTGAAAAGAACCCGTAACCCAGCATCCCCTGCCGCAGGCGCCGGTCGCCGACACGCATGGCCGCGATGCAGAAGGCCGCGCCCTGCGCGGCATCGATGGCGCGGTGCGTCGTCATGCCGATAGGCCGGTCCTGGTCGGGACGATAGCGGGTCAGCAGGCTGTAGCCTGCAACGAAGGCGCCGGCCGCCAGGAACCTGCGCCGGACATGCGGACGCGTCCGCGTCAGCAGCGGCGGCAGCAGCGCCAAGGCAGCCGCCGAGGCGGCATCGAGCATCGCGTGTTTCTCGGGCGGGATCATCCAAGCCTCCTTCCGGACCGGAGGGGGAACCGTCGAGGCGCCGCGATGTTCCCATGTCAGCCCCTCGTCACGTCCAGCGCTTCGATGGCCGCCGCCAAGGCGATGTCGTCGAAGGGCTTCGAGAGAAGCCGCGTGCGACCGTCAGGCTTGAAGCCCGGCACCTCGGAATGGCCCGTCGCGAAGATCAGGGGAAGCGTCGGGTTGCGGTCCCGCGCCTGGCGCGCAAGCTCGTCGCCCTGCATGTCTGGAAGGCCCACATCCGTCAGCAGCAGGTCGACCTTGTGCCGGGACAGCAGATCCAGCGCCGTCGTCGCCCGCCCCGCCTGCAGGACGTTGTGGCCCAAATCCTTCAGCATGTCGACGACCGAGATGCGGATCAGCACGTCATCCTCGCAGACCAGGATGCAGAGGCCCGGGGCGCTGCTGGTCGCCGGTTCCGGCGCCGGGGCGGCCTCGGGCTGCGGCGACTGCGGCGGCGAGGCACGACGCTGCGCCGAATTGGCGAACTGGTGGCGGATCTTGCGGGCCAGATCCTCGCGGCCATAGGGCTTGCTCAGAAGCTCGACCCCCTCGTCCAGGCGACCGGCATGCACAATCGAATTTTCGGCATATCCAGACGTGAACAGGACCTTGAGGTCGGGCATCCGAGCCTCGGCCAGCCGCGCAAGCTCGGTCGATTTCATCGGTCCGGGCATGACGACATCGGTGAACAGAAGGTCGACATGGACGCCGCTTTCCAGAATCGCCAGCGCACCCTGCGCATCCGAGGCCTGAAGGACGTTGTAGCCGAGGTCGCGCAGCGTCTCGACGACGGTCTCACGCACGCCCTGGTCGTCTTCGGCCACGAGGATGGTCTCGGTTCCGCCGGTGATGGGACCGAAGTCGCGGCTGTCAATCTCGTCCTCGGGACGCTGGACCCGCGGCAGATAGAGCGTGATGGTCGTGCCGACGCCGACCTTGCTGTCGATCCCGACATGGCCGCCCGACTGGCGCACGAAGCCGTAGACCATCGAAAGCCCTAGGCCCGACCCCCTGCCCTCGGGCTTGGTGGAGAAG
Organism: Paracoccus beibuensis; assembly: GCF_026162625.1. Classification (GTDB taxonomy): domain Bacteria; phylum Pseudomonadota; class Alphaproteobacteria; order Rhodobacterales; family Rhodobacteraceae; genus Paracoccus; species Paracoccus beibuensis. Next base: position 30,545 of record NZ_JAOTBD010000011.1, on the reverse strand, counting down.
AACGGATCGAACACCTTGTGGAGGATCTCGGGGTGGATACCGCTGCCGGTATCGGTCACCGACAGCATGACATACTGCCCTGAAACAGCCTCGGGGTAATCTCCGATCCGGAGACCTTCCAGATGCGCGTTGTCGGCGCGGATGGACAACTTTCCGTGCCCCTCCATCGCGTCGCGGGCGTTGATCGCCAGGTTCAGAAGCGCGTTTTCCAGGTTGCCGCGGTCGATCAGCGTGTTCCACAAGTCGTCCGCGATGGCGGTATCGACCTGCACGGCCTCGCCCACGGCGTGGTGCAGCATCTCGTCCAGGTCCGGTATCAGCCGCCCCAGGTTGACGACCTTGGGCGCCAGCGGCTGGCGACGGCCGAAGGCCAGAAGCTGCGAGGCCAGCCGGGACCCGCGGGCCACGCCCTCCATCGCGATCTGGATGCGGCGGCGCGCCTTGTCGTCGTTGGCTGCATTGCCTGCCAAAAGTTGCAGGCTGCCGCCGATCACCTGGAGGAGGTTGTTGAAATCATGCGCGATTCCGCCGGTCAGCTGGCCGATCGCCTCCATCTTCTGGGCCTGGCGCAGGGCCGCCTCGCTGCTGGCCAGGGCGGCGGCGGTCTCTCGTTCGCCGGTGATGTCGCGGCCGAAGGCAAAGATCGTCTCGCTGTCGAAGACGGTGGTCCATTCGACATGGCGATGCTCGCCGTTCCGGGCGACCAGCGTGGCCTGCAGCGGGTGCGCCGGAACCCCGTCGGACGAGGTGCCGAGCAGCGCGCGCAGGGCCGCACCAAGCTCTTCCTGATCCTCGGGCCGGATGAATTCCAGCGCGGTGCGGCCGACGGTTTCCGCCTGCGTCCAACCCAAAAGATCCGTCCAGGCCGGGTTCACGGCGGCAATGCGGCCGGAATGTTCGGCGATGATCTGCAGCACGGGCGACAGCGTCCAGATCCGCTCACGCTCTCGGGCAAGGCGGCGCTCACGCGTGATGTCGCGGCCCACGGCATGGATGCGGCCGCCATCCGGCACAGCCGTCCAGTCCAGCAGACAATAGCTGCCGTCCCTGCAGCGATAGCGGTTCTCGAATGCCAGCGTCGGTTCGCCGCGCGACAATCCCTCAAGCTCGGCCAGCGTCGCTGCAATGTCGTCAGGGTGCAGGAAATCCAGCAGCGGCTTTCTCAGCATCTCGGATTGCGACCAGCCCAACAGACGCTCGGCCGAGGGGTTGATCGCCGTGATCAGGCCGGCCGAGTCGCAGACCAGCATCATTTCCTGCGACAGGTTCCACAACCTGTCGCGGTCCTGCGTCGACTGCGCCTCGGCCAGCTTCTGTTCATGGATGTCGGTATTGGTCCCGATCCAGCGGGTGATATAGCCGAGCTCGTGGCGGATCGGCAGCGCACGCACAAGGTGCCAGCGATAGGCGCCGTCGGCGCGGCGAATGCGGAACTCGGCCTCGTAGTGGCGACCCGAGCGGATGGCTTCAGCCCAGTTGAGTGCCGCCGTCTCTCGGTCGTCGGGATGCGCAACGGCAAGCCAGCCGTCGTCGAGCAGCTGGTCGAAATCGCGGCCGGTATAGTCGATCATCCGGTCGTTGAACCAGTCCGATTGGCCATCTGGCGGCGCCGTCCAGACGTGGTTCGGCATGGCCTGCGCAAAGGTCCGGAACTGCGCATGCTGTTCCTTGATGGCGGTTTGCGCGGCTATGCGCTCGGTCACGTCGATGCCGGTGACGAAGATGCCCGTCACCTTGCGTTGGGCGTCGGTCATCGGCTGATAGACGAAATCGAGATAGCGCCGCTGGACCGCACCCGTCGGCTCAACCGAAACGTCGTAGACGGCGCCGTTCATCCGAACCGCCTCGCCGCTGGCGAAGACCCTGTTCAGATGGTCCAGATAGCCCTGCTGCACCGCGTCCGGCAATGCCTCGGCCACGGTGCGTCCCAGGACGTCGCGTTGGCCGATGACCTGGTTGAAGGCCGGGTTGACCAGGACGAAGCGGTGTTCGGGGCCCTCCAGCATGGCCATGAGCGATGGCGACTTCTCGTGCATCTGCTGCAACCGCTGCCGGTCGTCCTGCAGCTGGCGATCGGTCAGGACGCGAACGGTCGTCTCGACAACCATCGCGATCACGCCCAACGGCGTGCCATCGTCACCGAGGATCGGTGAATAGTCCAGGTTCAGCCAAGCGGGCGCAGGCGCGGCGCCGCGGTGCAGGATCAGTTCCTGATCCTTCAGCGACACCGTCTCGCCACGACCGAGAACCGCCTCGATGATCCCGTCGTTGAATTCGGCGACCTCGGGCCAGGCCTCGCGCACATTGGCGCCCATGACCTCGGGGTGGCGGCTTCCCGCGACCTGCGCATAGCCGTCGTTGTAGATCATCACGCCTTCCTCGCCCCACAACGTGACGATGGGCAGAGGAGAGCGCAGCATCGTTCCTACCACGGCCCGGACGGCCACGGGCCAGTGCGCGATATCGCCCAGTGGCGTCTTGGACCAGTCAAAGGCGGCCACAAGGCGCGGCGCCTCGCCCGGTGCGTGAACGAAGGCGTTGCGGTCGATCACGTCGTTCATCCCGATCCTTCGGCACACATGGTGGACAATTGCCTGTTGATCGGAAAAAGCGAACGCCGATGCAAGCCGATCAAGAACAATTGCCCGCGACGAAACGCCGGATTTCATTAATATTTGTCAATTTCCAGGCTCACATCGCGTGCTCTGCCCGGCGTCGAGGTTCCCATGACGTCCGCCGCCGGCCCTGCGGGTCCACACCAAGTAAAAGTATCAACTATGTAGGTGCGGCTTCTCTGCGCTGGATCGGTGCCATGCACGTCGGCAGCCGCGTCCCGCCGCTCGACACGCCGGATCTGATCGGGCAACCGCGATGAAGCGCCATTTTGCCTCTGCCTTGTCGTCGACCACGTTGATCGCCACGCCCATGCTTGTCGCCGATCCCGCCGCAGTCGTGAGCCATCATGCCGACATGGCGCAGGCCAGATACTCCGACAGCCTGAAAACCGTGCGCAACCTGCAGTCGATGCGCTGATCGCCTCGCCCTCCGAGGAGACCCAGGCCGCGGCCCGCGTGGCCCGGGTCTCGGCGCGCGTGCCCTATCAGCAGACCGAGGTGTTCCGCTTTGGCAATCCGCTCGTCGGTGACGGGGAAGATTGCGTGAACGCCTGGCCGCTGGACGAGGGGCTGATGACTATGTTGCCGACGGATCTGCACAGAACGAAAAGAACGACTTGGCGGTGCTGAATGTCATCGCGGCTCCGCAGTTCACGCTTTCGGGCACCAAGGTCGAAGCGACCCAGATCACGCCTGCGCTGGTCTTGGACACGCTGCACGAGGCCGACGGGGTCGAGGCCAACGTCGCCTCGGGCTGTCACGCCATCGAGTTCCTGCTGTGGGCCAAGACAAAGGTACGGGATCCGCGCCACGGCGCAGAACCTTGCTCGGCTTGCCGCCCAGCTGCGCCATGGCTGGACTGAAAATTTCGGCCCGCTGCTGCTGTCGGCCGGACAGCCTGGAGGTCGGGACAGCATCTCGCGGAACAGCCGGGGCCCGACGCGGCACATGTCGCGGGTCCCGACCACTGCACCAACGGTTCGGCGTCTGGAGCGTTCACCTCGCGTGTCAAGCGCCGGCAGGTCCGAGAAGATGACGATCTCGCTAGGATGCTGTGCTGCGCCATCGCCCCGGCCGGCTTGGGAATGCTGAGATGTAAAGCACGAAGACCAGGCATGAAAAATCCATATCCCAGGAATAGGCCGATATCCGGATGATAAAGCGGAACAGCATCGCCAGCACGAAGCCGACTGCGAAATGGCGGCGCCAGTAGAGCGCGACGATCGCGATCGCATCGATCATGAAGGTCCCTTAGATCGCGAGGTAGCGGCCGACAAGGTTGCCCTAGAGCCCGGACGGACTGGCGAGCGGAAGGTAAAGGCCGACGGCGCAGCTGACCGTCGGGTTCAGGAGGTCCGTGTTGATCTTGTGGAAGATGCCAGAAGTACATCACGGCGAGCAGCGCGCGGGCCACGATGCGGATCTGTCCGTAGAAGGCGATGCGCTCGATGCCCGTCGCGCCAGAGTTGATGTAAAGGTAGCCGGCACGCAGCAGGATGGCGGGGTCCATCACCATCGTGATCGTCTGTTTGTTCGACGCGTTGGGCGCGCAGCGGATAGAGGATCATCACCGTTGCCGCCAGCGACAGCAGCACGGCTGTCGCCCTGGGGCGGGCGATCAGCAGAACGCTCTGGACGATGACGGCTTAGGCCGGGACGGCATGAAAGAGCCCGTTGGTGCCCGATAGCGGCCGGCAGTCGCCCGCGATACTGAAGCCAGCAAGCGCCCACATCGGCGCGCCGCCAGACCATCCCGGGCGTCGAGCGGCTGGTCGACCGTGCGGGAGCGGAACGAGGACATGAATGAACTTCTGGTCAAACTGGTCAAAAGCACCACGCAGCGACTTACTGAAACTCGCCCGGAAGGTGACGCTCGTACTGTCCGATGATCATTCCGCGATTGCCGGGCGGCGCATGGCGCACGATCCCAGAGGTATTCAACCGTTCTGCCGCACCATAGATGACGGCGAGCTTTTCGGCGAGAAGAAGCCACGGTCTTTGTGCCCGCACCTCGGAAAGAAATGCGGTGCGGTCCTCGGGCGACATGCGGATCGGTCCCAGGTGCCGCTCAAGCACGGCATGTGCCAAGTCCTCATCGGAATGGGTGGCGCCAGGGACGGTTGCCCCGGCGACAGCCAAGGTGCCGCCGACAAGAACGGCCAAGGTCGATCTTCGTGAGAGCGCCATGATCTACCTCGGCTGCAACAACTGTTGGGCGGCGCAAACCGAGGGTGCCGCCGCCGTCAGACTGGGGGCGGCGCGAGAGAAGGTCGGGAAGGTGCTTGTGCCCACAACGACAAGATTGCGCAGGCGGTGGTGGACCACCCCGGCATCGACAACCGAGGTCGCCGGATCATCGCCGGCCCGCAACGTCCCCTGCAGGTGTGGTTCGGTTCCGCGGACACGATGATCGAAGATGTCCCGGACCAGCAGGGGCGCCAGAAGATCGGGCAGTTCCCTGCGTGCCTCGGCCACCCCCGAACGGCCTAGTCGGACAGCCCACAAATTCGACGAAGGCACCGTCGTCGGCGTCCAGCACCACGCGATTGCGGTCGTCAAGCAGTTCCTCGGTGACGATCACGATAGGGAAGGTCGGGCGCATGCGTTCCGGCTCGACCCGCATGCCGTGGGACCAGCGATTTTCGAAATAGACCAGGGCCGCGCCGTGTTCCGTAGGGTGCGCGCCGTCGTAGAGACCGAAGTTCAGGCCCGTCGTGATGGTGCTGCCATCGAAGTTTTCGATACCGTCGAGGAACACTTCGAAGCTGGCGCCGTGAGACTCGTGCAGGCCCAGCCCGACGAGGCCGCCGCAAAGGACTGATCGCAGCAGGATCGCGGGGGTCTGGATCGCGTTCGCGCCCAGCACGAAGAGGTCGGCGGACGCCGTGTAATCCCGCCCTCCAGCGCGATAGGTGACAGAGCTGACGCTGTTTCTGGCATGTCCCAGGTGCCGAACCTCGGCTCCGGTTACGACACTGACCTCGGGGGCGGCGAACAGATGCATCAGCCCGTTGCTGACCGTGAACTTGGCGTCGGCCGGGCAATATCGACACCGCAGCGAGGCGCAGTAGGCGATCCGCGTCTCTGTCGCCTGGCGCGCACGGCCGGTCGGCATGGTGAAATGCTGGTGCGGTTGCGCGGCCTTCATGATGCGGTCGGGAGGCGACATGCGGTGGGGCGGCTGGGGAAACGGGAGCGATCGCGGCATGACGTGGGCCATGTCCCCGTCGCCCGAGATCGACATGGTCGCCTCGGCGCTGCAGCAGGCACCCTCGAGGTCGTCGTAGCTGATCGGCCAGTCTGCCCCCACACCACAAAGTGATTTCCAGAGGGAATCACTGGGGTGCAATCGCGGCGGCGGCGCGCACCACCAGCAGTTCGTGCCGCCACCCAGGCCGATTGTGAAGTCCCAAGGCTTGTCAGAATCAGACCGGTAGGTCGAGCTGTCCGGGATCGGGCTGTTCGCCTGATGCATAACCTGCCAGGCATGCGGCACATGCTGACCACATTTCAGCAGCAGGATCCGGCCAGGGCCGCGAGCGAGCATCTCGTGCAGGAAGAACGCCGAACAGAAACCGGAGCCGATCACGATGCAGTCGAAATGGTCACTGGCGACAGCCTATGCAGGCATATTCAGCATAAGGCGCCATACCTCGACAAACTGACCTGCAAGGAGACGACCCGTGCCGATCTGAAGTGGTTCTCAAACCGGCAAGGCCGGAGCCTCGCCTCGCAGACTTTCGCTTGCAGCGTTCGCAGACGAGTCAACGATCATCGTCTCCTACACCATCAATGCGATATAGAGGTGACACATGTCCTGCGCGGCGAGATCCTGCCGCTGGACCGCATCCTGGACGTCCTGCAGGCCGAGACGACGGACCAGATCATCGAGATCCAGCTGGAATATGACGGCGGCCGCCTGACATTTGAATTCGATCTTCTTGCGAACAATGGCCATCTCTACGAAGTCGACATCGATGCGCAGAATGGCACGGTGCTGGAGATCGAGGCCGAGGACGACAGCAGGGACGACGATTGGCGACTGACCGGGGCGGACGATGCGCTGCCTGATCGTCGAGGACGACGAAACCATCGCCGCCGGGGTTGCCTGCGCCTTGCGCCGTGCCGGCTTCGTCACCGAACGCGTGGCCGACGGCGAAAACGCCTGGCTCACCGGCGGGACCGAGGACTGGGACATTGTCGTGCTGGACCTTGGCCTGCCGCGGCTGGACGGGCTGACGCTGCTGAAACGCTGGCGCGCCGAGGGGGCCGAGATGCCGGTCCGGATCCTGACCGCCCGCGGCAGCTGGAGCGAGCGGATCGAGGCATCGATGCCGGCGCCGACGACTACCTGCCCAAGCCGTTCCGCATGGAGGAGCTGGTCGCACGGGCCCGGGCGCTGGTGCGGCGGGCGCGGGGCCCCGCGCATCCGGCGCAAGAGGTCGGTCGACTGGCCCTCGATCTGAACCGCCAGACCGTCAGCGTCGCGCCCTGGACCTGACCCCGCTGGAGTTCCGGCTGATCTCGTACCTGGTGCTGAACCTCGACCGGACCGTGCCGCCGACCGAGCTTCTGGACCTTCTGCTAGGCACCGACGACGCCCGCGACACCAATGCCATCGAGGCGGTCGTCGCCCGCCTGCGCCGCAAGACGACCCCCAATGTGATCGGGACGCGCCGCGGCTTCGGCTATCACGTCGAGCAGTCGCGGTGATCCTGGCCCGTGCTTCGGTCCGGCTGCGCCTTGCGCTTCTGTCGGCCGTGCTGGTCGTGGCGGGTCGGGGGCTGGGCATCCTGTTCGACCGGCAGGTCACGCAGCTTCTGGTCAAGGAATTGGAGGCCAACAGCAACACCTTGATGGCCGGGCGAACCCGGTCGGTCGCTCGATGTCCGTCCCCGCGACATGGGCCGGGACCCGCGTTATCTCAGCCCTATTCGGGTCACTATTGGCAGATCGAGGCTACGGGGCGCACCACGCGCTCGACCTGCCTTTGGGACGCGGTGCTGGCGGTGCCAGAGGTCGCCCCGCGTCCCGGGGAAACCGTGGTGGGGGAAGCCACCGGCCCGGACCAGCAGGATCTGCTGCTGATCGACCGGACGGTGACCATCGGGGCGGACCGCACGCCGCTGCGCATCACGGTGGCGGTCGACCGCGCCTCTCAGCGGCAGACGGCGCATCTGTTCCAGCGGGACCTGCTGCCGTTCCTGCTGGGGTTAGGGGCGCTGCTGATCCTGGGCTTTGCGGTGCAGCTGTCGGTGGGCCTGCGTCCATTCGACCGGATCCCGGCGACCATCACCGCCCTCGCACGGGCACGCGCCCCCGGGTCGGGCAGGACCTGCCGCAAGAGCTGCGCCCCCTTGCGCAGGCCATAGACGGGTTGCTGGACGACCGACGACCGCATCCGCCGCGCCCGCCACCGCGCCGCCGATCTGGCGCATACGCTGAAGACGCCGCTTCAGGCGCTGATGGGGCAAAGCGACGGCCTGCGCCGGCGCGGCCAGCCCGAGGCCGCGGCGGCCATTGACGCCATTGCCGGCACCATTCACGATCGCGTCGACCGGGAACCGGGTCGCGCCCGCATCGGCGGACGCGGTCCCGCCGATGCGCATCAGGTCGCGCAGGGGCTTGTCCCGGTCCTGTCGCGCACGCCGCGCGGCGATCACATCGCCATCCGGAACGACTTGCCCGAGCGGGTGATGCTGCCCATCGATGCCGCGGATCTGGCGGATCCTCTCGGCAGCCTGATGGAGAATGCGCTGCGCCATGCTGGCCACCCTGTCCGCATCAGCCACGACGACCACGGCGGCCAGCGGCGCATCCAGGTCGAGGATGACGGTCGGGGCGTGTCCGACGCCGACCTCAACCGGATCGTGACCCGGGGACTGAGCCTCGATGAAGGCAGCACCGGCCTGGGCCTCGCGCTTGCCCGCGACATCGCCGCCGCCGCCGCCGCCGGGGCCCATCTGCATGTGACCAGCTTGTCACCTGGCTTCCGCGCAAGTCTGGTCTTCGACGATATCGTCTTCTGATCCGCCCAATCGGGCAAAGACAAGCCGCCCTGCCTGGCCCGGCGGCAGCCCGACCGGCCGCAGGCACGGCATTCAAGAAGGCCCAGTGACAACAGCCGAGGGCGCGCGTGACAGCAGCAGAACAGCTGGCACACCCCGCACGTTCCCCGACCGTACCTTCCCAGCAGGCGCGCCTGCGGCGCCTTCAGGCTGCCAGCGCCGCATAGATCCCGTTCAGCGAAAGCAGCTCGGCATGGCTGCCGACCTCGACAATGCGGCCCTCGTTCATGACGACGATCCGGTCGGCGTTGCGGATCGTGCCCAGCCTGTGCGCGATGACCAAGGTCGTGCGCCCGACCGACAGGGCGTCCAGCGCGCCCTGGATCTCGCGCTCGGTCTGGCTGTCCAGGGCGCTCGTCGCCTCGTCCAGGATCAGGATCGGCGGGTTCTTCAGGAACGCCCGCGCAATTGCCACGCGCTGCTTCTGGCCGCCCGACAGCATCATACCGCGTTCGCCGACTACGGTGTCCAGCCCTTCGGGCAGGGTCGCGATCAGCGTCGTCAGCTGCGCCTGCGCGGCGGCCTGCCGGATCTCGTCGTCCGAGGCCCCCAGCCGACCATACGCGATATTCTCGCGCAGCGTGCCGCCGAACAGGAACACGTCCTGGCTGACCAGGCCGATCTGGCGGCGCAGGCTGTTCAGCCGCATCTGCGGCAGCGCCAGGGCGTCAATGGTGATCCGCCCCTCGGTCGCCTCGTAGAAGCGGGGCAGCAGCGCCAGCAGCGTCGTCTTTCCGGCACCCGATGGTCCCACGAACGCCACCGTTTCACCGGCACGGATGTTCAGGTCGATGCCCTGCAGGATCGGCCGCCCCTCATCATAGCCGAAGCCCACGTTTTCGAAGCGGATGTCGCCGCGCAGGGCGGGCGCATCGGCGGCATCGGGCGCGTCCGCGATCTCGGGGTCGGTGGCCAGCAGTTCCTGGAAGCGGCGGAAACCCGCGATGCCCCGCGGATAGGTCTCGATCACGGCAGCGATCTTTTCAAGCGGGCGATAGAAGACGCTGACCAGCAAGAGGAAGCCCACGAACGCCCCCGTCGTCAGCTCGCCCGACAGCACGAAACCCGCGCCGACGACCATCACGACGACCTGCACCAGCCGCAACCCCATGTATTGCAGAGCCGACGATGCCGCCATGACGCGATAGGCGTCCAGCTTGGCCTGCCGGTAACGCGCGTTGTCCCCGGCAAAGAGGTGGCTTTCGTGGCTTTCGTTGCCGAAGGCCTGCACGACGCGCACGCCGCCAAGGGCCTCTTCCAGCCGGACGTTGAAGTCGCCGACGCGGGAATAGATGGCGCGCCAGGTGCGCGTCATCCGCCCGCCATAGAAGATCACCAGCGCCAGCATGGCCGGAACGATCAGCGCCACGATGACCGCCAGCTGGGGGTTGATCCAGAACATCAGGATGAAGGCGCCGACAAAGGTCATGATGGCGATGAACGCATCCTCGGGGCCGTGATGGGCGACCTCGCCGATCTCCTCCAGGTCGCGGGTCACGCGTGCGACCAGCTTGCCGGTGCGGGCGCGGTCGTACCAGCGCCACGACAGGCGCGTCAGGTGGTCGAAGGCCTCGGCCCGCATCATCGTCTCGATGTTGATGCCCAGCTTGTGGCCCCAATAGATCACCACCGTCAGCAGACCCGCATTGATCGCATAGAGCGCCAGAAGCCCCACGGCCGCCGCCACCGTCAGCGTCCAGTCGCCCCGCGGCAGCAGGTGGTCGATGAAGCCGGTGACCGCCAACGGGAAGGCCAGTTCCAGAAGGCCGGTCATGACGGCACAGCCGAAGTCCAGCCAGAAGAGTCCCATGAAGGGGCGGTAATAGGAGAAGAAGCTGCGCATCGTCGTCTTTCTCAGGCGGGGGTGGCGACCGGCAGGCCGTCGTCGCGGGTCAGGACCTGCATGGGCAGGCCATAGATGGCGTGCAGCGCGTCGGGCCGCATCAGGCCTGCCGGGCCGCCCTGCATGACCAGCCGCCCGCCCTTCAGCGCCACCACGTGGTCGCAGAAGCGGGCGGCCATGTTGACCTCGTGCAGGACGATCACGGCGCTGCGGCCCTGCGCATGGCACATGCGGCGGACAAGGTCCATCACCTCGACCTGGTGGGCGATGTCCAGCGCGCTGATGGGTTCGTCCAGCAGCAGCGTGCCTGCCTGCTGCGCGACCATCATGGCCAGCCAGACGCGTTGACGTTCACCGCCGGACAGCGTGTCGACAAGGCGGTCGGCGAAGCGGTCGACGCCGCATTCCTCCATCGCGTCCGCGACGGCGGCGTGATCGGCCGGGCCGAAGCGGCCGAGTGCGCCGTGCCAGGGATAGCGGCCAAGCGCCACCAGCTCTCGGACCAGCATTCCTTCCGCCGGGGGCGTCGTCTGCGGCAGGAAGGCCAGTCGGCGGGCGTGGTCGCGGGCGCGCCAGGCGTCAAGGGGGCGGCCTTCGAAGGCGACATGCCCCTGCCCCGCCATCTGCCGCGCCAGCACCTTCAGCAGCGTGGATTTGCCCGATCCGTTATGTCCGATCAGCGCGATGACCCGGCCCGCGGGCAGGTCCAGCGACAGGTCGTCCAGCAGGCGGCGCCCGGGCACGTCCACCGAAAGGTTGCGGATCTGGAACAGGTTCATCGCGGCGTCCTCGTCAGCAGCCAGACCAGCCACGGCGCGCCGATCAGCGTCGCGAACAGGCCAAGCGGAAGTTCATAGGGAAAGCCCGCCATCCGGGCTCCGAAATCGGCGGCCAACATCAGGCCGGCGCCGATCAGCGCGGCCCCCGTCAGGTGATCCGCCGGGCGCACCAGCCCGATGCGCCGCGACAGGTGCGGCGCCATGAGGCCGACGAAGCTGAGCGGGCCGGTGATCACCGTCGCCGCGCCGGTGGCGAGCCCCGCCAGCCCGATCAGCGTCAGCCGCGCCAGCGGCAGATTCAGGCCCAGCCCGGCGGCAACGCCGGGTCCAAGGGGCAGCAGCGACAGCCACCGTCCCGCGGCCAGCCCCGCCAGCCAGACCGCACCCGCCAGCGCCGCCAGCGCCAGCGCACCCGTCAGCGTGACGGTGCCGGTCGCACCGCTGAGCCACGACAGGATCGCCCAGGATCGTGCATCCCCCACGGCCATCATTGCCGACAGCACCGCCGAGGCCAGCGCCGACACCGCGATGCCGGCCAGCAGCACACGCTCGGCCGGCATGTCCCGCCTTGCGGTGAAGGCGACCAGCAGCAACAGCGACAGCGCGCCGCCGAGCATGGTGCCAAGTGTCAGCATCAGCGCCGAAGGGGCGGCGATCGCGAAGGTGACAGCAGCGAACCCCAAGGATGCTCCGCCCGAAACGCCCAGCACCTCTGGCGAGGCGAGCGGATTGGCAGTCAGCCGCTGCAGCATCGCCCCCGCCAGCGCCAACGCTGCGCCAGAGGCCGCGGCCGCGACCAGGCGCGGCAGGCGCATCGGCAGGAACGCCATCAGGCTTTCGCGGTCCAGGACCGCCCATCCCCCCGGCACGCGCCCGATCCAGAGCAGCAGCAATGCCGCCACGATCAGGGCCAGCGCCAGAGCCGCCAGCAGGCGTCGGGGACGGGACAAGCGGAGGGCAATGCCCTCGGCGGCCTCGGTTCCCGGCGGGGTCGAACCGCGCAGGCGCGGCAGCAGCCAGATCAGCAGCGGCCCGCCGACCAGCCCGGTCAGCGCGCCGGTCGGGAACATCTCTCCGCCAAGGCCCGCGACGGCCAGCACAAGCCCGTCGCAGACCGACAGGACCAAGGCACCGACCACCGGTGACCAAAGCAGCAGCGGCCCGATCCCGCGCGCGCCCATGCTGCGCACCAGCGCCGGGGCGGCCAGACCGACGAAGGCGATCAGTCCCAGTTCAGCCGAGACGCTGGCGGCAAGCCCGACGGCAAGCACCACCGCCGCCATGCGCACAAGCGCCACGTTCAGGCCAAGTCCCGCCGCGCCTTCGGACCCCAGCGACAAGACCCGCAGCGGGCGCGCCAGCGCCCAAGCGGATACGCCGCCAAGCGCCAGCACCGACGACAGGTTGCGCACGCCCGTCCAGTCCTGCTGAACCAGCGACCCGCCGTTCCAGATCACCAGCGACAGCAGGTACTGCCCCTGCGCCAGCGTCACCGCCGTCGCCACGGCCGAGGCGGTCAGCGCGACCAGCATTCCCGCGATAACCATCGTCACCGGCGCGAAGGCCCTTTGCGCGCCGATCGCCAGCACCAGACCGGCGGCCGACATGCCGCCCGTCATGGCGATGGGCCAGCGGCCGCCCACCAGCAGGTCCGGTGCAAAGACCGTCACCAGGACCAGCGACAGCTGCGCCCCGGATGAAATTCCCAGTGTCGTGGGATCGGCCACGGGGTTGCGCAGGACGACCTGAAGGATGGCCCCCGACAGCCCCAGCGCGGCACCGGCCACCAGCGCGATGACGCCGCGCGGCATCAGGCCAAAGCCCATCCGGATCTGATCTAGGCTCATGTTGTCAGGGTCCAGCGGCCAGACGGGCCAGGGAAGCTGCCGCGCCGCCAGCAGCCACAGGGCCAGGGCAGCGGCGGCCGCGACGGGCAGAATGGTCCGGGCCTGCGGCATGTCAGGCGCGTCCGTCCGGTCCGGCCAGTGCCTCGACCAGAAGGTCGGCAAAGCGCAGCGCGGCGGGGACGCCGCCGAAGGCGTTGACCTTCGGCAGGTGATGCACGCGGCCCGATGCCACCTGCGGCAGGGCCTGCCACAATACGCTGCGGGACAGACCGCGGCGCGCCTCTGGCGGGATCTGGCCGACGATGACCAGACGCGCGTCGGGCATGGTGGCCAGCCGCTCGATCGGGACCGGGGCCATGAAACTGAAGGCGGTCTGGCCTTCCCAGGCGTTGGTCAGGCCGATCCGGGCCAGCGTGCTGCCGAAGAGGCTGTCGAAGCCGAAGGCGCGCAGATGCCGGGCGTCGCCGATATTGATGATCGCGACGGGACGCGCGGCGGGCGGCGCCAGCCGCGCGGCAGCCGCATCGAGCGCGGCGTTCGTCCGCCGGACAGCCTCCCGGCCCGCCCGGGGATCGTCGATGCGCTCGGCGAGCATGGTCAGCGCATCCATCGCTTTGGGCAAAGGCGCTTCCCCCGGCAGGTAGAAGGGCAGCGACAGGACCGGGGCAAGTTCTCGCAGGCGGTCCTCGTAGCGCGTGTAATAGGGCGAGCTGAGGATCAGCGACGGCCGCGTCAGCTGCAGCAGCTCGAAGTTGGGGGCGCCGCGCAGGCCCAGGTCCACGACGGTCTGCGGGATCTTCGGGCTGACGGCGTCGGCGCGATAGCGGATCAGCTCGCAGGCCGCGACGGGCATGTGGCCGATGGCGATGGCGGTTTCCAGCATTGCCCAATCGATGGCGGCCAGCCTGGGTGCCGGCTGCGCCGCACGCAAGGGCAAGCCCGCCGCCAGAAGCGCTCCGGCGGCGGTCAGGAGGGTTCGACGCGAGGGCCCGAGGGATGAGGCCCCGCGGCTTACCACTTGTAGGCCACCTTGGCGCTGAGAGTGCGCCCCTCGCCATAGTAGCAGCCGAAGGAACCGCAGTTGGCCAGATAGACCTCGTCGGTGATGTTGTTCAGGTTCAGCGTCGCCTCGACGTTGCCCTGCGTATAGCTGGCGCCCAGATCGACCATCGTCACGCTGTCCAGATCGAAGGTATTGCCGAAGTCACCCTTGCGCGACCCGATATGGCGCAAACCACCGCCGGCGCGGAAGCCGTTGTCGAAATTGCGGTCCACCCACAGGCTTGCCAGGTGGCGTGGCGCGTTCGGCATCTCGAGCCCGTCTTCGGGACCGCCGACCTGTTCGGTCTCGTTATAGGCATAGCTGGCGCGGATGTCCCAGCCTTGTGCCAGTTCGGCCGTCGCCTCCAGCTCCAGCCCCCTGGATTCCACCTTGCCGACCTGGCGGATGACCCCGGCGCCGACGTTCCGGGTCAGGTTTTCCTGCGTCAGGTCATAGATCGCCGCCGTGAACAGCGCGTTGTAATCCGTCGGCTGGTACTTGACCCCAAGCTCCCACTGCTTGCCTTCCGTAGGTTTCAGCGTCTCGCCGGTGGTATCATCGATGCCGATTTCCGGGTCGAAGGATGTCGAATAGCTGACATAGGGCATGACGCCGTTGGCCATGACATAGGACAGGCCCGCCCGCCCCGTCAGGGCGTTGTCTGATTGGTCGATCTCGCTTTCGCCAGCGAAGTTCGTGAAGTCGGTTCCCGACAGGTCGGTCCAGTCGTGGCGCAGGGCGAGCGAGCCCCGCCAGTTGCCGACCGAGATCTCATCCTGGGCATAAACGCCGATCTGACGCAGCTGCACATCCTGAATGCTGGTATACCAGGCCGGCGTCGTCGGCAGAGACCCGTAATCCGGATCCTGCCAATTGATCGGCTGGCCATAGAAGAACTGGGTCGTCGTATCGGCATCGTATTGCCGTATATCCAGCCCCACCAGCACGTCATGGGTCATGGCGCCGGTGTTCAGCGTGTTCGACATGCGGGTGTCGAGGTTGATGCCCGTCGTGTTCTCGAGCTGGTAGTTCGCGCCACGGGTGACAGACAATCCGTCTTCGGTCAGGCCGGATACGTAATGGCCGGTGTATTCCCAGTCGAACTTCTCGTAGCGGAAGCCCTGTCCAAGGGTCCAGCCGTTCTCCAGCTCGTGGCTGATCTCGACGCCGAAATTGGCCATCTTTCGGTCACTGTCGTCATACCCCGGCTCGCCGAAATATTCGTCGCGCAGGTCCTCGCCATCGGCGATCCGCGTCAGCGGATAAGGCACACCCGGAGGCGAGATCGGCGCATCCTCGGTATAGGACCCGATGACGTCGATCGTCGTCATGGCGTCTGGCGTATAGCGCAGCGCGGCACCCAGATAGCCCCGCTCGTTGGTCAATTCGCTGATCTGGGTCTTGTTGTCGCGCGCGATGCCGGTCAGGCGCCAGGAAAGCACGTCCGAAGGTGCCCGGTTCACGTCGAAGAACAGCTGGCCCGCATCGTTGCTGTCGTAGCCGACGCCCACTTCGTTGAAGTCGTCGGCCTGGGCGCGCTTCTGGACCTGGTTGATGATCCCCGACGGCGACCCCGCGCCATAAAGCGACGAGTTCGGGCCCTTCAGAACCTCGACCTGCTGGACGCCATAGGTTTCGAATGCCGGGGCGCCCATGTATCGCAGCTGCCGCAGGCCGTTCACGTACTGCGAGCTGCGCGCCTCGAAGCCGCGGATCGTGGGGCTGTCAAAGCGCGGATCGGTGCCGAAAGGCTCTCCCAGGACGCCGGCCGTGTAGCGCAGGGCCTGCCCCAGGGTCTGGGCGTTCTGGTCCTCGATCTGCTGGCTGGTGACCACCGAGATCGACTGCTGCGTCTCGGCCAGGGGCGTGTCGGACTTGGTCGCGACCTGTCCGTAACTGGCGACATAGCCTTCCTGCTGCGCGGCGATGTCGGTCGTCGCCGTCAGCACGATAGGATCGAGCGCGACCGGCTGCTGCGCATTCTGCGCCACCGCAGCTGACGTTGAAAGGGCGATGACGCTGACGCCGGTGTGGAAGGCGGTTCTGATAGTGGTGGACATGGGCGGCCTGCTGATTGACGAGTCGCGTCGTATCTGACTAGTTCGCTCGGGATAGTCAATCTGCCGTAACGGGCAGCGAATCGAAACGCGGTGGCACTTTCCGTCATCGCAACAGCCCGGGGGACACATGTCGCATCTGCGGACTTTTCGAAGCACCGGGACCGTCGCAACGGCCTCTGGCGCCGCAGTGGCGGCACTCAAGACCCGCGCTGCCGCGTGGGAGGTTCCGCTTGTCGAGGACGATGACGGCCTGTCGATGATGGTCTGGGGATGCGAGCTGCGCCTGACGCGGCAGACGGACAGCCTCCGCATTGACCTGCTGGCGCCCGAGAAGCGGCTGGTCGGCACCCTTCAAGACACCGCGACCGACGTCTTCGCCGAGGTGGGCCTTGCGGTCCAGTGGGATCACGTCAACGTCGGCGCGTTGGCCCCGGGACTGTCGCTGCTGCGGGTCGAGCATGTGGTCCGCCGGACGCCGAATTTCATCCGGGTGCGTCTGCGCGGGACCGATGCCGCACGGTTCGGCACCGGCAGCTTGCATTTCCGACTGTTGTTGCCACCACAGGGACGGTCGCCGCAATGGCCGCGGGTGTCCGAGACCGGCCGCACGGTCTGGCCCGAAGGTGAGGACGCCCTGCACCGGCCCGTCTACACGATTGCGGATCATGGTGCGGACTGGATCGACTTCGACATCTTCCGCCACGCCGACAGCCCGACCTGCACCTGGGCCGAAGCCGATCCCGACGGCCAGCTTGTCGGTGTGCTGGGACCAGGCGGCGGCTGGTGCCCCGATGCCCGGCGGCTATGGTTGTTCGGGGACGAGACCGCGCTGCCGGCTATCGTCCGGATGCTGCAGCTGACCGAGGCCGACGTGCGCGCCGTCCTGCGCTGCGCCCCCGAGGATCTCGGCTCACTTGCGGATCACCCCGCCGTTACCCGATGCGACGACCTGCTGGCTGCGCTCCAAGAGGTTCGGGATCTGGACGACGGCTTTGTCTGGTTCGCCGCCAGCACGGCCGAAGCCCGCCTCGCGCGGTCCGACCTGCTGGAACGAGGCCTGCCCAAGGGACGCTTCAGCGCCATCGGCTATTGGTCCGGCAACGACTGCGCTGCGGGCTGAGGGATCTGGCAAGACGGCTTGTTCTGGCCGCTCAACCCGATCTTGGCCGTTGCGGGCTGTCAAGCTGCCCATGCGCCTGAACGAGCGGCTTTGGCGGCCGCTTCGGCCCTGCTGACGCGGCAACTGTGGCCCGTATGCCCAGGTCGCCGGGGCGGCCGCTTTGATCTTGGCGGCGTTGGAAGTCTAGCTCCGCTCAGGATCTACGACCATGTTGGACGCGATGCTGACATGGGCCGCTGCTGGGCTTGCCGTCGCTATGATCGGCTGCCCGGGACTTCCCCCGGAATGCGCGGATCGCGCCTTGGCATCCATGCAAGGGCAGCCATCCTGCTGCATGTGCTGCCGGTCGTACTGTCCCTGCCGACTCGCAGTCACGGACTTGGTGGGATGGCGCCGCCCTGAACCGGCTTCATCATCGGCGGTGGCCGTCGCCCGGCAGCGTCCAAAATCGCCGGGCGGCAGGATGGCCCTTGCGGGTCTGTCTGGAAGTCGGAAGGGACAGGTGGTCTTTCCGCCGGCATCGACCACGCTATGGCAGGCGACACGCCAAGCTGAGGTGCGGCCCTCTCAGCGCCTCCGTGTTGCCAGCGTGATCAGCGTCTGTTCAAAGCCCTTCACGGTGCGCGTCATGCTATGGACGATGGCTGGGTCCTTCCTTGTTGTGAAGGCGCTCTCGAACAGGTGGATAAATTTGGTTCCGGAGTTCGACACGAAGAGAGCATTGCCAGCCATATCCGTCCTCGCAATGCTCCGTCTCCATTGGCCCTGCCTGCTCCACCCGGTCTGCCGCTTGCTTTCCTGAACCTGCGCCCTTTTGGTCGAAAAAAGGACGCTGACCTGCACAATGTCTTCCCGCTCCGCACGCTGATGGAGAGTTCGGGTCGATTTCGCAGATTGCCGATGCGCACGGCAATTGCCAGAACCGGCCGATCAGAATCGTTCAGCGCCTGGGGAACGCGAGCTTCATCGAGGCAGTCAGAGGTCGCCATGGCGGATTGCGACTTACGCGACCAGCGGCAGAGGTGATCGTCGGCCAGGTCGTTCGGCATATCAAGTCCATGGCAACGCGGTGGACTGCAGCACCTGCCCGCGCGCTGAAGGCTGCGGCCTGCTGGCCAACTTTTCAAATCGGTAAAGGCCTTCCTCTCCGTGCTCGACAGGAATCGCGTGTCAGATCTGGCGCGCACGGCGGATGCCGTCTGGCACCTGTCCGAGGTCGGATGACGCGGCCGTGTCAGCCACAGGTCTTCAATCTGCCTCCTGTTTAGGCTTATTGGTTCCTTTTCATGCAGTCCAATGCGCGGAGGTGTCGCTTTTGGTCCACGAACTGAGACGTGCGCTGCGGTCTTTCGGACCGTCCATTGCCTCTGCGTCATGGGCGGAGGCTTTGCGCGCGGGGGTCGGCGCGCTGGTTGGCCTTGCCATTGCCGGCATCTTCGCGCTGTCGCCCGCTGTCGACGCGCAGCTGGGATTGTACCTGATCGCCCCCTTCGGCGCGAGTTCGGTTCTGCTGTTTGCCGTTCCGAACAGTCCGCTGGCGCAGCCTTGGGCGGCGGTTGTAGGCAACACGGTGGCCGCAGTCATCGGCGTCGCTGCCTGTCTTCTCGTGGCTGACCCGGCACTTCGTATCGCGGTTGCTGTCGGGGCTGCCATCACGGCCACGATCCTGTGTCGCGCGCTTCATCCCCCGGCAGGCGCAGTCGCGATGACTGCGGCCATGAGTCCGGACGCCATCGCGGATCTCGGGTTCCGCTTCGCCGTGACACCGGTCGCCGCAGGAACGCTGTTGCTGGTGGCCCTTGCGGCAGTCTACGCGCGCCTGACCGGTCGTCACTATCCGATGCGGCAGCATGATGAGCCGAACATCAACCGCACCTCCGATCCGTCGCCGAGCACGAGGATCGGCCTGTCGGAAACGCAGCTCGTCGACCTTCTCGAGCGCTATCGCCAGAACTTCAACCTCGGCGCCGAGGATCTGGCGCGGCTGGTGGGCGCTGCAGAGCTGCAAGCCGCAGCACAGCGGACCGGACCTGTCACCGCCGAAACAATCATGTCGCGCGACCTGGTAACGGTCGGCCCCGATACCCCGGCCGAGGAGGTCGCCGCCCTGTTTCGACGGCACCGGTTCACCTCGATCCCTGTCGTTGAGGAGGGGTGTTATCTTGGCGTCATCTACCAGATCCACCTGATCGGCGCCGACAGCGCAGACCCGGCGGACAGGTTGATGCAGGCAGATGTCCCCCACGCCTCTCCCGCAACGACACTTGGTGCATTGCTTCCTCTGATGGCCGAGGGTGACGTCGATGCCGTCCCGATCCTTGAAGACGAGCGCATCACCGGCATCGTGACGCGGACGGACCTGATCAGCGCGCTGGCGCGGCACAACATGCCGTGTGACATCGAAGGCGCTCTGGGACCGTGCCCTCAGACGTGAAAATGCATGGAATACATCGTCATCGACGGCCTTGGGCCCGAGCTTTCGATGATCTGCCAGGCATGCATGCGTCAGCATCACCAGTCGCATTCGACGGTCGGCATAGGCATCATACCCTTCTGCGATCCCGGTAACTCGAAGCCCCGCCAGCAGGACCTCAAGATGTAACGGCGACTTAGGGCACGACGGAAGATCACATATTCGCGCAAGTCTGTCCCCCTTCGGGGTGGTCCAGACGATGTTCTGGCTGGGGGCCTTGATGTCGCAGGTCTTGCAGTGGACGCAGTTCTGGAAGTTGATGACGAAGCGCGGGCCGTCCGCATCCTCGACCACCTCGTAGACGCCTGCGGGGCAATAGCGCTGCGCCGGTTCGGCATATTCCGGCAGGTTCACCCCGATCGGCACCGACGGGTCGCGCAGCTTCAGGTGGCAGGGCTGGCTTTCCTCGTGGTTGGTGAAGCTGAAAGCGACGTTCGTCAGCCGGTCGAAGGACAGCACGCCGTCGGGCCTGGCATAATCGATCGGCTTGTGATCACGCGCCTTGCCGGTGGCCGCGGCGTCGGACTTGCCGTGCTTCCAGGTGCCCATCGGGTTCCAGCCGGTCAGGTTCGCCACCCACATGTCGGCCGCGCCCAGCATCATACTGGCGGTCAGGCCCAACGCGCTTGAGGTCCTGCCCGATCGCACCGCCGCGCACGGCGTCGTCATAGGCGGTCAGCCGGTCGCCCTCGCGGCCCGCCTTGATGACGAAAAGACCTCGGGAGCATTTACAAGGTCATCGGAGCCAGCACCTGAAAGACTGCTTTCCAAGTCGGAGAAGGGTTAGATCAACGAATTCGCAATGCCATCTGAAGATGGGGCGCCTTCAGATGCTGGTTTTCGAAGCGTTGCCGTCTCCATGCCCGTTCCAACTTCGGATCCACGGGCGGGCGTCGGCGAAATGCACGGCTATTGGCAGTTTGGCCGGTGCAGCATGGTTATGGCGCGGCTGTACAGCCAGCCGCGCCATGGTGTTAGGTCAGCTAACGAACAGTCAGCTCCTCGGCTTGCTGTTCTCGGGGTCATAGAGGGGCTGGTAGCCGACGCCCGCGACTTCGACCGTATAGGGCTCATCGAAATATGTGACCTTCAACTTGCGGCCGACCTGGCAATAGCCCCACGGCAGGTAGGCAAGCGCGATGTTCTTGCCGATGCTTGGGCCAAAGGCGATCGAGGTCGTGTAGGACCGCCGCCCCAGCTCGTCGACCAACACGCGGCCGGTGTCCGGATCCATCACCGGTAGGGTGCCCACCGGATAGCGAGCGACGCCCTGGCTGTCCACGTTGCCGGTCATCACCAGCGTGCAGAGCATCGCGGGCTGGTGCTCGCGCGCGCGGAACTCCTGGTGCTTGGCCTTGCCGACGAAGTCCGCCTCCTTGACCTTGGGACGGGCGAGGTCGGCCTCCAGCAGGTTGTACTGCGTCAGCAGGTCGGCGTTCTGCAGGCGCAGCGACTTTTCCAGACGGCGCGAGTTCGCATAGGTCTCGACCCCCACGGCCATGACGCCGGCGCCCCGCAGCGCGTCCCAGACCGCCAGGCCGTCGTCATAGCGCATGTGCAGCTCCCAGCCCTGTTCGCCCACATACGAGATGCGGAAGGCCATGACCTTGCAGCCGGCGATCTCGATCTCGCGGATGGCGGCGAAGGGGAAGGTCGCCGCGTCCAGCGCGTCCGGATCGGCGACGACCTTCTTCAAATTCTCCCGCGCGTTCGGCCCCCAGATGCCGATCGTCGTATAATATTCGCTCACGTCGGTGACGGTGACGTCGAAGCCCTTGTCCTGCGCCACGCGGCGCATGTACATCAGGTCGCGCGGCCCGGCATCGGCGCCGTTCACCAGCCGGCAGCGGTCGGCCATGCGGAAGACGGTAAAGTCCGCGCGGACCATCCCCTCCTCGTCAAGCATGTGCGTGTAGATGCCCTTGCCGATGTTGCCGTCGCCGCCGATCCTGGCCGCGCAGAGCCACTCCATCAGCGCCACGTGGTCGGGACCGCTGATATCCGTCATGTGGAAGTGCGACAGGTTGATGATGCCGCAATCGGCGCTCATCTCCAGCTGCTCGGCGTTCGACACGCGCCAGAAGTGGCGACTGTCCCACTCGTTCTCGCGCACCGGCACCTGGTCGGCATATTTCTCCAGCAGGTGCTCGTTGGCGGCATAGCCGTGGGCACGTTCCCAGCCGCCCAGCTCCATGAAATAGCCGCCCAGTTCCTTCTCACGCTCGTGGAAGGGCGAGCGGCGGATACCCCGCGCATTGCCGAAGGGCTCGCGCGGATGGACCGGGGGGTTGTAGATCTTGGCGGCGGTTTCCTCGCAGCGGCCCCAGATATAGTCCTCGGTCAGCTGGAAGTCGTTGAAGCGCGCATAGTCGATGGCGTGGTGGTCGATCTCGGTGCGGCCCTTGGTCATCCAGTCGGCGATCAGCTTGCCCATGCCGGGCCCGTCCTTGACCCAGATCGCGACAGCATACCACAGCCCGCGCAGCTTGCGGCTTTCGCCCATGGACGGGCCGCCGTCCGTGGTGGTCTGCAGCAGGCCGTTGAACGAATGGCTTTCGTTGAAGCCAAGCTCGGCCAGGATCGGCGTCAGTTCCATCGCCCGCTCCAGCGGCTCGATCACGTCGTCCAGCACCAGGTCGCGCTGCGAGGGCGAGAGGCGCGCCTCGTGCTTTTCCAGCAGCTCGCGCGGATGAACCATCCGCACGTCCTTTTCGTAATAGTAGCCCCACTCGATCTGGCCGCCCTCGGTCGTGTCGGGGTCGCCCGTGTCGCGCAGGTAGGCCGAGTTGCCCTGGTCGCGCAGCAGCGGGCGGCCGATTTCCAGGCCGGTGCCGGCGAACTCGTCATAGGGGCCGAAGAAGGTCAGCGGGTGGTCGACCGGCATCACGGGCAGGTCCTCGCCCGCCATTTCGGCAATGAGGCGTCCCCAGAGGCCCGCGCAGACGACCACGTGATCGGCCATGATCGTGCCGCGCGTCGTGCGCACGCCGGTGATGCGGCCATTCTCGTGCAGGAGTTCGAGCGCCGGAGTGTTTGCGAAAGCCTTCAGCTTGCCCGCCGCCTCGGCCATATCGACCAGCTTGCCTGCAACCGTCTGCGAACGCGGCACGACAAGGCCCGCATCCGGATCCCACAGCGCGCCCTGGATCTGGTCCTCCTCCAGCAGCGGGAACTTCTCCTTCGCCTCTGCGGCCGAGATGATGCTGACATTGGTGCCGAAGGCGCGCCCGCTGTCCACGCGACGCTTCAGTTCTGCCATGCGGGCATCGTCGCCCACGCGCGCGACCTCAAGGCCACCGATGCGCTTGTAGTGGCCCAGCTTCTCGTAGAAATCCATGGAGTACATGGTGGTCCAGCAAGACAGCAGGTCATGGCTGGTGGCGTAGCAGAAATCCGAGGCATGCGCCGTCGACCCGACATCCGTCGGGATGCCCGACTTGTCGATTCCCACGATGTCGTCCCAACCGTTCTCGATCAGGTGATGGGCGACCGAGGCACCCACGATACCGCCAAGGCCGACGATGACGACGCGGGCGTGCTGCGGAAATGAGGACATCTTTTTGATCCTTGCGGCTGTTATGGCGCGGCGTCTGCGCCGGTCCTTCGGGTTGTTGCCCCGCCGCGGCGGCGGCGGGATCAGAGGTGCACATGACACCGGTACGGCATTATGCCCCTACGGCAGGGCGGTGATTCAGTCCAGCTTCGGCAAAGGCAGCCCTGCGCGGCGGAAGGCCGCAATCGGGGTGTCGTGCATCAGCGTCATGATGGTCATCGGTCCATGCTCGGCCGGGCCTGATGGCCCGTGCGCACAGGGTGGCCAAGGCGAGATCGACATCGCCCACAAGACGCTTGGCAACATCAGGAAGCCAAGGGGTGTGCGGGACACCAGCCCCGGCAAGCGCGACGCCAGGGAGCCCGCATTCTCCGGGTGCAGACCGCCCACGTCCTTGGACGGGTCGATCGCCTTTATCACCGCCAGGCTGTCCAGATAGCCCGGCAGCGGCAGCGGCAGCGGCAGCTGCACCAAGCATGCCATCCACCGCGTCATCTGCGTTCCGCTGCGCGACCAGCGCCATCGGCTCTGCCTGGGACACCGTCTCGGGCAGGGCATGTTCGAAGCTTTTCGTCCCCAGCTTGAGGGCCACGCGGCCCTTGCTGCGGACATGGACCTCGCTGCCGGGGCCGGTGCCGACCAGCACCACCGCCAGCCGCGGCGCGCGCCCGATGCGGGTGGTGAAGTCCTGCACGTGATGGACGATACGGTCGCCCGGTCCTGCGGCATGTGCTTTGCCGTCGATGATCGCGCCCGTGGCCGGACGCTTCCGCGTGGCGGCTTCGGCCATCACAACGCGCGCTCCATCTGAGGCACGATGTCGAAGATGTCGCCGACGATGCCGTAATCGGCCACCTGGAAGATCGGCGCTTCGCCGTCAGTGTTGATAGCCACGATGACGCGGCTGTCCTTCATGCCGGCCAGGTGCTGGATCGCGCCGGAGATTCCGCAGGCGATGTAAAGATCCGGCGCAACAACCTTGCCGGTCTGCCCGACCTGGAAATCGTTCGCGGCATAGCCCGCATCGACCGCAGCGCGGCTGGCACCAACGGCAGCGCCCAGCTTGTCGGCCAGAGGGTTGATGGTCGCCTCGAACCGCTCCTTCGAGCCGAGGGCGCGACCGCCCGAGACCACGATCCGCGCCGAGGAAAGGTCGGGACGGTCGTTCGCCGACAGCAGGTTCTGGCGGAAGCTGGACAGGACGGGCGCCACGGGAGGCTTGATGGCGATTATGGGCGCCACGGCGCTGCCGGCAGCGGCGGGCGTGAAGCTGGCGCTGCGGACCGTCAGGACACGCACGGCCTCGGCCGACTGCACGACCTCTATCGCGTTGCCCGCATAGATCGGGCGCTTGAAGGTGTCTGGTGAAACGACTTCGGTCACCTCGGACACCTGCATCACGTCCAGAAGGGCCGCGACGCGGGGCAGCACGTTCTTGCCGCTGCTGGTCGCCGGGGCCAGGATCGTGTCGTAGTCGCCGGACAGCTGCACGATCAGCGCGGCGACGGGCTCGGCCAGGCGTTCCGCCAGCGCGTCGCCCTCGGCCAGCAGTACGCGGCGCACGCCGACCAGGGCCGCGGCGGCCTCGGCCGCCGGGGCGGCGCCCTGGCCGGCGATCAGGATGTCCACCTCGGCGCCGATCTGCAGCGCGGCGCCGAGGGCGCGGGCGCTGTGTTCGGAAAGGGAGGCGTTGTCGTGGTCGGCGAAAAGAAGGGTTGCCATGTCGATGTCTCCCTGGATCAGATGACGGCAGCTTCGGTCTTCAGCTTGTCAAGCAATTCGGCGACGCTGCCGACCTTGATGCCGCTGGCGCGGGCTGCCGGTTCCTCGACCCGCAGGACGTTCAGGCGCGGCGCGACGGAAACGCTCAGTTCGTTTGGGGTCTGCTGCACCAGCGGCTTCTTCTTGGCCTTCATGATGTTGGGCAGCGACGCATAGCGCGGCTCGTTCAGGCGCAGGTCCGCGGTGACCACGGCGGGCAGCGTCAGTTCGATCTGCTGGAGGCCGCCGTCGATCTCTCGGGTAACCAGCGCACTGCCGCCCGACATCTCGATCTTGGACGCAAACGTCGCCTGGCTCCAGCCGAGCAGGGCGGACAGCATCTGGCCGGTCTGGTTGCAGTCGTCGTCGATCGCCTGCTTGCCCACGATGATCATCCCCGCCTCCTCCGCCTGCGCCACGCGCTGCAAGATCTTTGCGACAGCCAGCGGCTCCACCCGGCCTTCCGCAACGACCAGAATGGCACGGTCCGCGCCCATGGCCAGGGCAGTGCGCAGAACCTCCTGCGCCTGAGCGGGACCGACCGAGACGACCACGACTTCCGAGGCCTCGCCGTCCTCTTTCATGCGGACCGCCTGTTCGACCGCAATTTCGTCGAAGGGGTTCATCGACATCTTCGCATTGGCCAGATCAACGCCGGTTCCGTCGGTTTTCACGCGGATCTTGACGTTGTGATCGACCACCCGCTTCACCGGGACCAGGATCTTCATGTCGCTTCCTCTCTGGCGGTCGCCCCGCGGCGGGGCAGGTTCTATTGGGGCATCGACCCGGTAGGTGCCGCGCAGAGGTTCCCTCCGCCGTGCATTCACCCTCAATCGATACCGGTTCGGTCTTT
This sequence comes from Paracoccus beibuensis, assembly GCF_026162625.1. Taxonomy (GTDB): domain Bacteria; phylum Pseudomonadota; class Alphaproteobacteria; order Rhodobacterales; family Rhodobacteraceae; genus Paracoccus; species Paracoccus beibuensis. The sequence goes on along the minus strand of NZ_JAOTBD010000011.1, from coordinate 4,531 downwards.
CCCCCACCTTGCCGTTGCGCCGCCCCTGGCGACAGGACAATTGCGTCATCGCGGGATTAGGGCTACGACATGAAACTGCCAGAGTCAGCCTGAGGCCGCGACATGAGCCTTGCCCCCACCCTGCCCCGCCCCGATTTCCGCCCGCTTCGCCGCCAGCAGGGCGAGGCGCGACTGTCGGTGGGCTTCATCCTGGCCAAGCGGTTCACGCTGTGCGCCTTTGCCAATTTCGTCGATGTCCTGCGGCTGGCGGCGGACGAGGGCGACCGGTCGCGGCCAATCCTGTGCAACTGGACGGTCCTGTCGGACACGATGGAAGGCGTGACCTCAAGCTGTGGGATCAGCGTTCAGCCGAAAGAGCGGTTGGGCGATCCCGCCCGGTTCGACTACGTCGTCGTGATCGGCGGGTTGATGGAGGACGAGGCCATCCTGCCTCCCGGCTATCACAAGTTCCTGCACGACGCGGCGGCGGCGGCGGTTCCGCTGGTCGGTGTCTGCACCGGCGCATTCCTTCTGCACCAGGCGGGGCTTCTGCAGGGGTATCGCTGCTGTGTCAGCTGGTTCCACCACGTCGACTTCCTGGAGCAGTTCGAGGGTCTGAACCCCGTGACCGACCAGATTTTCGTGGTGGATCGGGACCGCCTGACCTGTTCCGGCGGGGCCAGCTCGGCCCATCTGGCCGCCTATCTGGTCGACAAGCATGTCGGCCGCGCGCAGGCCAGCAAGAGCCTGCACATCATGATCATCGACGAGGCGCTGCAGGCGGAAAAGCCGCAGCCCGGCATCACGATGGACTTCAAGACGCGTGACCCTATGGTCCTGCGGGCGCTGCTGCTGATGCAGCAGAACATCGAACAGCCATTTACCGTGGCCGAGATCGCAAAGCGCATCGGCCACAGTAAGCGACAGCTCGAACGTCATTTCCAGGCCGCCCTTGGCACGTCGCCACAGGCGGCCTTTCTGGACATGCGCCTGTCGCTGGCCCATCACCTCATCATCACGGGCGACCGCGCCATCTCGCAGATCGCGCTGGAATGCGGCTTCTGCGACTCGTCGCATCTCAGCCGGATGTTCCGCCGCCGCTACGGCCAGACCCCCCAGGCGCTGCGGTCCGTGTCGCGGCCCTGAACGATACGGACCCCCGCAGCACACGCGGGGGCCCGTGTTCATTTTCAAGAGAAGTTCTGGTTCAGCGCGGTTCGCTGGCCAAGCCCTTCCAGATCGCGACGCACATCAGCAGCAGCAGCACCGTGAAGGGTAGACCTGTCGAGATGACCATAGACTGCAGCGATGCCAGCCCGCCCGCCGACATCAGCAGAACGATTGCGACGATCGCCTCGAAGACGCACCAGAAGACGCGTTGCGGGATGGGCGCATCAACCTTGCCGCCAGAGGTGATCGTGTCGATCACCAGCGATCCCGAATCCGACGAGGTGACGAAGAACACAACAACCAGCACGATGCCGACGAACGACGTGATCTGCGCCAGCGGCAGCCCGTCCAGCATGGCGAACAGCTGCAGCGGCAGGTCGGCATCACGGACCGCACCAGAGCCTTCGCGGACAAGCTGGCTGATCGCCTCGCCGCCGAAGATCGACATCCAGACCACGCAGACAAGCGAAGGGATCAGAAGAACGCTGATGAGGAATTCCCTGACCGTGCGGCCGCGCGAGACACGGGCGATGAACATGCCGACGAAGGGCGACCAGCTGACCCACCACGCCCAGTAGAACGATGTCCACCCCTGCATGAAGTTCACGTCGTCGCGTCCGACGGGGTTCGACAGCGCCGGCAGATACTGGATGTATGCAACCAGGAAGTCGCCCATGTCGGTGATCAACAGCAGCGTCGGCCCCGCGAACAGCACGAACATGAGCAGCGCGAACGCCAGCACCATGTTGATTTCGGACATGCGCTTCACGCCAGCCTCAAGGCCCCGGACCACGGAGTAGAGCGCGATCGCCGTGATGCCGATGATCAGGATGATCTGCGAGGTTTCCGAGATCGGCATGCCGAACAGCTTGTTGAAGCCGGCATTGGCCTGCACCGCCCCAAGCCCGAGGGAGGTAGCAAGGCCGAAAAGTGTCGCGAAGACGGCCAGGATGTCGATCAGGTGGCCCGGCCATCCCCAGACGCGTTCTCCGAATATCGGGTAGAAGGCGGACCGGATCGTCAGCGGAAGACCCTTGTTATAGCTGAACAGCGCCAAGCTGAGGCCGACCACCGCATAGATTGCCCAAGGGTGCAGTGCCCAGTGGAAGATCGTCGCGGCCATGCCGAGGCGGATGGCCTCCTGTTCGGTCACGGCGGCGCCAAGCGGCGCCCAGTCCGTGCGGACCCCGTCGGCCGCGGCCACGACGCCGCCCGCCGAAGAACTGAAGTGGCTCAGCGGCTCGCTGACACCATAAAACATCAAGCCGATACCCATGCCAGCCGCGAACAACATCGAGAACCAGCTGACGTAGCCGAAATCCGGGGTCGCGTTCGCGCCGCCAAGCCGGATCTTGCCATACGGGCTGACGACCAGCACCAGGCAGAGGATCACGAAGACGTCCGCTGCGCCGATGAAGAACCAGTCGAACCGTTTCGTCGCCCCCGAAAACAGGGCCGAGAAAATGTTGTCCGCCAGCGTCGGGAAGATCATCGTGAAGGCCACGAAGCCGACGATGCAGAGGGCCGAGATGAGAAAGACCGGGTTATGGACGCTGAACCCCAATGGCCCCAGCCGCCCCTCGATGTTGTCCTGCCCCACTTCATATCCGGTGTGGATGACGCTTTCCGGCGGCGGCGCATCTGTCCGCTGTTCGGCTCCGCCTGGGTCTACGGTGAATGTCAATCTTTGTCCTCCTGTGTTGGCCCGTGCCTGCCTGAAGGGTCCATGCCGATGACGCCGTCTTGATCTTTTACGAGGCAGAAGGCACTGCGCCTTGGCGGCCGAGGGAGATTGATCTCCTGCGCGCTTCGTCCTGTAATTTCGCGGCTGAGTTCGGATCGGGGACGAGACAAGCAACGTGAAGTTCGACGGTTATGTGTCGAAGTGCTGCAACATTGCAGAACGGGTGCGACATTTTGCCGGTAGCTTCGCGGCGCGAACATCAGGCCCATCCAATTCGGAAGCATATCCCTTGTTGCTTTCCGCAGATCGGGACGGCAGTGCATCGTGCGCACTGGCGCAAAGTTGCTGGCACCCCGTCGCAAATCTTCACGCCGGTGACTTGCCGAGGCGTTAGGCGTGGAGGTCATGATATCCCGCGCTGCCCGCTGCCAGGGTCCGCGGGGTGATCGCCATTCCCCGATAGCGGCCGCGAAGAGGTAATTTCCATGCCCCAGTTCATCCTGACCGTCTCCTGCCCCGTCCGCATTGGGATTGTCGCGCAGATTTCCAACTTCCTTGCCGCAGCGGGATGCAACATCCACGACAGTTCGCAATTCACCGACCTGCAGAACGATCGCTTCTTCATGCGTCTGAGCTTCAAGTCCGAGCAGGGCAAGACCCGTGGGGAACTGGATCAGGAATTCCGTAGCGCGGCCAGGGACTCGGACATCGATTTCGCCTTTCACGATCCTTGCGAGAAGATGAAGGTCGTCATCATGGTCAGCCGCTTCGGACACTGCCTGAACGACCTGCTGTATCGCTGGCGGATCGGGGCCCTCCCCATCGACATCGTTGCCGTTATCTCGAATCACATGGATTATCAGAAGGTGGTGGTGAACCACGATCTGCCATTCCACTGCATCAAGGTCTCAAGCCAGAACAAGGCCAAAGCCGAGGCTGAGCAGATGCGTATCGTTCAGGAGACCGGGGCTGACCTTGTCGTTCTGGCGCGATATATGCAGGTCCTGTCCGACGAGATGTGCCAGAAGATGTCGGGGCGGATCATCAACATCCACCATTCGTTCCTTCCCAGCTTCAAGGGCGCCAACCCATACAAGCAAGCCTTCGACCGCGGCGTGAAACTGATCGGCGCCACCAGCCACTATGTCACCGCCGACCTCGATGAAGGTCCGATCATCGAACAGGACACGGTCCGCGTCACTCACGCTCAGAGTGCTGGCGACTATGTCAGCCTTGGCCGGGATGTAGAGAGCCAAGTCCTTGCCCGAGCGATCCACGCCCACATCCACCGCCGCGTGTTCATCAGCGGAGACAAGACCGTTGTCTTCCCCGCCAGCCCGAATGAGTATGCTTCCGAGCGTATGGGCTGATACACACCGTTTGCAGCGCCAGCGCCGGCCCTGCAGACGCCGAAATCTGCATTCACTTTTCCGGTGCGGTACCAGCATCGCCGCGCGTTGTCCCTTTCGCGCAATGATGTTCATGATGGACCCTTGCTGGAGAAGCAGGGGTGGGTTCAACCTGTCAGCGCAACATCTTTGATCCGAGATGTTCTGGAGGGACCCGCGATGGCACGAACCGGTCGCCCGGGCTTGTCGCATGATCAGAAGACCGAACTTTGGCGCCGTTGGAAGGCCGGGGGAGACGCTGAGTGGTATCGAGCGGGCTTTGGGCAGGCATGCCGCTTCGGTGTTTGGC
>NZ_JAOTBD010000010.1 GCF_026162625.1 Paracoccus beibuensis | reverse complement strand
GTGTTCGTCTTCAGCGACGTCTCGTCGATGAAATCGATGCGCGTCAACGCGTTGTGCATGAACGGTGGGCGTCGTGTGATCCAGATATGGCGTGCCTGCCGGATCTCAGGCCGCTTCTGCTCGACGACTTGCAGGTCTCTTTTTGTGGGTCAGCCCGAGACTGCGTGAGACAACCGCTGCGGTCTTGTCGTAGCGGGCAGGCGACGCGGCGGGCGTTCTTGAGCTTGTTGAAGCACCGCTCGGCAAGGTTCCGCAGCCGGTAGGGCTTGCGGTCGACAGCCACGCGCAGTTTCCGTGACTTCCGCATAGGTATCACGGGCACGACGTTGCGCGCCTCCATGGTTTTGCGAACCTTATCAGAGGCATGGCCGCGATCGGCCAGCAGGACGCCAGGTTCCAGCAGGACGCGAGGTTCCGGCAGGTTGTCGTCCATGGCCAGATCGAAGCCCAGATGGTCCGACGTCTCGCCCGGCGAAATATCCGACCTTAGGTGGGGCCTGCACCGTTGACCCGGAGGTGGATCTTGGTCGTGAAGTGGAAGGTGGTCCAGAAAACGGTCCGGTGGATCGTCTTCCCACCGGACGCTCTCGACCGGCCGAAACCTTGCCTCGGAGCCCCCCCTTTTGCGCCCGCTGCCTGATGATGGGCGCGGACTGCGGTGCTGCCGATCATCTGAAGGGCGTCGGGAACCAGCCCGCTTTCGTTCGATGCGCCCATGATCTGCTTCCGGAGCACCGCGAGGGTCCAACGCCGAAACTGGCGGTAGACGCTGGACCACTTGCCGAACTTCGGGCAGGTCGCGCCAAGGCGATCCCGTCCGCGCGATCCAGAAAATGCCGTCCAGACCAGGACGATGGTTCAGGGGTTTGCGGCCGTTCGGCGCGCGAACGGCGAGGATGAAGCGTTCATGGAACGCCCACTCCTCGTCCGGCATCAGGTCTCATGCCAAGCTGATCTCCATCGCAGAGACCAGCTTGAGCCATGATCAGCGCGACCTGTGAATCCCTTTTATCAACACGGCCTAACCCCCAAGCCTACCGGCAAAGGCGCCGATCAGGTCGCGCTGCAGCGACTTGGCGGCATGCGTCCAGGTGCTGACGTCATCAGGAAGCTCCTCCCCGATCGACGTCGCGCGCCGGGCCTCGTCCGTACACAGGATCGCGAATGCCCCTTCGCGACCCGATCGTGTCGTCACATAGCCCGCCAGGTTGGAAACGAAGTTCAGCGTGCCGGTCTTCGCAGACACGCGGTGGTCGGCTTGCCCCGGCCCCAGATCCTCGTCCAGCGGATCTGTCCGCAGCAGCGGCCCCAGCCCCAGATCGCGGCCCGGTCCCGCCAGCACACTGGCGAGGCCGAAGGCGGAAACGCGGCTTGCCTCCGAAAGCCCCGAATGATCGGCCAGCCGCATCCCCTTGCCCAGGCCGCCCAGCCAGCCGCTCATTGCGTCGGCCGAGGTCGGCAGCGTGTTGGCGCCGCTTGCATGCAGGCCGAGCGTCTCGGCGGTGATGTTCGTGGAATAAAGCAGCATGTCGTGCACGAGCGTTCGCAACGGCGGGCTGTCGTGCCGGGCGATCACCTCGCCTTGCGGCAGGTGCGCGATCACCTCTGGCTGCGGCAGGACAAGCCCCCGCGCGCGGCACAGGGTCTGGAACACGTCTGCCGCGTAAAGCTCTGGCAGGCGGACGGGCAACCACCGGCTGCCCGACGGACCCATCGCCGCACGCGAGATGGTCCAGTACTCGCGCTCTATATCATGGCGATAGGTGAAAAGATCGGCATGCGTCGCCGGCATCGCGCTGATCGTGTAGGCCCTAAGCGACTGCCCCGTCGCGCGAGCCTCGACGCTCAGCTGATGGTTGACGCCGACGCGAGTCCAGCCCAGGTGGACGCGATTGAAGTTCAGGATCATGCCTGAAATGGTGGGATTGTAGGCCAGATGCACCGCCTGCTCGGGCGCAATCTGTGCGATGCTTGGCAGCGCACCGCCCCAAACGGCGAACCTCCGAGGCGGAGGAGAGCCGCTGCTTGCCAAGGTGGCGGCCAGCCGCGCCAGGTCGTCGCTCGACAGCACCGGGTCGCCGCCACCTGCCAGGATCAGCATGTCGCCCGCTCGGATCAGCCTTGTGCCGAAGCGATGCCCAGGCCCCAGTCGATCGAGCGCAAAAAGCGCAGTGATGACCTTCATGGTGCTGGCCGGCGCCATTGCCAGCGCCGCCTTGCCCAAGGCAGCCGGCTGCCGGCCATCCAGCAGCGCAAAGGCAATCTTCCCTTGCAGTCCACTGGCAGCGACCACGTCTCCTGGTTCCGGCATGGGCTTTCGCGGCGGACGCATGTCCAGTCCACGCGCGCCAGCGGCCGTCGGCACCGCAGCAACCAGCGCCGCAATGAACCCTCGGCGGTCGAGCATCAGGCGTCACCTTGCCGCAACTGCGTGGAAGACATCGGCGACATCGGCAGGTTCAGAATCACCCATGCCGGAGGCGTTGTGCTGGGCAGAATTGAGGCCCTCTCCTCAGGGACCCGGAACGGCCGCAGAACTGTCGCAGTCACAGAATGCCGCGCCTCCATCCGGCTTCCCGGACGAGCCAGAACCGCGAAGGGCACTCGTCCAGCGATCTGCCGCCACCGTTCCCACCGATGAAACTGAACGAGGTTGTCCGACCCCATGAGCCATACGAAGCGCGCGGCCGGATACAGGCGATCCAGCGCCTCGATCGTATCCGCCGTCTTCCGAAGGCCCAGCTGCGCCTCAAGGTCAGTAACGACGATCCGCGGATCAACGACCAGTCGCCTCGCAGCGGCCAGGCGATCATCCAGCGGTGCCGGCCCATGCGACTTCAGGGGGTTGCCCGGCGACAGCAGCCACCAGACCTTGTCCAGCCGCAGCCTCCGCATCGCGACCTTGCTGATCAGCACATGACCCGCGTGGGGCGGATCGAACGATCCACCAAGGATACCGATCCGCTGACCCGGCTGCGCGACTGGGAAACCTGTCCTCATCGGCATCGCTTAGCGCAAGAGCGCGGCCAAGCCAACGGCCAGAGTGTGCACCCTATTTCACCGCAATGCGACCGTCCGTGTAAGGAGTGTAGCCATCTTGCCGGACTCCAAGATAATCCGCGACGACCTCGGCAAGGTCCGGTCCGAAGTCGTAGGCGTTTTGGCCCTCTGACGCAAAGATCGCGTACCCGTCGCCGCCGTTGCGCATGTAGTTGTTGGTCGCCACGCCATAAGTCGCCTCCTCGTCGATGGGCACCCACGCGTCGTCCTTCTCGACCATCACGTTGCTGATGCGCGACCCGACATCGGCGGCGGGATCGACCGTGTACTTCAGACCCGCAACCTGGGCGAAGCGTCCCGCCTCTTCCTCGTATTGGCTGGCACCATTTTCCAGCGCCTCGATGACGCCGGCACCGGTCAGTTGAAAGGTGGCAAGGGTGTTCTGGAACGGCAGCACCGAATAGATCTCGCCCATCGTGACGTCGCCCTCGTCGATGGATGCCCGCAGCCCGCCACCGTTCTGGATGGCGATGGTCACGCCCTGCTCGGCCGTACGGTCCAGCATCGCGTCGGCGACAAGGTTGCCCATTTCGCATTCCCTCGTGCGACAAGCCGCGCGATCACCGCCGATCGGGTTTGCTGTCTTGGCGACGACCTCTTCACGCAGCGCCGCGATGGGCTCGGCCATTTCGCCGACACGTGCCGCGACCGCCTCGTCCTGCGGCACTGAGGAATCGAGAAGGATCGGCTGACCCTCGGCCTGGACGAGGTTGCCCTCATCATCAAAAGTCAGCTTCAGATGCCCCAGGTACTTGCCATACGCATAAGCCTGCGCAACCGGCACTTCGGCGCCCTCAGGCCCTTCGACCATGGTCGGATAGGCCCCGCTCGCCCCGTCCATGTCGCCCAGAAGCGTGTGCGAATGCCCTCCGACGATCGCGTCCAGTCCCGGAACCTCGGTCGCAAGCTGCAGATCACGGCCATAGCCGACATGGGTCAGGGCGATGATCTTGTTCACGCCCTCGGCCTGCAGTTCTTCGACCGAAGCCGCCAGGCTTTCCGCATCGTCCTGGAAGACCAAGCTGGTTCCGGGGGACGAGGTTTCAGGCGTGTCCATGGCCAGAGCGGAGACGATGCCGATCTTCTGGTCGCCAGCGTCCAACACGACGTGCTTCAGGATCTTGCCGGCGAGCACGTTGGATCGCGACACGTCGAGATTTCCCGACAGGACCGGAAAGACGACGCCGTCAGCAAGGACCGCCAGGCCTTCCGGGCCATCGTCGAACTCGTGGTTTCCGACGGTCAGGGCGTCATAGCCGATGCCGTTCATGAACTCGACAACGTCCTTCCCCTTGTAGGTCGTGTAGAACAGCGACCCCTGATACTGGTCACCCGCATCCAGAACCAGCACATTGCCGCCTTCGGCTTTGATCTCTTCTCGCAACTGATCGATCTTCGCGGCGATGCGGGCCATGCCGCCGAAGCATTCGTCCGCGGCTTCCTGCTCTGCGTTGCAGGTGCTGTCGGAACTGTTGATCGGCTCGATCCGGCTATGCACGTCGTTCGTGTGAAGGATATGCAGCACCGTGTCGGCCTGCGCCGTTCCGGCGACAAGCGCAATGGCAGAGGCGGCGACAAGAAGACGTCTGGTCATGCTGGATCCCTTTTCGGCCCGGTCAATGGCCGGGTCAGCTTGGCGCAGCCGGCGCCACCGGTCAACGCGGCACTCGCAGACGGGATCTTGACCCGGTCGACCAGGCCAAGGCAAATGCGACAATGATGATCTACAAGATACTCCGCGCGTCCGAATGGGCCGATCTGCAGATCGCTGGCAGCAGTGCCGGCGCGCCGGTCGACATCGCTGACGGCTATATTCATCTCTCGACGGCAGAGCAGGTGCACGGGACGCTCTCCAAGCACTTCGCCGGGAAGAACGACGTGATGCTGCTCGCCTGCGATGCGGACGATCTTGCCGCCGACCTGAAATGGGAACCTTCGCGAGGCGGCGCGCTGTTTCCGCATCTCTACCGGGTTCTGCATCTATCCGACATCAAGTGGTCGCGCCCCATCGCACTGACAGATGCCGGTCATGAAACGGGACCCTTGCAATGAAGATCGTCGAAAAGCTCGGCCTCGCCGCGCTCCATCGCCTCGATCCCGAACGTGCGCATGATCTATCGATCCGTGCATTGGAACTGGGACTTGCACCGTTGTGCGGTGGGCCGGTCACCTCGGACCGACTGCGGGTCAATCTGGCGGGCATGGATCTGCCCAATCCCATCGGCCTAGCCGCAGGATACGACAAGAACGGTCGCGTCATCGCGCCCCTGATGCGAGCAGGCTTCGGCTTCGTCGAGATCGGCGCCGCCACTCCGCGGCCGCAACCGGGCAACCCGAAGCCGCGCCTCTTCAGGCTGAGCGACCAGAACGCCATCATTAATCGCTTCGGTTTCAACAATGAAGGAGCCGAGCGGATCGGCCAGCGGCTCGCTGCCCGGCCGACGGAGATCCCGGTCGGGCTGAACCTCGGCGCAAACAAGGAGAGCGCGGATCGCGCCGAGGATTTCGTGCGCGTGCTGCAGGTGGCCGGCGCGTCGGCCGATTTCGTGACGGTGAATGTCTCCTCGCCCAACACCGAAAAACTCCGCGACCTTCAAGGGGCGGATGCACTTGCCGCCCTTCTCGCCCGGGTCAACGGCGCGCGCGATGCCCTCCCCAAGCGGATCCCCGTCTTCGTCAAGATCGCGCCGGACCTGACCGATGTCGAGGTATCGCAGATCGCGGCGGTGGCCCGCGACCTCCGTCTCGACGGCATCATCGCCACCAACACGACGCTGTCCCGCCAAGACATCTCAGGCCCGCATGCCGCAGAGACAGGCGGCCTCTCCGGCAAGCCCCTCTTCGGGCGATCTACCCGCATCTTGGCGCTGCTGCACCGGGAGACGCGCGGGGAGGTGCCGTTGATTGGCGTCGGCGGCATTTCGACCGTGGAAGATATCTGGCAGAAGCTTCGCGCCGGTGCGACCGCCGTGCAGATCTATTCCGCGGTGATCTACCAAGGCCTGTCCCTCGTGCCGCGGCTTGCGCGCGAGCTCGATGATCGGCTGGCGAAGGAACGCATCTCGCTGCCGGAACTGAGCGGCAGCGGCGCAAGGGACTGGGTTTAGGTATAGTCCTCGATCCCCAGCAACTGATTCATGGTCAGCGACGGATCGGTGCATCCCGCATCGCCGATGACACGCGCCGGCACCCCGGCCACGGTCTTGCACGATGGCACCTCGTGCAGGACGACCGATCCGGCAGCAATGCGCGAATGGTGACCAACACGGATGTTGCCAAGGACTTTTGCTCCCGCGCCTATCAGGACGCCGTCGCCGATCTTCGGATGCCGGTCGCCATCCTCCTTGCCTGTCCCGCCAAGCGTGACCGAATGCAGCATCGACACGTCATTGCCGACGCTTGCCGTCTCGCCGATGACGATGGAATGGGCGTGATCGATCATGACGCCTGTTCCGATGGTCGCAGCGGGATGAATGTCGACGCCGAAGCATTCAGAGCACCTCATCTGCACGAAATACGCCATGTCGCGCCGGTCCTGCTGCCACAGCCAATGCGCCATCCGGTATGCCTGAAGGGCTTGAAACCCCTTGAAGAACAGGATCGGCTGGATCAGACGATGAGTGGCAGGGTCGCGATCATACACAGCCATCAGGTCTGCACGCGCGGCGTCGCCAAGATCGGGCGCGCTTGCATAGGCCTGGTCCGCGATCTCGCGAAGGATTTGCTCGCTCATCTCGCCAGATGCCAGCTTCAGCGAGAAACGATAGGCCAGTGCGGCCTCCAGGCTTTGATGGTGCAGCAGCCCGGCATGGACCAGCGCGCCCAGCAGCGGCTCTCCGGCGACGGCGTCCCGCGCCTCATCGCGCAACTGCGCCCAGATAGCGTCGCGATCCTGCGCGACGGGGGACTTATCGATATGCTGCATGTTCATCATGGGCCTGCCCGGTCGTTCAACTCTCCTTCTAACCTACAAAAAGGGACGAGAAAACCCGGACAGGCACCAGAAGGTCACGCCGGCAGCCGAAGCTCCAGCCAATGAACGGCAAGGCGGATGCGTCCGCCCGTGAAAGTGCCCCCCTCAGCCGTCACGATCAAAGGGTCGGGCTGATAGTAGGTCATCGGCGTGCCCAGCATGCCTCGCGCCCAAGAGTCTCGCTGCTTTCCAAGGCCTTGTCCGAAGCGATTTGCCGCACCGGCCGTGCCCAGTCGCCAGCCAGTCAACGTGCCGGTTAGACCATCGATGACGCGCGCCGTGGCGCCGATGACCATCGCTCCGCCGGGAATGACGACGTCGGTGACGGCACTGGAACCCGAGGCGAGAACGACCTCGCCCTCCATAAGGCCGGTAACCAAGCCGGACCCGGATGCGCCCATGCTGATCGCGCCTACCGACCACGAGGTGCCGTCGTGAATGGCTTCAAGCCCCCGGTCCGCGACGAAGGCGCGCATGCCCCGGGCCGGCGGCAGGAAGATCCAGCCTCCGTTGCTGCCCAGGGCAATGCGGCCCGCTTGCCCGGCCCAAAGTCCCTGAGCGGCGGCAGGAATGCCCCAGCACTGACCGTCCAGAACCGTCGACGGCGGCGCTGCGGTCGAGATACTTTCCAGAACCAGATTCACCATGCCGTCCAGCCGCATCAGCGCCTCGTTGACGGTGGTGTGCTTCTGCGCCTGAGCCGGCTGCAAAAGTGGCATCTGCAGGCGCGTGGTTTCACTGGACATCGAATGTTCTCCTTGAAAAGGGGCCGCGCCCGAAGGTCTGCGACAGTTGTGCCACCTCGACGGTGACGGCGCCGGGCCGCAACTCGGTCCAAAGCGCCTCCGGAACGGTCCAGGCCGCGGTGCTGCACTGCAACTCGGCCAGAACGCGATCGCCCTGCGTCAGGCGCAGCAGGTAGCGCTCGCCCTCCTCGCCAAGCGGGACGTCGGGACCGTCCCAGCCATCGCCGTCGATGCGGGTGCGGCGGACCCAGGTGATGCCCCTGCCCTGCATGCGCAGGTGGCAGGGTGAATAGGGCCGCAGCCCGATCCCCCGCACCACCGTCGTGCGGCTGCGATAGCTGCCATCGTCTGGCGCACGCAGCGCAGGTCCGACGCGCCAGAACCGCTCCTGACCACGCGCCGAGGGCGGCAGGTCCACCTGCCGCGGCGCGCCATCCAGCAGAACGACAAGGCTACCCGCCGGCCAGACATCGGGCATCAGCGCATCAGTGCCGGCCTGACCCCGCAGCCTCTGGCTGATTTCCCACTGATCGGGGGCGACAAGCTCTGCTCGACCGAACTGGATGACCTCCCAGTTGTCGATCGTGCCGTCACCGATCGCCAGCGCATTGGCCCCGGACTGCAGCGCACGCTCGGTCACCGATCGCAACTGATCGCCGATTAGGCGCAAGCGCAGCGGCGCACCCCGATCCAGCGTGCCCGGACGCGCCCGAGGCAGCGGAGTGACGGTGCGGCCGATCACGGACCGCCGTTCGGCCATCACGTTCAGATCGAATCCCCCCTCGGGCTCTGCCGAGACATAGGCTGCGACCGTTCCCGGCCACGGATGCGCCGACACCGCCAGGTAGGGCGCATGGGGCACCTCGCCCCCGTGCAGCAGGGGCAGGTCCAGAAACACCGAAAAAACCGGCATCGGCGGTTCATAGCGACGGATGCTGCCCTGGTCGTGGTGGCTAAGCCGCGGCGTATAGAGCCCGGGATCGACGCGCACCGCGTCCACAGTGATGGCACCCGCCCGTTCGACCCGGTCGATCCGCCACCTCCGCCGTTCCTGGCCCGGCGGCTCGGTGACGATGACATCACCCGGCCCCAGGTCCGACCGCGACGGCGGCAGGGCGAACCGCACCGTGTCACGCGCCACCTCTGCCTCGGCGATCCACCTGTCCGCGATGGCACGCCCCTCAGGCCGCGTCAGAACCATCGCGAATTCGCTCTCCGAGACCGCAAGCCGCGCATCGTCGGCCAGCCGGGCCTCTGCCGTAGCCACGCCGTAGTCACCGCCCGCCGCGACGTGGCTAAGGCGCAGTCGTCCCACATTCGCAGCCTCGACCTGTCGCACGGTCTCGAAACCGCTGACCTCACCCGCGATCGCAAGATCCTCGGTGCCGATCCGCGTTCGGGTCAGCCCGTCACGCGCGATGAACTTCAGCATGCCGTCGCGCTCGACGGCATCGAACCCATGCGCCAGCATCAGCGGCTGCAACGCCGCCCGGGCAGACTCGCTGCCTTGCAACAGGTATCCCCGAACCACCCCCGAGATGCCGGACACGTCGACAGCCGTCACGCCGGCGGCGCGGCAGATGTCCTTCACGACCGCCCGCAGCGTCACGGCACCGGCACGACCGTTCAACCAATGCCCCCGCTCCCATGCAGGCCCATCGGACCAGAGGTCGTCGCGACTTGGGAACGCGAGATACGGCCGCGCATCCCAGCACCAGACATGCGCGCGACCGACATCAAGCATCCGCATCCCCTCGGCATTCACCGGGTTGTTGTCGGGATCTCGCCAATGCGCCATCGACGCTTCGACATAGGCGGCCTGGATCGCATCGTTCCGCGTGCCATTCGAGTAGTGCGGCAACATGCTTTCCGAGCTCATTGCGTCGAGGAACTTGTTGGGCTGGTTGGTGGCCTTGTCCAGCGCGGCACAGCCAAGCTCGGTGAACCAGATGGGCTTCATGCCCGGAATCCAGGCCGTCGCCTCGCGCTGCCGGACACCTTCGGGACGGTCATAGTGCAGGTTTTGCCACCACCCCTTCAGGTCCTTGTACCGCCAGACCCACGCCTCGTCATACGCACCATCGGTGATCGGCGTTCTGGCCTGCGCGTTTCGATCGGCGTCATTGGCATAGTACCAGTCAAAGCCTTCGCCACCCGCGACGTTGTTCCGAAGGTAGGCGATGTTGTCGATCCGCCCCCAATGCGCATCAAGGTGATCGTCGCCGTCCCTCCAGTCCGACAGCGGCATGTAGTTGTCGATGCCGATGAAGTCGATGTGCGGATCAGCCCAAAGCGGGTCGAGATGGAAGAACAGCTCGCCGTCGCCAGGGTGATGGCCGAAATATTCGGACCAGTCTGCGGCATAGCCGATCTTGACCCGCGGCCCCAAAATCTTCCGCACATCCGCAGCCAGCTGCCGCAACGCGGCGACGGCGGGGTAGCTGTTCCCCGGCCCCCGGATCTGCGTCATCGACACCATCTCGGAACCGATCAGAAACGCGTCCACGTCTCCGGCTGCGGCGCAAAGATGAGCGTAGTGCAGAATGAATCGGCGATAGGACCACTCCTCGGGACCTGCATAACGCACGCGATCACGGTCCCGCACGAAGTCGTCGGGCGTGGCCCGCCCGAAGAACCGCTCGACCTCAAGAACCGCATCGGCGGTCCCGTCGGCAGAGCCTGGACGACCCGGCGCCATGCCGGTCGTGATCCGGCCACGCCACGGCATGACCGGCTGTTCCGCACCGCCATAGGGATCGGGCAGCCCGTTCCCTGCGATCTGCTCCATCAGGATGAACGGATAGAAAATCGCTCTGCGGCCAGACGCTGCCAGCGACCGCAGCCCCTCGATCACGGACTGGTCCGAGGGCGTGCCGCCATAGATCGGTCTGCCGTCCTTGCGCGCCACCTCGTCAGCCTGTTCCCGCTCGATGCCGCCTGCCCGCCATGGCATCTCGGCACCGTCGACCTCACCGAACTCGACCTTTGGCTTGACCCGGCATTCACCGATCCGCAGGTCGCTACCGAACCACGACACGACTAGGCTAACCGAGCCGACATTCGGCAACTCGCGGCCCAGGATGTCCAATGATACTGAAAGGTCCGTGCCGCCCATCAGCGTGTTCCGGTTGAAACTGCGCCCCTGCCCCAGGTCGTCGTCATGATTGACCGGCGTCGTCGCAAGTGAATATTCGCCAGTGCCGGGGATCAGCGCAACCGCGCGGACATCCCGCGGCAGACCGCTACCATCGCGGGCCGGGCACGTCACCTCGAAGCTCAGCTGCGGCATGCGGTTTCCCCAACGCTCGAGGCTCAGGTTCTCCAGCACGACATAGGCGATGCCACGGTAGGCGGGCGCTTCATCTCCCTCATGGGCAGAGACGATCGGGTCAGGCATCTGCGTCTCGTCGCCCTGATAGACGCGCATGCCAAGGTCTTCGGCCGCGATTTCCTCGCCGTCCGCCCAGACCCGGCCCACCCCCAGGATGCGCCCCTCGCAAAGCGCAATGGCGACCGAGAGGCGATAGCTGATCTGCGCCACCTGCGACTTAGGCGCACCCTTGCCGCCGCCGGCACTCTCGGTGCGCCTTGTCTCCTCTAGGGGAGACGCCCAGATCACGTGCCCCGGCACGCGCATCTGCCCCCAGATCCGAAGCACTGCCGCACCCTCGCCTGCAGCCTGAATGCGCAGACGGTCGATCCGCCCGGTTTCGACAGCCCTCGTGCCGCCGCCCAGCAGGCGTTGGTCGATTGCGCGACCGACCACTGCACCGGCGGCCCGCCCGAGCACGGCGCCGGACATGCCCAGCATCGCGCCGCCAAATCCGGACCCGAGCGAAGCACCCACGGCAGAAAGGACAATCGTGGCCATCAGAGCCTCCTCGAAATATGGTCAGGGAAAGCTGAAGCGCGCCACGATCCGGGATCGCCACGGGGTGGTCAGCGGGCTTTCGATGACACCGTGATAGGTGTATGCATGCAGAAATCTTGGCTCGGCCCTGTCCTGCGACAGTATCCCAAGATGCTTGGCGATGGCGCCCTGCCGCATGCGGAACAACAGCACCTGGCCGGGCGCAAGAGCTGCGTCTGGCTGAAGGGGAACCAGGTGGCGCATGGCGGCGCCAAGCAGAACTTCGCTGCCGCCGCAATCCGCCCAATCGGCAGTATAGGCTGGCGGCACTTCCGGCTCGGCGCCATATGTCTCCCGCCAGACCCCCCGGATCAGGCCCAGACAATCGGCGCCGCAGCCCTTGACGCTACTTTGGTGAACATAGGGCGTCCCCAACCAGCCCCGCGCCGCGTCGACGACCGCGTTTGACACGGGTTCATCCATGACGGCCCGCCTTCGGCGCCAGCAGCCAATCTTCGGTCGGCAGATGGGGGAAGCCGCGAAAGTTGATGAAGTTCGCGAACTTCAGACGGCACGAGGTGGCCGACTTGTCACACCCTGCCGTCAGCAGGATCTGGTCCCCTGCCTTGGGGTCAATCCCCAGCGCCGACCACAGCTCGATCACGCGATGACCGCCCGGCTGTGCCATGTCGTTCTTGATCAGGCCCTGAAGCCCCTCGGCGGCACCAGAAAGAACCTGCAGTCGACCGCTCTCGAACCAATTCGCGGCGAATGACGGTAAGGCGGAGATGCTGAAGATCCGACCGTCCTCAAGACCCTCGACCCGCAATTTGACCGACAGGCCGGGATCGGACAGGTCGACCTTGCAGGCGTTGTCGCCAAGCCGGGCATGGCAGCGCGGATGATAAACACGGCCCTGCGGTGCGTTCAGCCGCTCGGACAGGCCGCGTAACTCGGTGCGGAAGGCGCCGTTGGAACATGACACCTCGCCAAGGTTGCCCCGGAACACCAGCTTCCGCCGCGCCGGGTCGGTCCAGTCTACCTCCCACATCCGCAACTCCGCCTCGTCCCAGCGCCCGGCCATTAGGTCGCGCTCGGTGATAGCATCGTCGCTCAGCGCGCCCGTGGCTTCCGAGTTGTCGACCGATAACCCCGTTGCCTGGACCAGCGCCCGCGCGGTAAGCCCGCAGTCGGGGCGAAATGCGATACCTTCGAACTCAAGCACACCATCGTGGTCCGTGAAACCCAAGGTCACCCCGTCGGCTCGGCGGATGGACCAGGCGCGTGCAACCGTTGTCGTCATATCCTGACCTCCACGACCGGAATGTCCGGCACCTGCCCCGCTTGGAACGAGGCCACCGATACCGCGATCCGGTCGGTGTCGAAGCGCACCGGCAGGTCGAATTCGAAGCCGGCCGTGATGTCGGCACCGACCTCTGGCGCCTCGCTGAACGTGATCGTCCCAGTCCGGTGGTCAACCGAGTAATGCGTGCCCAGGAACACCTCGTCGCCGCCGATCCCGGCGCGGACCGACTCAGCAACGGGCTTGGTGATCGGCCGGCGATAGGTCGCCTCGCCCGACCGATACGCCTTGGACAGGGAAAAAGAGCGCTCGCGGCCGTCTCCCCTTGCCAAGACCTGGTCGTCGAACCGCGGCATTGCCGAAGGCAGGCAGCTCTTGAAGTCGGACCAGTCCTTCCAGCGAAACCCGTGCAGCTGACCTGCACGCGCCTCGAAGAAGGCCACCACCTCGGCCAAATCGTCCAGCGACCGCAGGCCCATACCTGCATCAAAGCGGCGCCGGGCATGGGCCCAAGGCGTGTTGCGCTCCTCGAAGCCGCTCGCCAGGGTCACGATCTCGGTCCGACGCTCGGGTCCACCGATCGCGCCGAACGACAGGTTTGCGGGGAACCGCACCTCGTGAAAAGCCATGTTCGGCCCTCTCAGCTGTTACGTTCGCCGCGCGCCAGCACGCGCGACATCTGAGCCGCGATCTGCGACTGGCTTCTCTGAAAACCGGCGACGTCCGGCGTCTGGATGTTGAAAGTGACGTTGACCGAGCCGCCCCCGCCGGCCGCCGCAACACCCAGCTTGCCGTCCGGCCCGCGACGCAGTGGCATGATGGCCTCCGGCCCCGCCTCGCCCATCAGCCCTTGGCCGCCGCGCATCGGAAATGCCGTCGGGCCAGAGACGACATCGCCTGCTACCGTGCGACCCTGCGAAAAGGCGCCCCCCTTTGCAAAGGGCGTCACGCCCCCGCCAAGAAACCCGCCGATCCCACTGGCGATCGAGTCCGCCAGCGTGCTCTCGACCGGCTTCATCGCGATGCCATAGACTGTGTCGGCCAGCGACCGGCCGATGGTCTTCAGCGCATCCGACAGCTTGCCGCCATCCAGGACCAGCCCGTCGAATGCCCGGCCCAGCCCACGCTCCAGGCCTGAGGATAGCGTCCCCGCCTCCCGCGTCGTGAACATCATCGACTGGCGCAACCGCCCGAGCTCGCCGTGGAATTCGCTTGTCATCCGGGCGCTCTGTCCCAGGTCCTCTTCCAGCCGGTCCAACATGGACCCGGCGCCATCACTCGTCGCCATCGTCGTCATTCCCTCTGCGCGTTTTCGTTCCGCCGCCCGGCGGACCGGGCGTGTCGGGATATCGTGCGGCGAGATCCGTCAGACGGTCCCGTGTCATCCGCGGCGCCAGCAAGCCCAAGCCCAGCATCAGGCCCAACTCCGCCGGCGTCAGCGCCCAGAACTGGTCCGGATGCAGCCGCAACTCGCGAAGGCCTGCCCGCATCATCCCCGCCCAGTCCAAGCCCCTGCCCACCGTCATGCGGGCGTCCGAAAGGCCAGCGCCAGAAGCCTTGCGGCAACCCGTGCCGCCTCCAGCGGCCCGCCGTCGATCTGGACTGTCATCAGGTCCTGGGCAGAGCCGCGCCACCCGCCGCCCCTGAGGCCGGCCACAAGAACCGACAGGATGTCGCGGCTGCCGAAGGTCCCTTCGTCGATCCGTGCAACCAGTGCGGAAAGACCCGCAGCCCCCAAGTACGTCTCCAGCTCCGCCAGCGCCCCCAGCGTAAGGCGTGCAACGTGCGGCTGACCCTCCAGCACCAAGGCCACCTCGCCCCGCATCGCGTTCGCCATC
This sequence comes from Paracoccus beibuensis, assembly GCF_026162625.1. Lineage (GTDB taxonomy): Bacteria > Pseudomonadota > Alphaproteobacteria > Rhodobacterales > Rhodobacteraceae > Paracoccus > Paracoccus beibuensis. The sequence goes on along the minus strand of NZ_JAOTBD010000010.1, from coordinate 92,981 downwards.
ACAGCGCCACGAAGGTCAGCACGCCCGCCGACGCCAGCGACATCTCATAGGTCGCCTCGCCATCGAAGCTGCCGGCATATTCCAGACCGGTGATCTGGAACGGCCCCTCGACTGCGCCGAAGTCCGGGATGATCACCTGGAAGCGCGGGATTTCTCCGTCGAAGAACGCCTGCCGCGCCCGCCCATCGGTCGAGGCATCGCGGAAGACGCCCGAACCCGAAACCTGGGCGCTGCGCACACCCGCACCTCCCAGCAGTTCGCGCCAGCCCCCGTCGCTTTCCAGGCTAGTCACGTCCACCGTCTCGGCGTTGAAGGACAGGCGCGTCGCGCGCAGACCAGCCACGGTCTCGAACGTGCCGTCGCCCAGCATGTCCATCTTGATCAGCAAGTCACGTCCGTTCTGAACTGCCATTCTTCCGTCTCCTCAACCCAGATCGATGCGCGCACGGAACGTCAGGTCGACCTGACGCGCCGAACCGCTCTTCATCCGGCGCGCCGTGGCGCGCAGGAACCAAATTCCGGCCAGTTGGCCCCGTGACAGCGCCAGGCTGCCTTGCTCCAGCGCGTCCGTTACGGCGACAGCAACGGCCTTGACTGCTCCAAAGCCTGCGCCTCCGTCGCTGCCCGCCATGACAGACACCACGAAGTCGTGACGCGACCCGCGCGCCGTCGCATCGCTGGCGTTGCGCACCTCCTCGGCTCCCAGCGACACGAAGACACCGCTCGGCGCCTCGACCGGCATCGCGTCGAAGATCGCATCGCCGACCAGGTCGGTCAGCGACGGATCGGCGCGAAGATGCTGATAGATGGCCGCCTGCAGGGCGACGCTCGCTGCAAAGCTCATGTCAGGTCCTCCTCACGTGCAAAGCAGTCGACGAAGCGGCCGTCGGCATCGCCTTCCGCCACCGCCTCGATGGTAAAAAGCCGCTCACCAAGCCGTAGCCGCTGTCCGGGGCGGGGCCTGCGCGGATCGCCGACAGGCGCCGCGCGCGTCGTGATGCGCCAGTGCACCACGCTGACCATCCCTGTCCCCATGCCCTGTACCCGGCCGGACCGGGCGTCCATCCGCACCCAAAGCCAGCCCAGCTGCCGCCACTCGGTCAGATAACCGCCCATCCCGTCCGGACGACGCTCCGGCGCCTCCAGCCCCAGGCGCGTATTCATCGGGGGTGCCATCAGCGCCACTCCCGGCTGCCGCGGCCAGCCAGGGTGCGGACTGCGCGCCACTTCTCGATCAAGGCGCTGACGCCGAAGGGAAGCGCGTGGCGCGCGCTGTCGCCGCCCCGGTCGTCGTAATACCTCGCCGCAAGCAGGATCACCGCCTGTGCCAGGTCTGCGGGAACGTCGGCCCAGCTGTCGCCGAAGCCCGCCGTGAAGGTCACGGTGACGAAGCCCAGTCGCGGCACGTTCGGCAGGATGACACCGGCCGGCAGGATGATCGGCCGCTGCGCATCCCGGACAAGGCGCCAGCTCTCCGCCGGCAGCACCGTCACCGTGCCCGCCCCGTCGTCGATCTCGATCCTCTCGACGGAATGGACGGGCGCCAAGGGCAGCGACTGGCCCAGCCTGTCCCGCCAGTCGTCAAGCTGCATCCGAAAGCGCCGCTTCAGCAGCACCTTGCCGGTCCGGCCCTCGATCGTCGCGATGGCGGCGCGCAGAAAGCCCGCCAGCGCCGTCGCCTCTGCGGCATCGTCCGGACCATCGAAGCCCTGTGCCAGACGCAGGTGCCCGCGCAGGGCGGCAACCGGCAGCGCCTCCGCCGCAGGCGCCGTTTCCTCTATCAGCATCATCTCGCGAACCTCCCGTCCTGCCTGTCCGCATGTTCCACCAGGGGCAGAGCCCCAAGGGCCCTGCCCACCTTTTCGCCAAGGGGGTCAAGGGGGGCACGTCCGCACGCCGGCCATCAGCGCGCGCGGACAGTTGCTCAGCCGGAATGGCCGGCGCCCGTACGCGCCCCCTCCCCCTCACGTGATCCCGCGCGGAATCAGGTGAACTTCAGCAGCTTGATGGCGCGGAAGTCGGTGACGCCCCCGCCGACACGCTTGGTGGCATAGAAAAGGACGTGGGGCTTGGCGCTGAACGGATCGCGCAGGACGCGAAGGTCGGGGCGCTCGACGATGGTATAGGCTGTGCGGAAGTCGCCGAAGGCCACGGCCAGCGCGTCGATCTCCACGTCCGGCATATCCTCGCTGATCAGCACCGGATAGCCCAGCAGCTGCGGCACCTGACCGACGCTCAGCGCGTCCGACCACAGGAACCGCCCATCGGCATCCTTCATCTTGCGCACGCGCGCCGCCGTCTTCGAGTTCATCACGAACGAGGCGTTCGACCGGTACTCGGCGCCAAGCGCATAGATCAGGTCGATCAGGCTGTCCGCCGGGTTCACCTCGTGAAACGCGCCCATGGCACCGGTGGCCACGAAGCCGATCTGACCATCCGTCGCGGTGGCATAGGGAACCGCGGGATAGGAGAGGATGCCGCGCGGCTTGTCGACGCCGTCACCCTTGACGAACGCCGCCGCTTCCGAGCGTACGAACTTGTCGGCGATCCGCTCGGCCAGCCACCCCTCGACGTCGAAAGCAGCGTCGTCCAGCAGGCGCTGGCTGGCCTTCGGCATGGCCGACAGCTCGTGAACGGGGATGGTGATGCGCTCGATACCGCCGGCGCCCGTCTCCGCTGCCGCAGCCTCGGTTGCCCAGCCGGCGCCCATGTCGCCCTTGTCGACCAGCACCTCATAGGCCGCGCTCTCGATGGCGACGACGTTCGCCAGCGCCCGCAGCGATGATCCCGACCGCAGCACGGCCTGCACCGTCTCGGCCATCTTCGGCGCCGCCAGGAAACCGCCGTCGCTGGCGACGGTCAGGCCCTTCTCCTCGATGACCAGGCCGCGCAGGCCGTCATCGTCGCCGCTGCGCAGATAGGCGCTGAACGCCTTCTGATGCGGGACCTCGACCTCGGCCGTGGCGGACAGTGGGGCGCGGCCCCGGATGGCGGTCTTGCGGTCGATCATGGTCATGCGCTCTTCCTGTGCATTGAGCTTGGTCTGGATGTCTTCACGAAAGCTTTTGAGTTCGGTCACGAACCCCATCATGGCCCCCTTCAGGTCGGCGGACATGTCCCCGCCGCCCGCGGCCTTCACCTCGGTCATGGTCTTCTCCTCGTCGCGATGATCGGGGCCGCGCCCCTGTTGCCGGACCGCATCCGGGTCCGAACCTCTGACGGGCCGCGACACTCGCGGCCCAAAAACTCATGCGTCCCGCAGTGCCTGGGCCGCCTGCTGGAACAGCGCGGCGACCTCTCTCAAAGCGTCTGCCTCCTTGCAGCCGACCTTGGCCTCCGGCAGCATCGGGAATGTCACCAGCGACACCTCCCACAGTTCCACCTCGGCCAGTGCACGGCGCCCCTTCTGGTCGCGCTCTGCGCGGATCGTGCGATAGCCGATCGACAGACCGTCGATCGCACCGGCCTGGATCAGCGCCGCCGCCTCGCGCGCCTGCGCCACCTCGGGCAGCAGCCGCCCCTTTACCCAAAGGCCCTGCTCATCCTCGCGGATCTCGTCCCAGACGCCGATGGGGCGGGTCGGATCGTGCTGCCACAGCATCCGCACCTTGTCCCCTTTGGCCGCCAGCCGCGCCAAGGACGCGGCGAACGCCCCCGGCATCACCGCATCACCGCCCTGGTCGGTCAGCCCGAACAGACTGGCATAGCCCTCGATCACCTGCCCCTCGGACAGGACGGGCGCCCCGCCCGCAAATTTCACCTCAAGCCCCGGAACCATCCTTCAGCCTCCTTTCGGCGCAAACTCCAGAATTCCCTGAACGGCCTGGGTCAGGATCACGGCGACCACGCCATAGACCGTCATCCACAGCCGCCGCTCCAATCCCTCGACCATGGCCTCGATCCGCTCCAGGCGCTTCTCGACCTGGCCGAACTGCAGCGCCATGATCCGTTCCTGAGCATCGAAGCGCTGGTCGTGCCACAGCCCGTCCTTGACGAAACGCGACCCTTCCACGGCTCATGCCCCGTCCAGCGGCGGCAGCCCCAGCAACGCACGCTTCTCGACATCCGTTAGAAAGCTCGCCCCCGCGACACGCGCCCATTGCTGGTTGCGCTCCTCGGCCAAGGCGGGAATCTGGTCCGGGTCGGGGCGCAGCTCGACCTCGGCACCCATGTGCTCGGACAGCCACCACGCGACCGAGGCCGAAACCCGGCTGACCAGCGGCAGCACCGTCAGGCGATAGAACGCCCGATGCGCCTCGGCATAGTTCGCATAGGTCGCATCCCCCGGTATCCCCAGCAGCATGGGCGGCACACCGAATGCCAGCGCGATCTCGCGCGCCGCCGACAGCTTCGTCTCGTGAAACTCCATGTCGCTCGGGCTGAAACCCATCGGGCGCCAGTCCAGCCCGCCCTCCAGCAGCATCGGCCGGCCGGCATTGCGCGCACCCTGGTGGTTCATCTCGATTTCGCCCACCAGGCGGTCGTACTGCTCGGGGCTCAACACCCCCTGCCCGTCGACACCCTTGTAGATGATCGCACCGCTCGGCCGCGCCGCATTGTCCAGCAGCGCTTTCGACCAGGCGCTGGCGCTGTTGTGCACGTCCAGCGCCACCGCGGCCGCCTGCATCGGCGACAGACCATAATGGTCGTCCTGAGGGTGGAACGCCTTCACGTGGCAGATGGGATCGGGACTTCCCGTCATGTCGAACCGGTGCTTGCGCCCGCCGACGGCATATTCGAACGCCACTGGCCAGCCATCCGCCCCCGGCACGACGCTCATCCGATCAGACCGCAGCACATGCAGCTCCTCCGGCAACCCCGATGGGTCCAGCCCGACCGCCTCAAGATAACCGTTGCCCGACAGCAGGATCTGCCCGAACAGCGCCTCGAACAGCTCCGCCCGCCCCTGCCCCGGATTGGGCCGCCGCAGCAGATCCAGCAGCGGATGCACCTCATAGCGCCGGTCCCGGTCCGTACAGACCAGCGGCACCGCGGCCGCCGCCTCGGCGATCAGCTTCACGCTGCGAAACCCGACCGGATTTCCCATGAACCCGCCCCGCGTCAGGCTGCCCGTATCGCGGGCCGACCAGACCGGCCGTCCCGATCCGGCCGCCAATGCCACCACCCGGCCCGTCGCGCTGGCCTTCCTCTCCGGTGCAGGAGCGACCTTGTCCTCCCGCGCAAACAATCGAAACGCCATGCTCGCCTCCATGCCTCGGTCATGCGAAAGGGCCGCCCCGGTGGGACGGCCCTTCATTCAGTCCATCTTGTTCAACGCCTACAGCACCCGCATCTGCGGCCGCCGCCAGCCCGCCGCCGGCTCGATCATCAACTCATGGACAGCCCAGACCAGCGCATCCAGCCGGTCCGGGCTGCCCCGGCCCTCGAACCCGCGTACCGTCATCTGGCACAGCTGGTCCTCCAGCGCCCCCAGCGCGCCCCGCAGGTGCTTCACCCGCCCCTGCTCATAGAGCGCAGCCACAGGCTCGGCCCGCAGCCCCTTGCCCCGCGACGCCCGCAGAGCCTTGAACGGCACCAGCGGATCTATCTGCCGAACGACACTCTCCACCAGGTCGCCGCCCTGGTTCACCTCGGCCACAAGCTTCTCGGCCTTGTGCCGGTCCATGGCGGCAATCGCGGCCCGCGCCCAATCCGTCGGGCCGCCCCGCACGCTGGCATCCTCCAGCACATAGGCCCGCCAATCCTTCGGCTCGCCCTGCGTGACGACCCCCGCCACCACGATTCCGCATTCGTCGCTGGCCTTGCCGCCCGTGACCGAGGGGTCAACCGCCACCACGACCCTGTCCAGCTTCGGCACCTGCGTCACCCGCGCTGCCTCCAGCATAGCCGTCGTCCACAGCGCACCCTCGACATCGTCCAGAAGCACCCCGTCAAGTTCCTGCCGCCCCAGCCGCGTCCCGCCATAACGGCTCTCGACCTCCGCCAGAAAGCTCTCGGCCAGATAGGCCCGGTTCGCATCCGTCGGCGCATGGGTGACCACCGTGCTGGCATTGCCCAGGATGCGCTTCAGCACACCCACGTTCCGCGGCGTCGTCGTCACCACCTGCTGAGGATGCTCGCCAAGCCGCAGCGCGAACTGAAGCATGTCCCAGACATCCTCCGCCTTCTTCCACTTCGCCAGTTCGTCCACCCAGGCCGCGTCGAACTGCGGCCCGCGCAGCGCCTCCGGCTCATGCGCCGAATAGACCGTGGCCGTGGCGCCATTGGCCCAGACCAGCCGGCGCCGCCCCGCCTCCCAGACCGGACGCCGGTCGGGGGGCGAACACGCCAGGATCCCGCTTTCCCCGAACACCATCACCTCGCGCACCTGGTCGAAGGTCTCCCCGACCAGGGCCACGCGATGACACTGCCCGGGTGCGGCGGCGGTCGGTCCCTCGACCATCCGCCGCACCCATTCGGACCCGGCGCGGGTCTTGCCCGCGCCGCGCCCGCCCATAATCACCCAGGACTTCCAGTCACCCTCGGGGGGCAACTGGTGGGGTAGCGCCCAGAACTCGAACAGCCAGGGCAGGCTCATCAGCGCATTTTCCGACAGTCCGCCCAGGAACTCCTCAACCTCCTCCGGCCCGGCGCAGGCAAGCCAGGCGGCGCCCGACCTCGTCTCGTGCGGCATCGAGGTCGAGGCTGCCCCCTCCGACCCCGCCCGCAATGTCCTTGCGAAGTTTGTCAACCTTGCTCCTCTCCGCCATCAACAGCTGCACGGCCTCGCGGACCGTTTTCGCCGTCTCCATGGCCTTCTTCAGCTTGGCGGGATCGATCTCCGCCGCCTTGACCGCCTCAAGCTCGGCCTGGTGTCCCCGAAGGTCCTTCACATAGTCCCAGAACAGCCAGCGCAGGACGTCGATCTCGTCCTCGCCCTCGGCGATATCCGGCGCCTGAAGACCGACCCCTGCAAGCTGGCTCTTGGCCATGAAAGGTCCTTCGGGATCACCGACCCCGCCCCAGTTCATATCGTTCATGCAATCTGCCCCGCCTCGTGACCTGTCCGCACGAGCCAAGAAACGAAAAAGCGACCTAGGGTTACCCCCGGCCGCTTGCCCATTTCTCCCAGCATGTATACGTTCTACTTTAAGGCGTTCGCCAAGTCAATCACTATCGCTCCGGTCGCACGTGCATTTCAGAAATCTCTGCGCATGCAATAACTTAGCCTACGCAACACCGCGCAGAGCGCTGCGCAACACCCCTGCCGCGACCTACTGCAAGGCCTTCAGGAACGCTCCGATCCGCGCAACATCCTTGCAACCGGGCGCCGACTCGACACCCGAACTGACATCGACCACCTGCGCCCCCGTCAGCCGCACTGCCTCGGCCACGTTCTCTGGCGTCAGCCCCCCCGCCAGCATCCAAGGCCGCAAGAAGCGCCGCCCGACCAGAAGCTGCCAATCGAAAGCCAGCCCGTTTCCCCCCGGCAGCGCCGCCCCTTCGGCGGGCTTTGCATCGATCAGCAGCATGTCGGCAACCAACCCATACTCCGTCAACTGCGCCAGGTCGTTGGCGTCCCGGATCCCCACCGCCTTCATGACCGGCAGCCCGGTCAGTTCCTTGACCGCGGCCACGCGCTCGGGGCTCTCGTTGCCGTGCAGCTGAATGACGTCCAAAGGCACGACCGCCAGCACACGGCGTAACAACGTGTCGTCGGGATCGACGAACAGGCCGACGCTCGCCACGCCCGCCGGAATGGCGGCCAACAGGTTCGCGGCTTCCTCGGGTGTCACCGACCGAGGAGACTTCTCGAAGAAAACAAAGCCGACATATCGCGCCCCGGCCTCGACGGCGGCAGCGACATGCGCCGCCTCCCTCAGGCCGCAGATCTTGACGTCAGCCACGGCTCAGTGAGCCGCCGGCAGCAGCGTGCCGGTGCCGGCCACCGGACGACGGGTCGCCGGCTCATCCAGGATCGCCAGAACCTCGTCCCGGGGTGCGGCATGACGGTCGCGCAGGTGGTCGACTTCGCTCTCAAGCCGCGACACCTCTGCGTGGCGCAGCTTCGCCTCGCGGCGATAATTCGCCTCGCGCATCCATTCCCAAAGCAGCCCTGCCAGCATTCCGATGGCGAAGGCGCCAAAGATTACTACGAACAGCGGCACGCTCAGTGACCAGGTCCCGCCTAGGAACTGCCCGAAATTCGCCGGGAACAGCGACAGCACGACCATCTCGCGGTTCGCCAGGGCGATCCCCACCAGGATCAGCGCAAGAAGCGCGACGAAGATCAACCGGATGAAGCGCATGAACAGTTTCCTCGATTAGTTGCGGGCCCCGAAGCAGGGTCCGCCCCGTCGTTAGCCTTTTACGACGCTCACGCCTCGCCGTTCAACCTGTCGCGCAACAGCTTGCCGGTCTTGAAGAACGGAACGTGCTTTTCCTCGACATCGACCGCCTCGCCGGTGCGAGGATTCCGCCCAGTCCGAGAATCGCGCTTCTTCACCGAGAACGCGCCGAATCCACGCAACTCGACCCGGTCCCCACGCGCCATAGCGTCGATGACCTCCTCGAAGACGGTGTTCACGATCCTCTCGACATCCCGTCGGAACAGGTGGGGGTTTTCGTCTGAAATCTTCTGGATCAATTCCGATCGAATCATGCTTTCCCCCAAATGGACGGACCGTAGCTGCCATCGCGTCGACCACCCCGGAGCAAACAAACCCGGCCAAGCCGCCTCTCAGGCAAGTCAACGCCCGACAGAAGTCACTGGTTTCATAGCGTTGCCAGCTTTGCCAAGGTCGCGCAAGCGCCTTGCGGGACCGCGCCGCCGCCGTTGGCAAGAAAAAGCCCGCCCCGGACGAACCGGGACGGGCATGGATCGGTCTTGGACCGGATCAGTTGTTGCGGCTCAGCGCGGCGCCCAGGATGTCGCCAAGCGACGCACCCGAATCCGAGCTGCCATACTGGTCGATCGCTTCCTTTTCTTCCGCGATCTCGCGCGCCTTGATCGACAGGCCCAGACGACGGGTCTTGGTGTCGACGTTGGTCACGCGCGCATCGACCTTGTCGCCGACCTGGAAGCGCTCGGGGCGCTGGTCCTGACGGTCGCGGGCCAGATCGCTGCGGCGGATGAAGGACTTGACGCCGTTGTACTCGACCTCGATGCCGCCATCCTCGATCGCGGTGATCTCGGCGGTGACGATCGAGCCGCGCTTCACGCCATCCACGGCTTCCGCCATGTGCTCGTTCTCAAGCGACTTGATCGACAGGCTGATGCGTTCCTTCTCGACATCCACGTCCTGAACGACGGCCTTGACGACGTCGCCTTTGCGGAAGTCCTGGATCGCATCTTCGCCACGCGTGTCCCAGCTGATGTCGGACAGGTGGACCATGCCGTCGATGTCGCCTTCCAGGCCCACGAACAGACCGAATTCGGTGATGTTCTTGACTTCGCCCTCAATGACGGTGCCGGTCGGATGGGTCTCGGCAAAGACTTCCCACGGGTTGCGCATGGTCTGCTTCAGACCCAGCGACACGCGGCGCTTGGCTTCGTCGATCTCCAGCACCATCACGTCGACTTCCTGAGAGGTCGACACGATCTTGCCCGGATGGACGTTCTTCTTGGTCCAGCTCATCTCGCTGACATGGACCAGACCCTCGACACCGGCTTCCAGCTCGACGAACGCGCCATAGTCGGTGATGTTGGTCACGCGGCCCTGGTGAACGCTGCCGATCGGGAACTTGTCGGCGACCGTATCCCACGGATCGGCCTGCAGCTGCTTCATGCCCAGGCTGATGCGGTGGCTGTCCTTGTTGATCTTGATGACCTGGACCTTGACGGTCTCGCCGATCGCCAGGATCTCGGACGGGTGGTTGACGCGGCGCCAGGCCATGTCGGTGACGTGCAGCAGGCCGTCAACACCGCCCAGATCGACGAACGCACCGTATTCGGTGATGTTCTTGACCACGCCGTCGACCGTCTGACCTTCGGTCAGGTTGGCGATGACCTCGGCGCGCTGTTCGGCGCGGCTTTCCTCCAGGATGGCGCGGCGCGACACGACGATGTTGCCGCGGCGGCGGTCCATCTTCAGGATCTGGAACGGCTGCTTCAGACCCATCAGCGGACCGGCATCGCGCACGGGGCGCACGTCGACCTGCGAACCCGGCAGGAACGCGACGGCGCCGCCCAGGTCGACCGTGAAGCCGCCCTTGACGCGACCGAAGATGGCGCCCTCGACGCGCTCCTCGGCGCCATAGGCCTTCTCCAGGCGATCCCAGGCTTCCTCGCGGCGGGCTTTTTCGCGGCTGATGCTGGCTTCACCGCGGGCGTTCTCCACGCGGTCAAGATAGACCTCGACTTCGTCGCCGACCGACAGGTTCGACTCTTCGCCGGGGTTCGCGAATTCCTTCAGATCGACGCGGCCTTCCATCTTGTAGCCGACATCGATGATGGCCTGGCCCGCCTCGATGGCGATGACCCGGCCCTTGACCACCGAACCTTCGTCCGGCGTGTCGATCTCGAGGCTTTCGTTCAGGAGGGCCTCGAATTCCTCCATGGTCGCTTTAGCGCACATGCGTGTTCAGTTTCCTTTGTGTCTGTTTTCCGGCCTGACGGTTGGCTCCGCCGGTCTTTATGACGCCTTTCCGGCAACGACAAAGGGTCGTGGCAATGCGCCCGACCCGTTTGTAAGCGGTCTGTTCTGACCATGTCGCCCGATTGACTGGTGTTCCCTTACCGCCGATCGACGGCAAATTCAACGGCTAAACGCGCCCCCACCTGCCCGAGATGCGCCGGTAATATGCGATCTCGGGGTCCAGAAAGCCCTCGAGCGTCATCGGCGCGACGTGCCGTTCAAGCCGCAGGTCGTCTCCGTCGATTTCCAGGACCGCGTATTCGTTCTGCCCGTCGGTGATCCGCGCGCACAGCGCCGTTCCCGCCTGCAGCTGCAGCACGCCCGGCCACTTGCCCGTCTCGATCAGCGCATCGACGTTATAGCGGTGCAGATGCCCCGACAGCGCGATCCGCACGCCGGCCGCCTGCAGCCGCGCCATCGCCTCGTCGGCGCGTCGGGCCGGCTGCTTGTCCATCTGCGGCAGCTGCTCCAGCGGGTGGTGCAGCGCAATGATGTTGAACCCGTCGCGGTCAAGGCCCTTGACCAGCCGCCTGATCTCGCCCTTGCGGAACTTGCCGCGCTGCCAGCGATAGGGGTCGGCGCTGTTGATCCCCAGGACCCGGACGTCCCCCGCCTGCCCCGCCGGCGCCAGCCTCCGGCCAAAGCGCTTCCGATATCCCGCGAACGGCCAGAAAAGCCGCGCCACCGGGTTGAAGGTCGGAATGTCGTGGTTGCCCGGGACCAGCAGCAGCGGCGCCTCGATACGGTCCAGGAAGGCGCGGGCCTCGGCCATCTGCCCCGGCAGCGCACGATGGGTCATGTCGCCCGTGACCACCACAAGATCCGGCCGCGCGTCCCCGATCCTCGCCAGCAGCGGGGCGACCAGCCCCCTGCGGTGAAAGCCGAAATGCAGGTCAGAGAGATGCAGGATCCGCGCCATGCGTCACGACCCGAGACGTTCGGTCTTGCTGACCCCGTCGGCCGGCACCAGCACCCGCAGCCCACCATGGCGCACCTGCAGGCGGAACGGACTGTAAAGCACGGTCTTCTCACCGTCATGGGCGACCAGCTGCCGGCGCTTGGGCGTCTCGATCTGCAGGTGATCCGACAGGATAAGGTCAAAATCGCTGTCCTTGGCGCTGTGTCCGAAGGCCAGCCGCAGCGCGGACCGCATCAGCGGCAGCGGCTGTCGCGCCTTGGCGATCAGCACGGCAAACTTGCCTTGCCGGATCGCATCCGCCCCTTCAAGGCCAAAACTCTCGATCTGGTAGGCGCTGCGGGCGACGAAGACCAACGCGCTCTCGAAGCGCCGCGCATCCCCGTCCACACGCGCCACCAGCTGCATCGGGCGGCGCAGGCGGCGCAGCGCCACCATGACCGACCAATAGGCGGCCACGCGCGACCGCCCCCACCGCTTGTAGATCCCTTCGCGCGTCTTCAGGATCTGCGGGTAAGCGCCGAGGCTGACGTTGTTCAGGAAGATCAGGTCGTTGACCTCTCCGACGTCGACATCGTCGACACGCGCGTCCAGCAGCGTGTCAAGCGCATCCTCGATCGTCTCACCGACGCCAAGGTCCCGGGCGAGATAGTTGAAGGTCCCGCCCGGCAGCACTCCCATGGCGATGCCGGTCTCTGTCAGCGCCCCGGCGACCGCCGACTGTGTCCCGTCGCCGCCGGCCGCGATGACCAGGTCGAACCCTTCGCCCGCCACCTGCCGCGCCAGTGCGGGCAGGTCGCTGCCCTTGCGGCTCTGGCGAAGCTCATAGCTGCCGCAGACGGGCTTCAGCCGCTCGTCCAGTTGCGCCACGATGTCCCGGTGCTTCTTCTTGCCAGATCCGCGGTTCATGATGACGCAGACCCGGGCCGCACCCAGGTCGAATTTCTGTTGCTGCATGAAGGCCCTGTTCCCGCTGTCCTGACGTTCCCGGCAGGAAACCCACGAACCGGCCAACCGGTTGCATCAGAGCCTTCGGGCCGCCTCTTCGGCCGACGGCAGCAGCCCCTTGCCGCCCGCCTCCATAAAAGTCAGCAGCTGCGCGCGCATTCGTGGTTCCCAGAAGTCGCGCAGGTGGTCCGCGATCTTGTCGGGCGCGTTGCCGGGCTGGCTGTCGAAGAAGGTGGCGATCTGGTTGGCCATCATGACCATCTTTTCAGGCGACATCTGATACCTCGGCACGCAGCCGTTCGGGATGGGAAAACAAATCGAACCCCTCGCCGCGCGCAAAGGCGGCCAGGGTAATGCCGGCGCCCTCGGCCAGGCGCAGGGCATGGGCGGTGGGCGCCGACACGGCGATCAGGATGCCGGACCCGGCCATGGCGCATTTCTGCACCATCTCGACCGAGACGCGGCTGGTCAGCACGAAGGCCCCGTCACGCGCCAACAGCCCCTGCCGCGCCATCGCGCCGATCAGCTTGTCCAGCGCGTTGTGGCGGCCCACATCCTCTCGCGCCAGGACGATCCCCTGGCCCGGCAGCAGGAAGCCTGCCGCATGGACCGCGCGGGTCTGGTCGTGCAGCGGCTGCCAGCTGCGCAGATCCTCGGTCGCCCCGGCGACCTGGTCGGGCGTCAGCGCCGTGCCGACCCCCAAGAGGTCCGGCAAGGCCCGTACCGCCTCGTCAAGGCTGTCGATGCCGCAGAGGCCGCAGCCCACCGGACCCGCCATGAACCGCCGCCGCGCCGCCAGCGCCTCGGCCCGGTCCTCGGCCAACCACATCTGCGCCTCGGCGCCCTTGGGGTGGTCCAGGATCTCCAGCCGCTCGATCTGCGACGGGTCGGCGACGATCCCCTCGGTCAGCGAAAAGCCCATCGCGAAATCCGCCAGGTCCGCGGGCGTCGCCATCATGACGGCCTGGGTCGAGCCGCCATAGACCATCGCCACCGGCGTTTCCTCGGGCACCGTGCGCGTCACCGCGACACGGCTGCCCGGACGAAGGTGCATGGCGTCCGCCAGGCGGACGGGCGGCGGCAGGGCCATCGGCTACTCCGCAGCCGACAGGATCCGCCGCGACCGCTCCGCCTGCTCGTTATAGGTCTCCTGCCACTCGGACGGCCCGTTCGACGGGCTGACCTGCACGGCGGTGACCTTGAATTCCGGGCAGTTCGTCGCCCAGTCCGAAAAGTCCGTCGTCACCACGTTGGCCTGCGTGGCCGGGTGGTGGAAGGTCGTATAGACCACGCCCGGCGACACCCGGTCGGTCAGCACCGCCCGCAGCGTCGTTTCCCCGGTCCGGCTGGCCAGGCGCACCCAGTCCCCGTCAGTCACGCCGCGAACCTCGGCGTCGTGGGGATGGATCTCCAGCACGTCCTGATCGTGCCAGACGGTGTTCTCGGTCCGGCGGGTCTGCGCGCCCACGTTGTACTGCGACAGGATACGCCCCGTCGTCAGCAGCAGCGGGAAGCGCGGACCCGTCCGTTCCTCGGTCGCGACATACTCTGTGATGATGAAGTGGCCCTTGCCCGACATGAACCCGTCCACATGCATCAGCGGAGTGCCCGCCGGCGCATCCTCGTTGCAGGGCCATTGCACCGACCCCATCTCCTCCAGCCGCTCATAGCTGACGCCGGCGAAGCTCGGCGTGGTGGCCGCGATCTCGTCCATGATCTGGGACGGATGGGTATAGCGCCAGTTCGCCCCCATCGCGTTGGCCAGCAGCTGCGTGACCTCCCAGTCCTCATAGCCGTTTCTGGGCTGCATCACCTTGCGGACGCGGTTGATGCGCCGTTCCGCGTTGGTGAAGGTGCCGTCCTTCTCCAGGAAGGACGACCCCGGCAGGAAGACATGGGCATAGTTCGCGGTCTCGTTCAGGAACAGGTCGTGGACGATGACGCATTCCATCGCCCGCAGGCCGGCCGCCACGTGATGCGTGTCCGGGTCCGACTGCAGGATGTCCTCGCCCTGGCAGTACAGCCCCTTGAACGTGCCTTCCACGGCCGCGTCCAGCATGTTCGGGATGCGGAGGCCAGGCTCGGGGTCGATCTCGACGCCCCAGGCGTTCTCGAAGATCGCGCGGACATCGGGCAGCTTGACGTGGCGGTATCCCGGCAGCTCGTGCGGGAAGGACCCCATGTCGCACGATCCCTGCACGTTGTTCTGGCCCCGCAGCGGGTTCACGCCCACACCCGGACGGCCCACGTTGCCGGTCAGCATCGCCAGGTTCGCGATGGACATGACAGTGGTCGAGCCCTGGCTGTGTTCCGTCACGCCCAGGCCGTAGTAGATCGCGCCGTTGCCGCCCGTCGCGAACAGCCGTGCAGCCGCACGCAGTTCCTCGGCCGGAACGCCCGTCAGGCTCTCGATCGCCTCGGGGGCGTGGCGCGGGTCGCTGACGAACTCGGCATAGTGCTGGAACTCGTCCCAGTCGCAGCGCTCGCGGATATAGGCCTCGTCCATCAGCCCTTCAGTCACGACCACGTGCGCCATCGCCGTCACGACGGCGACGTTGGTGCCCGGACGCAGCGGCAGGTGATGGGCTGCCTCGATATGGGCGGACCGAACCATGTCGATGCGGCGCGGATCGACCACGATCAGCTTCGCCCCCTGCCGCAGCCGCTTCTTCAGGCGGCTGGCAAAGACCGGGTGGCCGTCAGTCGGGTTCGCGCCGATGATAAGCACGACATCCGTATGCTCGACGCTGTCGAAGTCCTGCGTTCCGGCCGAGGTTCCGAAGGTCTTGCCCAGGCCATAGCCGGTGGGCGAATGGCAGACGCGCGCGCAGGTGTCGGTGTTGTTGTTGCCAAAGACCGCGCGAGTCAGCTTCTGGACCAGATAGCTTTCCTCGTTGGTGCAGCGGCTCGAGGTGATGACCCCGACCGAACGGCGCCCGTGCTTTTGCTGAATGGCCTTCATGCGCCCGGCGGCGAAGGACAACGCCTCGTCCCAGCTGACCTCGCGCCACGGCTCGTCGATGGTATCGCGGATCATCGGGTTCAGGATTCGGTCCTTGTGCGCGGTATAGCCATAGGCAAAGCGGCCCTTGACGCAGCTGTGGCCCCGGTTCGCCTTGCCGTGCTTCCAGGGCACCATGCGGACCAGCGTGTCGCCGTTCATCTCGGCCTTGAAGCTGCAGCCGACGCCGCAATAGGCGCAGGTGGTGATGACCGATCGCGTGGGCGTGCCTAGTTCGGCCACCGATTTCTCCTGCAGCGTCGCCGTCGGGCAGGCCTGCACGCAGGCCCCGCAGCTGACGCAGTCGCTGGACAGGAAATTGTCGAACCCGGTTCCGGCGCTGACACGGCTGTCGAAACCGCGGCCTTCGATGGTCAGTGCGAACGTCCCCTGCACCTCTTCGCAGGCGCGGACGCAACGCGAACAGACGATGCACTTGCTGGGGTCATAGCTGAAATACGGGTTGCTGTCGTCCTTGGGCAGGTATTGCGGATTGCCCGGCCCCTCGCGCAGCCGCGCCTCGGACTGGGACCGCGCGCCGATGCCCTTGGGGTCGAAGTGGTTGTCGCCCGGCGTATAGCGCACGTCGCGCAGGCCCACCTGCCCCGCCGCGTCCTGCAACTCGCAATCGCCGTTGGCCGCGCAGGTCAGGCAGTCCAGCGGGTGGTCGCTGATGTAAAGCTCCATCACGCCCTTGCGGATCTTGCGGACCTTCGAGGACTGGGTGTGGACCACCATCCCTTCGACCACGGGCGTCGTGCAGCTGGCGGGCGTGCCGCGCCGCCCCTCGATCTCGACCACGCACAGGCGGCAGGACCCGAAAGCCTCCATGTTGTCGCTGGCACACAGTTTGGGGACGTCGATCCCCGCCTCGAAGGCGGCGCGCATGACGGACGTGCCTTCGGGCACCGTCACCTCGAAGCCGTCGATGGTCAGGCTGACCGGGGCGCCGTTGCGTGCGGGCGTGCCCATGTCGCGGTCGTCGCCGGGTGCGAACTGGGGGATGACGAAGTCTTTCATTCCGCTGCCTCCTTGTGGGTGGCGAAATCATCGGGGAATTGCGTCAGGGCCGACATCACCGGGTAAGGTGTAAAGCCCCCGAGCGCACAAAGCGAGCCGTCCTTCATCGTCTCGCACAGGTCCGTGAGCAGATCGGCCGCGGCAGCGTCGCCCGCCGCGATGCGGTCGATGGTTTCGACCCCGCGCACGGCGCCGATGCGGCAGGGCGTGCACTTGCCGCAGCTTTCCACTGCGCAGAACTCCATGGCAAATCGCGCCATCTGCAGCATGTCGGCCGTGTCGTCGAAGACGACCAGACCGGCATGGCCGATCAGCCCGCCCTTCTGGTCGAACTCCTCGTATCCCATCGGCGTATCGAACTTGCTGACCGGCATGTAGGCGCCCAGCGGCCCGCCCACCTGCACCGCCTTGACCGGCCGGCCCGACAGGGTGCCGCCGCCGATGTCGTTCACGACCTCGCCCAGGGTCATGCCGAAGGCTGTCTCGAACAGCCCGCCGTGTCGCACGTTCCCGGCGATCTGCAGCGTCACGGTGCCGCGCGACCGGCCAAGGCCGAAATCGGCGTAGTGCTGCGCACCCTTTTCGAATATCACCGGCACGGTCGCCAGGCTGATCACGTTATTGACGACGGTGGGCTTGCCAAGGAACCCCTCCAGCGCAGGCAGGGGCGGCTTGGCGCGCACCGTACCGCGCTTGCCCTCCAGACTGTTCAAGAGGCTCGTTTCCTCGCCGCAGACATAGGCGCCCGCGCCGGTGCGGACCTGCATGTCAAAGGCGCGCCCGCTGCCCAGAACGTCCGGCCCCAGCACACCGCGGCTCCGGGCGATGACGACCGCCGCCTCCATCACGCGAATCGCGTCCGGGTATTCGCTGCGCATGTAGACATAGCCGCGCGTCGCGCCGACACCCAGACCCGCAATTGCCATGCCTTCGATCAGGGTAAAGGGATCGCCCTCCATGATCATCCGGTCGGCGAATGTGCCGCTGTCGCCCTCGTCGGCGTTGCAGACGATGTATTTCTGGTCCGCGACGGCCTCGCTGACAGTCTTCCACTTGATGCCGGTGGGGAAGCCCGCGCCGCCACGGCCGCGCAGCCCGCTGGCCGTGACCTCGGACACGATCTCGGCCTTGCTCATGCCCAGCGCGCGACGCAGACCGGCCAGACCGCCATGCGCGGCGTAATCGTCCAGGTCCAGCGGGTCGATCACGCCGCAGCGGGCGAAGGTCAGCCGCGTCTGGCGCTTCATCCACTCCAGATCCTCGACCGGTCCCAGCCCATTCGCCTTGCCATCCAGCAGAGCCGGCACATCGGCAGGCGCGACAGACCCATAGGCGATCCGCCCCCCAGGCGTCTCGACCTCGACCAGGGGTTCCAGCCAGACCATCCCGCGCGTACCGTTGCGAACGATCTGCACGTCCATCCCGCGCGTCTTGGCCTCTCGCGCCAGCGCCTCGGCCACCTGGTCGGCGCCAAGCGCCTTGGCGGCGCTGTCCATCGGAACCCAGATCTTCATCGCGCGGCCTCCAGTTCGGCCGTCAGCCGGTCCGCATCGACCCGGCCGATCACCCGGCCGTCCAGCATCGCCGCCGGCCCGCATGCGCAGAGGCCCAGGCAATAGACCGGCTCGACCGTCACCCCACCGTCCGGCGTGGTGCCGTGCCAGTCGATGCCAAGCCGCGCCAGCGTTTCCGCCGCGACACCCGCGCCGCCGACCGACTGGCAGGCCTCTGCCCGGCAGATCTTCAGCACGCGCCGCCCGGCGGGATGATCGCGGAAATCGTGATAGAAGCTGATGACGCCGTGCACCTCGGCCCGGCCCAGGTTCAGCACGTCGGCCAGGACCGGGACGGCCGCTTGCGGAACATGACCCCACACCTCCTGAATCGCGTGGAGCATCGGCAGAAGCGGCCCCTCCAGCCCGGTCAGGGGCAGGACGACATCGCGGATCTCGTCCGCAGAGGGGGCTGGCGCGTGATCGATCATGGCTGGCCTTTCGGAAGTCCGGTCTCTTACGGAACAGCCGTTTCATCCGCAAATCAATATCGCAGTTCCGTCAGTTGATAGGAATTTCCTATCGAACCATCCGCCGCGCCTCGGTCAGCAGCGCCTCCAGCACCGGCGTGTGCGGTTCTCTCCAGGGCGCGATCAGGCCCACGGCATGGCCCGGCCCGACGTTTTCCAGCGGGACCAGCGACAGCGGCTTGCCCTGCGCCAGAAAGCGGGCAACGTCCTGCGGCAGGATCGTCAGCCAATCGCCGTTCAGCACCTGCGACACCAGCACCACGGTCGAGTTGCTCTCGACCATCGCCAGCGGATTGACCCCCGCATCGGCCAGGCGTCGGTTGATGATGCGGCGGTTCTGCATGTCGGGCGTCAGCAGACACAGCCGCTGGCCGTTCAGCGCCGACCATGCCACCGGGCCGCCGCGCGCCAGCGGATGCCCGTGCGGTGCGACCAGCGTGTAGGTTTCATCATAAAGAGGAACGGCGCTGACCTTTCCCAGCGGCTCGTTATCCAGGTAAGAGATGCCCGCATCGACCTCCAGGTCCTCGATCATCTGCAGGATGGCACTGGAGCTGCGCGAAAGGATTGTCAGCCCGACATTCGGATGCGCCTCTCCGTACCGCGCAGCCAACCGCGCAGCCCAGGTAAGCGCCGTGGGCACCACCGCGATGCGCAGCCGTCCGGACAGGCCGTGACGGGTGGCGCGCATCTCGTCCCGCAGCTGACGGGTGTCGCCGACGATGCGCCGTGCCCAGACCAGCGCCGACTGCCCCTCGGGCGTCAGGCCGCCATAGCGCGACCCGCGAAAGATCAGCAGAACGCCAAGGGTTTCCTCAAGCTGCTTGATCCCGGCCGACAGCGTCGGCTGGGTGATCCCCAGCGACTGCGCCGCACGGCCGAAATGGCCTTCCTTGGCGACCGCGAGGAACATTTCCAGTTTGTCGATCATGACGCCCCCTTCGGCGGCATCAACACCGAGCCACCTGCCTCGGTCAAGCGTATCGCCGTTGCCGTCGCACAGATCCCAGTGGCTGTCGATCCGGCACGGCGGGTCGTGGGACCATGCGACAAGCGATGCGGGCAGCAATCGCTCAACCACAGGTGCGGGCACTCAAGGGCAAGCGATGTCAGGAACGCCTGCCCAAGGTTCGGCAGCGCCGTCAACCGACGGCGATCACCGCAAGGCAGTCGCCGGTCTGCACCAGCCCCGGGAAGTGGCGCGCGGCGATCAGGCCGGCGCGGTTGGCGACAACCTCGACCGGCGCGACCCCGGTGCGGTCGGTGGGCCAGATGCGGGCGATGGACTGACCCTCGATCACGTCTTCACCCAGATCCGCCAGCGGATGCAGCAGCCCGTCGCGCGTGGCGAAGTGGAAGCAGTCGTCGCCCGGCATGTCCAGCATGCGGCTCTCGCCTTGTTCGATCTCTCCGGCCAGGATGCCGGCATGGCGCAGCACGTTCCGCGCTCCGCGAATGGCGATCCGGGCGGATGCCGCCGTGGCCGTGCCGCCGCCGCCCAGTTCGGTGGTGACGAAAACCTTGCCCTTCTCCTCGACCGCCGTGTCGAACATGCCGACGGCGTCGATCTCTCGCATCATCATCGACCATGGCGCACCGAAGGCCTGCATGGCCGCCACGCAGGCCGCCTGCTGGTCCGCGTCGTCCAGATAGTGCGCGGCCGCGTAGGGCAGGAAGTCCAGCGTCTTGCCGCCCGAATGATAGTCCAGCACGACATCCGCCATCGGCACCAGCACGCTGTCGAAGTAATGCGCAATCTTCTGTGTGACCGTGCCGTCAGCGCGCCCCGGAAAGCAGCGGTTCATGTTGACCTGATCGATCGGGCTGACCCGCGTCCCTGCCCGACAGGCGGGGTAGTTCAGGTAGGGCGCGATGATGACGCGCCCCGTGATGTCCCCCGGCTCCAGCTCCCATGCCAGCTGCTGGAGCGCGATGGGCCCTTCGTATTCGTCGCCGTGGTTGCCGCCGGTCAGCAGCGCCGTCGGCCCGTCGCCATTGCCGATCACCGTCAGCGGGATCATCACGCTGCCCCAGGCGCTGTCGTTGCGCGAATAGGGCAGCCGGAGGAAGCCGTGGTGCTTGCCGGGCGCATCCAGCGGGATCGTGGGCCGGATCGGGTTCATGGCTTCACCAGCATCCGCCGGGGGATCGAGCAGAACAGTTCCGGCTCGCGCTCGGTGATGACCAGCGATTCGGTGGTCTCATAGCCCCAGCCCTCCATCCAGAGGCCTGTCATGAAGTGGAACGTCATGCCGGGCTTCAGCTCGGTCCGGTCGCCGCGGCGCAGGGACATGGTGCGTTCGCCCCAGTCGGGCGGATAGGACAGACCGATCGGATAGCCGGTGCGGTTGTCCTTGACGATGCCATGACGGTCCAGAACCGTGAAGAAGGCGTTGGCAATATCCTCGCAGGTATTGCCGGGGCGGGCGGCGGCAAGACCGGCCTCCATCCCCTCCAGCACGGCCTTCTCGGCCTCCAGCATCTCCTTGGGCGGCGTGCCCAGGAAGATCGTGCGCGACAGGGGCACGTGGTATCGCTGGTAACAACCGGCGATTTCGAAGAACGTGCCCTCGTCCTGCTTCATCGGCAGGTCGTCCCAGGTCAGGTGCGGCGCGGCGGCATCGGGACCCGAAGGCAGCAGCGGCACGATGGCGGGATAGTCGCCGCCATGCCCCGACCATTCGTCATAGCGCAGCCCGCTGTCATAGATCTCCGCCACCAGATCGCACTTGCGCATGCCGACCTCGATCTTGTCCGCGATCCGGCGGTGCATGCGTTCCACGATGCGCGCGGCCTTGCGCATGTATTGCAGCTCCTTGGGCGTCTTGATCGCCCGCTGCCAGTTCACCAGGCCCGTCGCGTCCAGGATCTGCGCCTCGGGCAGGCCGTGGACAAGCCGTTCATGCGCCTTGGCCGTGTACCAGTAATTGTCCATCTCGACGCCGATGAAGCCGGTGTGCCAGCCCTTGTCGGCCAGCGTCGCCCACAGGTAATCCATCGGGTGCCGTTCCACCGACTGCACGTAATAGTCGGGATAGCCGATGATGTGGTCGTCGGTCATCCAGACCGTGCGCAGCGCGCCCTGCGCATCCTGCCCGCGCCCGAACCAGATGGGCGAACCGGTCGGCCCCACGATCACGCATTGGTGGACATAGAAGGACCAGCCGTCATAGCCGGTCAGCCAGGCCATGTTCGACGGGTCGCTGACGATCAGCAGGTCCAGTCCCAGCTTCTCCATGCTGGCGCGGGTCTTGGCCAACCGCTCCTCGTATTCGGCGGTCGAGAAGCGTTCGGGCGTCCTTTGCAGTTCTGGCATTCACGTGGCTTTCGAAAACGCGGCAAGCGCGTGGGTGGCGATGGCGGTGTCCTGGACGCCCGTGCCGGTCAGGTCGCAGATGGTCGTCTGCTGTTGATCGGTCCGGCCCGGATGTTTCCCGGCGATGATGTCGCCCAGTTCGGGAACGTGGTTGCCGGAATGGGTGCCGGCCTCGATGGCGGCGCGCAACTCTCCCATCAGGCGGGTCTGGCTGGCGCGGTCGGCCACATAGAGGTCGGCGCGGGCCAGGCAGTCGGGGTGCAACTCGTTCTTGCCGGGCTGGTCGCTGCCCATGGCGGTGACGTGCTGACCCTCGCGCAGCCACTCGGCCTGCAGGATCGGCAGGGTTGCGGGCGTGGTGGTCACGATGATGTCGGCCTGCGTCACGGCCTCCTCCGCGTCCGCGGTGGCGCGGATGTCGATGCCGGTGACTTCATCCGTCAGCGCCTGCGCGCGGGACAGGTCGCGGGCCCAGATCACGGCGCTGGAGATGGGTCGGACCAGCCGCAGCGCCTGCAACTGCATCCGCGCCTGAAGCCCCGCGCCCAAAATCGCGACACGGCTGGCATCGGGGCGCGACAGCCACCGCGCGGCCACGCCGCCGGCCGCGGCAGTCCGCACATCAGTCAGCCAGCCGTTGTCCAGCAGCACCGCGCGCACCTGTCCGGTCTTGGCGTCCAGCACCACCATCATCCCCGATGTCGACGGCAGCCCCAAAGCTGGATTGCCGAAGAACCCCGGTGAGATCTTGACCGCAAAGCCCTCAAACCCCGGAACAAAAGCCGTCTTGACGTCCACCTCTCCGTTCACTTCGGACAGGTGCATGGACAGGACCGGCGGCATGACCACGCCGCCCTCGGCCAGCCGCCGGAAGCCGGCCTCGACCACGTCGACGGCGGCAAGGTCCAGCGGCACGCGGTCGCGCAATTCGGTTTCCGACAGGATCAGCGGCGTCATGTGGTCTCCAGCAGGCTGGCGTGAAGCGCGGGATCGATATTGCCACCGGACAGGATCAGGACCAGCGGACCGTTGCTGCGCAGTTTTCCCGCAAGAATCGCGCCGGCTCCGACGGCGGCGGCGCCTTCGACGACGTGGCCTTCGCGGGCCAGATGGCGCAGACCGCCGGCGATATCGTCCTCGGTCAGCAGGATCAGCTCGTCCATCAGGTCGCGGACCATCGGAAAGGTCAGCCGGTTGCCCATGCCGATGCCGCCGCCCAGGCTGTCGGCCAGGGTCGGCAGTTCGGTCACCTCGACGGGTTCTCCGGCGGCGAGACTGGCGGCCATCGCGGCGCCACGCTCCATGCTGATGCCGACGATGCGGATGTCGGGTCGTCGCGCCTTGGCCGCCGCCGCGACACCGGCCAATAGCCCGCCACCGGATAACGGCACGGCGATGGCGGCGGCGTCCGGGACCTGGTCCAGGATCTCCAGCCCCAGCGTGCCCTGGCCCGCCACCACGTCCGCGTGATCGAAGGGCGGGATCAGGGCAAAGCCTTCGTCGCGCTGCAGGCGGCGGGCCTCCTTGAAGGCGTCGTCCTGGCTGTCGCCGACGATACGCGCTTCGGCCCCCAGCGCCTTGATTGCGTCCAGCTTGTTGCCGGGCACCAGCCGTGACATGCAGATGACCGCTGGCAGCCCCCGCGTCCGCGCCGCATGGGCCAGCGCCCGCCCGTGGTTGCCGGTCGAGGCCGTCGTGACGCCCGCCACCGTCCCAAGCCGGGCCACAGCGTTCGAGGCCCCGCGCAGCTTGAATGCGCCGGTCGTCTGGCGGTATTCGCATTTCAGCCAGACCGGACCACCCGCCAGCCCCGACAGGCTTGCCGAACCCACGACCGGCGTTTCCAGCACCTGCCCCGCGATGCGGTCGCGCGCGGCCAGGATGTCGTCCAGCGTCACCATGTCCGGCACCTGAACAATGCGCCGGGCCCCGCCGCCGGGATGCGGACCTGGTCCATCATGGACCAGAACAACGCCTGGTTCGACGACAGGACCGGCTTGCCCAGACGTGCCTCGATCCGGTCGATGACGTCGACCGCCGGAAGTGCGGTGCAGGAAATGAACAGCGCCTGCGCCTCGGGGTGGTCGCTGGCCTCGGCCATCTCGATGATCTCGGCCGCACCAAGACGCGCCATGTCGCGGTCGTCGGCGTGACCCATGCTGCTGCGGCGCACGACGTCGATGCCACGGGCCTGGAAATGGTCGCCGACCAGATCCGTCGTCGCCTCCAGATAGGGCGTCATCAGCGCCACGCGGTCCAGGCCCAGGGCGCCGAACCCCCGCAGCGCCGCCCCGGCCGGGGTGGTCACGGGCGCGCGCCCGCCCGCCAGCGCCTCGATGCTGCTGCCCAGCACGGCCGAGGCCGAGGTGCAACCAAAGCCTATCCCCGCAAGCTCGACCCCCGGCACGATCAGGTCGACCGCCGCCCGCAGCCGCGGCCCGGTGTCGCGCAGGTTTTCCTCGGTCGTGGGGTTGTCGAAGGCGATGCGCGTGACGTGCAGCCGCGTGCCCGGCGGCATCAGGCGCACCGCATCGCCCTCGATCGTCATGTCGGTCGCCAGCGCGACCAGCCCGAACCGTTGCAAAGCCTCGTCCCGCATCACGCCCCCGGCTGCGCGATGGCCAGGTCGCGCAGGAACAACGCGATCTGCGGCACGAAGATCAGCAACACCGACACCCCCAGAAGGATCGCGATGAAGGGCGGCGTGCCGCGGATCACCTCCCAATAGGGGCGCTTGAAGACGGCGATGGCGGTGAAGATGTCGCAGCCGAAGGGAGGCGTCGCGCTGCCGATGGCCACCTGCAGCGTGATGATCGTGCCGACAAGGACCGGATCCAGACCAACGTCCTGCACCACCGGCGCGAAGATCGGCACCAGGATCAGGATGACAACGATCGGGTCGACGAACATGCAGCCGATGAAGAACGCGATCGAGATCGTGAACAGCACCCCATAGGGGCCCATCCCGTCGATGCCGATGCCGCCCAGGATCGCCTGCGGGATCTGCGCGAAGCTGATGACATAGCTGAAGGCGGTGCCCGCGCCGACCAGGATGAAGACGACCGCCGTGATCAGGCCGGTGGACTTCGCAGTGGAATAGAGCTGCTTCAGGCTCAGTTCACGGAAGATGATCAATTCCAGCACCAGCGCGTAAAGGACGCAGGCCGCAGCCGCCTCGGTCGGGGAAAAGATGCCGCCATAGATGCCGCCGATGATGATGACCGGGAACCCCAGCGGCCACAGCGCGCGGCGCATGGCGCGGCCGCGTTCGGCCCAGGTCGCGGGCTCCTCGACCGGCACGTCGTGGCGGACGGCGTAGATGTAGGAATAGATCGAGAACAGCAGCAGGATCAGCAGCCCCGGCCCGATCCCCGCCAGAAACAGTTCGGAAATCGATGTTCCCGACACGACGCCATAGATGATCATGCCAATGGATGGCGGGATCAGGAAGGCGATGTCCGAGGCGTTGACGATCAGCGCCAGCGTGAAGCTGTCGCTGTAGCCCGCCTTCAGCAGCCGCGGCCGCAGCGGCCCGCCGACGGCGACGACGGTCGCCTGCGTCGACCCCGACACCGCGCCGAACATCGTGCAGGCGCCTGCGGTGGAAATGGCCAGTCCGCCCTTCATGTGGCCAAGGAAGGACATCACGAGGTCGATCAGACGCTCGGCCGACTGGCCCCGCGTCATCAGGTCGGCGGCGAAGATGAACATCGGAACGGCCACGAGGCTTGCCGGCTGGATGCCGGCGATCACCTGCTGGACCAGCGTCTCCAGCTGCCCCAATCCGCCGAAGATCCCGACGAAGCCGACCATCGACCCGACGATCAGCGGCACCATCATCGGAAATCCCAGCAACAGCAGCACGACCATCGTGCCCAGGATGGCGGCGGTCATGGGCGCGTCTCCTCTTCGGGAACGGGGTCATAGCCGTCCTGCGTGCCGGTCGACAGCCAGATGCCGTCATGCGTCAGGTTCTTCAGCGCCGTCAGCGCGTATTGCAGGCCGGTCAGAAAGAACCCCGCCGGGACCCAGACGATGATCCACCACTGCGGGATGCGCAGCGCGGGCAGCACCCGGCCGCGGCTGGCCTGCGTCTGAACATAGGTGAAGGCGTACCACGCCAGCAGCAGCAGCAGCGCCGCCGTCAGGGCCGAGATGATGACCATCCCGGCTTTGCGCACGCCATGGGGCAGCGCGTCCAGGATCGCAGACATGCGGATGTGGCGCCCATGCCGCGCGGCGTAGGACAGGCCCGCGAAAGTGATCAGCACGATCAGCGCCTGGTTCACCTCTTCCGAGAAATAAAGAGATCGGCCGAAGCCGAAGCGCCCCACCACGTTGGCCACGGTGTTGGTGGCCATCGCCAGCACGCCGAAGGCCAGCATCACCGCCTCGACCCGCGCGATGCCTCGGTCCAGCGCCCCGAGCGGCCCCGGCAGGTCCGAACGATAGAGCGAGTCGTCGATATCGTCGGGTGCCGTTGCCGGCTCTGAGTGGCGGGGATCGTCGGACCCGGCATCACGCGGGTTTGTGTCTGGCTGCATGGCCACCTGTCCATCTGGATGTGTCAGCGGAACCGGTCGCGCGGGCGGCCGGTTCCCTGCGAACCCGCAATCAACTGTTTGCGGCGGCCTCCAGGTCGGCCTTCATCTGGTCCAGCACCTCCTGCGCCCGCGGGCCGCCGATTTCCAGGAAGGTGTTCTCGACCTCTCCGGCGGTTTCGCGGAAGGGGGCGCGCTGCTCCTCGGTCAGCGTCGTGACCGTCATCGAGGGCTTGGCCTCCATGATCTTGTCCAGCGACTCCTGCGTCAGGCCCTGCTGGTATTCGATGATGTGGTCGAAGGCCGCCTGGGTGGCATTGTCGATGACCTGCTGGTCCTCATCGGGCAGACCGTCATAGAAGTCCTTGTTGGCCATCAGCGCGGTGGTGAAGTTGTTGTGGCCAAGGCGCGTGATGTGGTCGGTGACTTCGTACATGCGCGTGGATTCGATGAAGAAGGCGGGATTTTCCTGACCGTCGATGATGCCGGTCTGCAACCCGCCATAGACCTCGCCCCAGGGCAGCGGGGTGGGCGTCGCGCCAAAGGCCTGATAGCTTTCGACCAGCAGCGGGTTGGTCATCACGCGGACCTTGACGTCGTTCAGGTCCTCCGGCGACTGGACCGGCTGGTCGGTGGTCAGCATGACCTCGCCTTCGGGGTACATGGTCAACAGCTCCAGCCCCTGCTCGGCGTAAAGCTCGGGGAAGATGTTGTTGATGGTTTCCGAGTTGCGGAAGAAGCTGACCAGCTGGTCCTGGTCCTCGGGCAGCAGGTAGGGCACGAAAAAGACCTGCGCCTCGGGGATCAGGGCGCCGGTAAAGCCGGGCGACTGGTTCACGAACTGCAGGATGCCCGATTGCGTCTGTTCCAGGATGTTGTCGGATTCGCCCAGCGTACCAAACGGGAACAGCTGCACCTCGTGGTCGGAATTCGCCTCGACCTCCTCCTTGAACTTCTGGGCGAAGACGCCCTGCACCTCGTCCAGCGCCTCCTCGAAGGCATAGCGCCAGGTGTCTGCCATTGCCGTGCCCGATCCCAGGATCAGGGCTGCAAGGCTGGCGGTCGTCAGGGTCTTGATGGTCATGGTTACCTCCTGCTTCGGGACCGTTCCGGCGGTTGCGCCATCGGCCCCTGGGGTTGCGGATTCGGGCCCGTCCGGCCCGTTCCCGCTTGGCCCGAGAGTTCGGGCGAAGCGGATTCCAAGTCAATTCCTAGATTAAATCATGACAATTCTGACGGGGGGTGTCAAACCGGTGACCGGAAACAGCGGTTTC
This sequence comes from Paracoccus beibuensis, assembly GCF_026162625.1. GTDB lineage: Bacteria > Pseudomonadota > Alphaproteobacteria > Rhodobacterales > Rhodobacteraceae > Paracoccus > Paracoccus beibuensis. Next base: position 65,365 of record NZ_JAOTBD010000010.1, on the reverse strand, counting down.
AGATGCGGCTGTCGGGCGGCAGGATTGCCGATACGATGCGCAGCGCCTGTTCCAGATCGCGCATGGGCGCACCACCCAGAGTGATCCTCAGCGCCGGTCCCGACGGCAGCACGGCAAAGCCCGCGCCGGGGGCCAGCGCCACCTGGTGCGACAGGGCCTCGGCCAGCACGACGGCCTCGTCGCAACCATCCGGCAGCGGCAGCCATCGGTGCAGGCCGTGCAGGAACCCTTGCGCACGCGGTCCCAGCACGCGGGTCGCAAGCCGGTTGCGGGCGGCAAGCTCCGCCCGCTGCGCCGCCAGCAACGCGTCGGCCGTACCGCCGGAGATCCAGTCCTGCGCAATCTCGGCCATCAGGGGCGTCGCCATCCAGGCCATCGACAGGTGCCGGTTCAGCGCGACCTCTGCCCAATCTTCGGGCATGGCAAGAAAACCCAGCCGCAGCCCCGGCGAAAGGCATTTCGACAGGCCGGTGAAATAGAAGCTGCGTTCGGGCGCAAAGCTGGACAATGCCGGCGGGCGACGGGGCGGCATCGGCCCCGTCGGATCGCTCTCCAGGATCATCAGCCCCGCCACGGCGGCGGCCTGCGCCAGCGCCTCGCGCCGCTCGCGGTCGATGATCCGCGCGTGCGGCCCCCCGCCCGACGGCAGCAGGAAGACCGCCCGCATCCGCCCGCCCGACGCCCGCGCCGCCGCAATCAGCGCGTCGGGGTCCATGCCGCGGTCGTCGCCGGGAACGCCCTTCAGCCGCAGATGCAGCGCCTGCGCGGCGGGGCGCAGCGTGTGGCAGGTGGCGGATTCGGTCGCGATGATGTCGCCGGGCTGGGCCACCGTCATCAGCGCGACGAACATGCCGGGTGTGGTGCCGTTGGTAATCAGGATGCGCTGCGCCGGCACCACCAGCCCGCAACGCGCCAGCCACGCCGCCGCCATCCCGCCATAGAGCGACATGGTCTGGCGCGGCCGAAAGGATAGCATTGCGGGGTCGGGCAACCGGTCGGCCAGCCGCACCAGCGTCTCGGACCAGGCCGTGCGGATCTGCGGCAGGCGCACGGGGGTCATCATCGACAGGTCGATCGGCGGGCGGTCGGTGGGGGCGCGGAACCAAGGGACCTCGATCGTTTCTCGCGGCCCCGACTTCACGAAGCTGCCCCGCCCCACCTCGCCCGAGATCAGGTCGGCGCGGATCAGCTCCTCATACGCCCGGCTGACGGTCTGCACGCTGACGCCCAGCTGCCAGGCCAGGTCGCGATGCGGCGGCAGGCGCTGGCCGGGCCGCAGGCTGCCCGCGTCGATGGCCGCAGCGATTCCCTGGGCAAGGCTGCGATAGGCGGGGCGAGAGATGTCCTCGCGTCGGAGGGGCCAGTGCGACATGGCCGCAAGATCACCGCGCAAGCGCCGGTTGTCCAGATTGACAACGGGTGCGGCGGCGGGAACAAGCGGGGAATGACACAGCGCGCCCTCCGCCTCGACGACCGCGACATCGCGATCCTTGCGACCCTGTCGCGCGAAGGCCGCATCGCCAAGACCGAACTGGCCGCCCGCGTGAACCTGTCGCCGACGCCCTGCTGGGACCGCATGAAGCGGCTGGAACAGGCGGGCCTGATCCGCGGATACCGCGCGCAGATCGACTTGGCCGCCCTTGGCCCCCATGTGCAGGTCTTCGTCACCGTCGAACTGGACAGTCACCGCGCCGAAAGCTTTCAGGTCTTCGAACGCACGGTCGCGCGGATGGAGGCCGTGACCGGCTGCTGGGCCATCGGCGGGGGCTACGACTACCTGATGCAGGTGGTGGCGCGCGACGTGGCCGCCTTTCAGGGGCTGATGGACGGCTTGCTGGAAAGCCGCGCGGGCGTCAGGCGGTATTTCAGCTATATCGTCACCAAGCCGGTTAAGGACGAACCCCCGGCCAGCGCGCTTCTCTAGGAGAAACCCTCGGCCCTTGGCGCGGCGAACAGAGGAATCCTCTGCCCCGGCCCGCACCTTCAGGCAAATCCCCTGCCCTGCCCGCACCATCCTTGCCCCGACAAGGAGGTGACCATGTTCGACGACCATCACAGCCCGCTGCCCGAACGCCTGTGCGACAACGGCCTGCTGCCCGGCCGCGGCGACTTTCCGGCCGAGGGACGGCTGGCGGTGCGCGACCCGGCCACCGGCGGCCTTGTGGCGCAGGTTGCGGTCAGCGACGCCAACGGTGCGCGCAAGGCGGTCGATGCGGCGCAGGCGGCGTTCCCATCCTGGGCCGCCATGCTGCCGCAGCACCGCGCCGACATCCTGCACCGCTGGCACGCGCTGATCCTTGAGGCAAAGGAGGACCTGGCCCGGATCATGGTCGCCGAACAGGGCAAGCCCATCAGCGAAGCGCGCGGAGAGATCGACTATGCCGCCAGCTTCGTGCAGTTCTATGCCGAGGAGGCGCTGCGCCCCAACATCGAAGGCGTGACCAGCCACCTGCCCGATGCCGAGATGGAGTTGTGGCGCGAACCCGTGGGCGTGGCCGCACTGGTGACGCCCTGGAACTTTCCCTGCGCGATGATCACCCGCAAGGCCGCCGCCGCCCTAGGTGCGGGCTGCACGGTCGTCATCCATCCCTCGGCCGAGACGCCGCTGTCGGCGCTGGCGCTGGCGGTTCTGGCGCAGCGGGCGGGGTTTCCGGCGGGCGTCGTGAACACGGTCATCGGCGACGCCGCGACCATCGTGGGCGAATGGACCGCCGATGCACGGGTGCGGGCGCTGTCCTTCACCGGGTCCACGGAAGTTGGACGGCTCCTCTATCGGCAATCCGCCGACACTGTGAAGCGGCTGGTGATGGAACTGGGCGGGCACGCGCCGTTCATCGTCTTTCCAAGCGCCGATCTGGACCGCGCCGTGACCGAGGCCGTGAAGGCCAAGTTCGCGACCTCGGGTCAGGACTGCCTGGGCGCGAACCGCTTCTATATCCACCGCGATGTCTATGACGACTTCTGCGCACGGTTCACGGCGGCTGTCGACAGGCTGACCCTGGCGCCGGGGATGCAGGACGCGGACCTGGGTCCGCTGATCCATGAGCGTCAGGTGGCCAAGCAGCTGGCGCATGTCCGGGACGCGGTGGCGCATGGCGCGCGCATCCTGACCGGCGGCGAGGTCGCGGCCGATCTGGGCCCGCTGTTCTTCAAGCCGACCGTCCTTGCCGATGTCACGGACGATGCCGCCATCATGCGCGAGGAAACCTTTGGGCCCGTCGCGGCGCTGTCGCCCTTCGATACCGAGGAGGAGGTCGTCGCCCGCGCGAATGCCAGCGAATACGGGCTGATCGCCTATGTCCACAGCCAGGACCCGCGCCGGATCTATCGGGTCAGCCGGGCGTTGCAATACGGCATGGTCGCCGTGAACCGCACCAAGGTCACCGGCGCGCCGATCCCCTTCGGGGGGATGAAACAGTCCGGGCTGGGCCGCGAGGGCGCGCGCCAGGGCCTCGAGGCCTTTACCGAAATCAAGTATGTTTGCCGCGATTGGGCATGAGGAGAGATGCGATGCTGACGAATGACGAACTGGCGAAATGGGACCGCGAAAGCTTCATGCACCCCTCGACCCATCTGGCGCAATTTGCGCGGGGCGAGGCGCCGCAGCGCATCGTCACCGGGGGTGAAGGAGTCTACATTCAGGACCGCGACGGCAATCGCCTGCTGGACGGCTTTGCGGGACTTTACTGCGTGAACGTCGGCTATGGTCGGCAGGAGATCGCGGAAGCCATCGCCACGCAGGCGCGCGAACTGTCCTATTACCACGCCTATGCGGGCCACGGGTCCGAGGCGTCGATCACCTTGGCCAAAATGGTCATGGACCGCGCGCCCGAGGGCATGGCGCGGGTCTATTTCGGCCTCGGCGGCTCGGACGCGAACGAGACGAACATCAAGCTGGTCTGGTATTACAACAACATCCTGGGCCGTCCGAAGAAGAAGAAGATCATCAGCCGCTGGCGGGGATATCACGGATCTGGCTTGATGACCGGGTCGCTGACCGGGCTAGAGCTGTTCCACAAGAAGTTCGACCTGCCGCTGGACCAGGTGATCCACACCGAGGCGCCCTATTACTTCCGCCGTCCCGACGCCTCGATGTCCGAGGGCGATTTCGTCGGCTATTGCGTCGAGAAGCTGGAGGCGCTGATCGAGGCCGAGGGCGCCGACACCATCGCCGCCTTCATCGGAGAGCCGGTGCTGGGCACGGGCGGCATCGTCCCGCCCCCGGCCGGTTACTGGAAGGCCATCCAGGCGGTGCTGGAGGCGCATGACATCCTGCTGATCGCCGACGAGGTCGTGACCGGCTTTGGGCGGCTTGGAACGATGTTCGGCTCTGACCATTACGGCATGAAGCCGGACCTGATCACCAGCGCGAAGGGCCTGACCAGCGCCTATGCGCCGCTGTCGGCGTCGATCGTCGGTCAGAAGATGTGGGACGTGCTGGAGCGTGGCACGGACGAGAACGGCGTCCTGGGCCACGGCTGGACCTATTCGGCCCATCCGATCGGCGCGGCGGCGGGGATCGCCAACCTCAAGCTGATCGACAGCATGGGCCTGGTCGAGAACGCGGGCACCGTCGGCGCCTATCTGAATGACCGGATGCAGGCGGCGGTGGGCGACCACGCCCATGTGGGCGAAGTGCGCGGAGAAGGAATGCTCTGTGCGGTGGAACTGGTCGCGGATCGCGATGCACGGCGCTTCTTTGCCGCGTCCGAGGGCAAGGGCGCAAAGGTCGTGGCGGCAATGCTGAAGCGCGGCGTCATCGCCCGGGCCATGCCGCAGGGCGATATCCTGGGCTTCGCCCCGCCGCTGTGCCTGACGCGCGACGAAGCCGACCGTATCGTCGAGGTCACGGCCGAGTCGATTGCCGAGGTGCTGGGCTGATTTGCGTCCCGCGACGGCGGGGGGACTGGGCGTCCCCCCGCACCCCCCGCCGTCGCCCGGCTTCTGGTGATCGCTCCGACGACGTCAGACGATCTGGTTCGGCAGATCGACGTCCCGAAGCAGCGCCGGGGCATGAACGAGCCGACGTTCCGGCAGGTCGCGCAGCAGCCCTGCGGCACCCCGGTCACCACATGAGGTCGCCAACCGGGGCAACCAGGCGCGGGGAAAACAGGCCGGCGGCATCGGCCGCTGCCCGTCGTGGCTGGCGGCGGGGCTCTCGTGGGTCGTACGATCCAGAACCTGCGCCAGCAGATCCGGCGTGACATCAGGCATGTCGCCAAGCGCGATAACTAGCCGGTCGGGCTGGCCTGCCTCGGCCAGGCCCGCGCGCAGGCTGTCGGACTGCTCCTTGCTGATGATCTCGACGATCCGGAACCCGGTCAGCAGCGGCCGCAGCGCCGGGTTGGCGATGACGGCGATGCGGTGATCAAGCGGTGCGCGGCGCATGGCATCGGCGGCATGCTGCACCAGCGGCCGCCCGTACACCAGGGCCAGCAGCTTGTCGGCAGGCCCGAAACGCCGCGATGCGCCCGCCGCCAGCAGCAGGCCGGTGCGGATCATCCGGTGACGGCCTCGTAGGCGGCCAGGATCTCGGTCAGGGCCGAGGCCGCGATCAGGCGCGGGTCGCGGGCGGGTGCGGTGACGCCGATCGGACCGCGAAGCCGCGACAGCGCCTCGGGTGGGATGCCGGCATCCGTCAGAGAAGCCAGCCGCGCCGCCTGCGCCCGTGTGGACCCCAGCGCTCCGATATAGAAGGCTTCGGACGACAGCGCGCGCTTCAAGGCGGGCAGTTCCCGGTCGTGGTCGTGGAACAGCGTCACCACTGCGCTGAAGGCATCCGGTTGCGCCTCGGCCCCGATGGAGGGCAGGTCCAGCGCCGCCACCAGCGCGGTCAGCGCCTGCGCCTCGTCGCCCTCGCCATGGATCTGGAACGCGGGCGGAGGCGGAAGGCGCAGGTGGAAGTTGCCCGGCCCCCCCGCACTGTCGCGGCAGAGTGTCCCCGTCTGCAAATCGAGGCACCATTCCCCCGTGCGGCGACGGATGCGGTCGTCCCAGATCGCGCCCAGCCAATCGGGGTCCGGCCTGTGGATCAGCGCGATCTGCACCTGCCCGCCGCAGGGCAGCGGCAGGTCCACCGGCCCACCCTGGCCATAAACCAGCCGGGTCACCGGACCGGGACGATCCAGATGCGTTGCGATGTCGGCGTCGATGCAGCCGGCACCAAGCCGCCCGACGCGCCCGCCATCAGGCCAGAGCGCCATCATCGCCCCGGGACGCCGGGGAAAGCCGCCGCTGGACCCCGTCAGCAGGGCCAGAGCGCCGCCGGGGCGCGCCAGAAGTGCCTTGACCGGGCACAGGGGCAAGGCGGCAACAGGGGAGGAAATCGTCATGGGAACTGTCCGTGGTCAAGGCGCAGCCTTGGCAACGCGTTCGGGCCGGATTCGTTCCCCGAAAAACCGAAAGGCCGCGTCCTCGGCGGGACGCGGCCTCGCAGGCACAAGCTGGGGCAGACCTTACTTGATCTTGCCTTCCTTGTAGTCGACATGCTGACGGACGACAGGGTCGTATTTCTTCACGGTCATCTTTTCCGTCATCGTGCGGGCGTTCTTCTTGGTCACGTAGAAGTGGCCGGTGCCGGCGGTCGAGTTCAGCCGGATCTTGATGGTGGTCGGCTTCGCCATGGTAATCGCTCCTGCTTCGGGGCAATCGCGCGCCGCAAACCCCGTGGAATTCGTATGAGTGCCGCCTTCTATACGCACCCACACCAGAGTCAACCTCCAAAGCGGCCAATTCGTCAACATGGGCGCCAGAAAGGACTTGCCCGCGGCGTCTTTCGAGACGATGTTTCCGCCCGGACATAACGAAACGGAGCCGCGCCGATGAAGCTTGCCGCCCTTTGCACCGCCGCGACGCTGACCTTGGCCGGCCCGGTGCTGGCCGAAGAGGTCACGGTCTTCGCGGCCGCCTCGATGAAGACGGCGCTGGACCGGATCGCCGCAGACTTCGAGAGCCGGACGGGGCACGACGTGACGCTGGTCTTTGCGGGGTCGAACCTCTTGGCGCGGCAGATTTCCGAAGGGGCGCCGGCCGACGTGTTCCTGTCGGCCTCGCCCCAGTGGATGGACGTGGTCGAGGCCGAGGGGCTGGTCGTGCCGGGCACCCGCGCCGACCTTTTGGGCAACGACCTGGTGCTGGTCTCGGGCAACCCCGACCGCCAGACGGTCGAGGTGGGCCCGGGGCTGGACCTGCGGCAGCTGCTGGGCGACGGGCGCCTGGCGATGGCGCTGGTCGATTCAGTGCCGGCGGGGCAATATGGCAAGGCGGCGCTGACCAGCCTGGGGCTATGGGACAGCGTCGCCGACCGCGTGGCGCAGGCCGACAACGTGCGCGCGGCGCTGGCGCTGGTGGCGACGGATGAGGCGCCGCTTGGCATAGTCTATGCGACCGACGCGGCGGCTGATCCCGGGGTGACGGTCGTTGGCCGCTTCCCGTCGGCCAGCCACCCGCCGATCACCTACCCCGTGGCGCTGCTGACCGGCGCGGCCGATCCCGCCGACCGCGCCTTCCTCGATGCGCTGTCGGACCCTGCCGCGCAGCAGGTCTTCCGCGACCAGGGCTTCGCCCTTGCCCGCTGACTGGCTGTCCGCCGACGAATGGCAGGCCGTGGCGCTCAGCCTTCGGGTGTCGTTCTGGGCGGTCCTCTGCAGCCTGCCGCTTGGCATCCTGACCGCGCATGCGCTGGCGCGCTGGCGCTTTCCGGGGCGGCAGGCGCTGAACGTGGTGGTCCACCTGCCGCTGATCCTGCCGCCGGTCGTGACCGGATACCTGCTGCTTTTGGCCTTCGGGCGGCGCGGGCTGATCGGGCAATGGCTGGAGCCGCTGGGGATCGTCTTCGCCTTTCGCTGGACCGGCGCGGCGCTGGCCGCCGCCGTCATGGCCTTTCCGCTGATGGTCCGCGCCATCCGCCTGTCGATCGAGGCCGTGGACCCGCGTCTTGAACAGGCGGCGGCAACGCTTGGCGCGTCCCGTCCCTGGGTCTTCGCGACGGTGACGCTGCCGCTGATCCTGCCGGGCGTGCTGGCCGGGTCGGTCCTGGCCTTTGCCAAGGCGATGGGCGAATTCGGGGCCACGATCACCTTCGTGTCGAACATCCCCGGCCAGACCCAGACCCTGCCCTCGGCCATCTACACCCAGTTGCAGATCCCGGGGGCCGAGGCGCAGGCCGGGCGGCTGGTACTGGTCGCCATCGGCGTGTCGATTGCGGCGCTGCTGCTGTCGGAATGGCTGGCCCGCGCCGCCGCCCGCCGGGTCGGCGCATGAGCCTGTCGGTCAGTCTTGCCCACAGCTTGGGCGTGTTCCGCCTGAATGCCGCGTTCCAGGCGCCGCCGGGGGTGACGGCGCTCTTTGGCCCGTCGGGGGCGGGCAAGACCACGGTGGTGAACGCCGTGGCGGGGCTGCTGACCCCGGATGCCGGGCGGATCGAGGTCGGGAGCACCGTGCTTCTGGACCGCCGGGCGGGCATCGACCTGCCGCCCCACCGCCGGCGGGCGGGCTATGTCTTTCAGGACGCGCGGCTGTTCCCGCATCTGAACGTGCGGCAGAACCTGCTCTATGGCCGGTGGTTCGCGAGGGGCGGCGGACCTGAGCTGGCCGAGGTCGCTGACCTTCTGGGCCTCGGCGCCCTGCTGAACCGTCGACCGGCCGCTCTGTCGGGGGGCGAGGCGCAGCGCGTGGCGCTTGGCAGGGCGCTGCTGGCCCGCCCGCGCCTGCTGCTGTTGGACGAGCCTCTGGCCGCGCTGGACCAGGCCCGCAAGTCCGAGATCCTACCCTGGTTCGAGCGGCTGCGCGACCAGACGCGCATCCCCATCCTCTATGTCAGCCACTCGGCCGAGGAGATCGCGCGGCTGGCCACCACGGTCGTGCGGCTGGACCGGGGCCGCGTTACCGCGCAGGGCACCCCGTCCGAGGTTCTGGACCACGCCGCGCCGGGCGTCACCCTTGCCGCGACGCTCCGCGACTGTTGCGGCGGCGTTGCGCTGCTGGACACGCCTGCGGGGCCGCTGTCGCTGCCGGCCGCGTCACTGCCGCGGACAATGCGCCTGCGGATCGGCGCGGACACGGTGCTGATCGCTACGACATCGCCGCAAGGGCTGCTGGGGGCCACGGTCCTGCCCGCCATGCTGGAGGACGTGCGGGGCGACCTGCTGCACCTGCGGGCAGGGCACGCCCTGCTGCTGGCGCGACGGCCGCCGGGTCCCCTGCCCGCCCCCGGCACGCCCGTTCATGCCGTCCTGACGGTGCCGCCGCGCGTCCTTGCGGACTGACGCCCCTGCGGGCGGGGCCGCTGGAACAAAAGCGGCGGCCGGGGAATTTTGGGCGAAAGGCCCCAGTCGGCAGATGCCCTGGCCTGCCCCGGACCAGAGGTATCCATGGACGACCACGACCCGATCGCCGCCGAGGCCGTTGGCCTGCTTGACCGGCTTAATCCCGACACGCCCACCCTGCACGTCACCGACGGAGAGCGGCGCGCCGAGGAGCTTGCGCGTTTTCTGGCCGCCGTTCTGCCCGACCGGCAGGTGCTGTGCCTGCCGCCCTGGGACTGCCTGCCCTTCGACAGCGCCTCGCCCACGCCGGCCGCGATGGGGCGGCGCATGGCCGTCCTGCACCGCATGAAGGATGCCGCACCGGGCACCGTCGCCGTCATGACGGTGCAGAGCCTGCTGCAACGCCTGCCCCCCGAATCCGCCATCCGCAGCTTCCCCATCCGCGCCGGGCAGCCCCTCGACCTGCCCGCGCTTCGGGACTTCTGCAGTGGCGCGGGATACGAGGAGGACGAGCGCATCGACGAACCCGGAGAGGTCGCCTTCCACGGCACCACCGTCGAGATCTTTCCCGGCGGCGACAGGCTGCCCTGCCGGATCGAGCTGTCGGACCAGGGCGTCACGGCGATCCGCCGCTTCGATCCCGTCACGCAACGCTCGTTGAGCGAGGTCGAGGTCCTTGACCTGTTCCCGGTGACCGAACTTCCCCCCGATGTCGAGACCCGCGACCGAGGGGCCGAACATCGCCTGCCCCGCCACTACCCCCGCCTGACGACGGTCGCGGACCACCTGCCCGGCGCGCATCTGTCCATGGCGCCCTCGGTCCCCGCTGCGGGTCGCGTCCTGCTGGACCGCATCGCCGAGGCGCAGGCCGACGCCGCCGAAGGGGGCGCCGAACCACTGGCGGCCGACGCGCTTTATCTGGACCGCGACGCGTGGGCGGCGCTGGTGGATGGCGCAACGCTGCTGCCCGAACCGGAGGGGCAGCCCGTGCCCGCCTTTGCCGCGGAACGCCGGCCCCGAAACCGCCTTTCGCGCTTTCTGGACGATCAGGCCGGGGCCAAACGGCGCCTGCTCTTCACGGCGCATTCACCTGCCGAAGGAAAGCGGCTGCAGCGGATGCTGCGCCAGGCCGGCGGGGCAGAGCCGGCGCCCCTCGCCAGTTGGTCGGAGGCGAGGGAAAGCGGCAGCGCCCTCCTGGTCGCCGACCTGGGACGCGGCTTCGTCACCGGCGATCTTGCGGTCGTCACCGCCGCCGATCTTCTGGGCAGCCGCGCCCAGCAGCCCGACGACCTGTCGGTGTTCCAGTCCCCCTGGCAGGTCCAGGCCACCGGGATACAGATCGGCGATGTCGTTGTGCACGAGGATCACGGGCTTGCGCGGCTGGACGGGATCGAGTCGCTGGACGGCGACGAGGCGATCCGGCTGGTCTTTGCCAATGACGAACGCCTGCTGGTCCCCGCGCACGAGGCGGGCGGGATCTGGCGCTATGGCTCGGCCGATGCGGGCGTCACGCTGGACCGGCTCCGGGGCACGGCCTGGCGCAAGCGGCGCGACGCGACCCGCAAGGCTCTGGACCAGCTCGCGGAACAGCTTGTTGCGCTGGCGCGTGAACGATCGCAGGCCAGCGCGCCGAAGCTGGTTCCGCCGGGGCGCGACTTCGAACGATTCGTCGCCCGCTTTCCCTTCCCCGCCACACCTGACCAACTTGCGGCCACGCGAGAGGCGCTTGGGGACATGGCGTCGGGCCATCCGATGGACCGGCTGGTCGTGGGCGACGTCGGCTTCGGCAAGACCGAAATTGCGCTCCGCGCAGCTGCGGCCGCTGCCTTGGCAGGCCGGCAGGTCGCGATCGCCGCGCCCACCACGGTTCTGGCGCGGCAGCATGTCGAGACATTCCGCAAGCGTTTCGCCCCCTTCGGCATCCAGGTCGGTCACCTGTCGCGGCTGGTCACCGGAAAAGCGGCGGCCGAGGTGAAGGCAGGCCTTGCCGACGGCTCGATCCGCATCGTGGTCGGCACCCATGCCCTCGTCGGCAAGGGCGTCGCCTTCGCGGACCTGGGCCTGCTGGTCATCGACGAAGAGCAGCGGTTCGGCACGGCGCAGAAGCAGAAGCTGCGCGCCCTCGGCTCCGGCTGCCATGTGCTGTCGATGACCGCGACGCCCATCCCGCGAACGCTTCAGGGGGCGCTGGTCGGTCTGCAGGACCTCAGCGTGATCCGGACGCCGCCGGCACGGCGCCGCCCGATCCGCACGCTCATCGGCGGCGATGATGACGCGACCCTCCGCCAGGCCCTGCGACGAGAGCGCCGCCGCGGCGGGCAGAGCTTCGTCGTCGTTCCCCGGATCGAGGATATAGAGCCGGTCGCGGACCGCCTGCGCCAGCTGCTGCCGGACTTCGCGCTGCGAATCGCCCATGGCGAGCTGCCGGCGAAGCAGATCGACGCGACCATGGTCGCCTTCGCGCAAGGCGACGGTGACATCCTGCTGGCCACCGCCATCATCGAAAGCGGGCTGGACGTGTCGCGCGCGAACACGATGCTGGTGATCCGCCCGGCGCTGTTTGGGCTGGCGCAGCTGCACCAGTTGCGCGGGCGGGTCGGACGCGGCGCGGTGCAGGCGTATTGCTATCTGCTGAATCGCGAGGATGAGGAACTGTCGGAAGACGCGTTGAAGCGGCTTGGTACGCTGCAGGCCCTGGACAGGCTGGGCGCGGGCATGGCGATCAGCGCGGCCGACCTGGACCGGCGCGGGGCCGGCGACCTGCTGGGCGACCGGCAGGCGGGCCACGTCGAGCGTGTGGGGCTGGGTCTCTATCAGGAGATGCTTGCCGCAGCGCTCCGCCATGCGCGGGGCGAGGATACCCCGCCCCCCGCGCCGCAGATCGTCGGCGCGCCCGGCCTGATCCCGCAGGATCACGTTGCGGAACCCGAGACGCGGATCGACCTCTATCACCGCCTCGCGCGCGCCACCCTGCCGGAAGAGGTCGAGGCGCTGGACGCCGAGATCGCCGACCGCTTCGGCCCGCCGCCCCCGCCGCTGACCATGCTGTTGAAGGCCGCCGTGCTGCGCAGCCTTGCAGGGACGCTGGGGGTCGAGAAGGTGACCATGGGACCAGATGGCATCGCACTAGACTTTCATAAGGGGGCGGACCTGGCCGAGTTCGAAGCGGCAGCAGGAAAGCTGGACCTGGAGAGTCCCTCCAGGCACCGGCTGCTGCTGCGCCGAGAGTTTGATGACGATGACGAACGGCTGTTGACGGCGATCGACCTGCTGGAGCGGCTGACGTGATGCCCGCACGCAGCAAGTGGCTGTGGCGGCGACGTGTGCACGCTGGATGCCGTTGGCTGCCAGGACCGCCGGTTTTTGCACATGTGAAGAAAAGCCGGGTCCCCCTCTCGTCGCGGGAGGAAGATAGGGCGCGCCAGACAGCGGCCAAATCGAAAGCAGGCGCAGGATCGTCATTCAGCGACCGGGCTTACGCGGCCACCCCGCCCGCTAGAGCCACGGAGCTCCCGTCGTCGCGGCACGGAAGGCCGGGCGCGTCAGGCAGCGGTCGAGGTAGGCCCTTAGCGCAGGTCTGTCTTCCAGCGGCCCGAGCTGCGCGGCAATCCAGACGGCATAGCCCATCTGGCAATCCGCGCCGCTGAAATGGCTGAGCAGCCACTCCGACCCGTCCAGCCGATCCGCAAGAAGATCAAGTGACGAGGCCAGCCGCCCGGCACCGCCGGGGGTGTTGCGGGCGGCGACAAGGTGCAGCAGGGTCTCGGCGAAGTGCAGCCAGTCCAGCCAGCCGATCCGCCCCGAAGCACCGGGCGCGCGCCAGAACTGCGGCGCGCGCGTCTCGCAGAGCCACTCGGTCATGGCGCCGGTCTCGTGCATCTTGACGTCGCCGTCGCGCAGCGCGGGGGACCGTTCGGGATGCAGCGCCGCGTCCAGATCGGCGGGCGCTGGCAGGATCTCCAGCCGATAGGGGCAGCCGACTTCGTCCAGCAGCCACAGGATGCGGACCGACCGGGAAAACGGAACATGCCACAGGACCAGGCCCGTCATGGGCGACCCCGTGCCGGCGCCACCGTCAGGCCGAGGGCTGGTAGCGGCGCAGCACAAGCTCGTACCCGCCGCTGTTGCTATCGTCCTTGCTGGGCTGCGCGCTTTCCAGCAGCACCTTCTCGCAATGGCCGTCGAAGTCGATCATGCCGTCCCGGGGTTCAGCAAGCGCGTCCGCGTCGGGTACGGACGTGGTGTGGAAGCGGACGTAATCGCCGCCCGCCTCGACAGTGCCTTCCATCGGCGGTACGCCCTCGAAGGTCAGCTTGGCCGTGGTCATGGTCATCCTCCTGCGTATTTGGACCTTGTCAGGCGGGCCATGTCGTCATGGCAGCCGCCGCAATCGCAAGGTCCAACGCAGGCCGGGGCGGCCGGGATCCAACGGCCGCCGGATACCGTCAGATCTGCCGTTCGGGCATGGTGACCACAAGCCCGTCCAGGTCCTCGGTCACCTTGATCTGGCAGGTCAGGCGGGACCGCTCGGCGTCGGGCTGATAGGCGAAGTCCAGCATGTCCTCCTCCATCGGGTCGCGCGGAGGCAGCTTGTCCAGCCATGCGGGGTCGACATAGACATGGCAGGTCGAACAGGCGCAGGCGCCGCCGCAATCGGCGTCGATGCCGGGAATGCCGTTGTCGCGCGCACCCTCCATCACGGTCATGCCGGGGCGGACCTCGACGTCGTGACGGGTGCCGTTGTGTTCGATATAGGTAATCTTCGCCATGCTCGTTCCCTTCTGTCCAGACCGAGTTAGGCGATCACCCCCCATTTGAAAAGGGGCAGCCGATCAGGCCGCCCCTCTGGTCGTTCACTCGGCCGTGGCCTCTTCTTCGGCCAGCGGCAGCGCCAAAAACAGCGGCTCACCGCCGCGGCGGATCAACATCAGCACGGATCGGCGGCCGGCGTCGCGGGCTTCCTGGATCTGCGCCTCGAGGTCGGCGACCGACGCGACGGGCTGCTGGTTCACCTCGGTGATGACGTCGCCTGCGGCCAGGCCCTTTTCGGCCGCCGCGCTTTCGGCGTCGACGCCGGTGATGACCAGCCCCTGGCTGTCGCCCGACGCACCCAACTCTGCCGCCATTTCGGGCGTCAGCGGGATCACGGTCATGCCCAGCACATCCGATTCAGTCGGCTCGTCCGGCGTCTCTGCCTCGGCGACACCCTGCGCGGTCTCTCGGCGGCCCAAGGTCACGTCCAGCGTCTCGCTTTCGCCGTCGCGCTGGACAAGGACCTGCACCGTCTCGCCCGCGGGCGCTTCGGCAACCCGGCGGACAAGGCCACGCGTATCCTCGACCTCGGCACCGTCGAAGCTGGTGATCACATCGCCCATCTGCAGGCCGGCATCGCGCGCCGGGCCTTCGGGAACGTCCGTGATCATCGCGCCGCCCGCCTGTTCGAGACCAAGCGCCTCGGCCATTTCCGGGGTGACGTCCTGGATCATCACGCCCAACCAGCCGCGACGGGTCTCACCGAATTCGCGAAGCTGGTCGACGACCTGCGAGACGACGTTCGACGCCATCGAGAAGCCGATGCCGATCGAGCCGCCGTTGGGCGACAGGATTGCCGTGTTCACACCGACAACTTCGCCGTCCAGGTTGAACAGCGGCCCGCCAGAGTTGCCGCGGTTGATCGCCGCGTCGGTCTGCAGATAGTCGTCATAGGTGCCGGACAGTTCGCGGTTGCGGGCCGACACAATGCCCGAGCTGGCCGAAAAGCCCTGCCCCAGCGGGTTCCCCAGCGCCAGCACCCAGTCGCCAACGCGCGCGTCGTCGCTGTTGCCGAAGCGGACGAACGGGATGGCCTCCTCGCTCTCGACCTTCAGAAGCGCCACGTCCGTGTTCGGGTCAGTGCCGACGACCTCGGCCGGCAGCGTTTCGCCGGAATAGAACTCGACCTCGATCTGGTCGGCGCCCTCGATCACGTGGTTGTTCGTGACGACATAGCCGTCGGCCGAGATCACGAAGCCCGACCCCAGCGCGTTCGACCGCTGCGGCATCTGGCGCTGCTGTGGCATCCCTTCGGGGCCGCCAGGTACGCCGGGAAAGCCGAAGTCCCGGAACAGGTCGGAAAACGGGCTGCCTTCGGGAAGGACCGGGCCGCCGGGTCCGCCGGTCGGCTGCGACACGACCGAGGTCGTCGTGATGTTCACGACCGCCGGCGACACCTGCTCGGCAAGGTCGGCAAAGCTGCCCGGCATGACCTGAGCAGATTCGGTCGGCTCGGCTGCGGCACCAAGCGGCTGGTTGGCGTCGGCGGCCTCTTGCGCCTTCTGGCTGACCTCGGGAGAAACGTCGTCGTTGGCGGGCTCGACCACCTGCTGGGCGCCCGCATGGCCAAGGCCGACCACGAGGGCCAGCGCCGAAGCGGTCACGAGATGGCGAGGAAGAAGCGATTTCATGCTGGGTGTCCTCATCTTTCTGGGCAGCCCGGTCGTCGTTGCACGGCCTGCGCTGCGGTGCCTATGAACGCAATGTAGGTCAGAGTTGCAAATAAACCACGCTCGCGGAACGTGAACTCATTGTGACTTTTGTTGCAAGTCGTGAATGAAGAACGGGCAGAGGTCGCCCTCTGCCCGTTCTTCCGTTTCAGTTCGCCGGAACCTCTTCCGGCGCGGCTTCCGGAGCCTCTTCCGGGGCCGCTTCGGGCGCCGCTTCCGGGGCCTCGGCGGCGGGATCGGGCTGAGGGGCCCCGTTCTCGCCGATGGTGGCGTCGGGCATCAGGATCTCGCCGTCCTGCTGCGGCGGGGTGACCAGGCTTTCCGGGACCGGAGTCAGGCGGACGCCTGCGGATTCACCCAACCGGTTGCCTTCGCGGTCTGTCACCTCTGGCGTGACCAGTTCCTCGTCGTCTTCGGTGGTCGCCGGTGCGGTCACTGCCGCCGAGGAATCGCCCGGCGGCACGGGCGTCGGTGCCGGGTTGGCATTCGCCGACCCGTCGTTGGACAGGTAGGTGAAGAACTCGCTGTCCGGCTGCAGGACGATCGAGCTGTTCTCGCCGCGCAAGGCCCGCTGGTATGAGGTCAGCGACCGGGTGAAGGCGAAGAACTCGGGGTCGCGGCCATAGGCGTCGGCATAGATCGCGTTGCGCTGCGCATCGGCCTCGCCACGGACGATCTCGGCGCGGCGCTGCGCCTCGGATGTCAGCTCGACCACGGTCCGGTCTGCCGCCGCGCGGACCCGCTGCGCGGCCTCGCCACCGCGGGCGATCTCGTCGGCGGCCTCGCGTTCACGTTCGGCACGCATCCGGGCATAGGTCGCGGTCAGGTTCTGCTCGGGCAGGTCGGTGCGCGTCAGGCGCACGTCGATGATCTCGACTCCGAGACCGCCCGAGTTGCTGCGCGCCTCGTCGCGGATCTGGTTCATCAGCGTCGTGCGGTCGTCCGACAGGACCTGAGTCGACGGCACGGTGCCCAACACCTCGCGGATGGCGTTCCTGACGATCGGCTCCAGCCGCATCTGGGCGCCCTGCACGCCAGCGGTGCCGACAGCCTGGCGGAAGCGGACCGGATCGGTGATCCGCCAGCGGGCGAAGGCGTCGACCACCAGGCGGCGGTCATCCAGCGGCGTCACTTCCAGCGGGCTGGTCGGCAGTCCCAGGATGCGCCCATCATATTTCACCACGTTGTCGATCAGCGGGATCTTGAAGTTCAGTCCCGGCGCTTCCTGCACATCGACCACGCGGCCAAGGCGCAGCACGAGTGCCTTTTCACGTTCGTCGACGATGAACATCGCGGTCGCGGCCACGACCGCGACGACGATCAGCAGCGGGATCGCCAAGGCGCCTGCTATCCTGTTGCGGGCCATCAGTTCGTCCCTCCGCTGGTCGTGTTGATTGCGGCGGGTGCGGATGCACCTCCGCGCAGCTGGTCGAGCGGCAGGTATGGCACGATGCCCGAGCCCTGGCTGACGCCTTCGCCGATGATGATCTTGTTCACGTCGCCCAGCACCTGCTCCATCGTTTCCAGATACATCCGGCGGCGGGTCACTTCGGGGGCGTTCACGTATTCCTCGTAGATCGAGTTGAAGCGCGCGGCTTCACCGGCGGCGGTGTTCACCGCCTCGGCGCGATAGCCCTCGGCCTGCTCCAGCGCCTGCGCCGCGTCGCCGCGGGCCTGGGCCAGGACGCGGTTGGCATAGGCATCGGCCTCCTTCTCAAGCCGGTCGCGTTCCTGCTGGGCGGCCTGGACGGCACGGAAGCTGTCGATCACCTCCTCTGGCGGGTCGGCGCGGTCCAGGTTGACCCGGATCACGTTGATCCCGGACTGATAGGCGTCCAGCGTCGACTGCACCGATTCCTGCAGGTCGGACGCGATGGCGCCCCGGTCGCGGTTCAGGATCGGAGCAAGTTCCGACCGCGCGATGATGTCGCGCATGGCGGATTCGGCCACGGCGCGCATGGTGTCGGCGGGATCGGCCAGGTTGAACAGGTACTTCTCGGGATCCGAGATGTTCCAGACGACCTGGTATTCCATGTCCACGATGTTCTGATCACGGGTCAGCATCAGGCCGCTGTCCATCTCTCCGCCGCGCCCGGTGCCGATCTCGGTCACGCGTTCGTTGGTGACCGGCACGACCTCGGCGGTGACGAATGGCCAGGGGGCAAAGTTGAGGCCCTCGGTTCCGACGGCGACGGCGCGGCCGAACAGGAACTCGACCGACTGTTCGTTCGTCTGCACGCGGTAAAAGCTGGAAAACGCCCAGAGCGCCACCGCAGCCAGGCCCGCAATGGCCACGGTGGAGCGGTTCAGCCCAAAGTTCGGACCGCCCGGCCCGCGGCCACCGCCGCCGCCGGTGCCGCCCGATCCGCGGCCCCCCATCAGGACGCGCAGTCGTTCCTGGCCCTTCTTCATCAGGTCCTCGATCTCGGGACGCTGAGAGTCGCCGGGCCCCGGACGCCGCGATCCGTTCGGCGGCTGCTGGTCGTCCCAGGGACGGCCTGCCGGGCGCTTGTCCCGATCTCCGTCATCCCGGCCGCCATTGCCTCCGCCGCCTCCGCCCCAGGGGCCCTGATTTGCCATCGATGGTCCTTCTTTCGCTGGAAATTCCGTTAGTTGAAAACTGGGGCGCAGGGCTGAAATGTCAACCCTGCCCCGGCCCGTCAGCTGCGACCTGCGGCCGCGCCCACGGTTTTGTCAGCCGTGCAGGTCGCCGTGCCGGCGCGACGGCGCACGCATCGTGACAAGTTCCTCGGCCGCGGTAGGATGCACGGCGATGGTCGCGTCGAACTGCGCCTTGGTCGCGCCCATGCCGATGGGGATGGCGGCCAGCTGGATCATCTCTCCGGCTTCGGGGCCGAAGATGTGACAGCCCAGCACCCTGTCGGTCGCCGGATCGACCAGCAGCTTCATCATCACGCGGGCGTCGCTGCCCGCGAACATCGACCGCATGGGACGGAAGACGGTGGAATAGACATCGACCGGCCCGCGGACCTTCGCCTCTTCCTCGGTCAGGCCGACGGTGCCCAGTTCGTGCGGGCGCAGATAGACGGCGCTGGCCACGACCGAATGATCGACCTTGCGCGGCTTCGACCCGAACATCGTGTCGGCAAAGCTGTGACCCTCGCGGATCGCGACGGGCGTCAGGTTCACCCGGTCGGTCACGTCGCCCACCGCGAAGATCGAGGGCACGCAGGTCTGCGACCACTCATCCACCTCGATGGCGCCGTTCGGCTTCAGGCGGACTTCGGTATTCTCGAGCCCCAGGCCGCCGGTATAGGGCGTGCGCCCGGTCGCGAACAGCACCGCGTCGAAGCGGTCGCTGCTGCCGTCGTCGAAGGCGACCTCGATGCCGTCACCCACCTTGTCCAGCCGCGTGGGCGTCAAGCCTAGGCGCAGGTCGACGCCCACCGCGCTCAGCTGCAGGGTCGCCAGGTCGCGCGCTTCGCGGTCGAAGCCGCGCAGCACCGCGTCGCCGCGATAGACCTGCACAGCGTCGACCCCCAGCCCCGCCAGGATGGTCGAGAATTCGCAGGCGATGAAGCCGCCGCCGATCAGCAGCACACGCCCCGGCAGCTTGTCCATCAGGAACAGGTCGTCGGACACCATCCCCAGTTCCTCGCCCGGGATGCCGATCTTGGCCGGACGGCCGCCGGCGGCGATCAGGATATGACGCGCGGTCTTTCTGGTGCCGTCGGCCAGTTCCACCTCGTGGTGGCCTACAAGGGTCGCGCGCTGGTCGTGGACCTCCACCCCTGCCCGCTCGAGCCCGGCGCGATAGATCAGCTCCAGCCGGGACAGCTCGGCGTCCAGCTTTTCGCGGAAGATCTCCCAGCTGAAGGGGCCGGTCTGCGCGTCGGCCCAGCCATAGCCGCGCATCTCCTCGGCCATCAGCCCCGCCTGGGACGCGAAGATCATCAGCTTCTTCGGCACACAGCCGCGGATCACGCAGGTGCCGCCCATGCGGCTTTCTTCGGCCAGGCCCACCTTGGCGCCATGTTCGCCCGCCGCGATCCGCGCCGCGCGCACACCGCCCGAGCCGCCGCCGATCACGAACAGGTCATAGTCGAAAGTCACAGCTTCACTCTCCTTCGTTGGCCAGCAGGTCGGCGTCGATGTCGGCATCGCGTGCCAGTTCAACAACGGTGCCGTCCTTGCGCCCGATGATTGCCAGGTCGCACATGCCCAGGAACAGGCCATGTTCGACCACGCCGGGAATCGCCGCCAGCGCGCGCGCCAGGGCGGGCGCGTCGGGGATGCAGCCCAGGTGCAGGTCCAGGATCAGGTTGCCTTCGTCGGTGATGACCGGGTCGCTGCCCTTCAGGCGCTGCATCACGTCGTGGCCGCCCAGCTCCAGCTCGCCCAGGGCACGGCGGATCAGTTTGCGCGTGGTTTCGAACCCGAAGCCCAGGACCTCGACCGGCAGCGGGAAGGCCCCCAGCGTTTCCACGACCTTGCCGGGATCGGCGACGACCACCATGCGGTCGCTGGCGGCGGCGACGATCTTCTCGCGCAGATGCGCGGCCCCGCCGCCCTTGATCAGGTGCAGGTCGGGATCGACCTCGTCGGCGCCGTCGATGGTCATGTCCAGCCAGCCGATCTCGTCCAGGCTCTCGACCTTCAGACCGAGGCTTTGGGCCAGGTCGGCGGTTGCCTGGGACGTGGCGGCACAGCGCAGCGTCAACCCCTCGGCCGTGACGCGCGCGGCAAGCTCGCGCACCATGATCGCCGCGGTCGAGCCTGTGCCCAGCCCCAGCTTCATCCCGTCCTCGACCAGCGCGACGGCCGCCCTTGCGGCAGCCAGCTTGGCCGGATCGACCCCGGACGATTGCGACATGACGGTATTCCTTCCTCAAGACCTGGCGCGCTTATAGGCCAACCGCGCGCCAAGGGCGAGAGGGCCGCGCCCGCATCTTCCGGACGCCTGCCCCGGATCAGGCCCGCGTCAGCTTTTCCGGCAGGATGACCGTGAAGCGGCTGCCCTCGCCGCGCCGGCTCTCGATCCGCAGGCGGCCGCGGTGGCGGCTCACGATATGCTTGACGATGGCCAGCCCCAGGCCCGTCCCGCCCTGTTCGCGCGACCGGTGGGGGTCGACGCGATAGAACCGCTCGGTCAGGCGCGGCAGGTGCTGTTCCTCGATGCCCTCGCCCTTGTCCTCGATGGACACCGCCCATCCCGGTCCGCGCAGCACCGCCTCGTGGGGGACATGCGCCAGACCGACCCGCAGCGAACCACCAGAGCCGCCGTATTTCAGCGCGTTCTCGATCAGGTTCTGGAACACCTGCGTCAACTGGTCGGCGTCGCCCGGCAGGCGCACCGCCTGGTCCAGCCCCTCGGTCCACACGACCACGCCGGCGGCCTCGGCACGCGGCGACAGCGTTGCCAGCACAGAGTTCAAGAGCCCCGGCAGGTCGATCTGGCCCGACGGACGGCGGCGTTCCTCGGCCTGGACCCGGCTCAGCGACAGGAGTTCGCTGATCAGCCGGTTCATGCGACTGGCCTCGCGCTCCATGATGTCCAGGAAGCGGTCGCGTGCGCGCTCATCGTCGCGGGCGGGACCGCGCAGCGTCTCGATGAAGCCGATCATCGCGGTCAGCGGCGTCTTCAGCTCGTGGCTGACATTTGCGACGAAATCGCGCCGCATCAGCTCACCCTCCTCGGCCACCGAACGGTCGACAAGGGCGATCGAGGCGCCGCGGCCAAGCCCGATCGGCAGTGGCGCCACGGTCACCTCGGCCAGGATGTCCCGGCCTTCGACCGCGAACTGCGCACGAAGCGTGACGGCATGCTCGGTCGGGGGGCGCAATGCAGGATCGGTCGCGGGGGCGGGCGTGCCGGTCGGGTCCAGCACCCAGTCCACCGCCTGCACGATCGAGGGATGGCGCAGGACGGTCACGAAGGGCCGGTTCAGGATGTCCGCGCCAAGCATCGTCATCGCCGGCGGGTTCGCGGCAATGACGCGCGCGTGGCGGTCGACGGCCAGCATCGGCAGCGGCACGCCGTCCAGAAAGCCGTCCACGCGGCGGCTGGCGTCGCGCATCGGATCAGCCCGCCGCGGTCAGGCCGGCGCGATAGCGCGCGGCATTGGCGCGATAGCGCGCGGCCGACGCCCGCAACCCGGCGACGGCATCGTCGTCCAGCATCCGCACGACCTTGCCGGGGGCGCCCATGACCAGCGCGCCGGGCGGGATCTCTTTTCCTTCGGCGATGAGCGCCCCGGCACCGATCAAGGCCCCCGCGCCGATGACAGCGCCGTTCAGGATCGTCGCACCCATGCCGATCAGCGCCCCGTCACCGATCCGGCAGCCGTGCAGGATCGCCCGGTGGCCGATGGTGCAGTCGGCGCCGATCATCAGCGGGTGGCCTGGATCGGTGTGCAGGCAGCAGAGGTCCTGAACGTTGCTGCCGGCGCCGACCCTGATCTCCTCGTTGTCGCCGCGCAGCACGGCGCCGAACCAGACCGAGGCCTCTGCCTCGATCACCACGCGCCCCATCAGCTGCGCGTCGGGCGCCACCCAGGCGTCGTCGGCCAGCTGCGGGGTGACATCGTCCAGCGACCAGATCATCATGCGTCCTCGGTCATCAGTTGCTTCACGAAGGCGCCCAGCCCCCCCTGCCGTTCGCGGCGCAGCCGCTCGGCCGTCAGGATGGCGCGCAGGCGTGCCTCGGTCTCGTCCAGGTCGTCGTTCACCAGCACATAGTCGTATTCGGCCCAGTGGCTGATCTCGGACCGGCTTTTCAGCATCCGCCCGGCGATCACCGCCTCGCTGTCCTGGCCGCGGGCGCGCAGTCGACGCTCCAGCTCGGGCAGCGACGGGGGCAGCACGAAGATCGACACGACATGCCCGCCAAGGGCCGAGGCCCGGATCTGCTGGCCGCCCTGCCAGTCGACGTCGAACAGCGTGTCGCGCCCGTCGCGCATGGCGGCCTCGACCGGCGCGCGGGGACTGCCGTAGAGGTTTCCGAAGACTTCGGCATGTTCCAGCATCTGGTCCTGCTGGACCATGCGGCGAAAATCGTCGGCCGAGGTGAAATAGTAATGAACGCCGTCGGTTTCCCCTGCCCGAGGCGCGCGCGTCGTGGCCGAGACGGAAAACCGCAGCGACGGGTCCCAGTCCATCAGCCGACGCGCCAGCGTCGACTTTCCTGCCCCCGAAGGCGATGACAAGATGACCATCAGGCCGGTGCGGTTCATCATTCCGGTCGATCCTTGCCTTGCCCCAGACGTGCCCGTGGGATGCCCCGGCAGGCGGCGTGGGTCAAGTCCCCGGCGGCCGAGAACACGGGCGGTCACATCTTAACCATTCGTTCAGAAATTGACTCGGCTCTGCCCCGGCCATGGCGCTATCATGAGGGGCGAACAATATGGCGGACCTGCGGGGTCCGCGCTGTCATGGTTTAGGGGTAAGACGTGTCGGAACGCGACGACGACATGTGCAAGAGCGTGCAGCCCCCGGACGGGCCGGCACGCGTCGTGCGCTTTCAGGATTACGAAGCGTGCCGCCCCGACAAGGTGCTGCGGGAATTGCGCGACTATTGGACGTCGATCCGCAAGGGCCGCGCGGTCCCGATGCGCAGCGACGTCGACCCGCGCGGGATCTCTCGGGCGCTGGATTATGCCTTCATCATCGAGCGGATCGCGCCGGGTGCGGGGCGCCTGCGACTGGCGGGGCGGCACCTGATCGACCTGATGGGAATGGAGGTTCGCGGCATGCCGCTCTGCGCCTTCCTGAACACCAGTTCTCGGGGGCGCTTCTCGGACGTCCTGGAAAGCGTCTTCAAGGGTCCGCAGATCGCGCGGATGTCCCTGCACGGGCGCGCCGACTATGCCCGGCCGGAGCTGAAGGCGCAGATGCTGCTGCTGCCGCTGAAGTCGGACCTGGGCGACGTGACCCGCGCGCTTGGCTGCCTTGTCGCCGAGGGCGACACCGGGGTCGCGCCCCGCCGGTTCGACCTGGTCCAGGACGAGGTGTTGCCGATCATCGAAGGCGGCAGAACGGTGTCTCCCTCGCCCTCGGCCATCGGCTTTGCAGAGGAAGCGCAGGATTTCTCCCCGCGCCGTCCAGCCGAACCGCCACGCGACCTTGCCCGCGGCGTCCCCCGCCCCGAGACGCCCGAGGAACGCCGGTCACTGTTCCGCGTGGTCCAGCCCAAGCCGCTGGAAAACGACGACGACTGATCGCGCAGCGACAGGTCGAGGCTGCCCGATCAGCGGCGCGGGCAGGCTTCCCGTGACCCAGTCTGCCGAAACAGCACGAGCTTTCGGAGGCCTGGCTTTGGGCGCGTTGAACAACGTGGCGCCAACCCGATCAGCGGGCGGGCACGACCTTCACCGCGCCGCCTTGTGCCGACAGCGCAATCTCTCCGGCGGCCAGACGCAGGGCGTCCTGACCGAATACCTCGTGGCGCCAGCCGTGAAGCGCCGGCAGGTTGCGATCGCCCGTGGCGATGGCGTCGAGGTCGGACGAGGACGCGATCAGCTTGGGCGCGACGCCGGCGGCATCGGCCTTGGCCTTCAGCAGGACCCGCAGCAGGTCCGACAGCGCGGCGTTGCCGGGCTTGCCGGGCTCCTCGGCACGGGGTTGCGGCAGGTCCTTGGCCTCTTGCCCCGCCTTGACGGCGGCCAGGATGCCGTTGGCGATCTCTCCCTTCCGGGCTTCGCGCAGCAGCAGCCGGGAACGCGCCAGGTCGGCCTCGGTCCCGGGCTTGGTCGAGGCAACCTCGATCATCGCGTCATCCTTGAAGACGCGGCTGCGCGGAATGTCGCGTTCCTGCGCATAGGCCTCGCGGAACTGCGCCAGTTCGCGCAGGATCGCCAGGAAGCGAGGGGAATTCGTGCGCGTGCGGACCTTCATCCACGCCTCTTCGGGGCGGGTGATGTAGGTCTCGGGGTCCTCCAGGACGGCGATCTCTTCGCCCAGCCAGGCCTCCCGCCCGGTCTTCTTCAGCTCGGCGGACAGGAATTCGTAGATCACCCGCAGATGCGTCACGTCGGCCAGCGCATAAGCCTTTTGCGCGTCGGTCAGCGGGCGCCTCGACCAGTCGGTGAAGCGCGACGACTTGTCGAGGTTCGCCTTGGCGATCTTGCGCACCAGAGTCTCATAGCCGACCTGCTCGCCGAAGCCGCAGACCATCGCAGCGACCTGCGTGTCGAACAGGGGCTCGGGGAACAGCTGCGCGTCGTGGAAGAAGATCTCCAGATCCTGGCGCGCTGCGTGAAAGACCTTGACCGTGTCCTTGTGACGGAAAAGGTCATAGAGCGGCTCCAGCGACAGGCCTTCGGCCAGCGGATCGACCAGCACGGCCTCTCCGCCGGGGTTGCCGCCGGTCGAGGCCGGGGGCAGCGCAAGCTGGATCAGGCACAGCTTCGACCAATAGGTCCGCTCGCGCAGGAACTCGGTGTCGACGGTGACATAGGGGGCGGATTTCGCAGCCTCGCAGAAGTGCGCAAGCTCTTCGGTGCGGGTGATCGTGGGGATGTCCTGGCTCATTCAGCTCTTTCAAATCAGGCGGTTCGTCCGCCAATCGGAAAGAACTACGCCCAAGCGACCAGTTTGAAAAGCCCTGTTGATGCGCCTGCCCTTCAGCGCGGCGGCTGGGGCGGGTTGGGACCGCGCAGCGCCTCGGCAACGCCCGGTTCGCAGGCCGTGGACTTGATCATCGGCACGCCGGTCCGGAACGCCGCCCGTCCGATCAGGTGCGCGGCAACCGGTGCCGTCAGCAGCAGGAACAGGATCGCCGCCACGGCGCGCGCGATGACCGTGCCTTCGGCGAAAACCACGGCAACGGCGATCAGGATCAGGCCCGACCCCAACGTGCCCGCCTTGGTCGAGGCATGCATCCGCGTAAGGACGTCCGGCAGGCGCAGGACGCCAAGGCCTGCGGACAGGCAGAACACGCCCCCCGCGACGATCAGGAATGACACGATCAGTTCGGCGATCATTTCAGCTCCTCCGATTTCAGCAGGATGCGGCGCTCCAGGTAACGTGCCAGGCAGACGGTGGCCAGGAACCCCACCAGCGCCAGCACCACCGCAACGTCCAGGAAAGCCGCGCTGCGCGATTGCAGCGCCGCAAGTCCGCCGAAAGCCACCAGTTGCACCGTCATCATGTCCAGCGCGACGATCCGGTCGGCCAGCGTCGGCCCGATGACCAGCCGGGCGGCGGCCAGCGTCACCCCCAGGATGACCAGCGCGAAGCCAAGCAAGATTGCGTAATCCATCATGGTCATTGTTC
This sequence comes from Paracoccus beibuensis, assembly GCF_026162625.1. Taxonomy (GTDB): domain Bacteria; phylum Pseudomonadota; class Alphaproteobacteria; order Rhodobacterales; family Rhodobacteraceae; genus Paracoccus; species Paracoccus beibuensis. Next base: position 39,384 of record NZ_JAOTBD010000010.1, on the reverse strand, counting down.
TACTCCGTCGCCTCGCGGACCCAGACCTCGAACCGGTCGCGGATCTGCGCCCGGATCGCGTCTGGCTCGTCCCCGAACATCGCGTGAATATAGAGCGTCTTGCGGTCTTCCGACACGTCCAGGGTCAACGTTCCGGGCGTCAGAGAGATGAAGTTCGCCAGAAGTGTGATCTGCAGGTCGGTCGTCACGTTCAGCGGCACCGCGATCAGCGCGGGCCTGGAAAACTGTCCCGGCGTCAGCACGTCCTTGGTCACCGGCAGGGAACTGACGACCAGTTCGTAGACGAACATCACCACCAGCCGCGCCCAGTAGTAGAGGCGCAGGAAATAGTGGCCGGTATGCGGGAACAGCGGGCGGACAAGCCACATCGCCCCAAGGCCCACCAGAAAGCCCGTGGTCAACCCGCCAAGCGTCAGCCCGCCCGTCAGCGCCACCCAGGCGAAGGCCAGCACGATGTTGATGGCAAAGAGGTTCATGGCTGCACCCCCAAAACGGTCGTGATGTATTCGGTTGGATCAAGCAGCTGCGTGGCCGAGCGTTCGGCGAACTGCACGAAGGGCTCGGGGAACAGCCCGATGATGCAGGTCAGCGCCGCCAGGCAGATGATCGGCAGCATCAGCGCCAGCCGGTCGCCCATGGGCAGGTCGGACAGGCGCGGCTTGATGCCGTCGGGATGGGCGGGCCAGAAGGCCGCGCCCCAGATCTTGGTCATCGAGAAGATGGTCAAGAGTCCCACCACCAGCGAGATGCCGGCCACGATCCACATCTCCAGGTCCAGCGCCGCCTTGACGACCACGTATTTCGCCCAGAACCCCGACAGCGGCGGGAAGCCCGCAAGCGAAAACGCCGGGATCAGAAACAGGAAGGCCAGCAGCGGCGCATGGGCGTAAAGCCCGCCAAGCCGCGACAGGTCGGTGGACCCGCCGATGCGCTTGGCCACGCCCGCCACGAAGAACAGGTTGGCCTTTACGATGATGTGGTGGACCAGGTAGAAGACCGCGCCCATCAACCCCAGCGGCGTGAAGATCGCCAGGCCCAGCACCATGTATCCGATCTGGCTGATGATGTGGAAGGACAGGATGCGGCGGAAGTCGTTCATCGCTGCCGCGCCAAGGACGCCCGTGACCATGGTGATCACTGCCAGCCACAGAAGCAGCGTGTGCGTGAAGCCGACGTCCTGGTCGAAGATCAGCGTGAAGCAGCGGATCAGCGAATAGACACCGACCTTGGTCAGAAGGCCCGCAAAGATCGCCGAAACTGCCACGGGGGGCGTGTGATAGGACGCAGGAAGCCAGAAGAACAGCGGGAACAGCGCCGCCTTCACGCCGAAGGCGACCATGAACATCACCGCGATGGTGGTCAGCAGCCCCTGGTTCTGGACCTCTCGCACCGCAAGGTGAAGGTCCGCCATGTTCAGCGTGCCGGTGATGCCGTAAAGGAGCCCGATGCCCGTCAGGAACATGATGGTCGAGACGAGGTTCAGCATCACGTACTTGATGCCGCCGTCAAGTTGCTCTCGGTTGCCGCCCAGGACCAGAAGGCCGAAGCTGGCGATCAGCATCACCTCGAACCACACATAGAGGTTGAAGAGGTCGCCCGTCAGGAAGGCCCCGCAGACGCCCATCAGAAGGATCTGCAACAGCGCGTAATAGCCCATCCTCTCCAGCCGGACGGGAATGTCCGACAGGCTGTAGACCACGGTGGCCATACCGGTGATGGCCGTGATCACGACCATGACCGCGCCCAGAAGGTCTGCGGCCAGGGTGATGCCGAAGGGCGCCTCCCAGTTGGACATCTGCGCGACGACGACGCCGTGCTCCAGCACGTCCGCCATCAGCAGCAGGCTGGCCAGCAGCAGCGCAGCGGTGCCCGCGACGGCAATCCAGCGCCCGGCTGGGGTATTGCGGAACAGGTAGGACAAGACCGCCGTCATCAGCGGGATGACGATGGGATAGACCAGAAGCCAGCTCATATGCCGGCCTCCTGCCCGGTCGCGGGATGTTCGGGATCGGCCTTGCCCATGCCCAGCCTGCCGGTGTCAAGCTCGCGCTTGTCGCGGGGTTCGGCGATGCGCATCTCGTCGCTGTTGACGGTGCCGAGGGTCATGAAGGTCCGGTAGACCAGCGCCAGCGTGAAGGCCAGAAGGCCGAAGCCGATGACGATGGCGGTCAGCACCAGCGCCTGCGGCAGCGCATTGGCGACCACGCCCACGGGCGCATATGCCCCGTCGGGGATCAGCGGCGGCGCGCCAACGGTCAGCCGGCCGCCGGCGAAGATGATCAGGTTGACCGCGTTCGACAGCAGCACCAGCCCGAAGAGGAAGCGCAGCGCGTTGCGGTCCAGCATCAGGTAGACGGAGGTCGCCACGACGATGCCGATGGTGATGGCAAGCAGCAGTTCCAAGCTCAGATCTCCTCTTCCAGGGCGAAGACCAGCGTCAGGATGCCGCCGAAGACTGCCAGATAGACACCGATGTCGAACACGAGGACCGTGGACAGCGGCAGCCCCTTGCCGCCGTCCTCGGCGAACAGGAACAGCCACTGGCCGGTAAAGAATGGCTCTCCGGCCAAGCCAGCCGAGAGGCCAGCAAGTCCGGCGATGCCGAGCCCTACGACCGCGATGTTCGACGGACCGACGCGCAGCGCCCGGCGCGCCTCGATCTCGGACGTGGCGATGGTATAGAGGATGAAGGCCGTTGCCCCGATCAGCCCGCCGATGAAGCCGCCGCCCGGCAGGTTGTGCCCGCGCAGCAGCGCATAGACGGAAAACATCAGCAGCAGCGCCGCCAGCAGCCGCGTTGTCGTGGTCAGGATCAACGACTGCATGTCAGTTCTCCTCTTTCCGGGGGGCGGTTCCACGCAGCAGTGCCAGCGCGGCCAGCGCGGCCATGGCGACGACGGTGATCTCACCGAAGGTGTCCAGCGCCCGGAAGTCCACCAGGATCACGTTGACGATGTTGCGGCCATGCGCTTCGGGATAGGACGCGGCTTCGAAGAAGGTGGTCAGGCGGCGATCGAACGGACTGCCCAGGACCGAGATGGTCAGGAAGGTCGTGACGACGCCGACGCCCCCCGCGATCAGGGCGTGGCCGGGGCGGAAGGACGCCTTGGACCGGCGCGGCAGATAGGGCAGCCGCAGCATGGCCAGGCTGACCAGCACGACGACCAGGACCTCGACCAGCAGCTGCGTGATGGCGACGTCGGGCGCGCTGAACATGATGAAGATCAGCGACACGCCGATCCCCACCACGCCCATCGCAGCCACGGCCGTCATTCGGCTATGCGTCCAGACGACCAGGATCGACCCCACTGCGATCAGCGCCAGCACCGTCCACTGGACCGGATGAACCGAGGCCGTGGTCAGCCCAAGGCCAGCGCCGAAGGCGCCCTTGACCAGGTAGGTGCCGCCGACCAGCACGACGAAGCTGGCAAAGGTGACGGCCATGTATCGCTGCAGACTGCCCGTCTGGATCAGGCGCGTCTGCCAGCCCGCGACGGCCTTGAAGCCGTCCAGCAGGCGATCCCAGCCGGCGTCGAAGTCGATGGGGCTGCGCGCCTCGAACGCGATCAGCCGGGCGCGGATGGATTCGTGGCTGCGATAGAGCAGCCAGCCCGCCAGGAAAGTCAGCAGCGACAGGATCAGCGCCGTGTTGACGCCGCCCCAGAGGTACAGGTGAACCTCGTGCACCTCGCCCTCGACCGCATGGGTGGCGGGACCGACCAGGTAGTGGCCCAGGACGCCCGGCACCAGGCCGAAGAACAGCGACAGCCCGCCCAGCACAAGCGGCCCGGCCAGCATGGGCCAGGGGCCTTCATGCGCGGGCGTGGGGGTTTCCGCCAAATCGCCCGCGAAGGGCTTCAGCGCCACGATGCCGCCGGTCACGAACATCATGGCCGAAGCCGCGAAGATCATTGCGGTGACCCAGATGGCGCCGAAACCGTCCAGGCCAAGGCCCGCCTTGTACATGAACTCTTTCCCGACGAAGCCGACCATGGGCGGGATGCCGGCCATGCTGACGGCGGCCAAGGCGGCGGCCAGCCCCGTCAGCGGCATCGCCTTGCGCAACCCGCGCAGCATGGTGGCGTCGCGCGTTCCGGTGGCGTGATCGACGATACCGATCATCAGGAACAGCGCCGCCTTGTAGAGCGAATGCACCACCAGGAAAGTCATCGCCGCGACGATGGCGTAATGGGTGCCCGCGCCGATGAACATGGTCAGCGACCCCAGCGCCATCAGCGTCGTGTAGGCCAGCGTCTGCTTGATGTCGGTCTGGCGCAGCGCCATGACCGAGGCGAGGACCGCCGTGATGCCGCCGAAGATCGTCAGGATCCAGAACCACGCCTCGGTGCTGCCGAGCGCCGGGTTCATCCGCGCCATCAGGTAGACGCCGGCCTTCACCATCGTGGCGCTGTGCAGGTAGGCGGACACCGGCGTCGGCGCGGCCATCGCGTTCGGCAGCCAGAAATGGAACGGCACCTGCGCCGACTTCGTGAAGGCGCCCGCCAGGAACAGCAGCAGGATACCCATGTACCACGGATGCGCGCGGACCATGTCGCCCATCTCCAGGATCTGCGACAGTTCGAACGTGCCGGCGACGTTGCCCAGGATGATCATGCCACCCAGCATGACCAGGCCGCCCGTGCCCGTCAGCAGCAGCGCCTGCAACGCCGAGCGGCGCGACTTGGCGCTGTCGGCGTTGAAGCCGATCAGCAGGTAGGAGGCGATGGTCGTCACCTCCCAGAAGACGAAGAGAGAGATCATGTTATCGGCCAGGACCAGCCCCAGCATGCCGACCATGAACATCAGCAGATAGCAGACGAAGCGCGGATAGTCCGGATGCTGCCCAAGGTAGCGCGCGGAATAGAGCGTCACCGCCGTGCCGATCCCGGTGATCAGCAGCGCGAAGGTCATGCTGAGACCGTCCAGCAGCACCGAGAGCCGGATCCCCAGCGAGGGCACCCAGTCAATGCCGTGCACCTGCGGTCCCGTCACGATCTGCGGCAGAAGCCCCAGGAAATACAGAAACAGGACCGCCGGAAAGGCGATGGAGATCCAGCCGGCAGGCCCCCCCATCACGCGGTCCACCTTGGGATAGTCGTCAGCCATGTCTCGAACCTCTGTCGCGGCATGCAGTTGGCGCAGGGTCTTAGCACCCTTTTTCGGCGGAAAACAGACGCCCCGGACGGCGGGGCGGGCTAAAAAAGTTCTGCGATTCGCCTGATTTGCATCCCGGTTGCGGAAAGCGGCCCCTCGCGCGTGTAAAGGAGTGCGCCCCTTCGCGGCACGCCGGCCGACACCCTGCGGAGTTGCGACGGTTGGTCGCAACCTTCGCGTAGCGCACGGCCTCCGCAGCCGGGTCTTGTGCGAGCCGGGCGCTTCGGGACAGGATGCGGGCAGACAGGGGCGGCCCGGCCGCCCGCGATTCGCGAACAACCAGAAAGGGAACCTCGCCATGCTTCTTGCACGAGACAACCGCACGACATTCGGCCTTGGCGCCACCATCGGCCTGACCATCGGCGCGGCCGCCCTGATCGCGCTTGGCGCCAAGGCGCAGGTGCCGTTCTGGCCGGTGCCGATGACGCTGCAGACGCTGGCCGTGCTGGTCATCGCGGCGGCGCTCGGTCCCCGCCTGGGGCTGGCGGCGATGGGCACCTACATGGCCGCAGGTCTTGCCGGCCTGCCGGTCTTCGCAGGCTCGCCCGAGCGCGGGCTGGGGCTGGCGTATCTGGCAGGTCCGACCACCGGCTTCCTGATCGGCATGGCGCTGTCGATGGTCGTGACCGGCGCGCTGGCGCAGGGCCGCGGCATAGGCATGCGCGCGCTGGCAATGCTGGCGGGCACCATCGCCATCTATGTTCCGGGCCTGCTGTGGCTGTCGGCCTTCGTGCCGGCGGATCGCCTGCTGGCCGTGGGTATCCTGCCCTTCCTGTTGGGCGACATCGTCAAGATCGGCCTCGGCGCCGCGCTGATCGAGGCCGGCCAGCGCCTGCGCCGCTGAGCCGACCGGAGATGCGACCGAAACGGGGGCCCTTCGGGGCCCCTTTTCATGCCCGCACCCCCCCGAACGGGCTTCCGCACTCCGCGGGGCCACGCCACACTGCCCTGACCGCCAGAGGAGGAGAAACCATGTCACAGCCGGAACTTCCGCCCCAGACGATCGACCGGCTGCGGGCCAGCTTCGATGCGCAGGGCCTGATGGCGCATCTGGGGGCCAGCATCGTCGACGTGGCGCCGGGCCTGGTGACCCTGCGCCTGCCCTTCCGGCGCGAGCTGACCCAGCAGCATGGCTATTTCCACGCGGGCGGCACGGCGGCCCTGGCGGATTCGGCGGGCGGTTACGCGGCCTTCACCCTGTTCCCTCCGGGGCACGAGGTGCTGACGACCGAGTTCAAGCTGAACCTGCTGAACCCCGCGCAAGGCGACTGGCTGGAGGCCGTGGGCCGCGTCGTGAAGCCAGGCCGAACGCTGACCATCTGCCAGCTGGATGTCTGGGGCGTAACCGCCACACGGCGCACCCATGTCGCCACCGGCCTCCAGACGCTGATCTGCATCAAGCCGCGCACCGTCGCGACGTGACACCGCCGCGCCGTTAGCGTAACCAGCTTGACGACATTTGCGACCAAGGGTGGAGACATGGGCATGACGGACAGCAACCAACCGCGGATCGGGCTGATCGGCCTTGGCACGATGGGCGCGGCGCTGGCGCTGAACATCGCGGAGAAGGGCTTTCCCATCGCGGTCTGGAATCGAACTTCCGGTGTGGCGCAGCGATTCCACGACGATGCGGGCGACCTGGCGCAGCGGATCGTGCCGGCCGAAACGCTGGCCGAACTGGTCGCGGCGATCGCGCCGCCCCGCGCGATCATCCTGATGGTCCCGGCCGGCGTTGCCGTCGATGCGCAGCTGGAATCGCTTGCGCCGCTGTTGGCGCCCGATGACCTGGTGATCGACGCGGGCAATGCCGATTTCCACGACACCACCCGCCGCGATCAGGCCGACCTGCCGTTCCGCTTCCTGGGCATGGGCGTGTCCGGCGGCGAGGACGGCGCGCGGCACGGCCCGGCGATCATGGGTGGCGGCACGCAGGCCGACTGGGACCTGGTCTCGCCGGTGATGACGGCCATCTCGGCCAAGGCCGACGACGGCACGCCCTGCGCGGCCCGCATGGGCGACGGCGGCGCGGGCCACTTCGTCAAGATGGTCCATAACGGCATCGAATATGCCGACATGCAGATGATCGCAGAGGTCTATGGCCTGATGCGCGACGGGCTGGACCTGGACGCGGCCGCGATGTCGGACATCTTCGCGGGCTGGAACAAGGGTGTGCTGTCCAGCTATCTGATCGAGATTTCAGCCAAGGTCACCGCCGCGCGCGATCCGCATACGGGCGCCGCCATGCCCGACGTGATCCTGGATCGCGCGGGACAGAAGGGCACCGGCCGCTGGACCGCCATCGAGGCGCAGCATCTGGCCGCCCCCATCCCCGTGATCGAGGCCGCAGTCATGGCGCGCAACGTCTCGGCCCGCCTGGAAGAGCGCAAGGCGGGCGAGGCGCGCTTCGGTGCCGCCCCCGGCCCCTGCCCGCTTGATGCGGCGGTGCTGGAACAGGCGCTAATCGCCGGGAAGATCCTCTGCTATGCTCAGGGCTTCACGATGATCGACGGGGCCTCGCAGCGGTTCGGCTGGACGCTGGACCTGCCCGGCATCGCGCGTGTCTGGCGTGCAGGCTGCATCATCCGCTCGGCCATGCTGAACGACATGGCCGACGCGTTGGCCGAGGATCCGGCCCGCAACCTGATCATGGCGCCCTTCTTCGCGGACCTGCTGGAGCGGGCGATGCCGTCCCTGCGCCAGGTCGTGTCGCAGGGGATCGGGGCTGGCCACGCCCTGCCAGCGTTGGCATCGGGGCTGATGTGGTTCGACATGATGCGCACGTCGCGCGGAACGGCGAACATGATCCAGGCGCAGCGCGACTTCTTCGGGGCCCACGGGTTCGAGCGTCTGGACGGCATCGACGACCCGCACGGCCCCTGGGGAAGCTGACTCAGCGGCGCATGCGCCCGATTTCACCAAGGGTCAGGACCGGCGAGGCATCGATGCCATGGGCGTTCAGCATCGCCGCCACCCGTTCGAGCGAGGCGACCAGCATCGCCTGCTCCCAGTCGTGCAGCGCCTCGAAGCCGGTGACGAAATGCTGCTGCAGGGCGTCGGGCGCATCGCGCAGCGCGGTGGCCCCGGCCTCGGTCATGATGACGTGCAACTGCCGCCGGTCGGTGCTGGACCGCTGGCGCTGGGTCAACCCCAGTTTATCCAGCTGATCCACCAGCGCCGTCACCGTCGCCTGGCTGACGCCCATCTGCGCCGACAGCTGCGTCGGCGTCGCCGAACGTTCGTCCCGCCCCGCCAGGATCTGCAGCACCCGCAGCTTGGCGGGCGTCAGCCGGGCCGCCTGCGCCAGGTCGCGTTCGTACTGTTCGGTCGCGCGCAGGATGCGCCGCAGCGCGATCAGGGCGGCATCGGTGCGTGGAATGGCGGCGGGCGTGGTCATGCCCCATTATGCCAGCCTTGGGGTCGGAAGGGCAACGGCCTTCGCTTAGGTCCAAAAACATTTCGTCCGGCGAACCGTGGCGGTCACGCGTCCGTGCGCATCATCCGAAATAAGGCCTTTGATCGCGGTCACTTAGCTGAAAACTGGCGTTTTTCGGTCAAAACTGTTGCAACCGAAGGCGCGGTTGACTAGTTTGATGGCCGAAGCAACTGAGGATCGGGAGCCCATGCCCAGAGACGTGCAAGACATCGAACGCCCCCGCCAGCTGACGCTGCGCAAGCCCGATCCCACCGACGGGTCGGCAGTGTGGGAGTTGGTGCGCGAGTGCAAGCCGCTGGACGAGAACTCCATGTACTGCAACATCGTGCAGGCCGAACACTTCCGCGACACCTGCGTCGTGGCCGAACTTGACGGCGAGATCGTCGGCTGGATTTCCGGCCACATGATCCCTAACGAGGACGCGCTTTTCGTGTGGCAGGTGGCTGTCAGCGCCAAGGCGCGGGGACTAGGTCTGGGCCGCAAGATGTTGATGGACCTCATCAATCGCGATGAATGCGCCGATGCCTGCCGTCTGAACACGACGATCACGCGCGACAACGACGCCTCTTGGGCGCTGTTCCGCAGCCTGGCCCGCCATGTCGGCGGAGAGCTGTCGGACGATCCCCACTACACCCGCCACGACCATTTCGACGGGCGCCACGCGACAGAGCACATGGTGACGATCACCCTGCCCCGTGCGGCGATGCGGGCCCGCGCGGCCTGATCCTTCAGCCCTCGAAGCATTCCAGACAACGCACTCCGTGCGAAAGGACGTTCCATGCCCAAGGACATGACGAACATGACCAATGACACCGCCATTTTCGAGCGCCGCGAAAGCGAGGCGCGATCCTATTGCCGGGGAATCCCCTCGGTCTTCACCTCGGCCAGCGGCTCTATCATGCGAGCCGCCGACGGTCGCGAACATATCGACTTTCTGGCCGGCTGTTCCTCGCTGAACTATGGTCACAACGACCCGGACATGAAGGCCGCGCTGATCGAGCATATCGGCAGCGACGGCATCGCCCATGGTCTTGATCTGCACACCACCGCCAAGGCCGCGTTCCTCGACGCGTTCGAGCGCCACATCCTGGCGCCGCGCGACATGGATCACCGCGTGATGTTCACAGGCCCCACCGGTGCCAATGCGGTGGAAGCCGCCATGAAGATCGCGCGGAAGTCGACCGGCCGCACCAACGTCATCGCCTTCACCAACGGCTTCCATGGCGTGACCATGGGCGCGCTGGCCGCGACCGGCAACGGCTATCACCGTGGCGGCGCGGGGATGGAGACGCAGGGCGTCACCCGCGTGCCCTTCGACGGTTATGCCGAAGGCCTGGACAGTGCCGCGCTGCTGGATCAGATGCTGTCGGACGCCTCGGGCGGCATCGACGCGCCCGCCGCGATCATGCTGGAAACGGTGCAGGGCGAAGGCGGCCTGAACGCCGCATCGGTAGACTTTGTTCGTGCGGTGGCCGACATTGCCAAGCGCCACGGCGCGCTTCTGATCCTGGACGACATCCAGGCGGGCTGCGGCCGCACCGGCAAGTTCTTCTCGTTCGAGGACATGGGCGTCGTCCCCGACCTGGTGCCGATGGCGAAATCCGTATCCGGCTTCGGCCTGCCGCTGGCCATGGTGCTGGTGCGCCCGGACCATGACGTCTTCGGCCCGGCCGAACACAACGGCACCTTCCGCGGCAACACCCATGCCTTCGTGACCGCCCGCGTCGCCATCGAAAAGTTCTGGGCCGACAAGGCCTTCGAGGCTGAACTTGCCGAGAAGTCGAAGATCATCGAGACGCGGCTGACCCAGCTGCGCGACATGGTTCCCGGCGCCTTCCTCAAGGGCCGCGGCCTGATGCGCGGCGTCGATGTCGGCAGCGGAGAGCTGGCTGGCGCCATTTGCAAGCGCGCCTTCGACGGCGGGCTGATCATCGAGACCTCGGGGAACGAGGATCAGGTGGTCAAGGTCCTGGCGCCGCTGACCACGCCCGAGGACGTGCTTGAAAAAGGCTTCGACATCCTGCTGGATGCGGCCCGTGACGTCCTTGCCACCACCAAGATCGCAGCGGAGTAATCGACATGATCGTTCGCAATTTCCACGACCTCAAGGACACCGACCGCTCGGTGTCGGACGCCCGCTGGAACTCGGTCCGGATGCTGCTGGCTGATGACGGGATGGGGTTTTCCTTCCACATCACCACGCTGGAGGCGGGTTCGGAACACACGTTCCATTACAAGAACCACTTCGAAAGCGTCTACTGCATGTCGGGCAAGGGCTCGATCACGGATCTTGCCACCGGAGAGACGCACCAGATCGTGCCCGGCACGATGTATGCGTTGAACCTGCACGACCACCACACCGTGCGGGCCGAGGAAACGCTGGTCATGGCCTGCTGCTTCAATCCGCCCGTGACTGGCACGGAGGTTCACCGAGAGGACGGCAGCTATGCCCCGGCTGCCGAAACGGCCTAGACCATGACCCATACCGTCGAAAAGATCGGCGGCACCTCGATGTCGCGGGTCCACGAGCTTCGCGACACGGTGCTGATCGGCGACCGCCAGAACCCCTATGGCCGCGTCTTCGTGGTCTCGGCCTTCGGGGGCATCACCAACCTGCTGCTGGAGCACAAGAAGTCCGGCGAACAGGGCGTCTATGCCGCCTTCGCCAGCGGAGAGGACGACCATGGCTGGCTGGCCGCGCTCGACCGCGCCAGCGAGGCGATGCTGGAAGCGCACCGCGTGGTACTGGACCATCCGGGCGATGTCGAACGGGCCGATGCCTTCGTGCGCGACCGGCTGCTGGGGGCGAAGAACTGCCTGATCGACCTGCAGCGCCTCTGCTCCTATGGCCATTTCCGTTTGTCGGAACACCTGCTGCACACGCGCGAACTTCTGTCGGGCCTTGGCGAGGCGCATTCCGCCTTCGTCACGACCCTGATGCTGCAGCGCGCCGGGATCTCGGCCCGCTTCGTCGATCTGTCTGGCTGGCGCGACGAGGGCGAGGTGAACCTCGACCAGCGCATCCTGGATGCGATGGAGGGTGTCGATCCGCAGACCGAGATGCCGATCGTCACCGGCTATGCCCAGTGCCGCGAGGGTCTGATGCGTGAATTCGACCGGGGCTACTCCGAAGTGACATTTTCGCGCCTGGCCGCCCTGACGGGCGCGCGCGAGGCGATCATCCACAAGGAGTTCCACCTGTCCTCGGCCGATCCCAAACTGGTGGGGCAGGACGCTGTCCGCAAGCTGGGGCGCACGAATTATGACGTTGCTGACCAGTTGTCGAACCTTGGGATGGAGGCAATCCACCCCAAGGCCGCCAAGACGCTGCGCCAGTCGGGGGTGCCCCTGCGCGTCACCAATGCGTTCGAGCCGCACGATCCCGGCACGCTGATCGACGATCAGCCCGCGACGGAACCGGCGGTCGAAATCGTGACCGGCCTGGATCTTTTTGCGCTGGAGCTGTTCGAACAAGACATGGTCGGCGCCAAGGGCTATGACGCCACGCTCCTCGAGGTGCTGACGCGGCACAAGGTGCGCATCGTCAGCAAGGTGTCGAACGCCAACACGATCACGCATTACGTTGACAGCAGTTTGAAAGTGCTGCGTCGGGTCGAGAAGGACCTGACGGACCGTTACCCTTCGGCCTGCGTGTCGTCGCGGGCGGTGGCCATGGCCTCGGCCGTGGGGCGCGATCTGGACGGGCTGGCGGTGCTCAGCCGCGGTCTGAACGCGTTGGCAGAGGCCGACGTGTCGGCCATCGGCGCAACGCAGGGCCCTCGCCCCGTCGACGTGCAGTTCATCGTCGAACGCGACGCGCTGTCCGCATCGATCAAGGCGCTGCACCGGGCCCTGGTCGAGGATCGCAAGGCAGTGTTGCCCAAGGCTGCCTGACCGGACCGAGTGCCGGGAAGCACGAAGGGGCTGACCGCGTCTGTGGTCGGCCCCTTCGTACATGAAGAATTCGCGCCCGCCGTTCAGCAGGCCTTAAATATTTAGGACTACGCAGATCCCGTCCGCTTTTGTCATGCGAAAGGATCCTGCGGTGACCAATCAGAACTGTGCCTCGTCGGTTGAACTTGAGGCGCGCCTTGATTTCCTGAAGCTTGACGTGGATGCGCAGGCGCGGCTGCGGACAATGACGGGTGGTCTTCAGAAAAGCGTCGGAACCGCACTGACAGAGCTCTATGCGCGCATCGCCACAATCCCCCACCTGGACCGCCACTTTGCCGATGAGACCCACGGCAAGCGCGCCAAGAACAGCCAGCAACAGCATTGGGACCGCATTCTCTCTGCCGAATTCGGCGACGATTATGCCCAGTCCGTCCGCCGTATCGGTGCGGTGCATGCCCGGATAGGGCTGGAGCCGCGGTGGTACATCGGCGGATATGGACAGGTGTTGCACCACATCATCAAGGGATTGGTGAATGACCGCCGCACGCTGACCTCTGCGGGCCGCGACCGCCTGGCCGAGGACCTGTCCGCCGTCATCCGCGCCGCCCTTCTGGACATCGACCTGTCAATCTCGACCTACCTGGAGCAGGTGGACGACCGCCGGCGCAAGATCGAGGATGCACATCATGAGGCGTTCGACACTCTGGCCGACGCGCTCGGTCGCCTGTCCGACGGAGACCTGACGGCCCGGGTCGATCCGGCGCTGTCACAAAAGACGCGTTTCAACGACACGGTGGAACGGCTGGCCGCGATCATGTCCTCGGTCCGGCAAGGCGCCGAGCAGATCGGCACCGGGACCCGAGAGATCGCGGCAGCTTCCGACGACCTGGCCCGGCGGACCGAGCAGCAGGCCGCAAGCCTTGAAGAGACGGCCGCGGCGTTGAATGAGATGACCGCGGCGGTTCAGGATTCCGCCCAACGCAGCCGCGCCGCCGAGGAGATGGCCGCCAAGGCCCGTGAGGTCGCCGCCAACGGCAGTCGCATCATGGACGACACCCGAACCGCGATGGCCGACGTGTCGGCCAGCGCCAATGAGATGGAGCAGATCATCGCCGTGATCAGCGAGATCGCGTTCCAGACGAACCTGCTGGCACTCAACGCCGGGGTCGAGGCTGCGCGCGCGGGCGACGCGGGCCGGGGCTTCGCCGTCGTCGCGGCCGAGGTTCGCGCCCTTGCGCAACGCTCGGCGGATGCCGTCCGCACGATCCAGAAGCTGATCGACCGCAGCGTCAGGCAGACGGCGCATGGCGCTGAACTGGTCACGGCGACCCACGCCGCGCTGAGCGACATCATCTCGGTCTTTCGCGACATCGAAGCCAGCGTCACCGAAATGGCGGCCACTGCGCAGCGCCAGGCGCTCAGCATCTCCGAGATCAACAGCGCGGTCAGCTACCTTGACGATGTGACGCAGCAGAACGCCGCCATGGTCGAGGAAGCCAGCGCCACAAGCGCTCTGCTCAACACCGAAGCCGAATCGCTCGGCAGCCTTGTCAGCCGCTTCCATCTTGCCGCTCCATCGTCCACCCAGTGGCGGCAAGCGGTATGATCGTCACAACGTCGGCGTCCTGGGCAGCATCCGCCAACCGGCGGATAATGCCCAGGACGCCGGTAAGAAGAAGGACGAGCGGTGGCGCTGATCCGTCTACGTTCAGCCGCAACCTGCACGCGCCGCGCATCCAGATCAAGCTTCGCGATGGCGCTCATCCCGTTTCAGAAGCTGTGTGGCCTCTGATCTGTCTGCGAGACTGCGCAGCCTCCGCGTTGGTTTCCAAAACGGAAAGAACCAGCGACCCGTGGGGCGCTGGTTCGATACCGCACGGATGCGTGCTGCCACCTGAGGCATGGCTTGTCAAAGTCTGGAAACAGTGGGTTCCGTGAAAACGTTGCCGGGACTTTGCCGATGAGGAACCGTTGAAAACGAAGCTTGATCGGCGCGGCGGGGCGGTCAGCGCAGGTGCATGCCCGGGGGCGTGCGGTTTCGCTTCCTGGATATCCCCTACCGCCCAATCAGTCGCGAGACGATAGGCGCCAGGACAATCACGATCACGATCCGCAGGATGTGGTGGCTGACGACATAGGCCAGGTCGGCTCCGGCGATGATGGCGATGACGACCATCTCGGCCTGGCCCCCCGGAAGAAACGCCAGAAAGGCGTCGAGCGCGGGTGCGAGGCCAAGCATGTAGATCAGCTCGAGGAAGATGAGGCTGATGACCGCCAGGATCACCGAATAGACAACGCCCGCCGTCACGTCGATCCGCAGCTCTCGCGCGGTGATGCCCGCATATTTCGCGCCAACCGCGATGCCGATAAAGAACTGCGCGGCCTGGATGATCTCGGCCGGGGGGCGCGTCTGGACGATGCCAGCCAACGACAAGGCGGCAGTCAGGATCATCGGCCCGAGGATCGAGGCGCCGAAGAGACCGACGCGTTCACCGATCTTCCAGCCCAGGAACCCCGCCGCGACCATCAGCGCAATCTGCGACCAGGCGATCGAGGTCAGCGGCGCGCCGGGCGGCTGCGACAGGTCCACCTGCCAGTAAAGCGTCATGATCAGCGGCGCCACGGTCACGATGACCAGGATGCGCGTGGCGTGGATCAGCGACAGCGCGCGGATGTCGCCGCCGGCTTCCTCTCCGAAGACCAGCATGTCCTGAAGGCCGCCGGGCATTGCCGCGTACCAGGCCGTCGGGTGGTCGAAGCCGAAGACGCGGCGGAACAGCGGATAGCCGATCAACGCGATGACGCCGATGAAGACCGGGACGATGGCCAGCGACGCGGCAATGTCGGGCAGACCCGCCAGCACGCCGGGCGTGATCGACGCGCCCACGGCGACGCCAAGGAAGGTGCGCATGAAGACACCGAACTGCCCGGCCCCCTGCATGCGCGCGCCCCCGAGCGCGATGGTCAGGCAGGCCAGCATCGGCCCCAGAAGCCAGGGCAATGGCAGGCCCAGCCACAGGAAGATCACCGCTCCGACAAGGGCGGTGCCGAAGGTCGTCAGCCGTGCCTTAGTCAATCGTTAGTTCTTCCAGCAATGCCGCGTATTGCGCCCCGTGCATGTCACGATCGGCGGCCGAGCCCTGCACCACCGGACGCGGCAGGCTGAACTTGATCACCCGCAGATCCGCGATGTCGAAGCGCTTCAGCTGGTCCGGCGCGACCTGGAAAAGCACGGCCACGCGTTCCGTCGCCAGCCCCTGCGACAGCCGTTGGAACACGTCCGGACGGTCGCAGAAGACGTCGATGGTTACCCAGAACGGCCCCGCGTTCTTCGACCGTACCTTCAGGACAAGATCGCCAATGGTCATGCGGGCACCTCGCTGCGGATGTGGGTGGTCTCGATGCGGAAGGCGGACATCGGGTCGTCCAGCGCCATCACGTGGTTCAGCGCGAATTCGTACAGCGCGCCGCGGTCGGTGGTGGCGGGGGAATAGGGGAAGGCGAAGGTCGGCAGTTCCTCGTCGTCGGTCAGCGGATAGTGCAGGACGAAGGGATTGATCAGCTTGCCGATCTCGGCGGCCTCGGCCTGGGTTTTCGCGGTGATGATGCCCAGCACGCCGACCTCGACCGGGTCGCCGCTTCGGGTCTCCAGCACGCCAAGCGCGCCGTTCACGCCGATCAGCCGGAATTCCAGCCCGTAATCTTCTGGCGCAAGCTCCATCCGGGTCAGGATCTCGGACTGCAGGAAGCTGGTCAGGCGATCCACCCAGGCTTGAGCGTTCCGTGCGTAGTGCGCGTTGCGCAGGATCGCCAGGATGGTCGTCTGATAGCCGGCGATGCGCGCCCCCTCCAGCTTGACGGTATAGGGACCGGGCACCCAGGCCGACCCCTCGACCCGCACGCGGCGGTCGTCCAGCGCCGTATAGCGCGCGCCCGTCACGTCCAGGTAGCCGCCCGGCTCATACAGGCGGAACGGGTCCGAGTTTTCATAGAGCATGTGGGCGCTGACCGAATGGGGCGTGCAGCGCGCGCCCTCGGCCAAGGGCTCGACCGTGAAGCCGGTGTCGTCGAAGTCGACCATGATCACGCCCGAGGTCGGGTTCGTGGAACACAGCGCCCCGCATTCCCCGATCTTGGCGCCGTGCCACACGCCGCCCGCCGCGTCGCCGCGCGACAGGGGCAGAGCCGCGATGGTGGCCGTGTCGGTGGTGCGACCGGCAATCACGATGTCGGCGCCGGTGGCCAGCGCGGCCTGGATCTGTTCCGCCCCGGCCAGGGCCACGATGTTGGTCAGGTCGTCCAGCCGGATCTCGGGCGCGGGCGGCAGCGGCGTGACGCGGCCGGAGGCCAGCGCCTCGGCCACGCGCGTCACCGGCTGGCTGGAATAGAGCCGTGCGATGCGAAGGTCCTGCCCCAGTTCGCGCGCCAGTTCGACCGTGACGTCGTACATCCAGTCGACCGTGCTGTCGGTCCCGCAGGTCCCGGCGGTGCCGATGACCAGGGGAACCCCCGCCTCGGCACGCGCCTGCATCAGGGCGCGCCATTCGGATTTCGTTGCGGCGCGGGAATATTTAGACTGTCCCGCACCGAGGCTGAAGGGTCCACTGTCCGTGGACCCTCCGTCGATGCAGATGATGTCGGGGGACATCGCGACGCCGCGCGCCAGCGCCTTGCGGTCGAAGCCAAGCCCAAGGACGCCCGAAGGCACCAGAACGCGTGTCGTCATCTCAATCCTCGTTCAAGCTGGGATCGTGCGTGGGCACCGGCGGTTTCTTCAGCAGCCGGCGCAGGAAGATCGGCGCGACAAAACCAAGGATCGCGGCGATCCACAACCCCACCGCGATGGGCGAGGACAGCAGGTACCAGAAGTCGCCGTTCGACAGCACCATGGCGCGGCGCAGGTTGTCCTCCATCGCGTTGCCCAGAAGGATGCCCAGGATCACGGGAACGGTGGGGATGTTCAGCTTGCGCATCACGTATCCCAGGACCCCGAAGCCCACCATCATCAGCATGTCGAAGCTGGACCCGGTCAGCGAATAGATGCCCACGAAGGCGATCATCGTGACGCCGGGCAGCAGCACCCAGGCCGGAACGGACAGGATCTTCACGAAGATCTTGACCATCGGCACGTTCATTAGCAGCAGGACGACGTTGGCGACCAGCAGCGAGGCGATCAGCGACCACACGACCTCGGGGCGCTCGGCGAACAGAAGCGGGCCCGGCGTGATGTTCAGCGTCAGCAGCAGCGCCAGAAGGACGGCCGTGGTGCCCGACCCCGGCACGCCCAGCGTCAGCATCGGCACCAGCGCGCCACCGGCGGCGGCGTTGTTGCCTGCCTCGGGGGCGGCGACGCCCTTGGGGTTGCCCTTGCCGAAGGTCGACTTGTCCTTGGCGATGGATTTTTCGCCCATATAGGCCAGGAACGACCCCAGAGAGGCCCCTGCCCCCGGCAGAACGCCAGCGACGAAACCGATGCCCGTGCCGCGCAGCATCGCGCCGGTGGTTTGGCGCAGCATCTTCCACGGCACCAGGATCTTGCCTAGCTTGACGCCGATGGCGCTGTCCTTGCCGTGGCTCTCGATGAAGAAGAACACCTCGGCCACGGCGAACAGGCCGACGATGGCGACCAGGAAGTCGACCCCGTCCATCAGGTGCAGTTCACCGAAGGTGAAGCGCGGCATGCCGGTGGTCTTGTCCAGGCCGATCATCGCGATGCCAAGGCCGATCGCCGCGGCCATCGCCGCCTTGGCCTGGTTCGACGACCCGATCCCGCCAAGCGTGCAGAAGGCCAGCATATAGAGCGCGAAGTATTCCGCGGGGCCGAACTGGTAGGCCACGCGCGCCAGGTAGGGCGCAAAGATCATCAGGCCGATGGTCGCCAGCAGCGCGCCCACGAAGGACGCGACGCCAGACACGACCAGCGCCTCGGCCGCCTTGCCCTGGCGCGCCATGGGATAACCGTCCAGCGTGGTCATCATCGCAGGCTCGTCGCCGGGGATGTTCAGCAGGATCGAACTGATCCGGCCGCCGTACATGGCCCCGTAATAGACCGAGGTCAGCAGGACCAGCGCCGAGATTGCATCAAGCCCCATCGAGAACGAGATCGGGATCAGCAGCGCCACACCGTTCGACGGCCCAAGACCCGGCAGCGCGCCGATGATCGTGCCGACGAAGCAGCCGATGATCGCCAGGATCAGCGTGTAGAATGTCAGGGCCGTGGAAAAGCCCATCGCCAGGTTGGAAAGCGTTTCCATCGGTTCAGAACCCCCAGCCTGCGGGAAGGCCGCGCAGGCCCAGTCCCAGGATCACGCGGAAGAGGACGAACAGGCCGACCGCCAGCCCCAGCCCCGCCACGACCGACCGGCCGGGGTTGCCGCCGATCTGCCAGCTGAGGATGCCGGACACGACCGCGGTGGGGATCAGGAAGCCCAGGGGCGTGATCGCCTCGGCATAGGCGGCCAGCGCCACCAGCGCGATGCCCAACTGAAGCAGCATGGGGCCGGCGGGCCATTCCTCGTCCGGGTCCGGCCGCAGGATCATCACCAGCGAACACAGGATCACGACGCCCGCGACCATGTAAGGGAAGACCCGCGGGCCGACCGGATCGGACATGAAGCTCGTCTCGATGCCGCGAGCGCTGAGGATATACCCCAGCGCCACCACCAGCATGAACGCGCCGAAGATGCGGTCGCCCTTGATCATTGGATCAGGCCGATCTCGCGCGAGATTTCCTGCGTCTCGGCGATGTCTTCGTTGACGAAGGTCTGGAAATCCTCGCCGAAGACGGAATAGGGTTCGAGCCCGTTCTCGGTCATGACCTGCTGCCATTCCTCAGATTCGCCGACCTGCTGCAGCATGTCGACCCATTCCTGGTAACGCTCGTCGCTGATGTCCTTGGGGACATAGATGCCGCGCCAGTTCATCGACACGGTGTCGATACCCTGTTCCTTGGCAGTCGGCACGTCCTCGAAACCTTCGGCACGCTCTTCCGACAGGACGGCAATGGGGCGCACGTCGCCCGACTTGATGAAGCCGGTGATCTCGGAAAGATCTCCGGTCATGGCCTGGGCAAAGCCGCCGACCGTCTGCGTGATCGCGTCCGCGCCGCCGTCGAGGCCGATATACTTGACCTGGCGCAGGTCCTCGAACCCGGAGGCGTCCAGCATCCGCAGCACCTTCAGGTGATCGAAGCCGCCCACGGCAGATCCGCCGGCAAATGCCACGCTGGACGGATCGGCCTTCACCGCCTCGACCAGGTCGGTCAGGTTCTGGTACGGGCTGTCCTGCGCCACGACGATGACGCCGGGATCGCCGCCGATCGAGCCGACCCACCGCACCTCGTCCGCCGTCGCGCCCGCAAAGGCGTTCTGCGCCAGCCGTGTGGTTGTCGAGGACGAGGCCGCGACGAACACCTCGGGGTCCTCGCTGCGGTTGCTGACGACCTGCGTATAGGCGACGCCGCCGCCGGCGCCGGCAAGGTTCGTGACCTGCACCATGTTCGGCACCAGCCCCAGTTCGGTCATGATCCGGCCGATCTGGCGGCAGGTGAAGTCCCAGCCGCCGCCCGGGTTGGCCGGCGCGATACACTCGGCAGCGGTGGCGGGAACGGCGACGGTCATCAACAGCGCGGCAGCGGCCGCACGGGTCCATTGTTTCATGCTGTCCTCCCAGACATGGCCCGCACGAAAGGCGGCGGGCTTGCGGCTCACAAGCTTTGATGAAAAGCTGACACCAACCTGTCACAGATGCTGAAAAGTTGAGCGGATGCGTTTTCTCCTGGTCGAGGACAGCGAGGGGCTGGCCCGGGCCGTCGCCTCGCGGCTGGCGATGGAGGGTCATGGCGTGGACCATGCACCAACGCTGGCCGATGCGCGGCATTTTCTGGAAACTGCGCCTTACGACCTGATCCTGCTGGACATTTCCCTGCCTGACGGCGACGGCCGCGACTTCCTGGTCCGCGAAAGGGCGGCGCGGCGGGACACGCCGGTCATCATGATGACCGCCAGCGCATCGGTCAGCGACCGCGTCAGCACGCTGGACCAGGGTGCCGATGATTATATCACCAAGCCCTTCGACTTTGCCGAATTGCAGGCCCGCTGCCGGGCCGTCCTGCGCCGCCGAGACGGCGCCATCGACAGCCGCCGCCACTTCGCCGGCTTCGTCTTCGATTCGCTGGCAGCCACCCTCTCCGTGGGCGACGAGACCCGCGAGTTGCGCGCCCGGGAACTGCGCCTGCTGGAGATCCTGCTGTCGCGGCCCGGTCAGGCCTATTCGAAGGCGCACCTGATCGACCGGCTGTTTTCCTTTGACGAGGAGGTCAGCGACAACGCCATCGAGGTCTATGTCGGCCGCCTGCGCCGCAAGCTGGATGGCTCTGGCGCGCGGCTGGAGACGCTCCGCGGCGTCGGCTATCGGCTGATCCCGGAATGAGCGCGCTGGCGCGGCTGCTGGACCCGTCGCGGACCGTGTCGTTGCGCCGGCGGCTGGTGTGGCAGTTCCTGGTGCTGGCGG
Organism: Paracoccus beibuensis; assembly: GCF_026162625.1. GTDB lineage: Bacteria > Pseudomonadota > Alphaproteobacteria > Rhodobacterales > Rhodobacteraceae > Paracoccus > Paracoccus beibuensis. The sequence goes on along the minus strand of NZ_JAOTBD010000010.1, from coordinate 18,392 downwards.
CACTGCTGGTGGTGGGCCTGTTCGTGACGGTGGGTTGGATCGCCGACCGCGCATCGCGCGCTTCGCAGGACGCCGTTCTGGGCGCTGCCGTCACCGCCATTGCCGAGGGCATCCGCAGCGTCGACGAAGGGCTGGAGCTGGACCTGCCCTACGCCACCTTCTCGATGCTGGGCGCCATGGGGGAAGAGCGGATCTTTTATGTCCTTACGGTCGGCGGCCGAATGCTGACCGGCTACGAGGACCTGCCGCAGCCCGCCCGTCAGCCCGACGGCCTGCAGCCGGTCTTCTGGAACGCCGACTATCGCGGCGCCGACCTGCGGCTGGCCGCCGTCACGCGGCAGATGCTGGTCGACAACCGGTCCGAAGAGGTGGTCGTCAGCTTGGGTCAGACCCGGCTTGGCCAGGCCGCCATCGCGCGCGACACGGCCCGCAGCGCGGCTTGGGCGGCGCTGGCCTTCCTGGTGCTGACACTGCCGGTCGCGCTGCTGGCCGCGCAGGCGGTGCTGTCGCCGATCCGCAGCCTTGCCGACGTGGTCGGGCGTCGCGGACCGCGCGACCTGCGCCCCGTCCGACACCACACGCCCAAGGAGCTTGCGCCGCTGCTGCGCGCCCTGAACGGGCTGATCGCCCGGCTGCGCGCGTCGCTGGAACTGGCCGAGACCTTCATCTTCGAGGCTGCGCACCGCATCCGCACACCCCTGTCGCTGGTCCGGACCGAGGCTGAACTGGCGCTGTCGGAAACCACCGACCCCGCCACCCGAACCCGGTTGCGCCGCATGGTGCGGGCCATTGGCGAAAGCAGCCGCTCGGCCAACCAGATCCTCGACCACGCGATGGTCCTCTATCGCACCGACCAGTTCGCTGCCGCGTCGCTGGACCTTGCCGCGCTGGCGCGGGCCGTGATCCGCGCCGTCCGCCCGCTGGCCGACATGCGCGACATCCGCATGGTCGAGAGCGGCACCGACATCCCCTGCCCAATTGAAGGCGATGAGCGGATGCTGGAAATCGCGCTGCGCAACATCCTCGACAACGCGGTCAAATACGCAGCACCAGACGGCCTGATCGAGATCGAGCTGACCCGCAGCGGCGACGAAGTCGTGCTGGCGGTCCTTGACGACGGGCGCGGCTTGACGGACGACCCGGTTGCGCTGGCAGGCCGGTTCCGGCGCGGCGGCAATGTCGGCGACACCGGCGGCTCGGGCCTGGGGCTGACCATCGTCACCGAAGTCGCCTCGGCCCATCGCGGCCGCTTCAAGCTGTTCAACAGACCCACGGGGGGAACATGCGCCTTGCTGCACTTACCCTTGGCCTGATCATCGCAACCGCCCCGGCCAACGCGCTGGAGATCGAGGCAGAGCAGTTCTTCGGCCCACCCGGCGGTGCCGAGATCGCTGTCCTGTCCACGACCGACATCGACGCAATCGCGCCGGTCATGCAGGATTTCGCCAGCGAACATCCCGACCGCAGGGTGCGCTACCTGCAGGCCTCCTCGACCGAGATCTATGCCGCGATCCGGGACGAGGGCGGACGGTTCGACCTTGTGATCAGCTCGGCCATGGACCTGCAGATGAAGCTGGCCAATGACGGCTTGGCGCTGGCGGCCTCTCCCGAGGCCGACATGCTGCCGTCCTGGGCCCGCTGGCGCGACATGCTGTGGGGCATCGCGCTGGAACCGGTGGTGACGCTGGCCTCGCGCCAGGCGCTGGGGGACCTGCCCTTGCCGCAGACACGCCGCGACCTGATCGCCCTTCTGCGAGAGAATCCCGATCGGTTCCGCGGTCGGGTCGCCAGTTACGACCCGCAGGTTTCCGGCGTCGGCTATTTCCTGGTCGCGCAGGACGACCAGGTGTCGGACGGGTTCTGGCGGCTGGCCGAGGTGATGGGCCGCCTGGAAGCGCGGCTCTTCTGCTGTTCGGGCACCATGATCGAGGAACTGCGCGCGGGCCGGATCGCCGTCGCCTACAACGTCGTGGCCAGCTATGCCGCGCGGTTTCGGCCTGACGATCCGGACCTGGTGCAACTGGCCTTCGAAGACTACACCTTCGCGATCCTGCGATCTGCGCTGGTCCCGGTCACTGCCCCGAATCCGCAGGGCGGGACGCTGCTGCTGTCGCATCTGCTGTCGGACGCGGCGCAGCGGCAGTTCGCCGCCAGCGCAGGCGTGGCCCTGGTACCGGGCACCGGGCCCGAACCGTCGCCGCATCTTCGGCCGATCCGGCTGGACGCAGGGCTTCTGGTCTATCACGACCGCCTGCGCCGCGCGGGACTGCTGGCGGAATGGCAGGGGGCAATGATCCAGCCCTAGCGCCCCCGCCCGAATAGCTGTCACGCGCAAGGTTTTTCAATCCAGGCGTTCGATATCACGGCGAGGTGGCGCGATCCTTCAAGGAGTGGAATGACGTATCAATCTTCATCAAGTGGCTTTTGGACTTCACTTGCCGTCAGCCGCCCCGCGTGCAACGGTCGCATCGCGTGATGACGTCGAGGGCGGAATTTTTCGCTCCATCGACGCCCGGCAAGCGCCACGGCCTGACGTGGAAAGCAGCCGACGCCGAATTTCGCGCACCACCCCACCTGCCTTCAGCCGACCTCGCCGCAGTTCAAACCGCCGAAGGCGAATCGCGCGTCTTCGTCCGCGAAAACCGCGAGAGTCTTTTGCCGCAAGCCAGCTGTTGGGGGCGACAGACGGCAATGCTGCATGGAAGCTGATGCAGAACATCTCCGAAGCTGTGCCACATCAGGCCGATGCCCTCGTCACCGGACAAGCCGTGGCGCGAGAGGTCCGCGACCGGTGGCGACCGGCATGCTGGACACAGCGGTCGCGGAACGCTTCCTATCCGGGCCATGCGCTGCGACATGATCTGCGAGGGCGACTTCTTCTCTGCCACTGGTCCGGGAAGATCGGTCGCGCGAAACCGGACGTCGGAAGACGAGGCTCAACCACATTCGGAGCTACCTCCAAGTCGGGCGGATGACACGCATCATGAAGGTTGGGCTTGTCCAACGTGACCGTGACCGCAATCATCGTGAAATATGGACGCATCTGACCGACTTCATGCGCGCCGGCCCAAGACCCTCGGGCGCCTTAGGGCTGACGGCGACATCTGCAGGATCTGGACGTCCGAGCCGGACAGGTTGATGCTGACTTCGATGCCCCGGAAGCTGCGGCTGAACAGCTCGATCAGCAGAAGCTGTATCGCACCAAGGGGACCGCCGGTTCGAACGAGAGAGGGGGACATGATGATCGATCCAACCACCTGGACGCCGCGCCCCGGACCCACGCGCGCGCCCATGGACGGCCGTTATGTTCGGCTGGAGCCGCTGCAGGCGGCGCATGCAGGCACGCTTTTCGATGCCGCCACGGCGCCCGGCGCCGAGGACCGCTTCCGTTGGCTGTTCGAGTCGCCGCCGGCCTCTCCCGCGGGTTTCGACCAGTGGGTCTTTCAGGCCGCGGCCTCGGATGATCCGTTGTTCTTCGCGGTGGTCGACAAGGACACGGGCCGGGCCGAAGGTCGTCAGGCGCTGATGCGGATTGACCGCACCCACGGCGTCGCCGAGATCGGCAGCATCATGTGGGGACCGGCGCTGCAGCGCACGCGCAAGGCGACCGAAGCCCTGTTCCTGTTCGCCGACCACGTCTTCGGCCTTGGCTATCGCCGCTTCGAGTGGAAGTGCAACAACCTGAACGCGCCCTCGAAACGGGCCGCGCTGCGTTTCGGCTTCCGCCCCGAGGGGGTCTTCCGGCAGCACATGATCGTCAAGGGAGCCAACCGCGACACGGCCTGGTTCGCGATGACAGACCGGGATTGGCTGCGCCTGCGACCAGCCTATGAGGCGTGGCTTTCGGCCGGCAACTTCGACAGCAGTGGGCGGCAGATCGCGCGGCTGAGGGCAGGCAACCCAAACGCCGGGTGATCCGGATGCACCCGGACCTTCCTGAGATCAGGGTGGTCCGGGTCGTTCCAAGCTTCGATCTGCTTCGGCAGCAAGCTGCCGACACGACCTGCAGTTGAAACATATTATTGACATTATTAGTCAGGAATAGCATCCCTCCCAAAGCCAGCGCCCGCTAGCCCAGTTCGTCAACCCGGCTGCACCTGCAGTCCTTGGTCCGAGGCGCTGATGTCCCTGCCCCAAACCGACTGCATCGCGCATCCGCGTGATCCGCAAGACATTGCCGACCTGGCCAGCCTCCGGGCGCTGTTCGTCTGCACCAGCCGCGAACTCTACGGAGGAAGCGCAATCGCCCCGGTCGCAGATGGTTGGATCGAGATCGTGGCACCACCGATGGCGACCGGCCTGGGCACCATTCGCGGCATCCTGCGCCACCGCCCTGATCGCTCGGACGCGATCCCGGTCGCCGAGGCACTGTCGCTGATGCTGGACCGGATGGAGCATGAGCATGGCCCCCGCGGGCGCGACCTTGCGCGACGCGTCCGCGCCAGCAGGCACCGCATCGCGACGATGGTGTCCGACCGCCTGGAACGTCCCGCCCTGCCCCCCAGCTTTCTTGCGGCCGAGCAGGCGATGATCTTCGGGCACTGGATGCACCCCTGTCCCAAGGCGCTTTCGGGCATGACGGTGCCCGAGGAACGCAAGATGACCCCCGACTGGCGCGGCGCGCTGCGCCTGACCGCGCTGTCGGTACGGGCCGACCTGATCGAGGCGACCGCGCCCGACATTGCGCGCGATCTTCCGGGCTTCGATCTTGATCCGGGGCCGGGCCGGTGCCTTCTGCCGGCGCACCCGCTGACCTGGGACCGCGCGCGGCGCGATCCGGCCATCGCCGCGCTGCTGACCCGGGGCGCGATCCGCGACCTCGGGCCGGTCGGTCCGGGCTGGTGGGCGACCTCGTCGGTGCGCACGCTCTGGCGGCAGGACAGCCCCTGGCAGGTCAAGGCGTCGCTGCCGGTCACGATCACCAATTCCCGGCGCGTGAACAAGCACCACGAGCTGCTGGCCGGTGCGGCCATGTTGGCGCGCCTGGCGGGCGTCGAGGCCCGCTTCGGCCCGATGCGGCTGGTGGGCGACCCCCACTGGATGACCCTGCGCCTGCCCGGCCGGTCCGAGTCGGGGCTGGAGCTGATCTTCCGGGAAAATCCTTGGCGGACGGATCGTGGCGGCTTGGTCATTCTCGGCCTGGCTGGGCCGGGTGACGGCGTCAGACCCGACGCTGCAGGGGCTGGAGATCCTGGCCGAGCACGGATCCGCCATCGTTGCGCCCGACCTTCTGGGGGGCCGTCTTGCCGCCATCCGGCGGACCGCGTCGCCCCCCGGATGCGGTGCCGCTGTCGGCCCTGACGCTAGGCGATCCCGACGGGCAGCCGCTGATTTCGCCCTGGCTTCGCCGCCATGGCACCCGCGCCTGGACCGCTCGCCTGCTGCAGGTGCTGCACCCGGTATGGCACCTGATGACCCGTCACGGCATCGCCATCGAGGCCCACGGCCAGAACCTGCTGCTGCGGCACGACGGCGGCTGGCCGATGTCGCTGGTGGCGCGCGATTTCAGCGAAAGCCTGGAATACGTGCCGCATTGCCTGGCCCGCCCGGACCTGGCGCCGGACCTGGCCGCAATCCTGCCCGACATAGAAACCGCGCCGTTCGGAACCTATCACCGGATGGCGGGGGCCATGGACCTGCGCGACCTGGTGATGGACTGCCTCGTGACGCATGTGCTGGCCGATCTGGCCGACCTGCTGCACCGCCATCACCTGCTGCCAGAGCGCGACTTCTGGACATTGGCGCGCGCCGCCTTTCCTCCGGCACCGGGCTTTGCGACCGACGCGCCGGAATATCCCGCCGAAAGCCTTGCCGCGCGCCTTCTTGGCGCAACGGCCACCCATCCCGTCCCGAACCCTTTGAAGGCCCGCCCCATGCCACAGATCTTCCGCCTGAACGACCGCCTGGTCGATCCCGCCGATCTTGCCCTGCCCGACCTGCCGGGCGATCCCGAGCGGACCCGCGTGGCGCTGCACCTGTCGGACAAGGCCGCCTGCCTGGCGCTGATCCTGCGGCTGCGGGATCGTGGCGCGTCCTGCCATCCGATCCACCCCGAGACGCCGCCGGACCAGGCGCGCGACCTGGCGCGTCGGGCGGGCTGCAACCTGCTGGTCCATGACGGCGGCGTGACGCCTCTGAGGCAGGACGCGCCGCTGGCACCGGGCGGGGTGCTGGTCCAGACCAGTTCGGGGACAACGGGCGCCCCGCGGATCATCGCGCGGTCCTGGGCCTCGATCCAGACCGAGGTCGATGCCTATCGGCGCGCCTTCCCCCACGCGGCCGAGATGACGCCGGTGATCGCCGCCCCGATCACCCATTCCTATGGCCTGATCGCGGGGGTCCTGGTCGGGCTGGCGCGCGGCCACGTGCCGGTCGTGCTGGACAGCGCCAACCCGCGCGCGATCCTGCGCCAGCTGGAGGGGATCGCGAAGCCGCTGGTCTATGCCGCGCCGCCGCTGCTGCACGTGCTGGCGCGCCTGTCGGGGGGCCAGGGACTGCATGCGGTCATGTCCTCGGGGACGGTGCTGCCGCAACCGTGGTTCGATGCGATCCGGCACAGCGCGCGCCACATGTTCCAGCAATACGGCTGCTCCGAGGCGGGGTGCCTGGCCATCGCCGTCGATCCGCAGATCCCCGAGGACATGGGCGCGCCCTTGCCGCATCTCCGGCTGGCCGCAGGCCGCGATGCGCCGGCCCCGGTCAGGGTGGAGGATGCGGGGGCGACCATCGACACCGGCGATCTTGGAACGATCGATGCGCGGGGTCACCTGATCTTCGCAGGTCGCGCGGCCGAGGTGATCGACGTCGCCGGCATCAACGTCTATCCCGCCCAGATCGAGGCCGCCGCTCTGGCCCTTCCGGGCGTCACGGACGCCGTGGCATTCGCGATTCCCGACGCCTCGGCCAATCAGCGTCCGGCGCTGGCCTATGCCGGTCCGGTGTCCGAGGCAGACCTGGACACCCACCTGGCGGCCCGCCTGTCGCCCCGGCAGCGGCCCGTGCGCCTCTTCCAGATGCAATGCCTGCCGCGCGGCGCGAACGGCAAGATCGCGCGCCGCACCCTTGCCGATATCCTGCTGGAGGCCGCCCAATGACCGACCCCCGTCCGATCCTGACGCCGGATGCCGCGGTGTCCTGCATCCGCGACATCCTCTCGGGTCCGATGGCCTGCCAGCGGATGGACGACTTCGGTCCGCAGGCCCGGCTGGGGCATGACCTCGGCCTTGATTCCGTCGCGCTGATGACGCTGATGCTGCACCTGGACGAGGCAGGCATCCCAATGGCCGAGGACACCTTCGACCGCGCGCCCGGCATGACCGTCCAGGCGCTGGCCGAGGCCCTTGCAGGCGTCACGCCGGCGGATGACGAGCCCGTCGACATCAAGGTCCACTGCGTCGTCAGCTGCATCTGCCAGGCGCTGAAGGACAATGGCGGCATCGATCACCGGCCGATGTATCTGGGCCTCTGGGACGGGCAGGTCGTGATCGACGGCCGGATGCGGCTGTCCTATCACGCCAAAGGGATCGACCACGACTTCTACCGCCACTGGGCCGAGCGCCTGTTCGGGCTGCGCGTCCGGTCCTGGTACGACGGCGCGGCGTCAAAAGGCGCGAACCTGGATCGCCTCCACGCGCTTCTGGCCGACTGGCGGCCCGGCCGATACGTCATGCCGATGATCGACATGTTCCTGCTGCCGCAGCGTGACAACAAGTTCGCGCAGGACCCCTTCCCGCATTACGCGCTGATCGAACCCACGGCCGATCCCGGCACCTGGCTGATGCGCGACCCCGACTTCCGGTGGGAGGGTCCGCTGCCCGCCAGCGACCTGCGCGCCGCATTCCTGCGGGACACCGTCGCAGGCGGCTTCGCCTTTGACACCGCCGGCATCCACCCGGCCCGGGACGCCGACATCCGCGCGATGCATGACGCGACCTTCGACGCGCAGGCGGTGCCGCTGATCGACGCGATGCGCCGCATCCTGCAGGCGCATGCCACCAGCCTGCCGCGCCCCGACCTGGAACCGGCGCTGCGGGAACTGCCGGTCATCGCGATCCGCAAATACGCCTACGAGCATGCGCTGGCCATCTTTGGCGACATCGAGGGCGCCGACCATGACGCCTTCGAGGAATGCTGCGACCGGATCGCCGCCCTGCATGGCGGCCTGAACGGCGTGCATCGGCGCGCGGTGTCATTCTCCCGCACCGGCATGCCGGGGGATCTGGCGGCGGCGCTGGCGGATCTGGACGACCTGGCCGCGCTGGAACGTGGGATCAAGGCGACCCTGGCGCAATGGTTCGTGCGCTGGTCAGGGGCACGGGCATGAGGATCAATGCCTGCTCGGTCGCGTTCCGGCATCTCGACGTCACCGCCGCGGACCTTGCCCGCTATGTCGATCGCGAAGGCTTCGACGGGTTGGAGATCTGGTCCCCCCACGCCCGCGCCCTGCTGCGCCACTGGCAGGTGCTGGACCAGCGCCCGCGCGTGCCGATGCTGGCGGGCTATCTGCCCCTTGGCATGCCCGACTTCGATCCTGCCGAGGCGCGGGCGCTGGTCGAACTGACAGCGGCCTGGGCGGCCCCGCGCCTGCGGCTGTTCGCCGGGGGCATCGGGTCGCGCGAAGCCGATGCGGCGCAGCATCGCGCCATCCTGGACGATCTGCGCCGGGTGGCCGACATGGCGGCCGATCACGGCCTACGGGTCGCCGTCGAAATGCATCCCGGCACCCTGGCCGACAGCGTCCCGGCGACCGAGGGCTTGCTGGCCGCGCTGGACCATGCAGCCGTCGGCATCAATTTCGACGTCCTCCACGTGTGGGAGGGTGGCGCCGATCCGTTGGCCGCGTTCACCCGCTTGGCGCCCGATGTGCTGCACTTCCACCTGAAGAACGTGACCGGGCGCGATCGCCTGTCTGTCTTCGAGCCGCAGAACGTCCACGATCCGAAGGGCGGACGGGACGGGATGTGTCCGCTGTTCGGCGGCGTGCTGGATTATGCCCGCATCCTGGGCGCGCTTCCCCCGCAGGCGGACGGGTCGCTGGAATGGTTCGGGCCGCGGCCTGCCGGCACGATGCGCGCCGACCTGGCGCAGATCCGCGCGCTGGCACTGCAGGCGGCCTGAGGGAAGGGGACCGGCCCGGATCGTTCTGGGCCGGTCGCGTTTCAGAAGCGCATCACCGCAGTCAGCGCGATGCTGCGGCCCGGCTCCTGCTGGCCCACGACCTCGGTAAAGTCGCCGCCATAGCTTGCACGGTCGACATAGGCACGGTCGAAGAGGTTGTTCACCTCGGCCCGCAGGGTCACGTTCCGATAGGCGGCGGGTTGGTATTCGGCGAAGACGTCCACGACCGTATAGCTGGGCCAGTCGCTGTCGGTATCCGACGCTTCGGTCTCCTCCTCGATGGCGTGCTGCACGACGCCGCCGAGGGTCAGTCCCGCCATGACCTCGTGACGGGCCTCCAGCGTCAGCATGGCCCCTGGGACGGTCCCCAATTCGCGCAGATCGAAGCTCGACGCGCTTTCGCCATCCAGGGTCACGTCGGCGTCGCTATAGCGCAGGGCGGCGAACCCGCCCGTCCAGTCCTGGCGGGCCGACAGGCGGAAGCCTTCGCTTTCCAGATCGCGGTCGACGATCGCACTTGCCACGACCTTGCGGACATTGTCGATCGAACTGCGGAACAGTTCGGCGCCCAAGGTCGTGCCGCCGGCCGTCCATTCAGCGCCCATCACGATGTTTCGGGCCCGCGTGGGGTCCAGCGCGTCATAAGCGTCCGGTAGCTGATAGGAATCGGTGAACTCGTAGACGCCCGCCAGCTGCGTGCCGCCGAAGACGGTCGAATAACCGGCGTTCAGCGCCAACGCATCCGTCGCGTGCCACGTCGCCGCCGCATTGAAGCTGGCGCCGTCGGTGTCCAGTTCCTGCCCGCCGGCACCCGTGAAGCGGTTCCAGTCATAGCGCAGGCCCGTGCTGAAATCGACCGGCCCCCTGCTGCCCCGCGCCTGAACGAAGACGCCGGTGTTGGTGCGATCCTCTCGGAACGTGGAGGGGATGCCACGGAACACGCCGTCGTAGAGGCCGCGGCTGCGCGCATTGTCCACACCGGCGGTCAGTTCCACGCCCTCCAGCCGGAAGCGGTTCTGCGCCACGATGCTGACGGTATCGGCCACGCCGGTGTTGAAGTCGGGGTCCGGCGTTTCGGCCGTCGCAAGGTCGAAGGTGTCGACCTTGCTTTCGGTCTTCGCGATCCGCAGTTCGGGGTCCAGCAGCCCATCGGCCGCAATGCGCCGCAGGATCAGCGTCTGGCTGTTCTGGTCGATGCGGTAGCGCCGCGTTTCGGGCGTCGGAGGGCCGCCGATGACGCCGCCCAGGTTCGCGCGATAGGGCCGCAGCGCGTCGTCCTTGAACGACAGCGCGCCCAGTTCCGCCCGCCAGTCGCCCATCTGCGCGCCCAGCTTGAGGGCATAGCTGTTCATGTCGGCGCCGGTATAGGGCACGGCATCTCCGTCGCCGTCCTCGTAGGCGTCTCCGGTCGCGCGCTTGGCATAGGCCAGCGCATCGACCGGGCCCTGCCGACCATAGACCGCCAGCGCCCCGGTGGCCGTGTCCCCGTTCGTGGCATAGCCGGTTGTCGCCTGTCCGCCGAAGTCGTCGCCCGGTTCAAGCAGGTCCAGCGCCGATTTCGTCTCGTACGCAATGCTGCCCGCCAGCGCGCCGAAGCCGGCATCCGCCGGAGCCACGCCGGGATCGACGCGCGCTGCTTTCAGCAGCAGCGGGTCGATGATGTTCGTCCCGGTATGGTGGAACATCCGGTTGTTCTGTGCCGCGCCATCCACGCTGACCGCCAGCTGCTGTTCGTCGATGCCGTTGACGAACACACGCTCGGTGATGGCGATACCGCCACCGACGGTGACGCTCGGCTCGGCGCGGAACACGTCTTCCAGCGTGCCGGTGCGGGCATCCTCAAGCTGCTCTTCGCTGACGGCGATTTCGGCAGGGCCGGTGCCGTCGGTGGTCAACGTTATCGGGTCAAGCCTGACCGGCTGCGCAGTGGCAAGCGCCGGGACCATGGCAGAACCAAGCAGCAGGGCCGCCAGGTGGGAAATCTTCATCGCTTCAACTCCATCGCGTGCAGGATAGGGCTGGCGATGGCGAATGCCTCTTTGCTGGCTTGGCACGCGTTCTAGCGAAACGATGGCGGCTTGTTAAGCCGTAAGTCCAATCCGCGTGACCAATGATGCCCGGGAACTGTCCTGGCGGTAGACGCGCATCGGAAACGACGCAAGATGAGCCGCTTCGTATTCAAGATGCCCCCCGCCCCCACCCGGCATGCCTGGTGCCTCAGCTTCCGAGGCCCCGGCTTGGACGCGTCTTGCCGATTGCCGTGACGTGGTGGCACTTCCGGACGTTCCGCGAACCCCTTGTGCCGCCACGGCCCCGTGATCACCGGCCTGGCCGGCGGGGAACCCGGCAACGCAAGCTGCGTTGGACCCGACATCCATCGCGATAGATGTCCATGCCGATCTGCCAGACGCCCTTTCCCTCCAAGATAGCTGTTGCCCTTCCGGTGAAGGACGAACAGAGCCGCATTCAGTCGGCCCTCACCAGCCTCGAGATCGCCGCAAGGCGCGTCGGGATGCCGGTCGCGGTGGTGATCATCGTCAACAACACGACGGATGCCACAACAGACAGGGTGCGCGAGATCGCCGATGAGCTTTCGCTTCTGGTCCACCTCCACGAAGTCGCGATGCCCGCTCTTCTGTCGAATGCCGGAAGCGCGCGGCGCCTGGCAATGGAAATCGCAGCCGAGCTTTCACCCGGGGGCGTCCTGATGACGACGGATGCGGATGCCATCGTCACCGCGGACTGGTTCCAAGCCGCGCTTGCCCAACTCGGCTGCGCCGACCTCGTGTGCGGCGCAGTCGATGTCAGGACCAGGCTGCAAACTTCGCCCTTGTCCCGCCGGATCACCCGGGTCGAGCATTCCTATGCCGATGCGCTGCACCACGTCAGGTTCGCGGTCGACCGCGTGACCGGGCGACAGGCTGCCGGCGCCCCGCCCCACTATGTCGAATCCGGCGCGGCACTGGCAATGTGGACCCGGACATATGACGCCCTGGGCGGTCTTCCGGCAGTGACCTGCAGCGAGGACCGCGCTTTGGTCCACACGGCCGAGGCGCACGGTCTGCGCGTGCGCTATTCGAATGCGATGCAGACGTACGTTTCTGCCCGCCTGGACGGGCGGGCGGATGGGGGCATGGCGGACTGCCTGAAGGCGCGGCTGCTGTCGTCCGACCCGCTGGCCGATCAGGCGATGCTGCCTCTGGCCGATATCGTGGCGCTGTGGGACCTGGCACGGTCGGGGCAGGATGTGCTCTGGCCCGATCGCTCCGTCGCACGCGGGCCGCGACTCCGCGCCTCGGACCTCGAGGCTGCGTTGCCGCGGCTTCGCGCCTTCGTCAGCGATGTCGTGCGGCCGCAATCGTTGGCCGGAAGAAGCGATGCGGCCTGAGATCGGGCGCGCGGTTCAGCTGCTGCAGGCGGCGCCGGCCGATGGTCCCGACGGGCCGACGGGCGCGACCCTTGTTGCAGCGCTGCGTAACAGCGGCCTGCTGGCTGCCTGCCACGATCTTGCACACCTGCCCGACGATCCGCTTGACCTGCTCCAGGCGCTGTCGGCCGTCGGGGGGATCAGCCTCTCCGCCGGTCGCCTGTTCGAGGGGCACGTGAATGCCGTGAAGCTTGTGCGCCTTTATGCGGGGCCGGACAGGACGCGGCTGCTCCAGGACGTCCACGCCGGTGCCTTGTTTGGCATCTGGGGCGCTGACGGTTCCGATGGCGCCCGGCTGGAGGGCGACAGGCTGCGGGGCACGAAGCTCTTTGCCAGCGGGGCGGATGTTGTGGACCGGGCCATCATCTCGGTCCGCGTCGGCGACCGGCCGCAGCTTTTGCTGTTCACGCGGGACCAACTGGGGGGCAGGCTGTTTCCCGATGAATGGTCGGTCACCGGAATGTCCGCGACCGCCTCGGGCCGATGCGATGTTGGCGGACTGGACCCGGCGCAGGCCGTTCCCCTGGGCGGGCCGGGCGACTATCTGGTCGAGCCCTACTTTCAGGGTGGGGTCTGGCGCTATGCGGCCGTGCAGATGGGCGCGATGGAGACGCTGACCTGGATCGCGGCCCGGCAATTGCAGGCGCGCGAACAAGTTGCGTCGCCGCTGCAGTCGCTTCGGCTGCGCCGGATGCTGACGGCGTGCGAAACCTCGCGCTTGTGGCTGGAACGCGCCGCCATCGCCACCGAAACGCCCGGCGCCCCGCCATCTGCCGCCGACACCGCCATCCTGGCGCGGCTGGTCGTGGCCGACGAGGCCAAGTCCCTGCTGGCCGCGCTGGACGATGCGCTTGGTGCAGCGTCATTCCTGCGGACGCACCCGGCGGAACGCATCCGCCGCGACCTGTCGTTCTACCTGCGGCAGGCAAACCCCGACGGCCTGTCACAGGGCGTCATGGAGCGGATGGTTGCCTCGGGGCGGTGGGCGTGATGCGGTTCGAACCGTCCGGCGCTTTCACGCCGGTATCCGCGACCGACCTGCTGGACGGACGGACGGCGCTGGCTGTGCTGGCGCCGCATCCCGACGACGAGACGCTCGGCTGCGGTTCGCTTCTGGCCGAGGCGTCGGCGATCGGCATCGCCTGCAGCGTCATCTGCGTCACCGACGGCCGGCGGTCGCATCCGAACTCGCGCCTTTGGCCGCCCGCGCGGCTGATCGCGCAGCGCCGGCAAGAGCTTGAACGCGCAGCGGCACTGCTCGGCCCGATCGAGGTCCACCATCTCGGCTTTGCCGACTGCGAGGCGCCGACAGACGGTCCGGCGCTGGCCGCCCTCGCGCGGCATGTGCGGCAGGGGGCGCTGTTCCTGTCTACTTGGGCGGGCGATCCGCATGTCGATCACCAATCCTGTGCCACACTGGCCAGCCGCCTGGCCCGGCAGCGTCCGGACGTGCGTCACCTCGCCTATCCGATCTGGGGCCGGCTGCGCCCGGCGCTGCCGTTTCCCCGGCAGGGCTGGCGGCTGACCTCGATCCACCCCGCAAAGCCTGCCGCACTGCGCTGCCATGAAAGTCAGATGACGCGCCTGATCCACGACGACCCCGACGGCTTCACGATGGAGCCCGACCACCAGCGCCTTTTCCTGCAAGAGCCGGAGGTGTTCCTTGCCCCGTGAAGACACCCTCCGCCATCTTTCATCGCTCTATTCGCAGTCCGACGACCCCTGGGATCACCGGACCAGCCCTTATGAACAGGCGAAATACGACGCCACGCTGGATGCCATAGGTCATGGACCATTCCACGATGCGCTGGAGATCGGCTGCGGCAACGGAACGCTTCTTGCGCGGTTGGCGCCCCGCTGCCGGTCCCTGACGGGGCTGGACTGCATCCCCGCGGCCGTTGCCCTTGCACGACAGGCCGTTGCAACCCATCCGCACGTGACGGTCCTGGAAGCCTGCGTACCGGACGACCTTCCTGACGGGCACTTCGACCTCGTCGTCTTGTCAGAGGTCCTCTATTTCCTCACCCTCCCGGACATCGGGCGTCTCGCAGCCTGGCTGCAGGCTCGAACCTCTCGCCTCGTCTGCGTGAACTGGCTGGGCGACACCGGCGAAAGCCTCGACGGCAACGACGCCATCGCAGCACTGCAACAGGCACTGACGTGCACGTTCGGCAGTGTCGAACATGAACGCTACAGAATCGATGTGCTTGGCTGCAAGCCGGCCTCGCGGCATTAGCGGCGAGTGCGTTGCGGACAGGAGCTGTAATGCAGGCCGTGCTTTCGGGCCAGCCGTTAACCGTTACTTTGAGAACTCAACGATGATCGCTCGGGCGTCCCGTTCGCGCTGGCCATCAAGGTGGCGCGTGGCACCTGGGCGAGGCAGTCGAGCAGGAAAAATCCCGAGATCCGAGGGGCTGGAATCACGCGATCACTCCGGGCGCGCCGCACGCGTGAGGAGGCCGCAAAACAGCATAGGAGGATGATCTCGGATCAGCGAAGTCCGACGGGGACGACGAACCTGCGACCTGACGGATTGTCACGCAGCGTGCGTGACGAACTGCTTCAGCAGCGAACCACGCTGCCGTGGCGCCGCGTTGCCGGACATTCAGTTCATCCTGCACCAGAGGCAGGAGACCTCCAGCAGCATGCTTTTCCCAGGGGCGGAGTCTGGCACGAGCGGCTGCACCTCGTAGCGTGCCGGATCGTAGGTTGGATGCTGCAGTGCACCACCACGGCGTCGCCGAGCGGCAGCGGTGAGCGTGCCGAACTGGGCGAGCGGCGGTCAGTCCAAGATCACCCGCTGGGGATGCCTCCAGTTGTCATTGCGAACCCAAGAGGGGGTCGATGCGGCCGAACCAGGCGGAAAGCCGCCCGCCTGTGCCATGGCATCGCACCAGGTGCACAAGATCCCGGCGGCGGACATCGTCTCGGAAGAATTCTTGTGGAACGGGTGCCCCGAGACGGATTTGAACCACCGACAGGCAGATTTCCACGGCTGGCAGGATGATGCCGTCCCCAGTGTGCCGCAGAGCCTGGTTGATCTTGGGGACTTTTTTCTTCTATGACTGATGCAAGCACGAGGTGCAATTCGGAGGTGGCTCGTCCGGCCGCTTATTCGCTGGATGATTCTCTGATTAACTGTGATTGATGATCGGACCGTCTCTGCGGTGCAAGGCATCGGGCCGCGTATGATTTCGACTTTCAAATGCCGGGACCGGTGGCTCCTCCAGGTCTGCAGCGAGATCCCGATAGTGCGTTGGCTGCTTGGGTCTGTCCGCCGTTCGCACATAAATCTGGAACGCGCTGTGAAGCCGCTCGCCGTGGTGGCTGCCGCCAACACGTCATCTTTCGAATGAACGGAAAGGAGCGCCGTTTGCCCGCCATGCCATGCACGGTCAAGATCGCCTACGTCACGGACCGCGACTTCCTGAAACCGACGCTTTTGTCCGCCTGGAGCCTGCTGCAGCACCTGCGGGGGTCCGCCGAACTGCACATCTGGGGCGATGGCCTCAAGCCTGAAGACTGGGCGGATGTCGAGGCGGTCGCGGCCGGACATCCAGGGGTTACCTTGTTCTGCAAGGATATCGGCAGCGGATATCTGGAAGGCGCGCACGGACCGACGACCTATATTTCTGCGGCCACGATGGGGCGTCTGTTCATCCCCCGGCGGATCGACGGATATGTTCTCTACATCGATGGCGACACGCTGGTCACCGGCGATGTCGGCAAACTGTTCCAGGTCGATCTGGGCGACACCTATGCAGGGGTGGTGCGCGACTATCACATCACCCAATGGCTGTCCGAACCTGAAAAAACGACGGCAGAGCGAGATGCGCGGCTGGCCGAAATTCGGCAGTTCATGGGCCCGGCGCGCGTCGAGGACTATTTCAACGCGGGCATTCTCCTGCTCAATTGCGATGCGCTCCGGGCGGATCCCGCCCTCATGGCACGAATGGAGGACGTCACGGCGGCCTCGGCCTGCACGCACGGCGACCAGGATCATCTGAATGCCCTGTTCGGGACTCACGTGATGCAGCTTGATCCGGCGTGGAACGCGTCCTGGGCCCGCATCCGTCGGCACAGGGGGCTGCTGACCCGATCCAGATTGCCCACCGAAGGAGAGAAGCCCGACAGCCCGGTCATCCTGCACTATCACGGACCGAAAAAGCCGTGGCGAGACCGACGGTGGGATGTCTGGTCGTCGCGCGGTCGGGCAACGCTGATCTATCGGCGCGCCTTGCATCGGTTCGTGCGGCAGCATCCGCATCTGAAGCCTCTCTGATCCCTTTCTTGGATGCCCCGTCACCGTCCTGCACGATCAGATCACCTCGGGAGTTCGCCTGACATGCCAAAGCACCAAAGCCCGATGACCAGCACCACACGGCGCGCGCTTCTCGTCGGACATTTCTCGACCGTCGGCGACGTGGAGGTGCTGCGGCAGACGGAACGCCAACTGCAGGCAGTGGGAATGGCCTATGACGTTGCCCCCTATACTGATGCCCGCCTGTCGATCGACAGCACCTGGCTGGACAGGTTTACCCCGGAGCCTGCGCACTATTCGCACCTGTTCGTCATCTGCGGCCCGTTTACCCCCGCGATGGCCGTCCAGCACGAGAGCATCTTCGGTCGCTTCCAGCACTGCGTGCATATCGGGGTGAACCTGACGATGGTCGAGCCGCTTGCGACCTTCAACCCGTTCGAGATCCTGCTTGAGCGGGACAGTGACAGGACCGTGCGCGCGGACCTGAGTTTCCGCGAAGCGCCGTCCCGCGTTCCCGTCATCGGTCTGTGCCTGACCGGCTTTCAGCGCGAGTATGGGGACCGCCACAGGGGCGACCTGGCTGAGCGAAAGCTGCGCCGCCTGATCGAAAGCTCGGGGGTTGCGTTCATCGAAATGGACACCTCCGTGCCAGCCTCCATGAACCGCTTCGGCCTGTCGAACGCAGCGCAGTTCGAATCCATTTGCGGACGGCTTGATGCGATGCTGACCACGCGGCTGCATGGCATGGTGCTGGCGTTGAAGAACGGCATACCGACGATCGCCGTCGATCCGGTTGCCGGTGGCGACAAGGTGATGCGTCAGGCACACAAGCTGGGCTGGAACGAGGTCTTCGATCCGGAGGAAGCAAGTGACGAGGATCTGCGGGCGGCGCTGGACCGCTGCCTTTCGAATGCCGGACGTGCCGATGCGCATCTCGTGCGGGACAGGGCCGTCGCATCACTGGCTGGTTTCGACGAAGAATTTGCCACGGCACTACAGTTGCCGCCCGATCCCGGATTGCGCGAGAACCTGATTCCGAAGGTCGGTAAGGTCCGTCAGTTGCGAAAGAGGTTCAAGGCCTGGAAGCGGCGCAGACGTGCGCGATGAAGGTGATTGAACCTATGACGCTTGTTCGCAAAAGAATGTCTCACCACAAGTGTATTCGAGCGCTGCTACGCCGACAGATCCATTCATTCGCCCGCGCGGTCGGGCGCATAGATGAAGGCGACGCCGGGCGGGTCTGCCCCGCCCCATGAGCGGTCATCGCGCGCCAGAGCCATAGGTAACCGGTCCTTGTGCGCCCCTTGCCGGTCCAGCACAGGAGCAGTCGTGTTCTCCGGGGCTTACGCGGCTCCACTGGGGCCACGGTCCCCTGCGAACTCCATGAACAGCTTGGTCGACGCCTTCAGGTCTTCGGCCAGCCGATCAACCACGGGGCCGAGGTGGAAGGCGGCGGTGCTAACCCCATCGGCCAGCGTGCTGCGATGCAGCTCGACCCCGGCACGGGCAAGGATCTGGCTCTGGCGATACAATGGCAGGTGGTCCGCGTATTTGCTGACCAGCACATGCGCGCGAGCCCCCTCGGTG